>NZ_JAMDLL010000003.1:0-503560 GCF_040595915.1 Xanthomonas sp. PPL134
TCACGTCACGTGCAGGCAAGCGCCTGTGGGAGGGACTTCAGTCCCGACGCGATGACCGGTGGCTGCCGCAATGCGGGGGTGATGGCCTTTGGGGTTCGCGAGACCATCGCATCGCGCGTCGCGGCTGAAGCCGCTCCCACAGGTGGGCATCGCGCCAGCGGTCACGTGACGTGCAGGCAAGCGCCTGTGGGAGGGACTTCAGTCCCGACGCGATGACCGGTGGCTGCCGCAATGCGGGGGCGATGGCCTGTGGGGTCCGCGAGGCCATCGCATCGCGCGTCGCGGCTGAAGCCGCTTTAATTCACCCTTGTGGCTGCGGCAGGGCGCGTCTGCCGCGCGGGTAGGCGCGATGCCTAGGCCAGGCCATGCCGCGCCAGGGCGCGGCGCACGGCGCGGGCGCCGCTGGCGGTTTCGGCGCGCATGCCGATGGCGCGGGCGCCGCGCACGTTGACGAACAGGTCGTCGATGAACAGCGCGTGCCGCGGGGCGACGCCGAACCGCTCGAGCGCCCGCCGATAGACCTCGGCCTGCGGCTTGCGTCCGCCGAGTGCGCCACTGCACAGCACCCGGCCCTGCAGCAACGGAAACAGCGCCGGCACGATCTGCTCGACCGCCTCGGCCATCAGCGCGCCGTTGTTGGTCAGCACGCCGATGTCGACGCTGCCGGCCAGTGCCAGGACGCGCTCGACCACGCCGGGATCGCCGCGGCTGGCGACGACGCGCGCGGCGATCCAGTCGGCCTCGCGCACCTGCCTGTCCAGGCCCTGCCCGAGCCGTTGCAGGTAGTCGGCGGTGGCGATCTCGCCGCCGTCGTAGGCGGTTTCCAGTCCGGACGCGAACAGCGCCTGCCGCACCTGTGCCGGTTCGCAGCCGCACTGCTCGGCCAGGCAGGCGATACGCGCCGCGCGGGTATACCCGGCCAGCACGCCGTCGAAATCGAGCAGCAGCAGGCGCGGGCGCGGCAGGGTCAACGCGGCCATGGCGCGGGCGGCGGTACGCAAGGGCGGTACTGGGGCATGCGACGGGTCGTGGGTGGGGCACCCGAGATTAACCCAGTCCCCGCCGCGGCGAACGCGGCTACCCGCGCGGTGCCGCCGGTCGCGCGCGGCCCACCCGCATGCGGCCCACCTACCCCTCGACTGCGGCCGCTCGCCGCACCTCCCTGGCTATGGTTCCTCCGCGCCGCGTTCGCGGCGTCGCCGGTCGGGGGACAGGTGCGTTTCCACGCGATATCCACGTCATCCAGGGGGTCTTGGGCATGAGCAAGCGATTGAAAACGCATCGTCTGGCGAAGTCGGTGCGCAGGGGGCTGGGGAACGCCGGGCATCGCCACGGAACGGCCACGCTGGCGTTGGTGCTGGCCGCCGCGCAGGCGCTGCCGGCACTGGCGGAAGACGCGGACGGCCAGGCCAAGACGCTGGACGCGATCACGGTGATCTCCACCGGCACGCGCAAGGCCAACATGGCGGTGACCGACAGCCCGGCGCCGATCCAACTGGTGAGTGCGGAGATGCTCAAGCAGTCGGCCGCGCCGGACCTGATCAACGCCATCGCCAACCAGGTGCCGTCCTACAACGCCAACCAGACCGGCAACGACATGGCGAGCCAGACGCTCACCGCCAGCCTGCGCAGCCTCTCGCCCAACCATACGCTGGTGCTGGTCAACGGCAAGCGCCGCCACATCACCTCCAACGTCAACACCACCACCGGCGCGGCGTCGGCGGACCTGTCGTTCATCCCGGCTGCGGCGATCGACCACGTCGAAGTGCTCACCGACGGTGCCGCGGCGCTGTACGGCTCGGACGCGATCGCCGGCGTCATCAACATCATCCTGAAGAAGAACCACGACGGTGGCGAGGTGGATGCCGGCTATGCCGGCTACAAGGACGGGGGCGGGGGGACCGATTCGTGGGGCGCCAACATCGGCTTCGGCAGCGATGCGGCGTACTTCAGCCTCAGCGCCGAGGTCGAGAACCGCAAGACCGTGTACCGGCTCGGCTCCTACAGCTACGCCGACTGCGTGGCCAACTACGCCGACTGCTCGGCGGTCAATCCGAGTATGGCCGCCTTCCTCGCCGACGACGTGCGCGGCATGACCCTCAACCCGCGCTTTCCCAACGTCAACGCCTGGCTCAATCCGCCGGAAGTGCACCGCAAGGTGCTGTTCTTCAACTCCGGCGCGGTGCTCAGCGACACGCTCGAGTTCTACGCGTTCGGCAGCTTCGGCAAGAAGACCGCGCAGTCGGAGGAGAACTACCGGCGTCCCAGCCAGGATGGCGGCTATGTCGATCCGGCCACCGGCACGGTCAGCCACAAGTACCCGCTGGGCTTCAATCCGTCCGAGGCCTCCGACGAGGTCGACTACGAGCTCACTGCCGGGCTGAAGGGCGTGCTGGCCGACTGGTCCTGGGATTTCTCCAGCAGCTATGGCAAGAACAAGATGGACGTGTACACGCTGAACTCGATGAACTTCAGCCTG
Source organism: Xanthomonas sp. PPL134 (assembly GCF_040595915.1). Lineage (NCBI taxonomy): Bacteria > Pseudomonadati > Pseudomonadota > Gammaproteobacteria > Lysobacterales > Lysobacteraceae > Xanthomonas > Xanthomonas sp. PPL134. The sequence continues at coordinate 2,480 of NZ_JAMDLL010000003.1, forward strand.
TGGCAGGAGGACGGCTACTCGCCCGAGGATTTCTACGACGGCAGCTTCTGGGCCAGCCAGTGGACCACCAACCTCAACGCTACCCACGATTTCGAGGTCGGCCTGTCGCAGCCGCTGACCTTCAACGCCGGCATCGAGTACCGCCGCGACGGCTATGGCATCGATGCGGGCGACCCGACCTCGTACTACGGCGCCGGCGCCTCCTCCTTCCCTGGCTACAACCCGCTGTTCAACACCGGGTCCTACAGCCGCCACAGCTACGCCGCCTATGCCGACGTGGTGTTCAATCCGACCGAGAAGTGGCTGCTGGACGTGGCCGGGCGCTACGAGAACTACAGCGACTTCGGCAGCAAGGTGGTCGGCAAGCTGACCACCCGCTTCGACCTCAGCGACACGTTCGCGGTGCGCGCCACCGCCAGCACCGGCTTCCGCGCGCCGACCCTGCAGGAAGGCTACTACTCGGCGGTGCAGGTCGGCCCGACCAGTGCCACCCCGACGCTGCAGCCCAACAGCGCGGCCGCCGAGGCGCTGGGCTTCGGCAGCCTGAAGCCGGAGACCAGCACCAACTACAGCCTGGGCTTCGTGTTCCGGCCGATGCCCAACCTCGACAGCACGCTCGACGTCTACCGCATCACCATCTCCGACCGCATCGGCGTCGGGACCTTCGAGTATTCCCGGGCCGGGGAGCCGGGCGACACCAACGGCGACGGCGTTCCCGACGCGAGCTACAACACCGCGCTGGGCCAGGCCCTGGTCGACTTCGGCTACCTGGGCGGCATCGACCCGTCCGCGCCGGGCGGCTCGCTCGACGCCACCGCGCGCCAGAACATCTCCGTGGCGATCTTCAACAATGCGCTCAAGACCCGCAGCAGCGGCGTGGACTGGGTGACCAACTACATCAGCGAGTTCGACTGGGGCTCGATCGACTGGATCCTGGCGGCCAACTACAACAAGACCGAGGTGCTCGACGCCAAGCCGGCGCCACAGGTGCTCGGCGGCGCCACCATGTACAGCGCGGCGACCCTGATCAACCTGGAGAACAACGCGCCCAAGTACCGGGTCAACCTGGGCGCCACTTTCAACATCGGCAAGTTCAGCCTGCGTGTGACCGAGGCGATCTACGGGCCGCAATACCAGCTGGTCACGCCGTACGACGACTGGAACGGCGATGTGTTCCCCGACAGCGTGCTCCGCAAGCTCGACGTGGTCGACGTCAACGGCGCGCCGTACTACAAGCAGGAGATCGGCACGCTGGCGCTGACCAACGTCGAGTTGACCTACCGCCCCACCGAGCGGCTCACGGTCAGCATCGGCGGCGACAACGTGTTCAACACGTATCCGGACAAGATCCCGGCGGCGGCCTACGACTACCTCGAGAAGAACTACCTCAGCTACTACAACTCGCCGTACCTGACCGGCAGCCCGATCGGCTACTTCGGCGCGCGCTACTACGCCAAGCTCACCTACCGCTTCTGAGCCGCGCCCGCTTGAGCCCTCTCCCCCCGGGAGAGGGGGTGGGGTGAGGGTGCGGCGGCCGCAATCCCCGCCAAGCACCCACCCCCACCCACCTACCCACTCCATCGCGGCCTACCCGCCGCAGCCGACCTGCGCCGCCGTCGCGGCGGCTATGGTCGATCCGCTATCCGCGAGGCGATGTCCACGATGCACGCAGCCCCCAAGGGAGCCATGACCCGCCGCCAGTTGCTCGCCAGGATCGGCCTGGCCGGCGGCGGCGCGATGATGTACCAGGCGATGCATAGCCTGGGCCTGGCCGCCGAATCGCGCTTCGCCGGCGTGCCGCGGCTGGACGGCGACGCCCGCGGCGCCTCGGTGCTGGTGCTCGGCGCCGGCCTGGCCGGCCTGACCGCGGCCTACGAACTGCGCAAGGCTGGCTACCGCGTCCAGGTGCTCGAGTACAACGCGCGTCCCGGCGGCCGCAACTGGACGCTGCGCGGCGGCGACCGCTATACCGAACTGGGCGGCTTCACCCAGCAGTGCGGATTCGACGAGGGCCTGTACCTCAACCCCGGGCCGTGGCGCATCCCGCACCACCACAAGGCGGTGTTGTCCTATTGCAAGCAGTTCGGGGTGGCGCTGGAGCCGTTCGTGCAGGTCAACTTCAACGCGCTGCTGCACAGCCAGGCCGGCTTCGGCGGCAGGCCACAGCGCTTCCGCGACATCGACGCCGACTACAAGGGGCACGTGGCCGAGCTGCTGGCCAAGAGCACCAAGCAGGGCGCGCTGGACGCGCAACTGCAGCGCGAGGACCAGGAGATCCTGCTCGAGTCGCTGCGCAACTGGGGCGCGCTGGACAAGGACTTCGGCTACGTCAAGGGCCGCGAGAGCAGCGAGCGCCGCGGCTTCGCCAAGTATCCCGGCGGCGGCCTGTCCGGCAAGCCGCAGTTCTCCGAACCGTTCACTACCGAGGACATCCTGCGCTCGCGGCTGTGGACCACGCTGGCGGCAGGCAACAACTACGAGATGCAGACCGCGATGTTCCAGCCGGTCGGCGGCATGGACCAGATCGGCAAGGCCTTCGCGCGCCAGCTCGGCGATGCGATCCGCTACGACGCGCGGGTCACCCGCATCGACCAGGATGCGCACGGGGTCAGCGTCGCCTATGAGGCGGACGGCAGCGAACGGCTGGCCAAGGCCGACTGGTGCGTGTGCACGATCCCGCTGTCGATCCTCAGCCGAATCCCGATCGCGGTGGGCGAGAAGATGGCCGCGGCCATCGGCCAGGTGCCGTATGCGGCCTCGGTCAAGGTCGGCCTGCAGTTCAAGCGCCGCTTCTGGGAAGAGGACGAGGCGATCTACGGCGGCATCAGCTACACCGACCTGCCGATCACCCTGATCAGCTATCCGAGCACCGGCTTCCAGCGCGCCGGCAAGGGCGTGCTGCTCGGCGCTTACGTGTGGGGGCTGGAGGCGTTCGAGTTCACCTCGATGCCGCCGCCGCAGCGCGTGGCCAAGGCGGTGGAGTACGGCACCCACCTGCATCCGCAGTACCCGCGCGAATTCGACAACGGCATCGCCGTGGGCTGGCACCGGGTGCCGTTCACGCACGGCTGCTTCGGCGTGTGGAGCGATGCCGCACGCGCCGAACACTACGAGAACCTGTGCCAGATCGATGGCCGTATCGCCCTGGCCGGCGAACACGCCTCGTACATCCCGGCCTGGCAGGAAGGCGCCATCACCTCGGCGCTGGACGCGATCGAGCGCCTGCACCGGCGCGTGGTCAACGGAGCTAGCGCATGAAGCTGGATCGTTCCTGGATGCTCGCCGCGGCGATCGTCGCCGCCCTCGTCGCGCTGATGCTGCCGCCGGGGATCGGCCCGGCCGCGGCGCAGAGTTCCGACGCCACCCCGCTGTATCCGCAGGCCGAGTTCACCACCACCTCCGGCGCCACCGTGTACGCGGCGATCTGCCAGGGCTGCCACATGCCGGGCGGGCAGGGCGCGCGCGGCGCCGGCGAGTATCCGGCGCTGGCCGGCAATCCCAAGGTGGCCGCGGCGCCCTACGTGGCGATGATGGTGCTCGACGGCCACGGCGGCATGCCCGGCTTCGCCGACACGCTCAACGACCGCCAGGTCGCCGAGGTGGTGCACTACGTGCGCAGCCAGTTTGGCAACGACTATCCCGGCCGGCTCAGTGCCGAGGACGTGCACGCGCTGCGGCACTGAGCCGGCCTGGCTTTCCTTTCCCGTTCCGATCGCAAGGAGTTCCGCATGCGCCATCGCGTCGTTTCCCGTTCGCTCCGTGTCGGCCTGTGCGCCGCGTTGTGGCTGCCCGCGCTGGCCGGCGCCGCCGAGATCGTGCGCCACAAGATTCCCAACAGCGATTTCCCGATCTCCGCGGCGGTGGAGATCCCGGCCGGCAAGACCACGGTCTATCTCAGCGGTGCGGTGCCGCGGCCGCTCGATCCGGCCGCGAAGGATGCGCCGGCCAGCTACGGCGACACCAAGGCGCAGACGGTCAGCGTGCTGTCGCAGATCAAGGCGCAGTTGGAAGGCATGGGCCTGGGCATGCGCGACGTGGTCAAGATGCAGGCGTTCCTGGTCGGGGATCCGGCGCTGGGCGGGAAGATGGATTTCGCCGGCTTCATGGAGGGCTACCGGCAGTTCTTCGGCACGCCCGAGCAGCCCAACCTGCCGGCGCGTTCGGCGTTCCAGATCGCCGCGCTTGGCAATCCGCTGTATCGCATCGAGATCGAAGTGGTCGCGGTGCGTCCGTAGTGCCTTCGCCACGTTCTTGCCAGGAGTCCGTCATGCAGCAGTCGTCGCCTTCGCGCCGCCGGTTCCTTCAGCAGTCGGCGCTGGTCGCCGCGGCCGGCCTCGGCACACCGTGGCTGGCGCAGGCCGCGCCCACGGCGGCGCCGGCCGCCAGCGCCGCACTGGCGCCGGTGCTGATCAACGCCAACGAGTATCCCGGTGGCCCCTCGCCGGCAGCGCAGCGCGCGATCGCCGCGATCGCCTCCAGCGGCGGGCGCTACCTGGGCGAACTGCAGCTCGAATTGCTGCAGACCCTCGCCACCCAGCTCGGTGTGGGCCTGGATCATCTGATGGCCTACGCCGGCTCCACCGAGCCGCTGGACTACGCCATGCTGGCGTTCACGTCGCCCGCTGCGTCCCTGGTCACCGCCGATCCCACCTACGAATCCGGTTGGCGCGCGGCCGCGCGCAATGGCGCCAAGGTGATCAAAGTGCCGCTCCGCAAGGACGACGCGCACGACGTGCAGGCCATGTGCGCCGCCGACGCCCATGCCGGAGTGATCTACATCTGCAATCCGAACAACCCCACCGGCTCGGTCACTCCGCGCAAGGACCTGGAATACGCGCTGGCGCACAAGCCCAAGGGCAGCGTGCTGGTGGTCGACGAGGCGTACCTGCATTTCTCCGACAGCGCCAGCAGCATGGTCGACCGCGTCGCCGCCGGCGACGACGTGATCGTGCTGCGCACCTTCTCCAAGCTCTATGGCATGGCCGGCATCCGCCTGGGCTACGCGGTGGCGCGCCCCGAGCTGCTGGCCAAGCTCCAGTTCTACAGCATCAACAGCCTGCCGGTGACTGCGGTCGCCGCAGGCCTGGCCAGCCTGCGCGATCCGGCGCTGGTGCCGCAGCGGCGCGCGCTCAACAGCGCCATCCGCGGCGACGTGGTGCGTTGGCTCGGCGCGCAGGGATACGCGTGCACCGCCTCGGAGAGCAATTGCTTCATGGTCGACGTGAAGCGCCCGGCGAAGGAGTTCATGGATGCGATGGCCACCTATGGCGTGTTCGTCGGCCGCAGTTGGACATTGTGGCCGGAGCGCTCGCGCATCACCGTCGGCACCGCGGCGGAGATGGCGCGGTTCAAGCAGGCGTTCGCGCAGGTCGCCGCGGGCAAGCGCGGGCCGCTGCCGGTGCCGGCGCCGCTGGCGTCGCACGATCCGCTGCATGGATTCTTCCGCAACGCCTAGCGACTGCGCATGCCGCATGCCGCGATGCGCGCAAAGTTCGACGTTGACAAGCATTTGCGCGAAAGCGGACAGTCGTGGCGCTGCGCAGGCAGCGCGTGGTGCCGCACATGACGTCGCTGCGCCGTTTCCATTGCCAAGGAGTTTTTCTTGAAAGCATCCTCGCTGTCCCCCTTGCTGGTCCTCGCTGCGCTCGCGTTCGCGCCGGCGGCCTGGGCCAAGACCTGTGCGGTGACCATCACCGGCACCGACCAGATGTCCTTCGACCAGACCCAGATCAAGGTCGCCGCCGACTGTACCGAGGTGGCGCTGACGCTCAAGCACAGCGGCAAGCTCGCCGCGGCGGTGATGGGCCACAACTGGGTGCTGACCAAGACCGCCGATTTCCCCGCCGTGGCCAATGCCGGCGTCAGTAGCAGCCTGGCCGACAGCTACCTGCCCAAGAACGATGCGCGGGTCATCGCGCACACCAAGGTGATCGGCGCCGGGCAGTCGGACACGATCACCTTTTCCACCGCCAAGCTCGCCAAGGGCGGCGACTACACCTTCTTCTGCTCGTTCCCGGGGCACTGGGCGGTGATGAAGGGCAAGTTCGTGTTCGGCTGAGGCACATCGCGCGCAGCGCGCGGTACGGCGGCGAAGTGTTGCGCGTGCCGGCGCCGCGGATGAGCACGGCAGCGCTCGCGCCTGCAGGACCCTGATGGCACGCAACGCGCGTGTCGCCGCGTTCAGTCCGCTGCGCGCTCCGACGGTGCCGCGCGCTGCAGCAGCCCGCGTTGCAGCGCGTTGGCCAGGGCGGCCTCACGATTGCCGGCCTGCAGCTTGCGGTACAGGTTCTTCAGGTGGAACTTGACCGTGTTCTCCGACAGCGCCAGGCGCCGCGCGATCTGCTTGTTCGTGTCGCCTTGCGCCAGCAGCGCCAGCACTTCCAGTTCGCGTTCGCTGAACAGTTCGGCGCCGTTGTCCTGGTCGTGACGCAGCTTGTCGAGCAAGGCCTGGATGGTCATTGCCAGCGTGGTGTTGGGCGCCGCCTGCGGGTCCTGCTGGCGCGCCATGCGCAGCAGCGCCTTGCCCGGCACGCCCAGTTCCAGCAGGCATTGCCAGGCCTGGGTGGTGGCCACGTGCTGCAGCGCGTGGCGCAAGTAGGGCAGGGCGGCGGCGGATTCGCCGCGGTCGTGCAGCACCAGGGCGATGCGCGCGCGTGCGCGGGCCAGGTGCACCTGGTTGTCGGTGGCCACGCAGCGTGCTTCGACACCCTGCAGCACCGCCAGCGCGGCGCGAGTGCGTCCGCCCAGGCGATGCCAGCGGGCCAGGGCGAAACCCAGCGCGGTCAGAAAGCGCCAATCCTGCGGCTGCGCCAGGGCGTGCGTGAAGCGCGCCTCGCCGCTGGCACGCGCGATCAGCAGGTCGATCGCCGGCGACGGCGGCTGGTCGAGCAGCACGTGCAGCCGCCAGGCCAGCGCCAGGTCGGCGAGCCGGCTCAGGTGTCGGGCATGCGCGATCCGGTCGATGCGGTCGAGCAGGTCCAGTGCGGCGCGGCCGCTGCGGTCGTGCTGGCGCGCCAGTACCAGGGCGGTCTCGTAGCCGGCGGCGTACACGTCCAGCCAGCCGTCGTGCTGTTCCAGGAACGCCAGCGCCGGCTGCAGACAGTCGGCCGCCGCGTCGTAGCGGCCGTGTTCGCATTGCACTTGCGCGAGCAGGCATTGCCCCACCGCCTGCAGGGTCGGGTCGAGCTGCTGCTGGCGCTGGCCGATGGCCAGCGCCTGGCGGCAGGTGGCCTCCGCCCGATCCAGTTGGCCACGGTAGAACTGGCTCTGCGCCAGGTGGGTCAGCGCATAGCTGACGCCGACCTCGCTGCCGCTGGCCTGCATCGCGGTGCCGGCCAGTTGCGCATAGCGTTCTGCGTCGGCGAAATCGGCGCGGCCCAGCGCGGTGGTGGCGCAGATGCACCACAGGGTGCCGCGGCCCAGGCTGTCGTCCGCGTCCAGCGCGGCGGCCTGTGCGGCGATCTGCGCCAGCCCGCGCCGGTTGGCGCAGACCTGGTCGAGCAGGTCGCGCAGCAACGCCACCACCACCGTGTAGTCGCGTTCGAACGGCGCGCGCATCGGTTCGGGCAAATCACGGAATCGCTCCAGCAGGGTCTGCGCGTGCGCGAACTCGCCCAGCTTCATGTGCAGGTAGGCCTGGGTCAGGGCCAGCGCCGGCTGCTCGCCGATGCAACGCCGCGGAAAGCGGCGCAGCAGCGCTCGAACCGGCGCGGTGCCGTGGCGCAGCAGCAATTGCCAGGTGCCGGCACGGGCGATGCAGTCGGCGGCGCTGTCGATCGCGCCGCCGCGCACCGCGTGCCGCACCGCCTCCGGCAGTTGTCCGTGTGCGTCGAACCACTGCGCAGCACGCCGCTGCAACTGCGGTGCCAGCCCGGGCGTGGCGCGTTCCAACTGCTGGGACAGGTAATCGGCGAACAGCGGATGGAACCGGAACCATTCGTGCTCGCCGTCCAGGGTCACCAGCAGGCCCTGGAAGTGCGCCAGCCGCTCCAGCAGGCGGCCGCTGTCATCGCGCTCGCGCACCGCGTCGGCGAGCGCGGCGTTGAACCGTTCCAGCGGCGAGAGCTGCAGCAGCAGCGTGCGCAGTTCCGGATCCAGGTCGTTGAGCACCTGTTCGGCCAGGTACGCCGCCAGCTCGGCGGTACGTCCGGAGAAGCGGCTGAGGTCGTCGCGACGGCGTTCGTCGCCGCCCAGCCACAGCCCGGCCAGTTGCAGCGCCACCGCCCAGCCCTCGGTCTGGCGACGCAGTTGCCGGGCCATCGCCAGCGGTACCTGCGCGCCCAGCAGCGCCGCCGTCTCCGCCTCGTCCAGGGCCAGCTCGCGGGCGCCGATGCGCTCCACCTGGCCCTGCAGCGCCCAGCGCGCCAGCGGCAGCGCCGGCGCGCGCCGCGTCGCCAGCAGCAGGTGCAGTTGGCCGCCGGCGTGTTCGACCAGCCGCGTCAGTACCTCATCGAGCGCGCTGGCCTGGCCGCGGTCGTAGTCGTCGAGGATGACCAGCAGGCGCCGCGGCGCGGCGCGGATCGCACGGACCAGGCTGGGCACGGTGACGGCCGCATCGAGATCCTGCCCTTGCTGCTGCAACGCGGCCTGCAGCGGCGCGCCGAGTTCGACCCCGGCATCGCGCACGGCCAGCGCCAGGTAGGCGAGGAAGCGCCCGGGGTCGGCATCGTCCTCGTCCAGCGACAGCCATGCCACCGCGGCTTCGCCACGCTCGCGCAGGCGTTGGTGCCATTGCCCGAGCAAGGTGGTCTTGCCGAACCCCGGCGGTGCCAGCAGCAGGGTCAGCGGCAGGTCGGCGGCGCGGTCCAGGTGCTGCAGCAAGGCCTCGCGCGCCACCGTGGCCACGCGCACGCGCGGCGGTGCGAGCTTGTCGACCAATACCCAATCGGGCACGGCGGCGCTGTCGTGCGTGGACGCAGGAAAACGCGGGTTCAACAGCGTGACAGGCTTGGGCATGTCGCCAGCAATGTCTTCTGCAGCGGTCGCCCTTGCGCCCTCCGGCGGTTCGGTTGACGGGACGGAACCGGACGCGCGCCGCCGTGCCGCACGGAGTGCGGAACGGTCTTGGCCGCGTAGGTTCCACGGGTCCCCACCCTGGTGCCGTCCGCTGGCGTTGCCTGTCGAACTTATGCCAGCGTTGCCACAAAAGCAAAGCCGCCCACGCCTGCCCGCGGTTCGTTCAGCCGGCGGCGACCGCCGCAAACGCCTCGCGCGCCGCGGCCAGCGTGGCCTCCAGCACCGCGTCGTCGTGGGCGCTGGACAGGAAGCCTGCCTCGTAGGCCGACGGCGCCAGGAACACGCCGCGCTCGAGCATCGCGTGGAAGAACCGGTTGAACGCGGCGGTGTCGCAGGCGGTGGCTTGCGCATAGGTCTCCACCTTTTCCGTGGTGAAGAACAGCCCGAACATCGCCCCGACCTGGTTGGTGGTGACTGCCACGCCGGCCGCCGCCGCAGCGGCCTCCAGCCCGGCGCACAGCTGTGCGGTGGCCGCGTCCAGGCGCTGGTGGAAGCCCGGTGCCTGGATCAGTTCCAGCATCGCCAGTCCTGCGGCCATCGCCACCGGATTGCCGCTGAGCGTGCCGGCCTGGTAGATCGGCCCGGACGGCGCCACCTGCCGCATCAGCTCGGCGCGCCCGCCATAGGCGCCCACCGGCATGCCGCCGCCGATGATCTTGCCGAAGGTGGTCAGGTCCGGCGTCACCCCGTAGTGCGCCTGCGCGCCGCCCAGCGCGACGCGGAAACCGGTCATCACCTCGTCGAAGATCAGCAGCGCGCCATGCTGCGTGCACAGGTCGCGCAGGTGCTGCAGATAGCCCGGGCGCGGCGGAATGCAGTTGGCGTTGCCGACCACGGGCTCGATGATCACCGCGGCGATCTCGTGGCCGATCCGTTCGAACAGTTCGGTGGCGCCCTCGGCATCGTTGTAGGCCAGGGTGGCGGTGAGTTCGCTCAGGCCCGCCGGCACGCCCGGCGAGGTCGGCACGCCCAGGGTCAGCATGCCGCTGCCGGCCTTGACCAGGAACGAGTCGCCGTGGCCGTGGTAGCAGCCCTCGAACTTGACGATGCGGTTGCGCCCGGTGGCGCCACGCGCCAGGCGCACCGCCGACAGCGTGGCTTCGGTGCCGGAATTGACCATGCGCACCATCTCGCAGGACGGCACCAGCCGGGTGATGGTCTGCGCCATCGTCACCTCGGCCGGACACGGCGCGCCGAACGACAGCCCGTCGCCGATCGCGCGCTGCACCGCCTCGCGCACCGCCGGATGGTTGTGGCCGGCGATCATCGGCCCCCACGAGCCCACGTAGTCGATGTAGCGGTTGCCGTCGACGTCGTACAGGTAAGGGCCATCGGCGCGTTGCACGAAGAACGGCTCGCCGCCCACCGACTTGAAGGCGCGCACCGGCGAATTGACGCCGCCGGGAATCAGCGACTGCGCTTGGCTGAACAGGGCGTGCGAGCGGGAATGGTTCATGAGCGGAAATCCTTGACGATGCTGGCCGGGCCGATCGGCCGGGCACGGAGCGAGGCCCTCTATTGTCGCGGCTGCCGCCGATGCGCGCCATGTCGCCTACCCGGTCCTGCGCCACCTACCCGTCGCCGCCGTCGCCGCGCCGCGATTCGCTGCCTAGGATCGGAACGTCCAGGGGCGCATGACCCGATTGCCGATGGGAATCGGGCATGCGATGGGCGGAGTGTCCACCGCGGGCGCGGGGATCGCCATCCGGCGTTGCGCCTGCATGTTCGTTGGCGTGCCAACGATGTTCGTCTTCGGGAGAGAGCATGCATCGTAAGATCCGCAGGAGCGCCCTGGCGCTCGCGCTGGCGCTTGCCGCCGGCAATGGCTATGCGCAGTCCACCACCGGCAGCATCGTCGGCAGCGTGCCGCCAGGCGCCGGCGAGAGGAGCGTGCTGATCACCAACACCAGCAGCGGCTTCAGCCGCGAGGTGAAGGTGGACGAACGCGGCCGCTACGCGCAGGGCAACCTGCCGCTGGGCACCTACACGGTCACGCTCAAGCGCGACGGCAAGGTGGTGGAGACGCGCGAGAACATCAGCCTGGTGGTCGGTGCCGGGACCGAGGTCGGCTTCGGCGGCCCCGCGCAGACGCTGGATGCGGTCAATGTGGTGGCCGGCAACGTGGCGCGGATCGACGTCGCCAGCGTCGACAGCCGTACCGTGATCACCGCCGAGCAGTTGGCGGTGCTGCCGCTGGGCCGCAGCGCCGAGGCCATCGCCTTGCTCGCGCCCGGCGTGGTCAACAACAGCGGCGGCTACGACAACGGCCCGCTCGGCGGCTCGCTGGCCAGTTTCGGCGGCTCGGCGGCCAGCGAGAACGCCTATTACCTCAACGGCTTCAATACCACTGATCCCGCCAGCAGCCTGGGCGGGCTGACCCTGCCGTACGGCGCGATCGATCAGCAGGAAATCTTCACCGGCGGCTATGGCGCGCAGTACGGCCGCTCCAACGGCGGCGTGATCAGCCAGGTCGGCAAGCGCGGCAGCAACGACTGGCATTTCGGCGCGGCGGTGATCTGGCAACCGGACAGCCTCAGCGCCAGGCAGCGCGACCTGTATTTCCGCAGGGACAGCGTGTACTGGAATCCCGCCAACGCCAAGTACACCGCCGGCAACTACCAGCCGCTGAGCGAGACCAGCGCCGACCAGACCACCTACAGCGCCTATGTCGGCGGCCCGCTGCTCCGCGACCGCCTGTTCTTCTTCCTGGCCCTGGAGCAGGTCGATTCCAGCGGCACCCGCGTCGCCGATGCCCGCGTCACCTCGGGCGGCATTTCCGGCTCGCCGTGGACCCGCTACGACTACAAGCAGACCCGCGCCTACGCCAAGATCGACTGGCAGATCAGCGACAACCACCTGCTGGAGTTCACCGGCGCGCAGGACGAGGCGCGCACCAACGGCAGCATCTACCGCTACGACTACGTCAACCGCGACGTGCGCAGCTACAAGGGGCGCGAAGCCAAGAACACCTTCGGCCCGACCCTGTTCCTGGGCAAGTACACCGGGTACTTCGGCGACAACGTCACCCTGACCGCGTTGTACGGCAAGGAACGACTGCCCAACAAGCTCACCGCGATCGGCTACGACGCCGGCAACGGCCCGTTCCTCAACAGCGTCGCCAACCAGAACCCGGCCTATACCGGCGGCACCCCGATCGGCAACGCGCAGACGGTCAGCTCGATCACCGATCCGGACCGCGAATACAAGAAGGACAACCTGCGCCTGAACCTCAACTGGCGCCTCGGCGAGCACAGCGTCAACGTCGGCATCGACAACCAGAAGAGCGAGGCGATCAATATCGGCTCGTACAGTTCCGGCCCCGGTTATGCCTGGACCTATGGCTACACCCCGGATCCCTTCGGCCGCAACAGCGGCGGCCTGGTCAGCGGCTCCGTCGCCGAGGACGGCAGCATCGGCGTGCCAAGCCCCGGCCTGGCCGATCCCACCTACGGCAGCACCGGTTACTACGTCACCAAGGACATCGCCACCAACCTGTACTCCTACGATGCCAAGCAGACCGCCTACTACATCGAGGACCACTGGCAGGCCACCGACACGTTGCTGCTCTCGCTGGGCGTGCGCAACGACAGCTTCACCAACTACACCCCGTTCGGCCAGGCCTATATCGCGCTGAAGAACCAGTGGGCGCCGCGGCTGGGCTTCAGCTGGGACGTCAACGGCGATTCCAGCCTCAAGGTCTACGGCAACCTCGGCCGCTACTACCTCGGCCTGCCGCTGTCGCCCGCCGGCCTGTTCACCCCGGCGGTGTCCACCAGCACCTACTACACCTACAGCGGCATCAACGCCGACGGCACGCCGATCCTGGCCCGGCAACTCGCGCCGCCGGTCTCGGCCAACTCGCGCTTCGGCCGCCTCGCCGACGTGCGCACTGCGGTCGTCGAGGACATCAAGGGCGAGAACCAGGACGAGCTCATCCTCGGTTTCAGCAAGCTGCTGCCCAACGACTGGGTGCTCGGCGTGCGTGGCGTGCATCGCCGGCTCAACGACGGCATCGACGACACCAACCTCGACAACTCCAATGCCGGCCTGCTGGCCGCAGCCGCGGCGGCGGGCGTGGATATCGACTGGACCAAGAACGCCAGCGCCGCGCTGGTCAATCCGGGCAAGACCAACACCTACCGGGTGATCGGCACGGATGGCCAGATCCATGCCCTGACCGTGACCCGCGAGCAGGGCGGCTACCCCGAATTCAAGCGTCGCTATTCGGCGGTGGAATTCAACCTGGAACGGCCGTTCGACGGCCGCTGGTACACCAAGATGAGCTACGTGTGGTCGCACAGCTACGGCACCACCGAGGGCCAGCTGCGCTCGGACCTGTGGCGGACCGGCGGTGCGCTGGGCAGCTATCAGGGCCAGGCAGCGACCTCGACCACGCAGAGCTGGGACCATGCGGCGCTGATGGAGCACTTCAACGGCAACCAGTCCAACGACCGTCGTCACCAGTTCAAGGCCTACGGGTTCTACCAGCTGACGGAGGAGTGGGGCACCTCGGCCAACCTGAGCCTGATCTCCGGCGCGCCGCGGCCCTGCCTGGGCTACTACTACGGCGACAACTACGATCCCGGCGATCGCGATCCGGCCGGCTATGCCAATCCCAGCGTCACCGGCGGCCCCTACCACTTCTGCTTCAACCCCAGCACCGGCACCGGCGAGCCGTCGCCGCCGGGGTCGCACGGCACCCTGGGCTGGGTGGCGCAACTGGACCTGGGCGTGAGCTACAAGCCGAAGTTCGCCGACGGCAAGCTGGCCTTGAGCCTGGACGTGTTCAACGTCACCAACCGGCAGACGGCGGTCAACGTCTATCCGTTCTCCGAGTTGAACCCGGGCGAGGTCAACCCGCTGTGGAACCAGGCGGTGGCCTACCAGGCGCCGCGCTCGGCACGGGTGACGCTGAGCTACGACTTCTGAGCGGGCAGCGGGCTAGCCCTTCTCCCATCGGGATCGGGTTGGGGTGAGGGTCCGGCGCGCAGCGTCTCGTGGTGTTTGGATGTACGAGGCTGCGCCCGTACCCTCATCCGCCCCTTCGGGGCACCTTCCCCCGAAAAGGGGGCCATGGTCCCGGAGGGAGAAGGGACCGCCTAGCCCCTCTCCCCTCGGGAGAGGGGTTGGGGTGAGGGTCCGGCGCGCAGCATCTCGTGGTGTTTGGGTGCACGAGGCTGCGCCCGTACCCTCATCCGCCCCTGCGGGGCACCTTCCCCCGAAAAGGGGGTCATGGTCCCGGAGGGAGAAGGGACCGCCTAGCCCCTCTCCCCTCGGGAGAGGGGTTGGGGTGAGGGTCCGGCGCGCAGCGACTCGCAGTGTTTGGGTGCACGACGCGATGTCGGCCTCCTTATTTGTCCCATCTGGGTACCGTCGCCAGGCACACCCTTGTTCGGCGCTTCAGTCGAAACAGGCGCGGTATGCGGCCAGCGCCGCGCGTGGGTCGGGCGCATCGAACACGCCGCTGATCACCGCCAGCAGGTCGGCGCCGGTCGCGACCAGCGGGCGCGCGTTGTCTGGGGTGAGGCCGCCGATCGCCACGCGCGGCACGCCCAGTACCGCCGCATCGCGCAACAGGTCGGGCGTGGCGCGGCGCGTGGTGACCTTGCTGCGGGTGGGGAAGAACGCGCCGAAGGCGACGTAGCTGGCGCCGGCGGCCACGGCGCTGCGGGCCAGCGCCGGGTCGTCGTAGCAGGACGCGCCGATCAGCGCCTGCGGCCCGAGCGCGGCGCGCGCGGCGGCCAGGTCGCCGTCGTCCTCGCCCAGGTGCACGCCGGCCGCGCCCACCGCCTGCGCGAGGGCGACGTCGTCGTTGATGATCAGCGGCACCCCGGCCTGCGCGCACAGCGCCTGCAGCGCTGCGGCCTGCTGCTGCCGTTGCGCGGCATCGGCGCGTTTGTTGCGGTACTGCAGCCAGATCACGCCCTGGTCCAGCAGCGGCGTCACCCGCGCCAGCAGGCGCGCGCCATCGGCTTCGTCGGGGGTGATCAGGTACACGCCGCGCGGCGCCGGGGATGCGTTCATGGCCAAGCCTTCCGATGCGTCGACGGCGATGGGACAATGCCGTTCCGTCCGACTGTGACCTGCGATTATCCAATGAGCGACGCCACCGCCACCACCTATCGCACCTGGATGTGCGTCGTCTGCGGATTCATCTACAACGAGGCCGACGGCCTGCCGGAAGAAGGCATCGCCCCCGGCACCCGCTGGGAAGACGTGCCCGACACCTGGACCTGCCCGGACTGCGGCGTGACCAAGGACGATTTCGAGATGGTCGAGATGGAGTGAGCGCTGGGAATGGGGAGTGGGGAACCGGAAATGGGAAAGCGACTCCCGTGCCTGTAGCTTCGCACCGCAGATAAGTTTTCAAGGGGGCAGGCAGACATTGCGAGCGGGCCGTCGGATCGCATGGTCGGTTGTCGCGCGCTGCCGCCTGCCCGCCGACGTTCGAATGATCCGTTCGGTCGGTTATCTAGTGAAGGCTTGATCAGGTCAGCAACCTCAGAGCCTCAGGGCATGGGCTTTTCCCATTCCCGATTCCCCACTCCCCATTCCCAGCCTCAATGCATCCGCTGCGCACGCGCGCTCAGTTCCACCAGGCGCTCGCGGATCGGCAGGGCGTCGGCGGCCTCGGGGTTCAGTTGCAGGTAGCGGCCCAGGTCGCGGCGCGCGCCGGGCACGTAGTCCATCTGCAGGTAGGCCATGCCGCGGTCGCGCAGGGCTTCGGGCTGGTCCGGCATCAGCTTGAGCACGCGGTCGGCACTGCGCGCGGCACGGTCCCACTCGTCGCGTTCGGCGTAGACGCCGTGCAGGTTGCGCAGCACCCGGGTCAGGATCGCGCGGTGCGGTGCCGGGTCCAGGATCTGCAGCAGGGCGCGGTCGTCCGGGCTTTCGCCGCCCATGTGCGGCCGCGCGCGCTCGCGCAGTTCCTCCACCGCCAGCGGGCGCCCGCCGTTGAACGGGTCCATCACCAGCAGGCCGTCGTCCACCGGCAGGCGCACCAGGAAATGCCCCGGGAAGGACACGCCGTCGAGCGGGATGTCCAGGCGCCGCGCCACTTCCATCTGCACCAGCGCCAGCGAGATCGGGTTGCCCAGGCGCCGCTCGAACACCTGGTTCATGTAGCTGTTGCGCGGGTCGTAATACTCGTCGTGGTTGCCGGTATAGCCCAGTTCTTCGAACAGGTGGCGATTGATCGCCGCCATCTTCAGCGGCCACTGCTCGATCGTCGCCACCTCGTGCCGCAGGTGGTCGGCGTGGCTCTGCGCCAGGGTGTCGTAATGGGCGGCATCCAGCTCCGGATACTCGTCGCGGGCGATCAGCAGCGCGGTCGCCAGCAGCGGCAGGGCATCGTCATCCAGAGCGGCCAGGGTATTCCAGCTCGGCAATGTCAATGGGGCGGCCATGGCCCAAGACTGGCGGCAAAGCCGGGCCCGATCAAGTCCGGCCGTTCCCGACAGCGGTGTCGGGTTCAGCGCCGTGGTCGCGGGGCCTTTTCCCGACGCCGCCGGCACCGTTGACGGGTCAGTGGCCCTGTGGAATTCCCGGGCCGAAACGCAGTTCGGTGCCGTCCTGCAGCTTCAACTGCTCGGCCTGGCCGGCGTTGAGTTCGAGCACGTAGCGTGCCGGCGCGTTGCTCGGGTAGGGCGGGCAGGCGTCGCCGGCCGAGCACGGCGGCACGTCGCGCTGCTGCGCCACCAGCTTGCGCTGGTTGTCGAAGTACAGGATGTCCAGCGGGATCTTGGTGTTCTTCATCCAGTAGGCCTGCGGTTCCTCGCGGTCGTGGATGAACAGCATGCCGTGGTCGGCGTCCATCTGGTCGCGGAACATCAGCCCGCGTGCGCGCGTCGCATCGTTCTGCGCCAGTTCCACGTCGTAGCGATGTCCGCCCAATTCCACCCAATGGTCGCCGGCGCTGGCGCAGCCACTGAGGGCGAGCAGGAGAAGGACGCTGAGCGCGCGGAAGAGGGACATGGGCAGGGCCAGGGCAAGAGGAAGACAGCGCGCACCTTGTTGCATGGTGCGCGTGGCGTCAAGAGCGGGGATTGGGGATTGGAGATTGGGGATTCGTAAAAGCCGGGATCCACGCTTTTACGAATCCCCAATCCCGACTCCCCAATCCCACGCGCGCGACAGCGCGCGTCTACAGGACGCGCGGCGGCTCGCCGCCGACGATCACCACGTCGGCCGGGCGGCGCGCGAACAGGCCGACGCAGACCACGCCGGGGATCTGGTTCAGTTCGCGCTCCAGCGCCACCGGGTCGGTGATCGACAGGTGATGCACGTCCAGTACCACGTTGCCGTTGTCGGTGATGACGCCGTCGCGCCACACCGGCTGGCCGCCGGTGCGCGCCAGGATCTCGCGGGCGACCAGGCTGCGCGCCATCGGGATCACCTCGATCGGCAGCGGGAACGCGCCCAGGGTCTGCACCTGCTTGCTCGGGTCGACGATGCAGATGAAGCGCTCGCTGGCCTCGGCGATGATCTTCTCGCGGGTCAGCGCGGCGCCGCCGCCCTTGATCAGGCACTTGTTCGGATCGCACTCGTCGGCGCCGTCCACGTACAGCGACAGGTTGCCGGTGTGGTTCAGCTCCAGCACCTCGATGCCGTGCTGGCGCAGGCGCGCGGTGCTCTGCTCGGAACTGGACACCGCGCCCTTGATGCGGTGGCCGATGCGGCCGAGCGCGTCGATGAAATAGGCGACGGTGGAGCCAGTGCCGACGCCGACGATCATGCCGTCCTGGACGTAGTCGATGGCTTTTTCGGCGGCAAGGCGTTTGGCGTCTGACATTGGAAGAGCTCGGGAGTGGGGATTCGGGATTGGGGATTCGTTGAAGCGGCAGGCGGGTGGGGCTGGGAGGCAAATCCCCAATCCCCAATCCCGAATCCCGGCTATTCGAGCGAAAGCAGCAGCTTCCACTGCGCGGCGCTGACCGGGAACACCGACAGGCGGTTGCCGCGGGCGACCAGGGGGAAGCCCTCGCCCAGCGCGTCGGCGTGCTGCTTGATCTCGTCCAGCGCGATGGTGCGCGCCAGCTTGCGCTCGAAGGCCACGTCCACCAGGTACCAGCGCGGCTGCTCCGGGGTGGCCTTGGGGTCGTGGTAGTCGGAGGACGGGTCGAACTGGGTGGCGTCGGGGTAGGCCTGGCTGGCCACGCGTGCCACGCCGACGATGCCTGGCACCTTGCAGTTGGAGTGGTAGAACAGGATGCCGTCGCCGACCTTCATGCCGTCGCGCATGAAGTTGCGCGCCTGGTAGTTGCGCACGCCGTTCCAGGGTTCGGTGCCGACCCGCTGCAGGTCGTCGATCGAGAAGGCGTCCGGTTCGGACTTCATCAGCCAATAGCGGGTGCGTGCGGTCATGCGGGGAAATCGTGCGCGGTCGTCAGGGTGAGGGATTCGGTGCAGACCGCGTCCAGCGCCACGTCCCAGGCGGCGAGCGGCAAGGCCGCGACCTGCTGCGCGTCGAAGGCGGCCCCGACCAGCCAGGGCGGCGGGGCCTGCCGCTGGCGGAAAGCCAAGCTGCGATCATACCAGCCGCCCCCCATGCCCAGGCGGCCGCCGGCGGTGTCGAAGCCGACCAGCGGCGCCACCACCAGGGCCATCTGTGCCGGCGCCAGGGTCGTAGTCGGGTCGACGTCGGGTTCGGGGATGCCGTAGCGGTTGGCGCGCAGCGGCTGCCCGGGACGCCACGGCGCGAAGCGCAGGGTGTCGCCGCTGAGTACCGGCAGGCAGTACTGCACCGCGTCCGGCAGCGACAGTTGCCAGCGGTGCAGCGCGATCTCGCCGTCCATGGCCCAGTAGCCGCCGACATGGCCGTGCTGCGGCGCGAACGGCAAGTCCAGCAACCGCTGCGCCAGCGCATCGGCGGCGGCCAGGCGCACGGGCGCGGTGAGCGCGCGGCGGCGCGCACGCAGGTCCTGGCGCAGGGAATCGCGGTCGTCGGCAGTCATCGGGCAGGCGTGGCGAGGATTGGCGCTATTGTCGGCGCCGGCGCACGCACTGACCAGCAGGCGCGGTCGCCGCCGCGGCGATCACGCGTAGAGCGCCACCGTCTGTCGGCCCCACAGCACCAGCCGCCCGGCCGTGTCCCAGATCTGCATGTCCTGCAGCGAGTAGCCGTCCTCGGCATGCAGGCTGGCCGAGCGCAGCAGGAACCAGTCGCTGGCGCTGGCCGGCTGCGGGAAGTCCAGGGTCCAGGTCATCGAGCTGACCGGCGCCGGTGCGCTGAAGCAGGTCATCGCGGCCGGCGGCAGGCAGTCGCCCAGCGCGACCAGGGCCACGCTCGGGTCCACGCCGTCGGCGTCGCGATGGCGCGCCCAGACCAGCAACTCCGGGTCGGCCGCGGCGGACAGCGGCAGCGCGCCACCGGCCAGGCGCATGTCGAAGTTGGCGACGAAGGCCGGCGTCGCGGCGCTGTCGGCGATCGGCGTCGCCGCGTCGGGGCCGACCACCGCCGGCCGTGCCGGCAGGAAGTCGTGGGCGATGCGGCTGGGGCGCGGCTGCGCGAACAGCAATGCGGCACGCAGGGCGACCTGTCCGTCGGCCAGGCAATCGACCGCGACCGAGGTGGCGGACTTGCCCTGGCGCAACACCTGCGTATCGAAGCGCAGGGTGCCGTCGGCCGGGCCGATGAACCCGATATGTGCCGACTTCAGTGGCGGCAACGCGGACGGCGCCGTGCGCAGCGCCGCCTGCAGCGCCAGCGCCGCGGACAGTCCGCCGAAGGCGGTGCGGCCTTGTCGCCAGCTGGCGGGGACATCGAATCCCGCTGCGGGGTCGAAGCGGTCGAGGATCTGGGCGAGCGTCGGCAATCCGGGATCTCCGTGGTGGGGACACCAGTATCCCGGGTTTCGGCCGGCGCGAGAACGCGTCGCACATGCGCTGCGCCGGCAACGACGACGTGGTGGACACGCAGGTTGCGGACGCGCAAAAAGGAAACGGCGCCTTGCGGCGCCGCTTCCTGGAAGAATTGCATTCTCCGCCGTGACGATGCGTGCGAAACGACCTTGAACCCGGGGTTCAAGTGGGATGGCTGGAGAATCATCGGGCTTCCCGCTACGAGGCGGACTTGCACTCCCGATTCCGTCGCCACCCCGTGGTCGTCATTAAGGGACAAGGCGAATGTTTGCACACGCTGTCGTTCACAGCAGAGAACGCAAGTGGAGTATAGCGCCGTCGTCGCGCTTGGCTAGTCCGTTCGTCGGTGCTTCGGTGCGTTGCAATTCACGTTGATGATCGCCGCGCCACGAGCGGATCAGCGCGTCGTATCGACCACGCTGTCCAGGCGCCGATTGAGATCGGCGAGTGTGCGCGCCATCTCGCGGTCGCGCTGCGCGTGTTCGTCGCGCAGTTGCTGCAGCTCGTGCGCCAGATTCAGCGCCGCAAGGACGGCGACGCGATCCACCGCGGCCATGCGGTTGCTGCCGCGCACCTCGCGCATCTTCGCGTCGAGCAGGCGCGCGGCGGCGAGCAGGCCGTCGCGCTCCTCGGCCTCGACGCCGACGGTGTACTCGCGGTCGAGGATGCGGACGCTGACCGGCTCGCTCACGTGTGCTGCTCCAGGGACTTCAATCGGGCGATCATCGCTTCCACGCGCGAACGCGCCTGCTCGTTCTTGGTCAGCAACTGCGAGCGCTCGCCGATCAGGTGTTCCTGCTGCTGGCGCAGGCTGCGGTTCTCGTCGGACAGGCGTTGGCAGCGCTCGACCAGCGTTTCCACGCGTGCGGCAAGGGCGCGAAGCTCGGCGAGGGCGTCAGGGCTGTCCATGGCGCTCACGATAGGCATGCGCCGGAGGGGCGGTCAAGACGCCGCGCGGCGGCGCCATGGCCGGCGCTCAGGCAGGCAGCCGCAGCGGTTGCTGCAACAGCCGCAGGCAGGCGTCCGGCTCCAGCGCCGGCGCCACCAGGTGGCCCTGGATCTCGTCGCAGCCGTGCGTGCGCAGGAACGCCAGCTGGCCGGCGTCTTCGACCCCTTCGGCCACCACCTTCAGCGCCAGTGAATGGCCCATCGCGATGATGGTGCTGGTGATTGCCTCGTCGTCCGGGTCGCGGGTGAGATCGCCGATGAATTCCTGGTCGATCTTCAGGGTATTGATCGGCAGGCGCTTCAGGTAGGCCAGCGACGAATAGCCGGTGCCGAAATCGTCGATGGCCAGGGTCAATCCCAGCTCGCGGCAGGCGCGCAGCAACTCGGCGTTCTTGCCGACCTGCGACATCACCACGCTCTCGGTCAGTTCCAGTTCGATGTTGGCGGCCGGCACGCCGGTCTCGGCGAGGATCTCGGCCATCAGCTGCGGCAGGTTGCCGCGCTCGAGCTGGATCGCCGAGACGTTCACCGACATGCACAGGTCGGTCAGCCCCATCCGCCGCCAGTCGCGCAGCGCGCCGCAGGCCTGGCGCAGCACCCATTCGCCGATCTCCAGGATCAGCCCAGTCTCCTCGGCCAGCGGGATGAACTGGCTCGGCGAGACCGGTCCGAAATCGGCGCTGTGCCAGCGCAGCAGCGCTTCCACGCCGACCACCCGCTGCGTGCGCAGCGAGTAGCGCGGCTGGTAGACCAGCTTCAGTTCCTGGTCCAAGGGGATCTTGCGCAGCGTGCTGGCCAGGGTGGCGCGATGGCGGGTGGCCTCGTCCATGCGCGCCGAGTACACCTGCACGTTGCGGCGCCCGGCGGCCTTGGCCTGGTACATCGCGGTGTCGGCGTGCTTGAGCAGTTCGCTGGGCAGCAGCGCGTGCTGCGGGAACAGGGAGATGCCGATGGAGCTGGAGACCGCGACCTCCCGGCGTTCGTCCAGCCGCAGCGGCGCCTCGAAGGCGGCCAGCACGCGGGCGGCCACCGCCTCGGCCTCGCCCTGGCTGACGATGTCCTCGACCACCACGGTGAATTCGTCGCCGGCCAGCCGCGCCACCGTGTGCTGCGGCCCCACCGCCTGCTGCAGGCGTTCGGCCACGGCGCGCAGCACGCGGTCGCCGACCGCATGGCCGAGCGAATCGTTGATGTCCTTGAAACGGTCCAGGTCCAGAAACAGCACCGCGACCGAGCCGGCCTGGCGCCGCGCGCGCACGATCGCCCGCGCCAGGCGCTCGGACAGCAGCGCACGGTTGGGCAGGCTGGTCAGCGTGTCGTAGTTGGCCAGGTAGCGCAGTTCCTGCTCGGCACGCTTCTGGTCGGTGATGTCCTCCAGCACCACCACCTGGAAGCTCTGCCGCCCGTCGGCGTCGACCACGGTGTTGCGGCGCAGGTGGCAGAGGATCTCCTGGCCGTCCTTGCGCCGTTTCCAGGCCTCGCCGCGCCAGTGCCGGCCGTGCTCGGCCACTGGCGCGGCCGGCGTTTCCGGGGTGTGGTCGATCAGCGTCATCGGCTGGCCCAGCACCTCGCGCTCGCTGTAGCCGGTGATGCGGGTGAACGCCGGATTGACCGAGATGAAGCGGCGCTCCTCGTCGAGGACGGCGACCGCCTCGCCCATGCTGCGCAGCACTTCGGCGGCGATGCGCCGCTCCAGGTCGGCCTGGCGGTGCGAGGTGATGTCGCGTGCGGTGCCGGCGAGGCGACGCGGTGCGCCGCTGGCGTCGTAGTCGACCACGCGGCCCCGCACCCGTGCCCAGTGCCAGACCCCGTCCCCGGCCAGGTCCACGCGGTACTCGGCGGTATAGATCGCGGTGCGGCCCTGCAGGTGTTCCTGCAGCACCTGCCGCGCCTGTTCCATGTCCTCGGGATGGATCCGCAGCGGCTCGTTCTCGCGGATCACCAGGCCGATGTCCTGCGCGTGCGGCGTGGCCTCGTCGGCGCGCATCAGCCGCAGCGTGCGCTGTTGCAGGTCGTAATCCCAGAAGTGCTCGCCCGAGGCCCACAGCGCCAGTTTCAGGTGCTGGTCGCGTTGCTGCAGCTGTGCGTGCCGGTGCAACTGCTCGCGCAGGCGCCGGCGCGAGCGCAGGGCGAACAGCGCGGCCACCCCGCAGGCCGCCAGCGCGCCGAGGGCCACCAGTGGCCATACGGCCAGCAAGGTCTCGCCGAACAAGGCCAGGCCGGTCCTTTCCGCAGCTCCTGCAGCAACGTGCTCCAATGGCATGGCGGAAAGTGACTTCTGTCAAAGAACGGGTGGTGGAGTGTAGGCGCGTGTCGGAAGCCTCCACAAGCGGCGGCGCACACGCGATTGCTACACTGCGCAGTCCCGATTCCGCTGCAGGCCGCCACAGGCCCGTGGCCAGCGCCCGACAGGCTTCGCTCCATGACCGAACTTCCCACTGCCGACCAGATCGCCGATGCCAGCCGGACGCTTGGCCTGGCTGCGTCGGCAGCCGAACTGCACGGCGCCCTGTGCGGCTGGCTGGCCGGCGGCGGCGCCGAACTGCCGGCGTGGCCGGCTGCCGTGCTGGCCGATGCCAGCATCGCCGCGCCGCGCAGCGGCGACGCGCTGGATCGCCTGCGCGAGGCCACGACTGCGCAACTGAACGACCGCGATTTCGGTTTCGACCTGGTGCTGGCCGATGCCGGCGCGTCGCTGCCCGAGCGTGCCGATGCGCTGTTCGACTGGTGCCGCGGCTTCCTCGGTGGCTTTGGCCTGGCCGCAGGGGCGGCACCGCCCCTGTCCGAGGAGGGCCAGGAAGCGCTGCAGGACCTCGCACGGCTGGCCCAGGCCAGCGCCGACGACTTCGACAGCGGCGACGAGGACGAGGACGCGCTGGCCGAGATCGAGGAGTTCGTGCGCGTGGCGGCGCTGTTGCTGCACAGCGACTGCGTGCTCGGCCCGCGCCACCGGCAGCGCCTGAACTGATGAAGCGGCTCACCGGGATTTCCTCCGGCGAGTACGCGCGCCGGCGCCGGCAGCTGATGGACATGGCCGGCGAGCAGGCCATCCTGGTGCTGCCCAGCGCGCCGGAGCGGGTGCGCAGCCACGACACGCACTACCCGTACCGGCAGGATTCCGACTTCTGGTACCTGTGCGGCTTCCCCGAGCCGGATGCGGTGCTGGTGCTGGTGCCCGGGCGCCGCCACGGCGAAGCGCTGCTGTTCTGCCGCGAACGCGACCCCGAGCGCGAAGCCTGGGACGGTCCGCGGGCGGGCCAGGAAGGCGCGGTCGAGCGCTACGGCATGGACGACGCCTATCCGATCGACGACCTCGACGAGATCCTGCCGGGGCTGCTGGAAGGGCGCTCGCGGGTGTACTACCACTTCGGCCGCGATGTCGATTTCGACCTGAAGCTGATCGGCTGGGTCAAGCGCGTGCGCGAGCAGGTGCGGCATGGCGCGCAGCCGCCGCACGAATTTTTGGAACTGGGCCATCTGCTGCACGAGCAGCGCCTGTTCAAATCGCGCGACGAGATCGCGCTGATGCAGGTCGCTGCGGACCTGAGCGTGGCCGGGCACCGCGCGGCGATGCGGCTGGCGCGCCCGGGCGTGCACGAATACCAACTGCAGGCCGAAATCGAGCGCGAATTCCGCGCCGGCGATGCCTGGCCGGCCTACGGCAGCATCGTCGGCAGCGGCCACAACGCCTGCGTGCTGCACTACCGCGCCAATGCCGCGCGCCTGCGCGACGGCGAGCTGGTACTGGTCGATGCCGGTGCCGAGTACCGCGGCTATGCCGCCGACATCACCCGCACGTTCCCGGCCAACGGCCGCTTCAGCGCCGAACAGCGCGCGCTGCACGACCTGGTCGGTGCCGCCCACGCCGCCGCGCTGGCGCAGGCGCGGCCGGGCGTGGCCTACGAGGCCGGGCACCTGGCCGCGGTGCAGACCCTGACCGAAGGCCTGCTGCGGCTGGGCCTGCTCAAGGGCAGCCTGGAACAGAACCTGGCCAGCGGCGAGTACCGGCGCTTCTACCGGCACAAGACCGGGCACTGGCTGGGCCTGGACGTGCACGACGTCGGCGACTACCGGCTGGCCGGCGAATCGCGCCTGCTCGAGCCGGGCATGGTGTTCACCATCGAACCCGGCCTGTACGTATCACCGGACGACAAGGACGCGGACCCGAAGTGGCGCGGCATCGGCATCCGCACCGAGGACGACGTGCTGATCACCGACGACGGCCACCGCGTGCTCACCGATGCCCTGGCGCGCAGCGCCGAGGAGATCGAGGCCTTGATGGCTGGGAATGGGGATTAGGGACTAGGGAATGGAAAAAGCGGCGCCCGCGCGTAGAAAGGTCAGCTAGCGGACCGGGCGCTTTTGCTGTTGCGATTCCCGATTCCCGATTCTCCATTCCCGGCGGCGGCCCTCAGGCCGCCGCAAATACCGGACGCGTCAGGTTCTCGGGCGCGTCCTCGGTGCACACCACCTCGTCCTCGATGCGGATGCCGCCGTAGGGCTTGAACTGTTCCACGCGCGCCCAGTCGACGCTGTCGCCGTGGCCGGCCTGCTTGAGGTCGTCCAGCAGCATGTCGATGAAGTACAGGCCCGGCTCGATCGTCACCACCATGCCCGGTTCCAGGGTGCGGGTCATGCGCAGGTAGGGGTGGCCGTCGGGGCGTTCGATGCGGCCGCCGCGGTCGCTGGCGGCGAAGCCGGCGACGTCGTGCACCTGCAGGCCGATCGGGTGGCCCAGGCCGTGCGGGAAGAACGCGGCGCTGACGCCGGTGGCCACCGCGGTTTCCGGCGACACGGTGAGCACGCCGGCATCCTTCAGCACGCCCATCAGCGCCAGGTGCGCATCCAGGTGCAGCTGCCGGTAGTCGACGCCGGCGCGCACGGCCTGGCCCATGCGCTGCTGCGCGGCGTCCACCGCGTCGATCAGCGCCTGGAAGTCGCTGTCGCGATCGGCGGCGTAGGTGCGGGTGATGTCGCTGGCGTAGCCGTGCGCGGAGGCGCCGGCGTCGATCAGGAAGCTGCGCAGCGGCGTCGGCGCCTGCCGCTGCAGTTCGGTGTAGTGCAGGACGGCGCCGTGTTCGTTCAGCGCCACGATGTTGCCGTACGGCAGTTCGTTCGCGTCCTGCCCGACCGCGGCGCAGTAGGCCATGTGGATCTCGAACTCGCTGCGGCCTTCGCGGAACGCGGCCTCGGCGGCGCGATGGCCGCGCACTGCCAGTTGTTGCGCCTGGCGCATCAGCGCCAGCTCGTAGGGCGTCTTGTAGGCGCGGTGGTACTCCATGTACTGCAGCACCTCCGCCGGGTTGTTCGGCACGTAGCCGCCCAGTGCGCTCTGCGGCTCGCCCAGGATCGCGCTGCGCGCGACATCCGGCAGCAGCGCCAGCGCCTCGTCCGGGGTGCGGATCAGGTGGATGTCGCAGTGCTCCACCCACCAGCCGCTGGGTGCGTCCGGCACCACGTGCCAGTAGTCGCGGGGCTGGTGGAAGATCACCTGCGGCCGGCGTCCGGGCGTGTACACCAGCCAGCTGTTCGGCACCCGGGTCAGCGGCAGCCAGGCCTTGAACTGCGGGTTCACCGCGAACGGATAATCGCGATCGTCGAACACCTGGTAGTGCAGGCTGCCGCTGGGGACCACCAGGTGGTCGAAGCCGCCGCGCGCCAGCGCCTCGTCGGCGCGTCGGGTCAGGGTGCGCAGGTGGTCGGCGTACAAGGCGCTGGGGTCGTGCTGGGGCATGGCAATGGCTCGTTCGGCGATGCGGAAACAGGGCGCCAAGTGTGCCGGAAACGGTGTAGGTGTGCGGACGTGAGTGGGCGGCGTGCATAGCGTACGTTGCCGAAGCTGCGCCGGCGACGCGGGGCTTTGTCGATCCGCTGGATCTTTTTGAGTCGGAGCGCGCAACGGACTCGGATGGCTGTCGTAGGAGCGGCTTCAGCCGCGACCGAGGCGTTCCCGCGAATGCCGGTCGCGGCTAAAGCCGCTCCTGCGAGATCGGCGGCGTTAGCCGCCGGATGCGGCGTTGATCCACTGCCGCAACAGGTCGCGGTGCGCGGGAGAAATGGTCAGGAAGCGGAAGCCGGCCCAGGCCTGGCCCGGTGCGTGAGAAGGTTCGCTCCACAGCAGGTGCGCGCCGACGTCGATCTGCACCTCGCGGTCGGCGTGCGGCATCGCGAAGCGCAACTGGTACAGGGCGTCCTCGTGCAGCGGCGCCGAAGCCAGCAGCAGCATGCCGTGTTCGGACACGTTGCCGAGGCGGCCGACCACGGCGTCTTCCATCAGGTCCAGGACCGGCACCATCTCCGGGACCTGGCGGCGCGGCGAGCGGCGGGCGTCGGTGCTCATGCGCCCTCCATCGCGTCGTCGGCCGCGGGCGCGCCGGCCAGGGTGCGCAGCGCGCGCACCGCGGCCTGCCAGGCGCGGTCGATCAGGCGGGCGCGGTCTTCGCTGACGATGCGGGCCTGGCCCTGCGCCAACAGCCGCGCCAGCCCGTCCAGGGTGTGCTCGGCGGCCTTCTGGCCGCGCTGGTTGACGAACAGCGCGCGATCGGTGATCGGGCTGTACCAGGACAGGCGCTGCCGTTTCAGGTCGCCCTGCTGGTTGACGACGAACTCGAACCAGGTGCCGAACGGCAGTGTACGCAGCCGCGCATACGCGGCTTGTTCGGTCTCGGTGCGTGGCGGCAGCGACGGCCGTTCGTCGTCCTCGCCCTGGTCGCCCAGGCGGGTGCGCGCCTTCAGTCGCACGCTGAGTTCGGTGCGCGAGGTGGTGGCATCGGTGCCGCCGGGCGTGGACAGGCGGCGGGCGATCGCCTCGGCTTCCTGCTGGTGGTAGCCGACCTGCAGCAGCGCCTGGCACACGCGCTCGGCCAGGGCGGCATCGTAGGCGCCGTCGCTTTGGCAGGTGACCTCGGCGATGCGCTCGGCCAGGCCGATGCGCTCGCGCCAGGTCTCCGAGTCCTCGCCCTGGCGCAGCAGGGTCAGCACCAGCACGTCGGACCAGGCCTGCTGCAGCAGGGTCTGCACGAAGCCGGGCGGTTGCCGGGCAGTGCACAGCGCCTCCAGGGTGGCGGTCGCGGTCTGCTTGGCCAGCTCCAGCCGTTCCTTGCCGCGCGCGGCCTCGACGTGGCGGCGTTCGGCGATCTCGGCCTTGTGCGCCAGGCTGCGCTGCTGCGCCAGGATGTCCTGGTGGGCCTGTTCGAAGACGACCTCGTCGCCTTCGTACTCCTCGACCACGCGGTCCACCGCGTGGTTGAGCTTGAGCAGCAGCGTCGGATCGCTGTCGTCTTCGCCCAGCCAGGTCGCGCCAGATTCGGCGACGGCGTTGAGCAGTTCCCGCGCCGGGTGGCGGCTGTGCGCGAAGAACGCCGGATCCTGCAGCGCCGCACGCACCAGCGGCACCTGCAGGCGTTCCAGCAGCCCCGCAGCCGGTGCGTCGGGGCGTACCTCGCGCTCGATTTCGCCGTACAGCAGGCCGAGCAGATCGAAGGTGTCGGCCTGCTGCGGTGCCAGGGTCGCCTGTGCGCCATGGGTGGCGCGCAGCGCCTGCAGCAGGGCGGCGCGCACGTCGCGCAGGTGGCGGCGTCCGCGCAGCCCGCCCAGGGTGCTGTGGGCCGGCGGCTGCGCCTGCAGTTCGCCCAGGGCCTCCAGCAGGCTGGCGGTCGGCACCGGCGCCGCGCCGACGGCGCTCGCCGGCAGCGACGGGAGGGGGGCGGCACCGGTGGCCATGGCCGCGGGCGCCGCGGCAGCGGGCGCGGCATGCGCGCGTGCGGCCGCCAGCAGCTGGCGCAGGGTGGCCAGATCGGGACCGCCAGCGGCTGGCTCGCCGGCACCGGCCGCCGGCCCCGCTGGCGGCAGCGGCGGTGGGGCGGCGGGCCCGGGCGACACGCCCGCGGCAGGCGCGGTCTGGCCGGGAGCGCTGCCGCTCCCCCTGGGGCCGTTGGCGGCAGCGGCTGGCTCGGTGCCTGCGGGCATGCGCGCGACGCGGCGCGCGCCCGGCTCGACGTTGGTGCTGCGCGCCACGTAGGGCAGGTAGATCAGGCCCGGCAGCACCCCGGCCTGGGTGAGCATGACGTTGGCCCCTTCCACCATCTCGCCGTAGCGCGCCAGCGCCTGGCGTTCGAAGGCGCGGTACAGCGCCAATTGCGTGTCCAGGCCCAGGCCCAGCGCGTCGCCGGCATCGCGCAGCAGCCGGCACAGCGCGTGCGGCCCCAGCGGCAACTGCTCGATCTCGAAGGCCGGCCGCGCCGCCAGCACGCCGAAGCGCTGGCCGAGCAACTGCAGCGGGATGTTGCAGCGGGTGGCCTCGCGGCGGGCGATCTCGTGCAGCACGATGTCGCGGTCGATATCCACATCGGCGACCAGGGTCATCATCTGCGCGGTGGCGCCGGCCTTGGCCGCGCGCGGCGTGGCGGCCATCGCCAACGGGCTGCGGATGCCGGCCAATCCGGCTTCCAGGTGCGCCCGATAGAACGGCGCAACGCCCGCGCGCTGCGCGCGCAAGCGCTGCACTTCCTGGTAGATGTCCTGCTGCACCTGGCCGTTGCGGGCGCGCTGGGCCTGCTCGAACAGGGTCTGCTCCAGGTCGTCCAGGGTCGTTTGCAACGGCGCGTCCAGGGCCTGCCACAACTGGGCGTGCAAGGTCTGCAGGAGGTCGCGCACGCGCGCCGGCAGGGCGGCGCTGGCAAGCGTCGCCGGCGGGGCCGACATGGTCGCAGACACGGGCATCCTGTGATCGCCGTTGTACTTTTCTGCGCGGTATGTAGCACGATCCGCCGCCGCAACCAAGGCGGGCGACGTCGTCAGGACACCGTCCTAGGGCAGAAACAGCGCGACCACGTCGTTGGTGAAACGCCGCCCCAGCTCGGTCGGCACGGCGTGGCCGGCGTCCACCCGCAGCCAGTCGCGGGCCTGCGCGGTGGCCAGGGCCGGGGCGATCGCCTGCAGCGGCAGGCCGGTGCGGGCGTTGAAGTCGCGCAGCGCGAAGCCGTCGTTGAGGCGCAGCACGTTGAGCATGTACTCGAACGGGCGCCGCTCCGGCGCGATCCATTCGTCGCCGCCGATCGCTGCCGGCGTCCCGGCCGTGTCCAGGAACGCCTGCGGATGCTTGTGCTTCCAGCGCCGCAGGATGCTCTGCTCGGCGCCGGAGCTGATCTTGCCGTGGGCGCCGGCGCCGATGCCGAGATAGTCGCCGAAGGTCCAGTAGTTGAGGTTGTGCGCGCAGCGGTAGCCGGCGCGGGCGTAGGCGCTGACCTCGTACTGCGCGTAGCCGGCCTCGGCCAGCAGCGCCTGGCAGCGTTCCTGCATGTCCCAGGCGTCGTCGTCCTCGGGAATGCCCTGCGGCGGTCGCGCGGCGAACAGCGTATTCGGTTCCAGGGTGAGCTGGTAGTGGCTCACGTGGGTCGGCTGCAGCGCCAGCGCTTGCGCGATGTCGCGCTCGGCCTCGGCCAGGGTCTGCTGCGGCAGCGCGTACATCAGGTCCAGGTTGAGATTGGCGTAGCCGGCGTCCTGCGCCAGCTTCACCGCGCGCTCGGCCTCGGCACCGTCGTGGATGCGGCCCAGCCGCTGCAGCGCCGCATCGTCGAAGCTCTGGATGCCGAAGCTGAGGCGATTCACCCCGGCCGCCAGGTAACGGTCGAAGCGGCCGTGCTCGGCGGTGCCGGGATTGGTCTCCAGGGTGATCTCCAGGCCCGGGGCAAAGCGCAGCCGGGCGCTGGCGGCCTGCAGGAAACGGTCGATCGCCTCGGGCGGGAACAGGCTGGGCGTGCCGCCGCCGAAGAACACGCTGTTGACCACGCGGCCCCAGACCAGCGGTAGGTCCTGGTCCAGGTCGCGGATCAGCGCCTCCACATAGGCGTCGAACGGCAGCGCGCCCTTGGCCGCGTGCGAGTTGAAGTCGCAGTACGGGCATTTGCGCACGCACCACGGCAGGTGCACGTACAGCGACAGCGGCGGCGGCACCAGCGGCGGGCTGCCGGCGTGCGCGGATGTGTCCGGGCAGGCGGTGCCGGGCGGATGCTGGCAATGGTCGTGGGCGTGCGACATGGCGGGCGAGGGCGGGGAAGCGGAGAGGCGGGCGGCGCGTGTGCTGGGTGGTGGTCAGGGCCTGACGGCGTGGCGCGACACGGGCCGCGCGGGCCATGGCGCCGGCCCTGGTCGGATGCCCGCGCGCGGCGCGTTCATCCGGTCGGTTGCGCCGCCAGCAGGTCGGCCAAGCGCTGCTTGAGCTGCTGCAGGGCGAGGGCGCGATGGCTGATGCGGTTCTTCAGCGCCAGCGGCATCTCGGCCGCGGTCTGGCCGTGGTCCGGGTCCAGGAATACCGGGTCGTAGCCATGTCCGCCGGTGCCGGCACGGGCTCGCGCGATGCGGCCGCGCCAGCGGCCCTCCACCAGCAGCGGCTGAGGATCCTCGGCATGCCGCAGCAGCACCAGCACGCAGTAGAAGTGCGCACCGCGCTGCGCGTCCGGGACATCGTGGAGTGCGTCCAGCAGCTTGTCGATGTTGGCCTGCGCATTGCCGTGTTCGCCGGCATAGCGCGCCGAATACAGGCCGGGAGCGCCGTGCAGCGCGTCGACGCAGATGCCGGAGTCGTCGGCCAGTGCCGGCAGGCCGGTGACGCGGGCGGCGTGGCGCGCCTTGAGCAGCGCGTTCTCGACGAAGGTCAGGCCGGTCTCGTCGGCATCGCTGACGCCGAGCGTGGATTGCGCGATCAGGTCGACGCCGACGTCGTCGAGCAGGGCATGCAGTTCTTCGAGCTTGCCGGCGTTGCTGCTGGCGAGGACCAGTTTCATGCGGTGGGCTCCAGCAGATCCCAGGAGTTGCCGTAGAGATCGCGGAACACCGCGACCGTGGCGTAGGGTTCGTGACGCGGGGCTTCCAGAAATTCCACGCCGGCGGCGAGCATCGCCGCATGGTCGCGCTGGAAGTCGTCGGTGTGCAGGAAGAAGCCGACCCGGCCGCCGGTCTGGTCGCCGATGCGGCTGCGCTGCGCGTCGTCGCTGGCGCGCGCCAGCAGCAGCGCCGCACCGCGCGCATCGCCAGGCCCGACCACGACCCAGCGCTTGTGGCCCTGGTCCACGTCTTCCAGCAACTGGAAGCCCAGCTTGCCGGTGTACCAGGCGATGGCCTCGTCGTAGTCGGCCACCACCAGGGTGACCAGGGCCAGGCGCCGGTTCATTGCGCCAGGGCCGCGCGCTGCGCCGCCAGCAGCTCGCCGATGCCGCGCTCGGCCAGGCCGAGCAGCGCGTCCAGTTCGTCGCGACGGAAGGCGTGGCCCTCGGCGGTGCCCTGCAGCTCGATGAAGCCGCCGCCGTCGTTCATCACCACGTTCATGTCGGTATCGCAGTCGCTGTCCTCGGCATAGTCCAGGTCCAGCACCGGCACGCCGCGGTAGACGCCGACCGAGACCGCCGCGACCGCGCCCAGCACCACCGGCTTCTTCAGGTCGCCGCGCTTCTGCAGCCAGTTCACTGCATCCACCAGAGCCACGTAGGCACCGGTGATGGCGGCGGTGCGGGTGCCGCCGTCGGCCTGCAGCACGTCGCAGTCCAGAGTGATGGTGCGCTCGCCCAGCGCGGTGCGGTCGACGCAGGCGCGCAGCGCGCGGCCGATCAGACGCTGGATCTCCAGCGTGCGTCCGCCCTGCTTGCCGCGCGCGGCCTCGCGATCGGAACGCGAATGGGTGGCGCGCGGCAGCATGCCGTATTCGGCGGTGACCCAGCCTTCGCCCTTGCCGCGCAGGAAGCCCGGCACGCGGTTCTCGACGCTGGCGTTGCACAGCACGCGGGTGTCGCCGAAGCTGACCAGGACCGAGCCTTCGGCATGGCGGGTGAAGGCGCGTTCGATGCGGACCGGGCGCAACTGATCGGCCGTGCGGCCGCTGGGACGGGAGAAGGACATGCAGGGGTTCCGGGAAGGGCGGGGCCATGCGCGGCATGTGACCGCGTTCGGCAAGGCAGGAAAGGGCGCTAGGTTAACATCCGCCCCTTGTCCGCATTGGAACACCGCATGATCCGCAGCATGACCGCCTACGCCGGCGCCGAGCGCATCACTCCCTGGGGCACGCTGGGGTGCGAGCTGCGCTCGGTCAACCACCGTTTCCTGGAGGTGGGCGTGCGCCTGCCGGAGGAGCTGCGCGCGCTGGAGCCGCAACTGCGTGAACGCGTGGCCGCGCGGATCAGCCGCGGCAAGCTCGACCTGATGCTGCGCCTGCGCGCGCCGGACGCGGCGCAGACCCTGGCGGTGAACGAGGCCCTGGTCGAGCAGCTGGGCGTGCTGGCGCAGCGGCTGGGCGCGCGTTTTGCGCAGATGCAGGTGCAGTTCGTCGACCTGCTGCAGTTGCCCGGCGTGTTGCAGGGGCAGAGCGTCGATCCGGCGGCGCTGCAGGCGCAGGCGCTGGAACTGCTGGACGAGGTGCTGGCCGAGTTCGTCGCCGCGCGCGAGCGCGAAGGCGGCAAGCTGGCCGCGGCTATCGTCGAGCGGGTCGATGCGGTGGAACGCATCGCCGGCGAGGTGCGCACGCTGATCCCGGCCATCCGCGACGGCCAGCGCGCCAAGCTGGCGGCGCGCCTGGCCGACCTGCCGCATCCGGTCGACCCCGGCCGCGCCGAGCAGGAACTGGTGCTGTGGCTGCAGAAGCTCGACGTGGACGAGGAACTGGACCGGCTCGGCAGCCACATCAAGGAACTGCGCCGGGTGCTGCGCCAGCCGGAACCGGCGGGCCGGCGCCTGGACTTCCTGCTGCAGGAGTTCAACCGCGAGGCCAACACCCTCGGCTCGAAGTCGGTGGACAGCCGCACCTCCAACGCCGCGGTGGAACTGAAGGTGCTGATCGACCAGATCCGCGAGCAGGTGCAGAACCTGGAGTAGCCGAGAATGGGCGATCGGGAATGGGGAATCGTCAAAGCGGGTACGATTCACCCCCAGCCCGGCTCGGTGCTGTTCCCATTCCCCATTCCCGACTCCCCATTCCCAAGAAAATGCGCGGCACTCTCTACATCGTGGCGGCCCCCTCCGGCGCCGGCAAGAGCAGCATCGTCAACGCCACCCTGGCGCGCGATCCGCAGATCGCGCTGTCGATCTCGTTCACCTCGCGTGCGCCGCGCCCGGGCGAACGCCATGCCGAGCACTATCATTTCGTCTCCGCCGACGAATTCCAGCGCATGATCGATGCCGGCGACTTCTTCGAGTACGCCCGCGTGCACGGCGACTGGAAGGGCACCGCGCGGCAGTCGGTGGAGCCGCAGCTGGCTGCCGGTCACGACGTGCTGCTGGAGATCGACTGGCAGGGCGCCCGCCAGGTGCGGGCCAAGGTGCCGGACGCGGTCAGCGTGTTCATCCTGCCGCCCTCGCGCGAGGCGCTGGAGCAGCGCATGCGCAAGCGCGGCCAGGACAGCGAGGCGGTGATCGCGCAGCGGCTGGCCGCCGCGCGCGAGGAGATGTCGCACTACGCCGACTTCGACTACGTGATCGTCAATGAGCACTTCGACACCGCCGTGGACGAGATGTGCGCGATCTTCGTCGCCAGCCGCCTGCGCCGCCTGCCGCAGCAGCAGCGCCATGCCGGGTTGATCGCCACCCTCCTGCAGGAACAGCCAACTGGCTGATTCCAAAGGGAACGCAATGGGGTGGGGTTGATCTTGGGCGGCGTCCGCCCTACAATTCCCGCCCTTTCCCTCATTCGAACGCGTGGCCGTTGCCGGCCCGCCGGGAGCCCGCATGGCCCGCATCACCGTAGAAGATTGCCTGGAAGTCGTTAACAACCGTTTCGAACTGGTCATGATGGCGTCCAAGCGCGCCCGCCAGCTCGCCAACGGCGTGCAGGCCACCCTCGACAACACCGAATCGGCCGACAAGCCGACCGTGCTGGCGCTGCGCGAGATCGCCGCGCGCAAGATCGACAATGCGCTGATCGACGAGGTCGAGAAGGCCGAGCGCGAGCGCGCCGAGCGCGAAGCCCTGGAATGGGCCGCGGCCGAGGTGGTGGCCGACGAGGACATGTCCAAGAACGACGACTGATCGCGTCCCCGCGTCGCGATCGTCCTGCGAACAGCCCGCATCCGCGGGCTGTTTCGTTTTGCGGGTTTGCCGTCCACGCGCCGCTGGCATAGTCTTTCCGCATGAACCCAGGCCCTTCTGCCCAGGTCGCCAGTGCCGCGCCGCCGTCGGCCGACGAGGCGGTCCCCGACTACGTCCTGCAGCTCGAACGCAGCGCCAGCTATCTGCCCGCCGAGCAGATCCCGCTGCTGCGCCGTGCGTGGGAGGTCGGCGCGGCCGCGCACGCGGGGCAGACCCGCAAGTCCGGCGAGCCCTACATCACCCATCCGGTGGCGGTGGCCGGGGTGCTGGCCGAACTCGGCCTGGACGTGGAGGCGCTGATCGCGGCGATCCTGCACGACACCATCGAGGACACCCCGCTGACCCGCGCCGAACTGGCCGCCGAGTTTGGCGAGGCGGTGGCGGAACTGGTCGACGGCGTCACCAAGCTGGACAAGCTCAAGTTCCGCGACCGCCAGGAAGCGGCCGCCGAGAGCTTCCGCAAGATGCTGCTGGCGATGTCGCGCGACCTGCGCGTGATCATGATCAAGCTCGCCGACCGCCTGCACAACATGCGCACGCTGGGCGCGCAGAGCGCCGAGGCGCGCAGCCGCATCGCCCGCGAGACCCTGGAGATCTACGCGCCGATCGCCCAGCGCCTGGGCATGAGCCTGATGAAGTCCGAGCTGCAGAATCTCGGCTTCCGCGCGCTGCATCCGTGGCGCCACGCGATCATCGAAAAACACATCCGCAGCCAGCCGGTGGTGCGCCGCGAGTCGATGGCGCAGGTGGAGGTGCAATTGTCGCAGCGCCTGGCCAAGGAAGGGCTGGAACACCGGTTGGTCAGCCGGATCAAGACCCCGTGGAGCATCTACAACAAGATGCGCGACGAGAACAAATCGTTCGACCAGGTAATGGACGTGTTCGGCTTCCGCCTGGTGGTGCGGGGCGTGCCGGACTGCTACCACGCGCTCGGCGCGGTGCACGCGACCTTCAAGCCGCTGGATGCGCGCTTCCGCGACTTCATCGCCATTCCCAAGGCCAACGGTTACCAGTCGCTGCACACGGTGCTGTTCGGGCCCTACGGCTCGCCGATCGAAGTGCAGATCCGTACCGAGGAGATGGACCTGATCGCCGAGCGCGGCGTCGCCGCGCACTGGACCTACAAGTTCGGCGGCGATTCGCCCAACAGCGCGCAGAGCCGCGCGCACGCGTGGATCGTCGAACTGATCGAATCGCAGCGCGCCGCCGGCTCGTCGCTGGAGTTCCTGGACAACGTCAAGGTCGACCTGTTCCCGGACGAGGTCTACCTGTTCACGCCCAAGGGCAAGATCCTGGCGTTGCCGCGCAACTCCACCGCGCTGGACTTCGCCTATGCGGTGCACACCGACGTCGGCAATCGCGCGGTGGCCTCGCGCGTGGACAAGAAGCTGGTGCCGCTGCGCACCAAGCTGGTCAGCGGACAGACGGTGGAAGTGATCACCGCGCGCTCGGCCACGCCCAAGCCGCAGTGGCTGGAGTTCGTGGTCAGCAGCAAGGCGCGCACCGCGATCCGTCACCAGCTCAAGCAGCTCGAGCACGAGGACGCGGTGCAGCTCGGCCACCGCATGCTCGACCGCGCGCTGGAGGCGATGGACAGTTCGCTGGAACGGCTGCCCAAGGGGCGCCTGGACTCCTTCCTCAGCGAGCACCGCTACCCGCGTCTCGAAGCCCTGCTGGCCGACGTGGCGCTGGGCAACTGGATGCCCAACCAGGCGGCGCAGGCGCTGATGGCGTATGCCGAACTGCGCGGCGGCGGCCACTCCAAGCATTCGCAGGAAAAGATCCTGATCAACGGCACCGAGCGCGGCGTGGTCAGCTTCGCCAACTGCTGCCAGCCGATTCCCGGCGACGAGATCATGGGGTATCACACCGCCGGCAAGGGCATCGTGGTGCATCGGCTGGACTGTCCGAACCTGGCCGAACTGCGCAAATCGCCGGAGCGCTGGGTGCCGATCGGCTGGGATACCAGCGTCATCGGCGACTACGACACCGCGCTGGTGGTGGACGTGGAGAACCGCACCGGCGTGCTGGCGCAACTGGCCGCGGCGATCGCGCAGAGCCAGTCCAACATCGAGCGCGTCGACTACCTGGACCGCGACTTCAACGCCGCGGTGCTGCGCTTCAACATCCAGGTGCGCGACCGCAACCACCTGGCCGAGGTGATGCGCCGGCTGCGGCGCTTGAATGCGGTGCAGAGCGTGCGGCGCCAGTAGGTGGTGCCGGGATTGGGGAGTTGGGATTGGGGATTCGACGCGGGCCTGGCCCTGGCGTCGTAGGAGCGGCTTCAGCCGCGACGCCTTACCGATGAAGTGTCGCGGCTGAAGCCGCTCCTACGAAAATCTCCTGAAAGCGGGCACTGCGGCGTGTCCCGCCCTCACGCTGCTCCCCAATCCCCAATCCCCAATCCCCAATCCCCAGCCGCGCGCGCCAGCTAAACTAGGCGGACATTCTTCCAACGGAGTCGCCATGTCCCGCCAGATCATCCATACCGACCGTGCACCGGCTGCGATCGGTCCGTATTCGCAGGCCGTGCGCGCCGGCAACACCGTGTACTTCTCCGGGCAGATCCCGCTGGATCCGGCCACCGGCGAGATCGTCGCCGGCGACATCGCCGCGCAGGCGCGCCGCGCCTTCGACAACCTGCAGGCGGTGGCCGAGGCGGCCGGCGGCTCGCTGGATCGCATCGTGCGCCTGGGGCTGTATCTCACCGACCTGGCGCAGTTCGCGCAGGTCAACGCGGTGATGCAGGACTACTTCCAGGCGCCGTTCCCCGCGCGTTCCACCATCGAAGTCTCGGCCCTGCCCAAGGGCGCGGGCTTCGAAGTGGACGCGGTGATGGTGCTGGACTGATCCCCCGCCGTGCCGCGCGTGCAGGTTCCGGCGCCGGCGCTGTCGGCGGCAGGCGAGGTGCCGCTGACCACGCTGCCCGGCGTCGGACCCAAGCTGGCGGAGAAATTCGCCGCGCGCGGCCTGTCCACGCTGCAGGACCTGTGGCTGCACCTGCCGCTGCGCTATGAGGATCGCACCCGCCTGACCACGGTGGCGGCGCTGCAACCCGGCGTGCCCGCGCAGATCGAGGGGCGGGTGCAGGCGGTGGACCGTGGCTTCCGCTACCGGCCGATGCTGCGCGTGGCGGTGGCCGACGACTCGCGCGGCACCCTGGTGCTGCGCTTCTTCCAGTTCCGTGCGGCGCAGGCGGCGCAGTTCGCGGTCGGTGCGCGCTTGCGCGCCTTCGGCACGCCCAAGCCGGGCCAGCACGGGCTGGAGTTCGTGCATCCCAGCTATCAGATCCTCGGCGAGGACGACGACGCGGCGTTGGGTGATCGCCTGGATCCGGTGTACCCGGCGGTGGAGGGCGTCGGCCCGGCGACCGTACGCCGGCTGATCGGGCAGGCGCTGGACCGGCTGCCCGAGGAGGCAGCGCTGGAGCTCCTGCCGGCGTCGTTGCTGGCCGAACTCGGGCTGCCGTCGCTGCGCAGCGCGCTGCTGGTCGCGCATCGGCCGCCGCCGCAGGCCGACCTGGGCGCGCTCGCCGCCGGCCTGCATCCGGCGCAGCAGCGCCTGGCACTGGAGGAGTTGCTCGCGCATCACCTGAGCCTGCGGCGCCAGCGCATCGCCCTGCAGTGCCAGCCGGCGCCGTCGCTACGCGGTCGCGGGCTGCTGGCCAAGCGCCTGCAGCAGTCGCTGCCGTTCCAACTGACTGGCGCGCAGCAGCGCGTGTTCGCGCAGATCCGCGCCGACCTGGAGCGGCCTGCGCCGATGCTGCGGCTGGTGCAGGGCGACGTCGGCAGCGGCAAGACCGTGGTCGCCGCGCTGGCGGCGATGCTGGCGGTGGACAAGCGCAAGCAGGCGGCGCTGGCGGCGCCCACCGAACTGCTCGCCGAACAGCATCTGGCCAACCTGCGCGGCTGGCTGGAGCCGCTGGGCGTGCGCGTGGCCTGGCTGGCCGGCAAGGTCACCGGCAAGGCGCGCAGCGCGACCCTGGCGCAGATCGCCTCCGGCGAGGCGCAGGTGGTGGTCGGCACGCATGCGCTGATGCAGGAGGCGGTGCGCTTCCACGACCTGGCCCTGGCCATCGTCGACGAGCAGCACCGCTTCGGCGTGCATCAGCGCCTGGCGTTGCGCGACAAGGGTGCCTCGGGCGCGGGCGTGCCGCACCAACTGGTGATGACCGCCACGCCGATCCCGCGCACCCTGGCGATGGCCGCGTATGCCGACCTGGATGTTTCCTCGATCGACGAACTGCCGCCGGGGCGCACCCCGGTGCAGACCATCGTGCTCAACGCCGAGCGCCGTCCCGAGCTGGTGCAGCGCATCCGCGTGGCCTGTGCCGAAGGCCGCCAGGCCTACTGGGTCTGCACGCTGATCGAAGAGGCCGAGGACAGCGAGAAGTCCGCGCAGGCCGGCGCCGGCAACCGGCTCGAGGCCAGCGCCGCGCAGGCCACCTTCGAGGCGCTGTCGGCACAGTTGCCGGAGCTGCGCGTGGGCCTGGTGCACGGGCGCATGAAGCCGGCGGAGAAGCAGGTGGCGATGCGTGCGTTCAAGCAGGGCGAGATCGACCTGCTGGTCGCCACCACCGTCATCGAGGTCGGCGTGGATGTGCCCAATGCCTCGCTGATGATCATCGAGAACGCCGAACGCCTTGGCCTGGCGCAGTTGCACCAGTTGCGCGGCCGGGTCGGGCGCGGCGCTGCCGCGTCGAGCTGCGTGCTGATGTACCAGGCGCCGCTGTCGGCGATGGCGCGGCAGCGCCTGGAAACCATGCGCCAGACCAACGACGGCTTCGTCATCGCCGAGAAGGACCTGGAGCTGCGTGGTCCCGGCGAATTGCTGGGCACCCGCCAGACCGGCCTGGCCGCGTTCCGCGTGGCCGACCTGGCCCGCGACGCCGGCCTGCTGCCGCGCGTGCACGCGCTGGCCGATCGGTTGCTGGAGGAGGCGCCGGTCCTGGCCGACCGCATCGTCGCGCGCTGGGTCGGTGGGGCGGTGCGGTTCGCCGGGGCGTGAGGGGCGGGGATTCGGCATTGGGGATGACCAGCCATTCGGCTGTTGAAAGCGGGGATTCGCAAAAGCGGCATCGCCACGTCTTCGTTCGCAGGTCGCGGCTGAAGCCGTTCCTGCGACGGAGAGTCGTGCCGCCGCTTCTCGCGAATCCCCAATCCCGGCTCCCCAATCCCGGCTCCTTCCCATGCCCGCGCCGCGGTGCCAGACTCGGCGGCCGAATGGACGAGCGAAGCGACGCATGAGCGACAAGATTCCCCTGTTGATCGATACCGACCCCGGCGTGGACGATGCGCTGGCGCTGCTGATGGCGTTCGCCGATCCGCGCCACGAGGTGGTCGGGCTGACCATCGCCGCCGGCAACGTCGGCCTGCGCCACACCGTGCGCAATGCGCTGAAGCTGTGCGAAGTGGCCGGGCGCGAGGATGTGCCGGTGTTCGCCGGCTGCGCCGATCCGCTGCTGCATCCCTCGGTGGACGCCGGGCACGTGCATGGCCAGGACGGCTTTGGCGACGTCGACCTGCCGCCGGCCGCGCGTGGCGCCGAGGCCGAGCACGCCGCGCTGGCGATCCTGCGCCTGTCGCACCACTACGCCGGGCGCCTGCTGCTGGTCGCGCTGGGGCCGCTGACCAACATCGCGCTGGCGCTGAAGCTGGACCCGACCCTGCCGCAGCGCGTCGGCCGTTTCCTGGTGATGGGCGGGGCGATCACCTGCCACGGCAACATCACCCCGGCCGCCGAGTTCAACATCGCCTTCGATCCGGAGGCGGCGCACATCGTGTTCAAGTCGTTCCCGCACATCGAGGTCGCCGACTGGGAGGCGACCGTGGCGCACGGGCTGCCGCACCGCGAGGTCGAGCAGTGGCTGGCGGTGGATGCGCCGAAGGCGCGCTTCTACGAGCTGATCTCGCGCAAGACCCGGCTGTGGTCGGAAGACGCGCGCGGCGAACACTGGTATGCC
This sequence comes from Xanthomonas sp. PPL134, assembly GCF_040595915.1. Lineage (NCBI taxonomy): Bacteria > Pseudomonadati > Pseudomonadota > Gammaproteobacteria > Lysobacterales > Lysobacteraceae > Xanthomonas > Xanthomonas sp. PPL134. The sequence goes on from NZ_JAMDLL010000003.1 coordinate 43,335, forward strand.
GCCGACGCACTGGCGATGGCCTGGGCGCTGCAGCCCGACGGTGCCCAGGAGGTGCAGGCGCGCCCGATGCAGATCGAGCTGTCCGGGGTGCATACCCGCGGCGCCACCCTGGTCGATTGGAACCGCCAGCTGGGCCTGCCGGACAACGCGACCATGCTGATCCGCTACGACCACGCCCGCTTCCTGGACCTGGCGCGGGCCGCAGTCGGTGCCGGCTGAGCCTGCCGATCCCGCCCGCATCCGGGCGGGATCGCCCGTGGCGTCCCGGGCGGGGCGCCCATGGGCGCTGCCACCGCATCTGCCGCGACGTAAACGTTGCGTGGAGGGCAGCAGGGCTGTTATAGTTTCCCTCTTGTCCAGCAGCCACCTACGGTGCGAGCCCATGAAGGCCGACATCCATCCCCAGTACCGCGACGTCGTGTTCCACGATGTCACCTCCGATTTCAAGATCCTGACCCGTTCGACCATGTCCTCGAAAGAGACGGTCAAGTGGGAGGACGGCGAAGAGTATCCGCTGATCAAGGTCGAAATTTCCTCGGCTTCGCACCCGTTCTACACGGGCAAGCACAAGGTCATCGACACCAGCGGCCGCATCGACAAGTTCCAGAAGCGCTACGCGCGCTGATCGGAACCGTCGAACGGATGTAAAGCGACGGCCGCTTGCGCGGCCGTTTTGCTATCCGCTGCATGGTCCCTTCCCGGCATGGGCGCGCCGGTGTCATCCTTCCGTGAAAATGCGGCGAGGATGCAACGCTGTGTCGCTTTCCTGCCGCCATCGTGCCGCAGGAGGGGTGAGCGACGACGCAAATGCTGCTGTGCGATAATGGCGCGATCCGTGGCGATTGCCGTGGACTTCCTTCACGCGTCTGTTCGCAACGTAATCGGACAGGCGCCTTCCATCGAGGAGCGCACACTGTGTCCGATCTTGATCAGGTCACGTTGAACGCCGGCGACAAGTCGGTCGTTCTTCCGGTACTCAAGCCCACCCTGGGCAATGATTGCGTCGACATTTCCAAGTTGACCAAGGAGACCGGTCTCTTCACCTACGACTCGGGCTTCACCGCGACCGCCAGCTGCAAGTCGGCGATCACCTACATCGACGGCGACAACGGCGTGCTGCTGTACCGTGGCTACCCGATCGAGCAGCTGGCCGAGAAGTCCAACTTCCTCGAAGTGGCCTACCTGCTGATGAACGGCGAGCTGCCCACCGCCGACGAATTCAAGAAGTTCGACCACGAAGTGACGCATCACACGATGATGCACGAGTCGCTGAAGAACTTCCTCGGCGGCTTCCGTCACGACGCGCACCCGATGGCGATGATGGCCGGTACCGTGGCCTCGCTGTCGGCGTTCTACCACGACACCCTCGACCTCAACGATCCGGAGCAGCGCCGCCTGGCCGCGATCCGCCTGATCGCCAAGGTGCCGACCATCGCCGCCGCCGCCTACCGCTACTCGATCGGCTGGCCGATCCGCTATCCGCGCAACAACCTCGGCTATGTCGAGCGCTTCCTGCACATGATGTTCGAGGTGCCGAGCGAGCAACTGCAGATGAACCCGGTCGTGGCCAAGGCCCTGGACCTGCTGTTCATCCTGCACGCCGACCACGAGCAGAACGCCTCGACCTCGACCGTGCGCCTGGTCGGTTCCACTGGCGCCAACCCGTACGCTTCGGTCGCCGCGGGCATCACCGCGCTGTGGGGTCCGGCGCACGGCGGCGCCAACGAAGCCGTGCTGAAGATGCTGGAAGAGATCGGCACCGCTGACAACGTCGAGAGCGCCGTGGCCAAGGCCAAGGACAAGAACTCGAGCTTCCGCCTGATGGGCTTCGGCCACCGCGTGTACAAGAACTTCGACCCGCGCGCGAAGATCATCCGCGAGATGACCCACAAGGTGCTGGGCGAGCTGGGCGTCAACGACCCGCTGCTGGAAGTGGCCCTGAAGCTGGAAGAGGCCGCGCTGAAGGACGACTACTTCGTGCAGCGCAAGCTGTACCCGAACGTCGACTTCTACTCGGGCATCATCTACAAGGCGCTGAACATTCCGGTGGAGATGTTCACCGTGATGTTCGCCATCGCCCGCACCGCCGGCTGGGTCTCGCACTGGCTGGAGCAGCAGGTCGACCCGGAAATGAAGATCGGCCGTCCGCGCCAGATCTACACCGGCTACGACAAGCGCGACTACACCAGCGCCGACAAGCGCTGATCGATCGCCCTCAAGGCTGTCCGGAACGCCCCGCTTTGCGGGGCGTTTTTCGTTGTGGCGGCGATGAAGCGGGGAGAAGGGCAGGCAGGTGTCACGTCGCACCGCGGCCGGTGCGTTGGCGTTGGCGCGTGCCTGGCGCGCCGCCCGCCACGGCCGCGGCGCTGCCGGGCTCAGCCGTATTGGTAGTCGGCGATGTCCTGCTCGGTCAGCAGCTGCCGCAGTTGCGGCATCGAGGCGCGCCGCATCGGCTTTTCGTCCACCTGCGACAACGGCGCCTGGCGCAGCGCGTCGTAGGGCAGCACGGTCAGGTCGAAGGTCAGTTCCTCGGCGGTGAACAGCCACACCGGGAAGTCCTCGCTGCGCTCGCGGTCCAGGCGCAGGCGACGGCTGCGCAACTCGGCCGGGATGCGGTGCTCTTCGAGGAAGCGCGCCACCGCCTCGGCATCGTCGCTGTGCAGGTGCAGTTGCACCGGGCTGTTGGCGTCGGCGGTGCCGTCGTGCACCGGGCCAGCCAGACGCGGCGCGAACGCGTGCAGGAAGTCCATCGCGCGCAGCGCGGCCTCGCGCCGTCGCCGCAGCTCACCGGCATGGTCCGGACCGGCGAACAGCCGCTGGTATTCGCGCAGTGCGTCCTCGATCTCGCTGTTGCGCGGCAGCGAGGCATCGTCGTGGATGCCGAGCCGGTCGGCGGCCTTGAGCTTGGCCTGGTGGAAGTCGCGGATGCCGCCCTCGGCCATCAGGCGGGCGGCTTCGTGCGCCAGCCGGCGCCGGCGTTCGTGCGTGCGGGTCCTGGCATGTTGCCGAGCGTGGTGCATGGAGCGCCTCCCCTCAAAGCCTGCCCCGACTGTACCGCAGCCTTGCGAAATTCGGGTGTAGCCGGCTGCGCTGCCTGCTGCGGCGTCCGTCGGGCGAGGCGCGCCCGGCGGCATCTGCCCCGGCCAGCGCCGGGGCTAGGAGAGTGGCGCGATCAGAAGATGTCGAATGCCGCGTCGTCGGTCTTCTGGTCCTGCAGGCTTTCGTCGAACTGCTGCTGGATGCGGTCCATGTCCTCGGTCTTGACCCACTCGGTGGCGCCGTTGAGGGTGACCTGGACCATGCCGGCCGGCGGGTCGTTGCGGGCGATCGGCTGGTCCTTCAGCGCCACCCGCATGTAGTCGATCCAGATCGGCAGCGCCGCCTTGCCGCCGTACTCGCGGTAGCCGAGCGAGCGGTAGTCGTCGCGGCCGACCCACACCGTGGTCACGTACGGGCCGCCGAAGCCGGAGAACCAGGCGTCGCGATGGTCGTTGGTGGAGCCGGTCTTGCCGCCGACGTCCTCGCGGCCGAGCACCTTGGCCGGCGTGCCGGTGCCGCGCTGGACCACGTCGCGCATCATCGACACCAATTGATAGGCGGTGCGCTCGTCGATGGCGCGTGGTGCGACCTTGGCCTCCGGGTCGGTGGCCGGGGTCTTTTCGTCCGCGGCCGGCGTGGCGGCGGTCGCGGCCGGCTTGGCCGCCGGCGGCGGCGTGGCCGCGCCGAAGTTGAAGCCGTCCACCACCTGGCTGACCGGCGCGGCATTGCCGCCGACGCTGCCGCAACTGCGGCACGCGGTCAGCGGATGCTCCTGGAACAGCACCTTGCCGTCGCGGTCGGTGACCTTGTCGATGATCCAGGTGTTGACCAGCGAGCCGCCGTTGGCGAACACGGTATAGCCACGTGCCACCGACAGCGGGGTCAGCGAGGCGGTGCCCAGCGACATCGACAGGTTCGGCGGCAGCTCGGCTTCCTGGAAGCCGAACTGGCTGATGTACTTGCGTGCGAAGTCCACGCCGATGGCGTCCAGCAGGCGCACCGAGACCAGGTTGCGCGACTGCACCAGCGCCTCCCGCAGACGCATCGGGCCGCGGAAGCCGCCGCCGTCGTTCTGCGGCGACCAGGTCTTGCCGCGGCGGTCGCGGAACACCACCGGCGCGTCGAGCACGATCGAGGCCGGATTGAAGCCTTTCTCGAACGAGGCCGCGTACAGGAACGGCTTGAAGCTGGAGCCGGGCTGGCGGCGCGCCTGGGTGGCGCGGTTGAACTTGTTGCCGGCATAGCTGAAGCCGCCGACCATGGCGCGCAGCGCGCCGTTGTTGGCGTCCAGCGAGACCAGGGCGGCCTGGCCGCGCGGGATCTGGGTGATCTCCCATTCGCCCGGCTTGTCGCCGGCCTGGATGCGCACCAGGTCGCCGCGCTTGAGCAGGGTGGCCGGGCTGCGCCCGGTCCAGCGGCTGGCGGCCACCGGCAGCACCAGCTCGGTCCTGTTGGCGAGCACCACGGTGGCGCTGCCGTCGCTGCCGGTGCTGGCGACGATGCTCGGCAGCATCCCGCCCTGCACGTAGACGCCGCTCAGGTGGCTGGCCAGCGCCGCCGCATCGGCATTGGCGGGCACGTCGAAATGCTTCTCCACCCCGTGCCAGCCGTGGCGGCGATCGTAGACGACCAGGCCCTCGCGTACCGCATGGTTGGCGGCGGTCTGCAGAGTCGAGTCGATGCTGGTATAGACGTGGTAGCCCTTGTCCAGCACGTCGCCGCCGAAGCGCGCGATCATCTCCTGGCGCACCAGTTCGGCCACGTACGGCGCCTCGACCTCGACCGGGCGCTCATGCGGCGCGGCGTGCATCGGCACCGCCTTGGCCGCCTCGGCCTCGGCCGGGGTGATGAAGCCCAGCGCGGCCATGCGGCTGAGCACGTAGTTGTCGCGGCGCTGCTTGGCGCGCTCGGGATTGCTGATCGGGTTGCCGCTGGAGGGGAACTTGGGGATGCCGGCCAGCGAGGCCATCTCGTCCAGGCTCAGCTCGTTGAGTTTCTTGCCGTAGTAGTACTCGGCGGCGGCGGCGATGCCGTAGGCGCGGTTGCCGAAGAAACTCTTGTTGAGATACAGCTCGAAGATCTCGTCCTTGCTCAGCTCGGCCTCGATCTTGCGCGCCAGCAGGATCTCCGCCAGCTTGCGGGTGTAGCTGTACTCCGAGCTCAGGAAGAACTGGCGGGCCACCTGCTGGGTGATGGTGGAGCCGCCCGGCACGCGCTTGTCGTTGGTGGTGGCCAGCAGCCACACCGCGCGGGCGATGCCCTTGTAGTCGACGCCGCCGTGCTCGTAGAAACGGGCGTCCTCGGTGGCCAGGAAGGCCTGCTTCAGCCGCTCCGGCACGTCCTTCATGGTGATGGGGTAGCGCCGGGTCTCGCCGAACAGCGCCATCAGCTTGCCGTCGCTGGAGTAGACGTACATGGGCTCCTGCAGTTCGACCTTGCGCAGGGTCTGCACGTCCGGGAGCTTGGAGGAAACGACATAGTACAGCCCGCCTGCCACGGCGGCGCCGACCAGGCCAAGGAGGACGAACGTGACCAGCGCCCAGCGCAGCCAACGACGAAAACGGGGCATCGCGAGAGATTCCGATTGCAGATTTCTTGGGCGCAGAGTATAGAGTACGCCGGGGAACGGCTGGGGCCGGTTCCGGGGATGCGACGGGTTTGCTGCCGCAGGTCATGCCGTGACACGGATCGCGGTATGCAACCGGGCGGTTGCCAATTGCAAAAAATTTGTTATTAATGCGCTGGCGCAACATTGGCGTCCAAGTGCCCGCCGGCAGGGGAAAATCCGTGGGGCTTATCCCAAAGAGTCAGCAACCGCTGATCGGCATCGATATCAGTTCGACCGCGGTCAAGCTGCTGCAGCTTTCGCGTAACGGCAACCGGTTCCGCGTCGAGCATTACGCCGTGGAACCCTTGCCGCCCAATGCCGTGGTCGAAAAGAACATCGTCGAGGTCGAGGCGGTGGGCGAGGCGATCCGCCGCGCCGTCACCCGTTCCGGCACCCGCGCCAAGCATGCCGCGGCCGCCGTGGCCGGTTCGGCGGTGATCACCAAGGTGATCCCGATGCCGGCCGACCTGGACGAGAGCGAACTGGAAGCCCAGGTCGAGCTGGAGGCGGTGAACTACATCCCTTACCCGATCGACGAAGTGAACCTGGATTTCGAGGTGCTGGGCGTCATCCCCAACAACCCCGAGATGGTGCAGGTGCTGCTGGCCGCCTCGCGCTCGGAGAACGTGGAACTGCGCCAGTCGGCCCTGGAACTGGGCGGCCTGGTGGCCAAGGTGATGGACGTGGAGGCCTTCGCGGTCGAGAACGCCTTCGCGCTGGTGGCCAGCGAGCTGCCGGTGGCCGCCGACGGCATCGTCGCCCTGGTCGACATCGGTGCCACCATGACCACCCTCAACGTCCTGCGCGGCGGGCGCAGCCTGTACAGCCGCGAGCAGGTGTTCGGCGGCAAGCAGCTGACCGACGAAGTGATGCGCCGCTACGGCCTGACCTACGAGGAAGCCGGCATGGCCAAGCGCCAGGGCGGGCTGCCGGAGAGCTACGAGGTCGAGGTGCTGGAACCGTTCAAGGAAGCCACGGTGCAGCAGATCAGCCGCCTGCTGCAGTTCTTCTACGCCGGCAGCGAATTCAACCGGGTCGACCACATCGTCCTGGCCGGCGGTTGCGCCGCCCTGGCCGGGCTGCCGGAGATGGTGGAGGAGCAACTGGGCGTGGCCACGGTGGTCGCCAACCCATTGGCGCAGATGACCTTGGGCCCGAAGGTCCAGGCGCATGCGCTGGCCCAGGATGCGCCGGCGCTGATGATCGCCACCGGCCTGGCGCTGAGGAGCTTCGACTGATGGCGAAGATCAATCTGCTGCCCTGGCGGGCGGAACGGCGCAAGCAGCGCGAACGCGAGTTCTATTCGATGCTTGGCCTGGCCGCATTCGCCGGGGTGCTGCTGGCGGGCCTGATCTGGTTCTACTACGACCTGCAGATCAGCGGCCAGAACGAACGCAACGCCTATCTGCAGACCGAGATCGAGAAGGTCCAGGCGCAGAACAAGGAAATCGACACCCTCGACGAGAAGAAGCGCCGGCTGCTGGCGCGCAAGCAGGTCATCGAGGAACTGCAGGCCAAGCGCTCGCAGATGGTGCATCTGTTCGACTCGCTGGTGCGGACCATTCCCGATGGCGTGGTGCTGACTTCGGTGAAGCAGGAAGGCGACATGCTGACCCTGGAAGGCCGCTCGCAGTCCAACGCGCGGGTCAGTACCTACATGCGCAACCTCGAAGGCTCTGGCTGGATGACCAATCCGGAACTGACCGTGATCGAGGCCAAGGCCCAGGAGAAGGACGCCAAGGGGCCGATCGTCGACACCAAGGCGCTGCCGTACGTGTTCACGCTGCGGGTCAAGCTGCCGGTGCCGGGTGAGAGCACCGACCCGGCGGCCGACGCGACCGTGCCGGCCGGCTCCGCCGCGCCCGCGACCCCAGGCGCCGCGCCCGCGGGTGGCGCGCCTGGCACGCCGCCCGCGCAGACGCCGGGTGCGCCGGCGCCTGCACCTGCCGCGGGCAGTTCCGCCGCACCGGCACCGGCCGCCGCGCCGACGCCCGCCGCCACGCCAGCGCAACAGGGACCGGCGTCATGAGCAAGAAATTCAACATCAAAGAGCTGGATTTCAACAACATCGGCAACTGGCCGCAGCAGGCCAAGATCGTGTTCTGCGTGCTGGTGACGCTGTTCATCCTGGCCATGTCGTGGTTCCTGCTGATCAGCAGCAAGAGCGACGAGCTGGAAGGGCTGGAACAGAAGGAAACCGAGCTGCGCGCCACCTTCGAGAAGGAACAGAGCCGCGCGGTGAACCTGCAGCCGCTCAAGCAGCAGTTGGTGCAGATGGAGCAGGTGCTGCAGCAGATGCTGCGGCAGCTGCCGAGCAAGACCGAGATGCCCGACCTGATCATCGACATCTCGCAGACCGCGCTGTCCAGCGGCCTGACCAACGAGTTGTTCCAGCCGGGTCCGGAATCGCCGAAGGAGTTCTACGCGGAGAAGCCGATCGCCCTGCGCATGGTCGGCAGCTACCACCAGTTCGGTGCCTTCGTCAGCGGCGTGGCGTCGCTGCCGCGGGTGGTGATCCTGACCATGCACGACATCAACCTGAAGCCGCGCGACAAGAGCAACGGCATCACCGCGCGCGGCGAACTGGAACTGTCCGGGACGGTCAAGACCTATCGCTACCTGGACGACAAGGAAATGGAAGAACAGGAGCAGGCCGCGAAGAAGGCGGGCAAGCAAGGCGGTGGCGCATGAGCCGGCAGCAGCGGATTGTCAGGATGCTCGCCGCGGGCGCGCTGGCGCTCGTGCTCGGCGCGTGCGGCCGCAGCATCACCAGCACGCCTGGCGATGCGCCGAACCTGGAGAACTGGGTGAAGGAAGTGCGCGCGCGGCCGGCGCAGCCGCTGGAGCCGCTGCCGGTGATGCAGCAGTTCGAAACCTTCGAGTATGCGGCGCAGGGCCTGCGCGATCCGTTCAGCGATGCCTGGGCCAGCCCCGACGGCAGCAGCGGCCTGCGCCCGGACCCGAACCGCCGCAAGGAGCCGCTGGAGCAGTTCCCGCTGGACAGCCTCAACATGGTCGGCACGCTGGGGAGTGGCGCGGGCCAGGTCGCGTTGGTGATGGCGCCGGACAAGGTGACCTACCGCGTGCGTCCCGGCGTGTACATGGGGCAGAGCGATGGCCGCGTGACCGGGGTGCACGAGGATCGCATCGATTTGATTGAACTGGTGCCGGATGGCGCCGGCGGCTGGTTGGAACGTCCCGCCTCCGTCGCGCTGGACGATCAATGATTGATTATGGGGATAGCACGATGACTTTTTCCAAAGCCCTGAGCCTGCGCCCCATCCGGCGCCACGCGACGATGCGGCTATGCGCGTTGGGGCTGGCGGCGATGCTCGGGAACGCGTTCGTCGCCAGCGCGGCACCGGCCACTGCGCCTGCGGCCACGCCTGCTGCAGCGGCGGCGACGCCGGCCAAGCTCACGGTGTCGAAGGTCGACTTCAAGCGCGGCGACGGCGGTGCGGGGCGGCTGATCCTGTCCTTCAACGGCGCCGGCGCCAGCCCGGACCTGCGCACGCAGGGCAACAACGTGGTGGTCGACGTCGGCAATGCCATGCTGCCGCCGGAGCTGCAGCGGCCGCTCAACGTCACCGACTTCGCCACCCCGGTGCAGCGCATCGATGCCAAGCCCTATGCGGGCGGCGCGCAGCTGACGCTGAGCACCAACGGCCCGTTCGAGTCGCTGGCCTACCAGTCGGGCAACGAGTACGTGGTCGAGATCACCCCGCGCGCCGCTGCGCCGGCCGTCGGCGCGGTCACCGCGGCCACGGTCAGCCAGGCCGCCGCGCAGGTGGCCGAGCGCGGCTACAGCGGCAAGCCGGTGACCTTCAACTTCCAGGACGTGCCGGTGCGCACGGTGCTGCAGCTGATCGCCGAGGAATCCAATCTCAATATCGTCGCGTCCGACACCGTGCAGGGCAGCGTCACCCTGCGCCTGGTCAACGTGCCGTGGGACCAGGCGCTGGACATCGTGCTGCGCGCCAAGGGCCTGGACAAGCGCCGCGACGGCAAGGTGATCTGGGTCGCGCCGCAGCAGGAACTGGCCAAGTTCGAACAGGACAAGGAAGACGCGCGCATCGCGATCGAGAACCGCGAGGACCTGATCACCGACTACGTGCAGATCAACTATCACAGCGCCACGGCGATCTTCAAGGCGCTGACCGAGGCCAAGGGCATCGGTGGTGGCGGCGGTGGTGGCGGTGGAAATGGCGGCAGCAACGGCAACAGCCAGAACGACAACGGCTTCCTGTCGCCGCGCGGGCGCATCGTCGCCGACGAGCGCACCAACACGCTGATGATCAGCGACATCCCGAAGAAGGTCGCGCAGATGCGCGAGCTGATCAACGTGATCGACCGCCCGGTCGACCAGGTGCTGATCGAGGGACGCATCGTCATCGCCACCGATACCTTCGCCCGCGACCTGGGCGCGCGCTTCGGCATCGCCGGCCGCCGGCAGTACGGCGGCAATACCGGCGTGGTCAGTGGCAACCTGGCCAACAACACGTCGATCATCAACAACAACGTGCACAACATCCCCGGTGGCCTGAACTTCAATATGCCCGCCGGTACCTTCACCACCGGCACGCCGGGCGCCATCGCCTACACCTTGCTGGGCGCCAACTTCTCGCTGGACATGGAGTTGTCGGCGCTGCAGGAAGAGGGACGTGGCGAAGTGATCTCCAACCCGCGCATCGTGACCTCCAACCAGCGCGAGGCGGTGATCAAGCAGGGTAAGGAAATCGGCTACGTCACCATCACCGGTGGTACCGGCGGCACTGCCGCCACGCCGAACGTGCAGTTCAAGGAAGTGCTGCTGGAACTGAAGGTGACCCCGACCATCACCGACGACAACCGCATCTTCTTGAACATGAACGTCAAGAAGGACGAGGTGGAACGCTACGTCACCCTGCAGAACTACGGCACGGTGCCGGAAATCAATCGCCGCGAAATCAACACCGCGGTGCTGGTCGACGACGGGCAGACCGTGGTGATCGGCGGCGTGTACGAGTTCACCGATCGCAGCAGCGTCTCCAAGGTACCGTTCCTGGGCGACGTGCCTTTCCTGGGCAATCTGTTCAAGCAGCGTGGCCGCAGCAAGAGCAAGGCCGAACTGCTGATCTTCGTGACCCCGAAGGTGATGCGCGTGGCCAAGCGCGCCGGCTGACCGGTGCGGACTGGCGGGATCCTCCGACGGGAGAGGCGCAGGCCTCTCCCGTCGTCGTTTACGCCGCATGGATGAGGAAATCCTGAATTCACAGCACGCGGCGGCGGCCGCGCGCGGAACCATTTTCACCGGTGATCGGTCAGACTGCGCAAATGAACACGTCCTCCTCGCCCCTTGATTCCCCGCCGGCCGCGCCCGAGCAGCAGCGCCTGCACGCCGCGTTCGTCGCCCTGCGCGACGGCCTGTCCCAGACCATCGTCGGCCAATCGGCGCTGGTGGAACGCTTGCTGATCGCGCTGCTCGCCGACGGCCATCTATTGGTCGAAGGCGCGCCCGGTCTGGCCAAGACCACGGCGATTCGCGCCCTGGCCTCGCGCCTGGAAGCGGACTTCGCCCGCGTGCAGTTCACGCCGGACCTGCTCCCGGCCGACCTCACCGGTACCGAGGTGTGGCGTCCGCAGGAAAGCCGCTTCGAGTTCCTGCCCGGGCCGATCTTCCATCCGATCCTGCTTGCCGACGAGATCAACCGAGCGCCAGCCAAAGTGCAATCGGCGCTGCTCGAAGCGATGGGTGAGCGCCAGGTCACCGTCGGCCGGCATACCTATGCGCTGCCGAAGCTGTTCCTGGTCATGGCGACGCAGAACCCGATCGAGCAGGAAGGGACCTTCCCGTTGCCGGAGGCGCAGTTGGACCGCTTCCTGATGCATGTGCGGATCGGTTATCCGGAAGCAGCGGCGGAAGCGGAGATCCTGCGCTTGGCGCGCGAGCGCGCGCGCGAGACGCTGGAGGCGGGGGAGGCGCCGCCGTCGCGCATGCCGCTGGAAGATGTGTTCGCCGCACGCCGTGCGGTGCTGGCGCTGCACATGGCGCCGCCGCTGGAGCGTTATCTGATCGAACTGGTGCTGGCCTCGCGCGACGCCAGCGGTTACGACGCCGCGTTGGCGCGGCGCATCGCCTGGGGCGCGAGTCCGCGCGGCTCGATCGCGCTGGAGCGTTGCGCGCGCGCCCGGGCCTGGCTGGCCGGACGCGATTTCGTCACGCCCGACGATGTGCGCGCGGTCGCTGCCGACGTGCTGCGCCACCGCGTGTTGCCCAGCTACGAAGCCACCGCCGAAGGCTGGGACGGCGATCGCCTGGTCGCCGCGCTGCTGGACAAGGTGCCGCCGCCGTGACCGGGTGCAGGTACGCCCGCCCTGATGCAGGGCTGACGGTCGTCCGCCTTCGCACGGAGTAACGACGATGACACCGCAGCCGACCGCGCCGGGCATACCACAGGCCGCCGCGCCGGCCGAGGCGGGCGTCCGCCCGAGCCTGACCGAACTGGTGGCGCTGCGCGCGGCCGTCGCACGAGTGCCAGCGCCGCGCCGTGGCCGTCACGGCCTCAGCGGCGCCGCGCCATCGCCGATGCGCGGGCGTGGCATGGAGTACGCCGAATCGCGCGAATACGTGGTGGGCGACGACGTCCGCCACATCGACTGGCGGCTGACCGCGCGCAGCGGCCGTACCCACACCAAATTGTTCCAGGCCGAGCGCGAGCGGCTCAGCCTGATCGTGGCCGATACCGCGCCGTCGCTCTATTTCGGTACGCGCGTCCGCTTCAAGTCGGTGCAGGCGGCGCGTGCCGGGGCAGTGGCCGCATGGGCGGCGCAGCGTCAGGGCGATCGCCTGGCCGCCCTGCGCGGCAGCCGCAGCGAAGCGCCGGTGCCGCCCGCCTCCGGACCGCGCGGGGTGCTGCGTGTGCTCGATGCGCTGGCGCGCTGGTATGCGCAGCCGCCGCAGGACGACGCCGGCCTGGGCATGGCCCTGGATCATGCGGCCAAGTTGCTGCGCCCAGGATCGCGCCTGACCGTGCTGGCCGATCCGGCCAGCGCCCAGGCGGTACCCGCCGCGCGCTGGGCCGGACTGGCGCTGCACAACGACGTCGAGTTGTTGCTGCTCGCCGATCCGCTGGAAGTGCAGCCGCCGCGCGCAGCCCTGCCGTTCTGGGCCGGCGGCCGCCGCGTGGAAGTGGATCTGCTGGCGAGCACCGCGCAGCAGCGCTGGCGCGCGCAGTTCGTGCAGCCGCTGGAAACCCTGGCTGCGGAACTGCCGGGCCGTGGCGTGCAGGTGCGGGTGCTGCTGAGCGACGCGCCCAGCGAATCGTGGTTGCTGCCGGTGTCGCAAGGGGCGATGGCATGAGTCCGCAGCAACTGCCCCTGCGCGATGTGCATCTGCCGCCGGCGCCAGCCTGGTGGCCGCCCGCACCGGGCTGGTGGATGCTGGCGGCAGTGCTGCTGCTGGCGATCGCCGCGGTGCTGTTCGTGTGGATACGCCGGCGCCAGCGCGTGCAGCGCTGGCACCGCCAGTTCGACGCGGCAACGCGCGCGGGCGAACCGCCGGCGCAGGTGGCCGCGGTCTCGGAGTTGTTGCGGCGTGCGGCACAACGCCACGATCCGGCCGCCGCGACGTTGCAGGGCGAGGACTGGCTGCGGTTCCTGGACGGTGGCGACAAGCGCCAGGCGTTCTCAGCCGGCCCGGGCCGTGTGCTGCTCGATGGCGGTTATCGGCCCAGCGTGGACCCGGCACAGGTGCAGGCGTTGCTGCCGCTGGCGCGGCGCCGGTTCCTGGTGCTGATGGCGACGCGACGTGGAGGACGGCGATGAGCCTGTTGCCGTCGTCGTGGCAGAGCCTCAGCGACCTGGTGGCCGGCTTCGCCTGGCCCTGGATGTGGCTGGCGATGCCGCTGCCCTTGCTGGCCAACCTGCTGCTGCCGGCACGCCGCGGCAATGCGCCGGCCTTGCGCGTGCCCTATGGCGAGCGCCTGCAGGCCGTGGCCGCCGCGCCGGTGCGCGGTGGGCTGTGGCGCGCCAGCGTGTGGCTGGCATGGCTGGCCTGGTTCTGCCTGTGCGCAGCGGCGGCGCGGCCGCTGCAACTGGGCGAGCCCATCGCGCCGCCGCAGCAGGCCCGACAACTGATGCTGGCGGTGGATCTGTCCGGCAGCATGAGCGAGCCGGACATGACGCTGGGCGGGCGTGTGGTCGATCGTTTGACCGCGGCCAAGGCGGTGCTGGCCGATTTCCTCGACCGCCGCGACGGCGACCGCATCGGCCTGCTGGTGTTCGGCCAGCAGGCGTATGCGCTGACTCCGCTGACCGCGGACCTGGCCACGGTGCGCGACCAGTTGCGCGACAGCGTGGTCGGCCTGGCCGGTCGCGAGACCGCGCTGGGCGATGCGATCGCGCTGGCGGTCAAGCGCCTGCGCGAGCAGAAGCAGGGCGAGCGCGTACTGATCGTGCTCACCGACGGCGTCAACACCGCCGGCGTGCTCGACCCGCTGAAGGCCGCCGAACTGGCCAAGGCCGAACACGTGCGCGTCTATACCATCGCCTTCGGTGGCGATGGCGGCATGTCCCTGTTCGGCCTGCCGATCCCCGGGAGCGGCGGCGACGATCAGGTCGACGAGGACACGCTGCGCAAGATCGCGCAGGACACCGGTGGGCGCTTCTTCCGCGCCCGCGACACTGCCGAGCTGGCCTCGATCTACGCCGAGCTGGACCGGCTCGAGCCGGTACGGTCTGCCGGCCCGGCGGTGCGGCCGCGGATCGAACGCTACGCCTGGCCGCTGGGCGCGGCCTTGGCCCTGGCGTTGCTGTCCTTCATCTGGCCCTGGAGGCGGCAATGACCCGCGTGATGGAGTTCCTCCAGGCCCTGCACCTGTTGCGTCCGGAGTGGCTGTGGGCGTTGCTGTTGCTGCCGTTGCTGGGTTGGAGCTGGTGGCGTCGGCGCCGGCGCCGCGACATCTGGCGGCGCACGGTGGACCCGCACCTGCTGCCGCACCTGCTGGCGCGCGGCGATGCCAAGGGCCGCGCCGGCCTGTTGCTGGGTGCACTGGGCTATGCGCTCGCCGTGCTGGCGCTGTCCGGGCCGAGCTGGCGCCAGGAACAGCAGCCGCTGTGGCAGGCGCGCACGCCGTTGGTGATCGCGCTGGATCTGTCCGCGCGGATCGATGCGCGCGACCTGCCGCCGTCGCGGCTGTTGCAGGCGCGGGCCAAGCTGGCGCGGCTGCTGCACGAGCGCGCCGGCGGCGAAGTGGCGCTACTGGCGTATGCCGGCGAGCCGTACACGGTGGCGCCGCTGACCGACGACGCGGCGAACGTGGGCCTGTTCCTCGACGCGCTGTCGCCGCAGGTGATGCCGGTGGCGGGGCAGCGGACCGACCTGGCGATCGACTGGGCAGCGCAGTTGCTGCGCCAGGCCGGTTTCTCCCGCGGCGACATCCTGGTGCTCAGCGATCAGGCCGATGCGCAGGCGCAGCAGGCGGCGGCGCGTGCGGCCGGGCAGGGCTATCACGTGTCCGCGCTGGGATTGGGCACCGCGCAGGGCGCTGCCTACCGCGACGACCAGGGCCGGCTGGCGCACGCGCGACTGGATGCCGGCTCGCTGCGTGCGCTGGCCACGGCCGGCGCGGGGCGCTATGCCGCGTTGACGCCCGACGATAGCGACCTGCGCGCGCTGGGCGTGTTGCGGCCGCAGGAAGCGGACGCCACGGCCGCCGACGAAAGCCATGGCCGCGTGTGGCTCGATCAAGGCTATTGGTTGCTGCCGCCACTGATGCTGCTGGCATTGCTCGCGTTCCGCCGCCGTGGTGGCGCCGCGGTGCTGCTGCTGGTGCTGGCGCCGCTGGCGATGCCGCTACCGGTCCATGCGCAGGCGCAGGCGCAGGCGTCGAAGGCGCCACAGGCACAGACGCAGGCGTCCGGTCCTGTTGCAGGTGGATGGTGGGAACGTGCCGACCAGGTCCGCCAGCAGCGGCTGGACGCCGGCGTGCAGGCGTATCGCAAGGGCGATTTCGCCGCCGCCCAACAGCAGTTCGAAGGCATCGACAACGATGCCGGATGGTACAACCTCGGCAATGCGCTGGCGCGCCAGGGCCGTTACGACGAGGCGATCGACGCGTACGACAAGGCGCTGAAGCTGCATCCGCAGATGGCCGATGCGATCGCGAACCGCGCCGCGGTGGAGGCCGCGCGCAAGCGTCAGTCGTCGCAGAACTCCAAGTCCGGCCAGCAGGGCAAGGACGGCCAGCAGCAGAAGAACGGTCAGCAACAGAGCGGACAGCAACAGAACGGACAGCAGCAGTCGGGCCAGCAGCAGTCGGGCCAGCAGCAGAATGGTCAGCAGAAGGACCAGCAGCAAGCGCAGGGCGGCCAGCAACAGAACGGCAAGCAGCGCGACGGCCAGCGGGGGCGCGAAGGCGCCAAGGACGCGCAACAGGCGCCACCGAAGCCCGGCGATGCGCAGGCGCAACAGCAGGCCGATGCGGCGCAGCGCCAGCAGATGCAGCAGGCGATGGCGCAGCAGGGCGGCACCGACAAGCAGGCCGCGGAACGCGCGGCTGCCGCCGCGAACGAGACGCCGCAGCAGCGCGAGCAGCGCCAGGCGGTGGAGGCGTGGTTGCGGCGGGTACCGGACGATCCGGGCAATCTGCTGCGCGCCAAATTCAGGCTGGAACACGAACGCAGGCAGCGGGAACAGGAACCATGATCCACTTCAAGCGATTCGGTCAGCGGGGGCGCGTCGGCGCGGTGCTGATGGCGTTGGCCGCGCTGCTGCTGGCGCTGCCGGCAGGCGCCGCCACGCGTGCGTGGCTGGATCGCGACAACGTCGGCGCCGGCGAGGGCGTGACCCTCAACATCGAGACCGATCAAGCCACGGCGACCCCGGACTACACGCCGCTGCGCGCGGATTTCGCGCTCAGCAACGAGGTCAAGAGCCGGCAGATGCAGATCGTCAACGGTGCGGTCTCGGCGAAGTCCCTGTTCGGCGTGATCCTGACCCCGCGCAGCACCGGTACGCTGGAGATCCCGTCGCTGCAGGTCGGCAACGAGCGCACCGCGCCATTGCGGTTGGAGGTGGGCGCAGCCAGCGCCGCGGCGCCCGCCACCGCCAACGCCAACGCCGATGTGCCGGCGCAGGTGGGCAACGCCGATGTGTTCGTGCAGACCGTCGTCGACGACGCGCAGCCCTATGTGCAGCAGAGCGTGGGCGTAGTGGTGCGGCTGTATCTCGGCGTGCCGCTGAGTTCCGGCGAACTGGACCTGGACGCACCGGCGGGCGCGTCGTTGCAGCGCGTCGGCGACGATATCCAGAACCGCCGCCAGATCGACGGACGCATGTACACCGTGGTCGAGCGGCATTACCTGCTGGTCCCCGAACGCAGCGGACCGCTGCTGTTGCCGGGCGCGCGTTTCAGCGGGCGTGGCCCCACCGGTTTCTTTGACGACTACTTCGGCCGCGGTGGCGAACTCAATGCGCGCGGTACCGCGCAGACCCTGCAGGTGCGCGCGCAGCCGGCCAATGCGCCGCAGCCATGGCTGCCGCTGCACGAATTGCGCCTGCGCTATACCGCCACGCCGCAGCGCGCCAAGGCCGGCGAAGCGGCCGACATCGTGGTCGAGGCCACCGCACGCGGCGCCACCCAGGCCCAGTTCCCCGAACTGCCCACGCCCAGCGTCGATGGCGCGCAGGTGTTCGCCGAGCCGCCGCAGGTGCAGGAACGCTTCGTCGACGGCGGCCCGCAGGTGACCGTCACCCGCCGCTACTCGATCGTGCCGCAGGCGGCGGGCCCGTTGCTGGTGCGCGGCCTGCGCATGCCCTGGTGGGATGTCGGCGCCGGGGCCGCGCGCGAGGCCAGCCTGCCGGACCTGACCCTGCAGGTGCAGCCTGGGCAAGGCGTGCCTGCGCCGGCGCCGGCGCCGGTCAGTCCGACGGCGCCGACGCTGAGCGTGGTATCGCCGGACAACGCGGTGGCGCCGACGCACACGCTGCGTGGACGGCTCGCTTCGTTGCCGCTGTGGATGGCATTGGCCGCGGGCTTTGCGGTGCTATGGCTGGCGACCCTGGTCTGGGCCTGGCGTCGCGCGCGCCGCCCGCGCGGCGCGGCCGCGCTGCCGTCGACGGCGCCCAACGCTGCGCCTGGCACGCCATCGGCGCCTGCAAGCGCCCGCGCCGCGCTGCCGGCGTTGCGCAAGGCCCTGGACAGCGGCGGACTGGACGAGGTCGCGGCGATCCTGTGCGCACAGGCGGGCGTCGCCGACCTGGATACGGTCGTGCAGCGTCTGGACGATCCGGCACAGCGCGAGGCGGTGCTGCG
The DNA here is from genome assembly GCF_040595915.1 of Xanthomonas sp. PPL134. Lineage (NCBI taxonomy): Bacteria > Pseudomonadati > Pseudomonadota > Gammaproteobacteria > Lysobacterales > Lysobacteraceae > Xanthomonas > Xanthomonas sp. PPL134. The sequence continues at coordinate 61,275 of NZ_JAMDLL010000003.1, forward strand.
CATGCAGCACGCGCGCTGGGGCGGTGGCGGCGATGTGAGCGGTGCGCGCGCCGCGTTGCGCCAGGCGTTCTGGGCCGGGCCGCGTTGGCGCGCTGCGCCGCGCAAGCAAGACAAGGATGATTTGCCGCCGTTGTATCCGCGCGACGCGTGAGTTCCTGGTGTTATGCGCGTAACGCTGATCGTTCTCAGCGACGCAGCGTGATCGATGGTGCTGCCGCCGATTTCTCAGGTGCTTAACGGAAGACCGGCGGCGGACGCGGCCATAGCTGCAACACGATGCCGATGGCGTGATCGAGCGAATGGCGCGGATCCAGCTTCGCGCCATTCGTGTCTCACCCAGGGCACAGGAGGTTGACGCCCGGCCATACGCCTTGGTGCAGACGCAGTCATGGCTGGCCAACCTGTCCATCAAGTTTTTTGTCGCCACTACGTCTATCGACGGCGCCTTGCCATAGGACTCGCACCAGCGGCGAGATGTCGACGCTTGCTCATGGTTTGTTAAGCTGGGTGTTCCTCCTTGCAAGGCGCACACCATGACCGACACTCCCGTGAAGGCCGAAACCGGCATGCCGTTGCACTGGAAAATGGCGATCGGCTTCGTCCTCGGGCTGGTGCTGGGCCTGGCGGTGCATATGAGCGTGGGCGGCGATGCGGCGTGGGTGCAGGCGCTGACCAAGTACCTCACCACGCCGTTCTCCAAGCTGTTCCTCAACCTGATCTTCATGCTGATCGTGCCGCTGCTGTTCTCGGCGCTGGTGATGGGCATTTCGGAGATGGGCGACATCCGTGCGCTCGGCCGGATCGGCTGGAAGACGCTGGGCTATACGGTGGTGCTGTCCGGGGTGGCGGTGCTGCTCGGCCTGGTGCTGGTCAACGTGCTCAAGCCCGGCATCGGCGTGGATCGCGAGCTGGCGCAGCAGTTGCTGCAGCAGAACGTGGAGCGGACGGCGCAGATCGTCGACCAGAGCAAGCACCAGCCGCACGGCATGGACATGCTGTTGTCGATCGTGCCCGACAACGTGGTCGCGGCCGCCTCCAGCAACGGCGCGATCCTGTCGCTGATGTTCTTCGCGGTGATGTTCGGCGTGGGCATGGTGCTCAGCGACGACGCCAAGGTGGCGACGCTGCGCCGCGGCATCGAGGGCGTGTTCGAGATCTCGATGACCCTGATCGGCCTGGTGATCCGCCTGGCGCCGTATGCGGTGGCCTGCTTCATGTTCAACCTGGCGGCACTGTTCGGCTTCGAGCTGCTGGTGCGGCTGGGCGCCTATGTGGGCGTGGTGGTGCTGGCGCTGGGCCTGCACATGGTGGTGAGCTACGGCGTGGCGGTGCGCCTGGCCGGACGCTCGCCGCTGTGGTTCTTCCGCTCTACCCGCGAAGCGACGGTGATGGCGTTCTCCACCGCGTCCAGCAACGCCACCCTGCCGACCGCGCTGCGCGTGGCCGATCAGATGGGGCTGCCGCACAAGGTCTCGCGTTTCGTGCTGACCGTCGGCGCCACCGCCAACCAGAACGGCACCGCGCTGTTCGAGGGGGTGACGGTGATCTTCCTGGCGCAGTTCTTCGGCGTGGAACTGAGCATCGCGCAGCAATGCATGGTGATGCTGGTGTGCATCCTCGGCGGCATCGGCACTGCCGGCGTGCCATCCGGCTCGCTGCCGGTGGTGGCGCTGATCTGCGCGATGGTCGGCGTCGACCCGGTCGGCATCGGCATGATCCTGGGCGTCAACCATTTCCTGGACATGTGCCGCACCGCGCTGAACGTGACCGGCGACCTGGCCCTGACCACGCTGGTGGCCAAGGGCGAGGATGGCGGGAATTAGGGATTCGGGATTGGTAAGGGCCGCAGCGTCGCGGCCTGACAGGCCGCGCGTTGTAGCGGCCTCAGCCGCGATGGACCATCCCGGAAAACGCCCGTTGCGGTTGAAGCCGCTTCTACGCCATCCGGGGCCTACAGCCGGTGACGCTACGAATCCCGAATCCCGAATCCCCAATCCCCAATCCCCAATCCCCAATCCCCAATCCCCAATCCCCAATCCCCAATCCCCAATCCCCAATCCCCAATCCCAGCCTGTGGGACAATAGTGGGCCCGACGCCACGCGCCCGCTTCCGACAGATCCCTCATGACGACGCCTACCCGCCGCGAACTCGCCAACGCGATCCGTTTCCTTGCCGCCGATGCGGTCGAGGCCGCCAATTCCGGCCACCCCGGCATGCCGATGGGCATGGCCGACATCGCCGAAGTGCTGTGGAACGACTTCCTCAGCCACAATCCGAACAACCCGCACTGGTTCAATCGCGACCGCTTCGTGCTGTCCAACGGCCATGGCTCGATGCTGCAGTACGCGCTGTTGCACCTGTCCGGCTACGACCTGCCGATCGAGGAGCTCAAGCGCTTCCGTCAGCTGCACAGCAAGACCGCCGGCCACCCCGAGCGCAGCGAGACCCCGGGGGTGGAGACCACCACCGGTCCGCTGGGTCAGGGCTTTGCCAACGCGGTCGGTTTCGCGCTGGCCGAGAAGTTGCTGGCGCAGCGCTACAACCGCCCCGAGCACCAGATCGTCGACCACCGTACCTGGGTGTTCATGGGCGACGGCTGCATGATGGAAGGCGTGTCGCATGAAGCCGCGTCGCTGGCCGGCACCTGGGGCCTGGGCAAGCTGGTCGCGTTCTGGGACAACAACCATATCTCCATCGACGGCAACACCGCCGGCTGGTTCAGCGACAACACTCCGGCCCGGTTCGAGGCCTATAACTGGCACGTGATCCGCGATGTCGACGGCCAGGATGCCGACGCGGTCAAGGCCGCGATCGAGGCCGCGATCGCCGAGAGCGAGAAGCCGACCCTGATCTGCTGCCGCACCACCATCGGCTTCGGTGCGCCGACCAAGGCCGGCAAGGAATCCTCGCACGGCGCCGCGCTGGGCAAGGAAGAGCTGGAAGGCGCGCGCAAGGCGCTGAACTGGCCGTATGCGCCGTTCGAGATCCCGCAGGCGATCTACGACGGCTGGCGCGCCGGTGGTGCGGGCACGCTGCGCCAGGCCGAGTGGGAGCAGGCCTTCGACAAGTACGCCAAGCAGTACCCGGCCGAAGCCGCGGAACTGACCCGCCGCTCGCATGGCGAGCTGCCGGAAGACTTCCTCGCCCAGGCCGACGCCTACATCGCCAAGCAGGCCGCCGAAGGCCAGACCATCGCCTCGCGCAAGGCGTCGCAGATGGCGATCGAGGCGTTCGCGCCGCTGCTGCCGGAGCTGGTCGGCGGTTCGGCCGACCTGGCGCATTCCAACCTGACCCTGTGGAAGGCCAGCAAGTCGGTCGCCACCGACGATCCGAACGCCAACTACGTGTACTACGGCGTGCGCGAGTTCGGCATGACCGCCATCGCCAACGGCCTGGCGCTGCACGGCGGCTTCATCCCGTTCGACGCCACCTTCCTGGTGTTCAGCGACTACGCGCGCAACGGCGTGCGCATGAGCGCGCTGATCCCGGCGCATGCGATCCACGTCTACACCCACGATTCGATCGGTCTGGGCGAGGATGGCCCGACCCATCAGCCGGTGGAACACCTGGCGTCGCTGCGCTACATCCCCAACAACGACGTGTGGCGCCCCTGCGACACGGTGGAGTCGGCGGTGAGCTGGAAGGTCGCGATCACCCGCAAGGATGGCCCGAGCTGCCTGGTGTTCAGCCGCCAGAACCTGCCGCACCAGCCGCGCAGCGCCGAGCAGATCAAGCAGATCGAGCGCGGCGGCTACGTACTGGCCGATGCCGAGGGCGGCACGCCCGACGTGATCCTGATCGGCACCGGCTCGGAAGTCGGCCTGGCGGTGGAAGCCAAGCAGGCGCTGGATGCTGCGGGCCTGAAGACCCGCGTGGTGTCGATGCCGTGCACCGACGTGTTCGATCGCCAGGACGCCGCTTACCGCGAGTCGGTGCTGCCGTCGTCCGTGCGCAAGCGCGTGGCGGTGGAAGCCGGTGTCACTGCCTTCTGGCGCGCCTACGTGGGCCTGGACGGCGCCGTGGTCGGCATCGACAGCTTCGGCGCCTCGGCGCCGGCGAACGTGCTGTACAAGCACTTCCAGATCACCGCCGAGCACGTGGTGGCGGCGGCGAAGGCGCTGTAAGCCGATCCCGCGATGGAAGACGGAAAAGGCCGGCGTATGCCGGCCTTTTTCTTGCCTGTGCGGATGTGACGTATGAGGGAAAGTGGATCTCGTAGGAGCGGCTTCAGCCGCGACCGCCGTTCCCTGTAACGCCCGTCGCAGCTAAAGCCGCTCCTGCCACGACGCTGTCGGCGTTACGTGCATTGGCGAGGTGCTCAACCGCGCTTGCGCGGCCTGCTGCGCGGCGTCGCAGGTTTGCCGGCGGTGCTGCCGGATTTTTGCGGCGTCGCCAGTGCGCCAGCCTCCTGCAGTTGCTGCAGCCAGGACAGCGCGTCGACATAGGACAGGAAGTGCTGCAGATAGCCGGGCGAGAGCGTGCGCATCAGCGTCAGTGCGCGATGCACCAGCACGCCGGAGTTCAGCGGACCGGCGTCGGCGGGTGCCGGTTGCAGCGACTGCCGCAACTGGCTGCGGCTGCGCAGTTCGGTCCACAGCCGGCGCGCGTCTTCGACCGCGGGCAACTGTGGCGCGACGAGGCGCGCCGGCGCCGTTGCGGACGACGGCGCTGCGTCAGCTGGCGACGCTGCCGCTGTGAGCGGCTCGGTGGTGGTGGTCCCCGTGCCGGTGTCGGCGCCCAGGCCGGGCGCGGCGTCGGATTCGGTGGCAACGTTGCTGGTGCTGGTGCTGGCAGCCGAACGATGTTCCGCCAGCAGTGCGCCCAGCGGACTCGGCTGGGCCGAGAGCGCCGCGGCGTCGGCGGTATCGCCAGTGTCCGGCGGCGCTGCGGCCAGCGCGGCCGCGTAGGCGTCGAGCAGAGCGGACAGCTTCTGCTCCAGCAGTTCCCGCGCCTTGCCCTGCTGCGCCTCGGTGCGGCGTACCAGCGCCTCAAGGAAGCGGAAACGCAGCGGGTCCAGCCGCTCGGCATGCTGTGCGCGCCAGGCGGCAAGACGGTCGGCGGCGGCGATTGGATCAGGGCGCATGCGGTGTCGCGGGGCGCTTGCGCATGCGCGGCAATGGTGCCATCTCCACGCGGCGGTTGCTGGCGCGTCCGGCCTCGTCCACGTTCGGCGCCACTGGCTGCTGCGCGCCGAAGGCCGCGGCGAAGACCGCATCGGCCGGTACGCCGGCCTCGATCAGCGCGCGGGTCACGGTCAGCGCACGCTCGGCCGACAGTTCCCAGTTGTCGGCGAACTGGCGGTTGCTCTCGCGCACCTGGCGGTCGTCGGTGAAGCCGCTGACCATCAGGATCTCGTCGCGGGCCTTGAGGTAGCCGGCCAGCGGCGCGGCCAGGCTCTTCAGCAGGTCGCGGCCCTCCGGCTGCAACTGATCCGAGTTCAACGCGAACAGCACGTTGCCGCGGATGCCGATGCGGCCGTCGACCAGAGTCACCCGGCCCGCCGCCAGCGGGACCGCCAGCGCCTGTTCCAGGGTCTTGCGCTGTTGCGCTTCGCGCTGGTGCTCACGCATTTCCGCGTCCAGCTTGTTCGCCAACTGCAGCTGCACGCCGATCACCCCGATCAGGATCAGCACGAAGGCGCCGAGCAGCACCGACATCAGGTCGCCGAACACCGCCCAGACCGGCGCGCCGCTGTCGGCCTCGAGTTCCAGCTCGTCGCTCATGCCGCGTCGGCCTGGTCGGGCGCCTGGCGCGCGGCGAGCTGGCGCAGCTCTTCGGTGATCTGCTGCTGCGAGAGCATGCTCAGGTCGATCACTTCGCGCGCCTGCGCCACGTAGTACGCCAATTGCTCATCGCTGCGCGCCAGCGACTTGTCCAGCGCCTGTTCGATGCCCTGCAGGCGTTCCAGCAGCGCCGTATTCGATTCGCCGAAGGCCTGCACCGCACCGGCGAAGGCGTCGCCCAGGCTGGCCACTTCGGTGGCGCCGGCGACGACCTGTGCGGCGGCGTCGCCGAGCTTGCCGGTCTCGGCTTCGATCCGGTCGGTGAAGCGGCTGCCGACGCGCTCCAGCAGGTCGGCCGAGGTGGCGACCAGGGCGTCCACCGCGCTGCGCTGTTCGGTGGACGCGTGGTTGACCGCCTCCAGCAGGGTCTGCAACGTGGCCAGCAGGCGGTTGCGTTCGTCCAGCATCGCGGTGTCGCGGACCATGCTGTCGGAGAGCTTCTGGCGCAGTTCGGCGACCACGTCGGCCGCCGCCTTCGGCGCTTCCGAGGCGACCTGCACCAGCCGCTCGATCTCGGCGATGGTGTCGCGCGCCTGCGCCTGGCTCTGTTCCGACATCGCCGCGGCGGTCTCCTGCAGGGTGCTGCAGATCTCCTGCTGGCGCTGCGCGATGCGCTCGCCGTGGTGCTCCCACTGCCCGCCGAGGGTGGCGGCCATGCTGGCGAAGCTGTCGGTCCAGGCGCGCAGGCGCGCCTGGTCGCGCGCTTCCAGCGCCTGCTGCAGGTCGGCGTGTGCCTGCTGCAGCGTCTCGGCCAGCGCGGCGGCGCGCTGTTCCAGGGTGGCCGCGGCCGTGTCCAGCGCCTGCGCATTGCGCGTGGCGAGGGCCTCGTTGACGTCGCGTTGCTGCGCCAGCGCCGCGCTCCAGGCCTGTTGCGCGGCCTCGGCAGTGCTGTCCAGGCGCGTCGCCACGGTCTCCAGCGCCTGCGCATTGCGCACGGCGAGGGCCTCGTTGACGTCGCGTTGCTGCGCCAGCGCGGCGCTCCAGGCCTGCTGCGCGGCTTCGGCGGTGGCGTCCAGACGGGTCGCCACGGTGTCCAGCGCCTGCGCGTGGCGCGTGGCGAGCGTCTCGTTGACCTCACGCTGCTGCGTCAGTGCCGCGCCCCAGGCCTGTTGTGCGGCCTCGGCGGTGGCATCCAGGCGGGTCGCCACCGTGTCCAGCGCCTGCGCATGGCGCGCGGCGAGACCGTCGTTGGCCGCGCGCTGCTGCGTCAGGGCCTCGGCCCAGGCCTGCCTGGCGTCGTCGCTGGCGGCCTGCAGGCGTGCCGCGGTCGCCTCCACCAGGCTGGTGGTGCGCTGTTCCAGGCCGTCGCCGGCGCGTTGCAGCGCGCTGCCGAGTTCCTGCAGCAGCGCGCCGTTGGCGCGTTGCTGCTCGGCCAGCGCCTTGTCCCAGCGCTGGGTGGCCTGCTCGGCGGCCTGTGCGAAGCCGCTGGACAGACCGTCCAGTTGTCGCTGCACCGCCTGGCCGACGCTGTCCTGCAGCGTGGCGGTCTCGCGCGCCACGCCGTCGAGGGTGCGCTGCACCACCGGTTCCAGCGCATCGCCGAACGCACGCGCGTGCGCGGCCACGCCGGCCTGCAGGGCGTGTTCCACGGCCCCGGCCAGGCGCGTGTAGGCGGCTTCGGTCCGGCTGTGGAAGGCGTCCTGGCTGCTGGCCAGGCGTTCGCCGCTGACCGCGCTGTGCTGTTCCAGCGCCGCCATCATGGTCTGCATGCGCTCGATCAGGCCGGGCATCAGCGTGGCCTGGGTCTGCAGCAGCTTGAAGGCCTCGTTGCGCTGGTAGGCCAGCGAATGCGTGCGCAACGCGGTGGCCGCATGCAGGTCCAACTGCTGCACCGCCTGCAGGCGCTCGCGCCGGCACAGCGCGGCGAGCAGGCCGAGCATCGCCGAGGTGGCCACGCCGGCGATGGAGGTGCCGAAGGCGAAGCCCAGGCCCTTCAGCGGCGCCGCCAGCGAGGCGCGGATGGCCTGCAGGTCGGTGGCGCTGTCCAGCGCCAGGCCGGTGCCGCGCAGGGTGGCCATCATGCCCAGGAAGGTGCCGAGCATGCCCAGCAGCACCAGCAGGCCGACCAGGTACGGGGTCAAGGCCGGCACCGGCAGGGCCGCGCGCTCGCCCTCGATGCGCAGGCGCACCGCGTTGCGCAGGCTGGGGTGCAGGCGCTGCAGCCAGCCGCCCAGGTCGCTGCTTGCGGCGTCGGCTTGCGCCAGCGCGCCGTGCAGGGTCTGCGTGGCCTGGCGGTAGCGGTACAGCTCGGCGATGCCGGCCAGGTAGCAGAGGCCGATCAGCGCGGCGAAGCCGGCGCCCAGCGGGTTGGAGCCGAGATAGCCGACGCCGATCCAGCAGACCACGGCGAGGCCGGCGAGGAACAGGGCGGAATGGAGCAGGGTCTTGGGCATGAGGGTCAAATCAACGGCTGCGAAGCGCGGCGAGCAGCGCTTCGATGGGATGGAAGCGGACGTCCAGTTCGGCGCGCAGGACGCTGTGCAGGTCCCGGCGGAACAGGTCCAGCCAGGCCACGTCGGACGGCGCCGGGAGAGGGTCGGTGGGCGTTGGATCGGGAGTGGGTGCCGCCGCCGTCGCGCGCAGGCGCTGGAAATGCGCCTCCAGCAGGTTGGGCACCGTCGCCAGCAAGGTCTGCTCGCGCGGGCTGAGGGTCAGTTCCATGACCGCATCGACCTCGGCCAGCCGCGCCATGTCCGGCGAGAGCGGGATCAGGGCATCGCGCAGCAGGCCACGCAGGCGCCCGGTCGCGGTGAGCATCGCGCGTTGCAGCGCCAGGTAGCGCTGGCGGAACGGCGCGTACTCGATCGGCGCGTCGGGGGCGTGCTGGCGCTTGCCCACGGGCTTGCCGGTCTCCTTGGCGATGTCCAGGGCGATGCCTTCTTCCAGCGCGGCGCGCACGCGCAGGCATTCGGCCTCCAGCGCCGACGGTTCCGGCGCTTCGGGCGCGTCTTCGGCGGGCTCGGGCAGTTTGCCGTCCAGCGCCCGCGACACCGCCACCGCGCGGTTCCAGTCGATCCATTGGCCGAGCCGATCGGCCAGCGCGGGGCTGGACGCGGGCATCGGCGCATCGCTCAGGCGCGCCAGCAGGCGAATGAAGGCCGGGCCCGGGACGGGCGCCCGTGAAGGGGCTTTCGCCATGTGAGGGGTCAAAAACCCGCAATTTTACACGCGAATGACATCCCCCGCCGGCACTTGGCCGCGGGGGAACGGAAACCGTTGCGTGGCAGGCACCACGCGGTCCTGGCGGCGTCCAGGTGGGGCTGGCGGCGCAGGCGCCCGGGGATGCGGGGCGCTCGCTGGCGCGGCCGCAGGGCCGACCGCGCCCTCGGGGCGCGTCCAGGCCGCCCGATGCGCCGCAAGGCCTCCGGCGCGGCACGCCGGAGGCAGGCGCGGCGTCAGTAGGTGTAGCTCAGCGTGAGCATGTACACGCGCCCGGTTTCCACGTAGGCGCCATCGGCACCGGGGTCGTAGGCCATGTAGCGCGTGGACTTGCCCTGGGTTTCGTAGAACGTGGCCGCGTTCAGCAGGTTCTTGGCGGCGATCCCGACATCGATGCCGTGCGGCAGGTGGTAGGTGGCGGTGAAGTCCAGCGACTTGACCGGCTGCAGGTAGTAGTTGAGCCGGTCGCTGGTCAGGCCGAGCAGTTGCAGGCCGGTGTAGTTGTAGGTCAGGTCGGCGCGCAGGCGGCTGTCGTCGTAGAACAGGTCCAGGTTGTAGATGCGCTCGGGCGCACGCGGCAGCCAGGTCTTTTCAGGTTGGTCGGCGCGCTTGCTGTCGGCGGAGCTGTGCTGCAGGGTCAGGTTGGCGGCGATGCCGAGATTGCCCCAGAACCCGGGCAGGTCCTGCAGGCGCTTGCTGCCGGCCAGCTCCACGCCGTACAGCGTGGCGGTGCCGCCGTTCTGCGGCATGGTCACCGGCACGCCGTCCTCGAAGGTGGTGCCGGTCGGGACCAGGCCGCCGAGCGTGTTGTCGTTGCTGGTCGCCGACTGCGAGGTGTAGATGAAGCCGGTGATGCGCTTGTAGTAGGTCGAGGCGCTGAGCACGCCGCCGTTGCGGTCGTAGAACTCCGCGGACAGGTCGGCGTTGTCGGCCTTGCTCGGCTGCAGGTCGGGATTGGGTTTGGAAATGCCAATGACCTTCTGGGTGGGGTCGACGGTGTACACGGTCTCGCCGGAGATAAGGCCGAACGCCGGGCGGCTGAAGCTGCGCCGCAGCGAGGCGCGGTAGACGGTCAGCTCGTCCGGGCGGTAGTTGAGGCTGATGTCGGGCAGCACCTCGCCATAGCTGCGGCCGCTGCCGACGAAGCGGCCGTTGATGCCGTCGCCGTTGGATTGCCAGGCGTCGGCCGAGTAGCGGGTCAGTTCGTAGCGCACCCCGGGCAGCATCGTCACAGCGCCGACATGCAGCGTGGCCATCGCGTAGCCGGCGTAGATCGCCTCGGTGCTGGAGGTGGTGTTGGCGTTGTAGTCGTTGGCGGTATAGACGCCGGCCCCATTGGGATCGTTGACGTACTTGTACGGCACAGCCTGCGCACGCACCCAGTCGCGGTCGAGGATCTTGAACGGGCCAGCATAGTGGCCATCGAAGGCGGCGTAGGTGAGACGGCCGGGCAGCGCGCTCAGCGGCGGGCCGCCGGCGTTGGGGAACACGTAGTTGCTGCCGCCGAAGTAGGGGCCGTTGTAGATGAAGTTGCCGTCCTTGTGGAAGAACGGGTGATCGTAGGAGCCGCGGTCGGCATGGTCCAGCGACAGGCCGGTCTTGACCTCGTCGAGCAGGTCGCCGTCTACGCGGTAGCTGATGTCGGCATGCGCGCTGGCGCGGTTGTCATGGCTGCCGGCGTCGTGGCCCTGGGTCTTCCAGAACAGCGCCGAATCCAGGCTGTAGAAGAAGTTCTTCAGGGCCGGCGAGCTCGGGCCGATGCCCGGATAGGTGGGGTCGCTGAGGTCGAACGCGAAGCTGCCCGGGGTGAAGCCGTACAGGCTGGCCGCGACATAGTCCGGTCGGGCGCGCGTACCGCGTCCGAACGAGCCGCCGTAGTCGAAGCGCAGGCGGTCCAGCGTGGTCTGCCCGCCCAGTTGCAGCGTGGCCAGGGTTTCCTTGATGTCGTGGGTGTTGAAGTAGCCGCCACGCACCGCGGTCGGCTGGTTGTTGACGGTTTCCAGGCGTGCGCTGGACTGGTCCTGCTGGCCGGTGACGTTGTAGCTGCCGTAGATGGCGCGGGCGAAGAGGGAGGTGTGGTCGCCCTGCCAGTCGAAGGCGAGATTGCCGCCGTAGCGCTCGCTCTGGCTGGTGTAGACGCTGTACTTGTAGCGGGCGCTGAGCAGCGGGCCGACGTCGCGCAGGTCCACCGCCTTGGCCTGCGCCGGGTCCGCCGGGAAGTACGCGCTGTTGGGCGCTGGCGCCTGCGCCATGTTGTTGTTCTTGCCGTAGTAGGCCGAGGCGTAGATGCCGAACGCGTGGTCGTCGCCGAACTTCCAGGCCAGCTCCTGTTGCACCGTGCCGCCGGTGTGCTTGCCGCCGAGGTCGGAGGCGAGCGCGTTGAACTGGCCTTGCGCGGTGGTCTTGCCGTAGAAGTCGCCGTCGAAATCGAACGCGCTGGGCGTGCGCATGTCGATCGCGCCGCCGATCGCGTCGCCCGGCAGGTCCGGGGTCGGCGACTTGGAGACCTTGACCGACTGGATGCCGAACGGCGCCAGCATGTTCAGCGAGATCGCACGCGTGGACGAATCGGTCTCGGGCATGCCGAAGCCGTTGAGGCTGTAGCTGTTGTAGCTGGCATCCAGGCCGCGGATGCTGACGTAGGCGTTCTCGCCGGTGGTGGCCTGGCCCAGATGCATGTCGCTGTAGGCCGACAGGCCGGGCAGGTGCGCGACCACGTCGGCGATGCCGGCGGAGGGGATCGCGTCGATCTGCTGCTTGCTCATCACGCTGTTGACGCCGCTGGACAGGCGCTGTTCGTCCAGCGAACCCGGCGCGCTGGCCTGCGCCGCCTGCACGTTGACCGAGTCCAGGGTGGTGGTGCGCGCACTGGCGTCAGCGGGGTCGTTGGCATCGCTGGCGTGGGCGGCTGGCGAGAGCGCCAGCGCAAGGGCGATGGCACAGCACAAGGGACGGGGGCGATGGAACACGGGCATGGGCACGACTCGTTGGGGGAAACAGCGGTTGCGATCCGAAGTCCGGACACGCCGATGCCGGCGCGCGGATCGCCAAGGCCTTCCATTGCGTGTGTGCAGGGCGTGGCCGCGACGCAGCGCGGCCACTGGCGATTAGTGGCGCAGGTCCACGTCGGGGCAGTCGGCTTGCGGGCGTTGCGGATTGCAGCGGGCGACGGTGTCGCCGGGAAAGCGCACTACGTAGCCGGAGGCGGCCGGCTCGTGATCGGGAAAGTCGGTGCTGAGCAGTTGCGCGCCGCTGGCGAGCATGGCGTCGCGCCGCGCGGTGTCGTTGCGCAGGGCTTCCTTGAGGTCGGCATCGGTGCGGGTGCGCACCAGGTAGCCGGCCTTCACCAACGTTGCGATCGCGTCGGCGCTGCCGTCGTTGCGCTCGACGAAGGCGGCATCGTCGGTGCCGGGATCGGCATTGGTGAAACACACGCGGCCGCGCAAGGACGGATGGCCGGCCAGGTAGGCCGGGCCGACGGCACGCTGGTCGAGCAGGAACACCACCTTGCCGCGCGCCGCCGAGAGCGCCGGCCAGCCATGCGCGAGCACGGCGGCGTTGAGCGTGGCCGCGCTGCCACGCACCTGGTCGGGGCTGATGTATTCGTTGGCGGCGAACACCGTGCGCAGTTCGGCGTCCAGTGCATCCAGCGCCTTGCCGTCGAACGGTTCCGGCTGCACCGTGGGGAAGGCCGCCGGCACGGTCGATTGCTTGGTTTCCAGCAGGATGAAGAGTGGCAGATGTCCGGGATGCCGTTGCGACCACGCCCGCACCTCGCGCAGGCAGGCCAGCAGCGGCTGGCAGGTGCTGCGTTGGTCGAGGTCCTGGATGTGCATGACCTTGAAGCCCGGTTGCTGCATCACCCCCGGCGCGGCGATCGGCGGGGCCGGCGGCAGCCCGGCCTTGGCGAGTTGCTCGATCATCGCCGGATGCGCATAGCGTCCGCCCTTGGCGTCGGCGTAGATGTCCAGTTCGATCTGGCGCACGCCGTCGTCCAGTTGCTGCGTCAACGGCGGGTGCCGGTAGTCCAGCACGGCGAACGTCGCCGGGTCCAGGCGTTTCCACAGCGCCGCTTCGCTGGGCGCGAAGCCGGCGTGGTAGCTGTTGTGGCTGCCGAGGTACTGCAGGTCGTTGAGCTTGGGTTCGGCGAGCAGGGCGGACGGCAACAGCACCAGTACCGCCAACAGCACGCGCAGCGCGGTGCGGCGAGAGAACGACGACGGCATCGGGACAGGGCGTTGGGAGTGCATCGCGGCCACGCTTGGTAACGATATCCCGACAGCATCCCGAGCGCAGTTGACGCCCTTCCTGCCGGCATGTTGCCGAATCGTGTCATCGCCGCCGATGTGCGACATTCGTGCGGCACATCGCATTCGCGTGCGACGCGCGGTCACTTATCGCATCGCGCCTGCGATCGGTGCGCCAGCGCGTTGCAGTGTCAGGCGCGGTGGCGTGTCACGGTGGTGTGCGCGTGCGCTGCAGGGCGAACGCCAGCAACGTCGCCTCCAGGCGCTCGCCGACGCTGCGTGGTGCGTCCAGTCCCATGCGCTGCATGCAGGCGGCGTCGCCGGTGGGACGCGCCAGCAAAGCCGTGGCGATCGTCTTCAGCTTGGCGCCCGTACTGGCGGTGTGTCGCTGCAGCCAGGCCAGCGCGCGCAACAGGCGCTGCTCGACCTCGGTAAAATCGCTGCCCAGCGGATAGTCGGGCAGGCTGCCGTCGCGGCGGAACGGCGCCAGTGCGTCGCGCACCCGCGCGGCGTGGTTGCGCTGCCAGTGCGCCGGCGCAATGAAGCCGGCGGCCAGCTTGCCGTTGGTCTTCGCCGTTTCCAGCAGTGCGGGTTGCGCCTGCACGTCGGCGATCCCGGTCATCGCCGCGATGCAATCCTCGTCGGTCAGGCCGCGCAGGTCGGCAATGCCGTACTCGTTGACGTAGAGATCGCGCAGGTGCCGCGGGATGGTGGTGTGGCCGTAGTTCCAGCGCACGTTGGACTGCGCCGCGCCGCCGTCGCTGCGCACGGCGCGGAACATCAGCACGCTGCGCGCGTCGTCCAGCGCGTGCGCCATGGCCACGAAGTTGTACTGGCCGCCGACGCCGGACACCACGCGACCGTCGTCCAGCGCATCGGACACCGCCGCGCCGAGCGCGGTGGCCATCATGCAGGAGTTGAAGAAACGCGCCTCGCGCCGCTGCAGCCGGCGCAGCGCCTCGCCGCCGTAGAGCTGGTTGATCTCGCTGATGCGGTGCATGCCGATCGCCTTGCGCGCCTGCGGATCCATCTCGCGCAACCAGGCGTAGAACTCCGGCGACCCCAGGTAGAACGCGCCTTGCAGGTATTCGCCGTCGCGCTCCAGACGCTGCAGGTCCTGCGCATCGGCGCTGCCGTCGGCCACGCGCTGCAGCAGCGGCGCGTCGTCGAGCACCTTGCGCCGGATCACCCCGCACTGGACCAGTTGCCGGAAGCCTTCGTTGAGCATCTCGCTGCAGCCGAACAGGCCGACCGCAAACGGCTCCAGGCCGCCACATTCGCGCACCGCCGGATGCCGCTCCAGCTCCGGATCCAGCGCCGCCAGCACCTGCCGGTAGCGCGCGTTGTCGGTGTGCCGCAGTACCAGCGCGTGGCACAGCGCATCGGCCAGGGTGCCGATGCCGATCTGCAGGGTGCCGCCGTCGCGCACCAGGGTGCTGGCGTACAGGCCGATGGCGTAATCGGCATCGGCGACCGGCTGCCGCGGCAGCCCGAACAGGCGCGGATACGGCCCGGGCGGGGTCACCACCACGTCGAAGAAGCCCGGTTCCACCGCCGCAGCCCCGCCGATCCACGGCAACTGGGGATCGACTTCGGCCACCAGCAGCGGCCGCGGCAGGCCGCGCCGCTGCACCGCCGCCAGGGTGTCCTGGGTGATGTCGTTGTTGCACGAGAACGACAGCCGGGTGCCGTCGGGTTCGCGTGCCACTTTCTGCACGATCAGGTTCGGCGCGCGCTGCGCCACCGCGTCGGCGGCATGGGTGTAGTTGAGGCTGGTGTAGCTGCGCTGCGCCTGGGTCGAGCGCAGCAGCGCGCCGGATTGCATGTAGAACTCTTCGACCTGGATGTGCGCCGGCAGCGCATCGCGCTGCATCGCCTGCACATAGCGCAGGCGCGGGAAGTCCTCGCCGAAATGGCGCTGCACGAACGGGCGCGCGAACCGGCCCTGCAAGCCGCCGCCGGGCGCCGGCGGATGCAGCGACAGCGCGGTGTAGATCTGCAGCGGCCGCGTTGGATCGTGCTCGATGCGGTCGTACAGCGCGTTGAGCAGGCGGTGCGGTTTGCCCAGGCCCAGCGGCGCGCCCACGCGCAGCGGGCCGGCGATGCGCTGCAGGATCAGGTCGGCAGCAGCGTCGAGGTCGTCGAGATGATCGGTCATCGGCATAGCTTAGAGCGTGTGCGGCCGATTGCAGTGCGTTCGGAGGTGGCGCCGTTGTGTCGGCGCAGGGGCCGGCGGGATGTGTCGAGCACCAGCGACGGCTCGGTGTTGGTCACGGTCGAGCGATCCGTCGTCGCGGAAGCGTCCGGATGCCACGGCAGTCGCGGCGCGGTACCGCCGTTCGGTCCGTGTCGAGGTGGCGATGCAGGAGCCGGGAAAAGCGCTTGACAGCGAGTTCGTCTACGCGTGTAATCGATAAAAATTTACGGGTGTAAACGTAATGTCGATCAGCGATGCGGAAGCGGTGGTCATGGAGGTGCTGTGGGAGCGGCACCCGCTCAGTGCCGAGGAGGTGTTCGCTGCCTTGTCCGGCCATGGCGGCTGGGCCGAACCCACGGTCAAGACCCTGCTCAACCGCTTGCTCAACAAGGGCGCGATCCGCGCCGACAAACAAGGCCGCCGCTATCTGTACACGCCCCTGCTGCAGCGCGCGCAGTGGGTGCAGCAACAGAGCGAAGGCCTGCTCGACCGCCTGTTCGGCGGCCGCATCGCGCCGCTGGTGGCGCACTTCAGCGAACGCGGCAAGCTCAGCGACGCCGATATCGCCGAACTCAAACGACTGATCCAGGAGCTGGACGATGAGCATTGACGGGATCGTGAGGAACCTCGGAAGCACCGCGCTGGTCGTCAGCGTGGCCATCGCGGCGGTGCTGGTGTTGCGCGTGCCGATGCGGCGCGCCTTCGGCGCGAGCATCGCCTATGCCGTGTGGATGGCGGTGCCGTTGGCGCTGCTGGCGGCACTGTTGCCGAGCGGCTGGCGTCCAGCGTTACCGGCGGGGTTGGTGCTGGACATGCCGTCAGTGCTGGTCGGCGCACCACAGGCGCAACTGTCCGCAGGCAGCGGCGGCTTGCCGGCGAGTGGCCACGCCGCGGTCTGGTGGCTGGCGGTGTGGCTCGCGGGCGCCGTGGCCTCGGCGGCCGTGCTGTGGCGGCAGCAGCGCCGCTACCGGCGCAGCCTCGGCCGCTTGCGGGCGGGCGAGGGCGGCGTACTGGTCGCCGAGCATGCGCTGCATGGGCCGCTGGTGCTGGGCGCGTGGCGGCCGCAGGTGGTGGTGCCGATGGACTTCGCCGCGCGCTACCCGCCGCCGCAGGCGCAACTGGTGCTGGCGCACGAACGCCTGCACATCGCCCGCGGCGACACCCGCAGCAATCTGCTGCTCGCGGTGCTGCGCTGCGTGTACTGGTTCAATCCGCTGCTGCACTGGGCCGCCACGCGCTTCCGCCTGGATCAGGAACTGGCCTGCGATGCGGCGGTGCTGGCACGCCATCCGGGTGCGCGCCGGCACTATGCCGAGGCGATGCTGCAGACGCAGCTGGATGCGCTGGCCCTGCCGGTCGGCTGCCACTGGCAGGCGGGCAGCGTGTTGTGTCAGCGCATTGCCCTGCTGCGGCGTCCGGCGGTGCATGGTTGGCGGCGTCATTTGGGGATCGCGGCGGTGACGCTGGCCGCGTTGAGCGGGAGTGCGATGGCACTGGCGTTGCCAATTGGAACAGGTGCCACGGGCGTGGCACGCGATCTGGTCGGGAGTGAGGTGGATGGCACGTCGGCACGACCGGCGCAGCAGGTGTCGGTGGGCGCCGCGCGGACCGGAGCGCGGCCTGCCAAGGTGATCGACATGCCGCCCCCGAAATACCCGGATGAAGCGGTGCGTGCGGGCGTCTCCGGCAAGCTGGTCCTGTTGGTCGACGTGGATGTGCACGGGACGCCGAGCGGCGTGCGCGTGCTGGACCATGGCAGCGGGAGCGCTGCGCTGGATGCCGCCGCGGTCACCGCCGCCTGGAAGTGGCGCTTCTCGCCCGCGATTGCGCACGGACGCGCTGTGGCCAGCCGCTTGAAGATTCCGGTCGCGTTCGATGTGGAAATGTACCCCGAGGATGCGCCGGCTGGCGTCGCCGATGCCGCGAACTACCGCTGGTTTCGCCTGGGCGAGGAGGCCGGCGATACCTCGGCGAGCCTGTGCGACAAGGTGCTCTCCGGCAAGGGCGGCGCCGCGCCGCTGTGCGGCATGGCGCGGACCGTGCAATGAGTCCGCACTGGCGGGCGGGCATGCTGCTGGCGCTGGTCCTTTCCGGCTGCGCCAGCCACGTGCCGAAAGAGGCGCCACAACCGACCAAGCGCATCGACTCGGTGGATCAGCGCATGCTGGAAACCGGGTTCGGCGCGGCGCCGGGGGCGGCGGCGGTGCAGTCGTATCGGATGCAGCCGCAGGAAGTGTTCCGCATGCCGCAACCGCTGCAGGCGCCGACGCCGCAGTTGCCGGCCGAGTCGCCACGCCGCACGCTCGCCCCGACCACGGTCTGCGTGCGGGTGATCCTCTCCGCGCAAGGCACGGTGGAGCGCAGCGCCCTGTTGAACGATCGCCCGGACTGCAGCGCGGGTGCGCAGCCGGAGATGGCCGATCTGCTGCAGGCAGTGCAGGCCGCGGTCGTGCAGTGGCGCTTCGTACCGGCGGCGATCTGCACCTACGCCGATCCGGCGCAGCGGCCGGCCCATGAAGGGCGTTGCGACGATGCACAGTCGGTGCAGGAGGTGCCGGTGACGCTGGCCTATGCGTTCACTTTCGAGGTCCGGCAGGGCAAGGCCAGCGTGCAGTCGGGGCGCGTGAGCGGCGCACGCTGAGCGTGGCGACCGGCGCATCCGGCATCCGTCGCCCTCCGTCTCGGCCTACAGCATCTCCGGCTTGAACAGGCGCCGCCGCGAGATCTCCGGGCCGGACAGCATGAAGCGGCCGTCGCCCCGGTAGTGCAGGGTGCGCGGCCGCTTGGGCGAGGCGGCGACGTGCGCCTTGACCACCTCCCACACGAACAGGCCGTGCTTGCCGATCTGGCTGCCGTCGTGCAGGCGGCACTCGAAGCTGGCGTAGCACTCGGCGATCAGCGGCGCCGCCACGTGCGTGGCGGGCACCGCGGTGAGGCCGAAGTGCGCGAACTTGTCCAGGTCAGCACCGCTGGTATTGCCGATGCCGACCACGGTGTCGACCAGGTCGGCGGTGGGCAGGTTGATCACGCATTGCTTGCTGCGCCGGATCAGCGCGAAGCTGTGGTTGGCGCTGGAGATGCAGCAAGCCAGCAGCGATGGCGAGAACTCCAGCACCATGTGCCAGCCCAGGGTCATGACGTCGCGCTGCTGCTTCCAGGCCGAACTGACCAGCACCACCGGGCCCGGCTCGAGGAAGCGGCGGACGTCCTGCGTGGGGAAGTCGAGCTTGCGGTAGCGGCGCATGCGGCGGACCGGGAACGTGGGACCCCAGTCTCGCCAGCGGCGGTGAACGCGGTGTCGGCGTCAATCCAGCCGATGCACCGCGTCGGCGATGCGCGCCACTTCCTCGGCCTGGTGGCTGACGTAGAGCATGGGCAGGCGCACTTCGTCGCGTACCCGCTGCAGGTAGGGGATCAGGTCGCTGCGGCGGTCCGCGTCCAGCGCCGACAGCGGTTCGTCGAACAGCAGCAGCGCGGGCTGCGACAACAGCGCCCGGCCGATCGCCACGCGCTGCGCTTCGCCGCCGGAGAGCGTGTCGGGGTGCCGACCCAGCAGGGCGCCGATGCCCAGCAGCTCGACCACCGCGTCCAATGCGAAGCGCGCCGGCTGGCCGCGGCCATGGCGGCCGTAGCCGAGGTTGCGGCGCACGTCCATGTGCGGGAACAGCCGCGCATCCTGGAACACGTAGCCGATACCGCGGCGGTGCGCCGGCAGGTCGATGCCGGTGGCGCTGTCGTACAGCACCCGACCATCGATGGCGATGCGCCCACTGCGCGGCGGCAGCACGCCGGCGATGGCGTTGAGCAGGCTGGTCTTGCCGGCGCCGGACGGACCGACCAGGGCGACCACGCGCGCCTGTTCCTCGATCCGTACGTGGCGGGCGAAACGCCCGCGCTGCAGGTGCAGGTCGATGCTCAGCATCGGCGCCGGCTCCGGGCGCACGTGCGGCTCATGCGTCCGCCTCCGCGCCGCGCTGGCGCCGCACCAGCCACTCGGAGGCCAGCAGGGCGCCCAGTGAGATCGCCAGCGCCACCGCCGCCAACCGCCAGATGCCGGCCTCGGCCCCGGGCACCTGCAGCAGGCTGTAGATCGCCGAAGCCAGGGTCTGCGTCTGTCCCGGGATGTTGGAGACGAAGGTGATGGTGGCGCCGAACTCGCCCAGCGCCTTGGCGAAGCCGAGCACGCCGCCAGCCACCACGCCCGGCCATGCCAGCGGCAGGGTGATGGTGAAGAACACCCGCCACGGGCCGGCGCCGAGGGTGGCGGCGGCCGCTTCCAGACGCCGGTCGGTGGCTTCCAGGGCCAGGCGGATCGCCCGCACCATCAGCGGGAAGCCCATCACCGCGCTGGCCAGCGCCGCGCCGGTCCAACGGAACGCGAACTGCACGCCGAGGTGCTCGAACAGCCATCCGCCGATCGGGCCCTGCAGACCGAACAGTTGCAACAGCGCGTAGCCGGTGACGATCGGCGGCATCACCAGCGGCAGGTGCAGCAACGCGTCCAGCAAGGCCTTGCCGAAAAAGCGGCGGCGCGCGAGCAGCCAGCCGCAGGCCACCGCAAAGGGCAGGCTGGCCAGCGCCGCGACCAGCGCCACCTTAACGCTCAGCACGATCGCGGTCAGTTCCTGCGCGGTGAAGTCGAACAATGCCAGGCCTCAGCGGGCGAGCGAGAAACCGTGGCGACGGAAGATCGCCTGTGCCGGTGGCGTGCCCAGCCAGCGCACGAAATCGGCGGCGCTCTTCGCCTGTGCGCTCGCGCGCAGCGGCGCCACCGGATACACGATCGGCGCGTGGCTGTCGGCGGGGAAGGTCGCCACCACCCGCACCTTCGGCTCGGCTTGGGCGTCGGAGCCGTAGACGATGCCCAGCGGCGCCTCGCCGCGCGCCACCAGCATCAGCGCGCTGCGCACGCTCTCGCTTTCGGCCAGGCGCGGCTGCACGCTGGCCCACTGGCCGAGCGCCTGCAGTGCGGCGCGCGCGTATTTGCCGGCCGGCACGCTGGCGGTCTGGCCGACCGCCAGGCGTCCCTGTGCGCCGAGTGCGGCGAGCAGTGCGCCGGGCTTGCGCAGATCGACCTGGGCGGTGCTGGCGGCTGGCGCCACCAGCACCAGGGTGTTGCCGAGCAGGTCATGGCGCTGCGCCGGGTCGATCAGCTTGCGCTGCTGCAGGTAGTCCATCCATTCCTGGTCGGCGGACACGAACACGTCCGCCGGCGCGCCCTGTTCCACCTGCCGCGCCAGCGTCGAGCTGGCGGCGTAGGACACCTGCACGGGCGTGCCGCGGGCGCGCTGGTAGGCGCTGGCGGCCTCGTCCAGCGATTCCTTGAGGCTGGCGGCGGCGAACACGGTCAGCGGCGTCTGCGCCGAAACCGGCGCGATCGCGCTGGCGACGAGCAGCGTGCACAGGCACAACAGGCGGCGCAACGGTCGGGTCATGGGTCACTCCAGCGGGGGGCGGGGCAGGCGATGCGGCGGCGCGCGCGACCGCAGTCGCGCAGCGCTGGCGCAGACCCGCATCCTAGCGCGCCCGCGGCGCGCTGCCTGCTCACGCCGCCGGCGGCACCAGATCGTCGGTGCGCCCGGCCTGGATGTTGGCGCGCACCGACGGCTGCATCAGCCGCGGCTCGGCCAGCGTCGCATCGCGTGCCTGGCGCAAGGCCACGAAGGCCGCTTCGTCGATGCCGTCGCGCACGTGGATGTTGGCGCGGCGCTGTTCGCCGATGCTGGTCTGGCAGGCGACCGCGCGGCCGCCTGCGCCGTAGTCGTGGCACACGAACACGCGGGTGGCGTCCGGCAGCGCGTACAGCCGCTGGATCGAGCGGTACAGCGTGGCCGCATCGCCGCCGGGGAAATCGCAGCGCGCGGTGCCGCTGTCGGGCATGAACAGCGAATCGCCCGGGAACAGGGCATCGCCGATCAGGTAGGCGACGCTGTCGCCGGTGTGGCCGGGCACGGCGATCACCTGCGCCTGCAACCCTCCGATCGTGAAACGCTCGCCATCGGCGAACAGGTGGTCGAAGCCGCAGCGCGCCTGCGCATCCGCGTCCAGGCCGAACTGTGGCGCGAAGCGGGCGCGGACCTGGCGGATGCCGTCGCCGATCGCCAGCGTCGCCTGTGGCCAGCGCTGCTTGAACCATTGCGCGGCGGAGACATGGTCGGCGTGGGCGTGGGTCTCCAGGATCCAGCGCAGGTGCAGCCCGCGTTCGTCCAGGCACGCGGCCAACGCCTGCGCCGGCGCCGCGTCCAGCGCGCCGGTCTGCGGATCGAAGCCCACCACCGGATCGATCACCGCGGCGTCGTGGCCGTCCTCCACCACATAGCTCCAGGTGCCGGAACCGGCGTGGTGGAAGGCGTGGACGTGCGGATGCTGGTTCATCGATCGCTCCTGCTGGCGGCGGGCGGCGCGGCGCTGCAGTAGATGCCGTGCAGCACCTCGAGGATGCGCTGCACCGGGCCGGGCACCAGCGAATAATAGATGGTCTGGCCGTCGCGGCGGGTCTGCACCAGCCCATCCTCGCGCAGCAGCGCCAGATGTTGCGACAGCGCCGACTGGCTCAGCTCCACGCGTGCGTTGAGTTCGCCGACCGATTGCTCGTGGTCCACCAGCAGGCACAGCAGCAACAGGCGCTTCTCGTTGCCGAGCGCCTTCAGCAGGCGTGCGGCCTCGCTGGCGTGCGCACGCATTGCGGCAGGATCCAGGGCGGGCGCGGCGCGGCGCGTCATCGGCTCAGAAATCGACCGGGCCACCGGCTGCGGTCCAGCCCAGGAAGCCGCCGGTCAGCGAGCGCACCGCGGTGTAGCCCAGGTGCTGCAGGCTCAGCGCCGCCAGCGTGGAGCGGCCGCCGCTGGCGCAGTACAGCAGGATCGGCTGATCGCGCCGGGCCAGCGCCGGATCGGCGTCGAGGCGGAATTCGAGGATGCCGCGCGGGATGTTGATGGCGTTGGGCAGGTGGCCCATGGCGAACTCGCCGGGTTCGCGCACGTCGATGATCCATTCGCCGGGTAATGGTGTGGCAGCGAAATCGGGGTGGATGGGGGTTTCGTGGATCTGCGCGCGTGCGCGATCGACCAGGGCTTGGGCGGAGGAGGCGGGCATTGGGGGTGCTCGGCGGGAAAGTGTGCCCATCATATCAGTTGACTCTAATATAAGAAAATTCTAATTTATCTCGCGGCCAGCCTCGTGGTCGCGACCGCTGCCGCCGCGTGGCTTGCCCGCCGCGGGCGCAACCGTGCCGTTCCTTGTGGAGTTCGATCATGCATGTGCGTCGTTGGCCAATCTGGAGCGCCGGGAGCGCCGAGCGGCTGCGCCGGCCGGGTGCGGCCGCGGCCACGCCATCAGGCGCGAACGGCCGTGTCACCGTGGCTGGCGTGCTCGTGTCGCTGGCCATGCTGGCGCTCGCCGGCTGCCGCCATGACGCCGCCGCGGTTGCGCCGCCGCCGTTGCCGGCGCTGGCGACGGCTCCGGTGGCGTCTGCGGCGCTGGCCTCCCGCTCCTGGGACGGCGTGGTCGCCGCGGTGGAACATGCCGATCTGAGCGCGCAAACCGACGGCCGCGTCCGCCGTGTGGCGGTGGACGTGGGCGACCGCGTCGTCGCCGGCCAGGTGCTGCTGCAATGAGCGCAGTGGAACAGCGGGCCGGGGTCGACAGCGCCCGGGCACAGTTGCGCGCTGCCATGGCCGGCGCCGGCGAGGCCGAGGCCAGCTACCGCCGCTATGCCGCCCTGGCCGACGCGCAGTACGTGTCGCGCGCGCAACTGGATCAGGCGCGCGCCACCCGCGATGCGGCACGCGCGGCGCGCGCCGCGGCGGAGGCGCAACTGGCGCAGGCGCAACAGCCGGCCGCGTACACGGTGGTGCGTGCGCCGTTTGCCGGGGTGATCAGCGCCCGCCAGGTGCAGCCGGGCGAGGCGGTGGCGGCTGGACAGGCGTTGCTGTCGCTGTACGTGCCCGGTTCGCAGCGTATCGAGGTGCAGGTGCCGCAGTCCGACGCCGCTGGCGTCCGCGCCGCGCCGCGCGCGCGGGTGCTGTTGGACGATGGCCGTACCCTGCAGGTTCCCCAGGTCACGGTGTTTCCCACGGCCGATCCGCGCAGCCACAGCGTGACGGTGCGGGTGCCGCTGCCGGCGCTGCAGCCGGCCCCGGCGCCGGGCACCACGGCCAAGGTCGACTTTCCGCTGGCGGCCGGCGATGCCGCGGAGGCGACACCGTTGAGCATCCCGCGTTCGGCGTTGCTGCAGCGGGGCGAACTCAGCGCCGCCTATGTCCTGGCCGATGGGCGCTTGGTGCTGCGTCAGCTGCGGATCGGGCGGCGCGATGCGCAGCGGGTGGAAGTGCTGGCCGGGCTGCGCGCAGGCGAACGCGTGGCGCGCGACCCGGTCGCCGCCGGACAGGCCCTGGTCGCGCAGCGGCGCGCGCTGGCGGAGCACTGAGATGGGACTGTCCGGCCGCCTGGCGGCTTTCTTTCAGGCCAACCCGCTGACGCCGTTGCTGGCCCTGCTCGGTCTGCTGCTCGGCCTGGCGGCGGTGGCGGTCACCCCCCGCGAGGAAGAGCCGCAGATCGATGTGACCATGGCCAATGTGTTCGTCGCCTTGCCCGGTGCCGATGCGCGCGAGGTCGAGCAATTGCTGAGCACGCCACTGGAACAGAAGCTCGACGAGATCGAAGGCATCAAGCACGTGTACTCGGTGAGCCGCCCGGGTCAGGCGGTGCTGACCGTCGAATTCCAGGTCGGGGTGCCGCGGCAGGTCGCACTGGTGCGCCTGTACAACCAGGTGTATTCCAATCTGGACGTGCTGCCGACGCAGATGGGTGCCAGCGCGCCGCTGGTCAAGCCCAAGGGCATCGACGACGTGCCGGTGATGAGCGTGACCCTGTGGAGCGACGATCCGCAGCGCAGCGCCGCCGATCTGGGCGCGATCGCGCGCACGCTGGAAACCGAACTCAAGCGCATTCCCGGCACGCGCGACATCTACAGCATCGGTGCGCCGCCACGGGTGCTGACGGTGACTTTGGATCCGGCGCGGCTGGCCGCCTACGACCTCACCGTGGCCGACCTCGGCCAGGCGCTGCAGGGCGCGAACGTGGTACGCCCGCTCGGCGACCGGATCGGCGACGGCCGCGCGGTGCCGCTCAGTGCCGGCCGGTTCCTGGCCGACGCCGACACCGTGCGCGAACTGGTGATCGGCATGCACGACGGCCAGCCACTGCGGTTGCGCGACGTGGCCCAGGTGCAGGCCGGCGCCGACCTGCCCACGGCCTACGTGTGGTACGGCACGCCACCCACGCGCGGCGGCCCGGCGCAGGGGCGTGCGCCGGCGGTGACCCTGGCCATTGCCAAGAAGCCGGGCAGCGACGCCGCGGCGCTCACCCGCGCGGTGGGCGCGCGCCTGCAGGCACTGCGTGGGGAGTTGCTGCCACAGGGCGTGCATGCGGAGATCACCCGCGACTACGGCGCCAGCGCGGCGGCCAAGGCCGACAAGCTGATCCACAAGCTGGTGTTCGCCACTGCCTCGGTGGTGCTGCTGGTGCTGTTCGCGCTGGGTTGGCGCGAGGCCATGGTGGTCGGCAGCGCGGTGGTGCTGACCCTGGCGCTCACCCTGTTCGCCTCGTGGGCGATGGGGTTCACCCTCAACCGCGTGTCGCTGTTCGCGCTGATCTTCTCGATCGGCATCCTGGTCGACGACGCCATCGTGTTGGTGGAGAACATCCACCGCCATCTGCGCGCCGGCGGCAAGACCTTGCGCGAGGCGATTCCGGCGGCGGTGGACGAGGTCGGTGGCCCGACCATCCTCGCCACCTTCACCGTGATCGCGGCGCTGATGCCGATGGCCTTCGTCAGCGGCCTGATGGGACCGTACATGCGACCGATCCCGATCAATGCCTCGGTCGGCATGCTGCTGTCGCTGGCGATCGCACTGGTGGTGACGCCCTGGCTGGCGCTGACGCTGTTGAAGCGGCATGTGCCGGCGCAGCCTGCGCAGGCACATGCCGGTGGCGATGCGCCGCCGCGCCTGCAGCGGCTGTTCGCGCGATTGCTGCGCCCGTTCCTGGATCCGGTCCGCGGCGCACGCCGCCGTGGTTGGCTGTTCGCCGGCATCGCGGCGCTGCTGCTGGCCGCGGTCGGCCTGGTCGGGCTGCAATGGGTGGTGCTGAAGATGCTGCCGTTCGACGACAAGTCCGAACTGCAGATCGTGGTCGACCTGCCCGAAGGCAGCACCCTGCAGGACACCGACGCGCTGTTGGTGGAACTGGCCGGGGTGCTCGACCGCACGCCCGAGGTGCACGACTACCAGGGCTATGCCGGCACCTCGGCGCCGGTCAACTTCAATGGCCTGGTGCGGCAGTACTTCCTGCGCAGCGGCAACAACGTCGGCGACCTGCAGGTGAACCTGGTCGACAAACACCAGCGCACGCGTCATAGCCATGCCATCGCCCGCGCGCTGCGCCCTCCGCTGGCGGCGATCGCGCGCCGGTATGGCGCCTCGCTGAAGGTTGTGGAAGTGCCGCCGGGGCCGCCGGTGCTGGCGCCCTTGGTGGCCGAGGTCTATGGGCCGGACTATGCGCGCAGCCAGCACCTGGCGTTGCTGCTGGAGCAGCGCTTCCTGCGTACACCGAACGTGGTCGATGTCGACACCAGCGTGGAGAGTGCCGCCACCCGCGAAACGCTGGTGGTCGACCGGGTGCGCGCCGCCCGCCTGGGCGTGAGCCAGGCGGCCATTGCGGATGCCCTGACCACGGCGGTGCAGGGGCTGGACGTCACCTGGCTGCACGATGGCACGTCCAAGGTGGCACAGCCGGTGCGGTTGCGCCTGCCGGCCGCCGCGCAGGCCGCCAGCGCACGCGTGCTGGCGCTGCATGTGCGCGGCGGCGATGGCCAACTGGTCCCGCTGTCGGCGCTGGTGACCGTGCAGCGCCTGCCCTGGGACGACAGCATCGCGCACAAGGACCTGCGGCCGGTGGTGTACGTGACCGGCGACGAAGCCGGGCGCCTGGACAGCCCGCTGTACGGCATGTTCGACTTGGTCGGGCAGCTGCGCCGGCACGCGCTCGATGGCCAGGCGCTGCAGCAGCACTTCATCGCGCCGCCGGCCGATACCGGCGACTTCGCAGTGAAATGGGACGGCGAATGGCAGATCACCTACGAGACCTTCCGCGACATGGGCATCGCCTACGCGGTGGGCCTGTTGCTGATCTACCTGCTGGTGGTGGCGCAGTTCCGCAGCTATCTGCTGCCGCTGGTGATCATGGCACCGATTCCGCTGACCGTGATCGGGGTGATGCCGGGCCATGCCTTGCTCGGCGCGCAGTTCACCGCCACCAGCATGATCGGCATGATCGCCCTGGCCGGCATCATCGTGCGCAATTCGATCCTGCTGGTGGACTTCGTCCGCCATGCGCTGGCGCAGGGGCGCAGTGCCGAGCAGGCGGTGATCGAGGCCTGCGCGGTGCGCGCGCCGCCGATCGCGCTGACCGGCCTGGCCGCGATGCTGGGCGCGCTGTTCATCCTCGACGATCCGATCTTCAACGGTCTGGCGGTGGCGCTGCTGTTCGGCATCCTGGTCAGCACCGCACTGACCCTGCTGGTCATCCCGTTGCTGTACTACCCACTGGCGCGACGCGACGCATCGGCATGAGCGCGACAGAACGTCCACATGCCGTTGCCGGCGCCGGCGTAGAGTCGCAGATCCCTTCTTCGCACCTGGAGCCTCCGCCATGCCCATCGGCGATCCGATCCGCGTCACCCTGGAGCAGGACACGGACTTCGCGTTCCGCATCCGCTTCGACGAAACCGCGCTGGAGCCGTGGCTGAGCGATGAAACCGCGCCGCTGGGCCAGGAGCGCGGTCCGAACCCGACGCGCATCCTACTCGCCGGCATCGCCAACTGCCTGGCCGCCAGCCTGTTGTTCGCGATGCGCAAGTACAAGAACGATCCGGCCGGCGTGGTCGCGCACATCACGGCCACGCCGATGCGTAATCCGGAAGGATTCTGGCGCATCCCGCAGGCGTCGGTGGAACTGCAGTTGCCCGGCGCCAACCAGGACTACGCGCAACTGGAGCGGATCCTGGCCCAGTTCGAGCAGTTCTGCGTGGTCACCCAGAGCGTGCGCCAGGGTATCGACGTGCAGGTCACGGTCAAGGATGCGCAGGGCACGGTGCTGCTCGGCGACAAGAGCATCGAGGCCGGGGCATGAGCGAGCC
The DNA here is from genome assembly GCF_040595915.1 of Xanthomonas sp. PPL134. Taxonomy (NCBI): domain Bacteria; kingdom Pseudomonadati; phylum Pseudomonadota; class Gammaproteobacteria; order Lysobacterales; family Lysobacteraceae; genus Xanthomonas; species Xanthomonas sp. PPL134. Next base: position 88,861 of record NZ_JAMDLL010000003.1, read on the forward strand.
GCTGCATGTCGCCTGCCCGCATTGCGCCGCGCTCAACCGCGTGCCGGAGGCGAAGCTGGCGGATGCGCCGCAGTGCGGGCGCTGCCATCGTGCCTTGTTCGAGGCCACGCCGGTGACGCTGACCGCCGACAGCTTCGCCGTGCATGCCGAACGCAGCGATGTGCCACTGCTGGTGGACGTGTGGGCGCCGTGGTGCGGTCCGTGCCGGACCATGGCGCCGCACTTCGCGGCCGCCGCCGCGCAGCTGGAGCCGCGGCTGCGACTGGGCAAGCTGGACAGCGACGCGCAGCCGGCGCTGGCCGGGCGCTTCGGCATTCGCAGCATTCCGACCCTGCTCCTGCTGCGCCAGGGCCGCGAACTCGCCCGGCACAGCGGCGCCATCGGCACGGCCGAGATCGTGCGCTGGGCGCGGGCGCAGTTGGGTGTGGCGTAAGTGCTCTTGCAGGAGCGGCTGAAGCCGCTCCTGCACGGTGGACCGCGCTTACTTGCCCAGCGCTGCGTTCAAGGTTGCTGCGAGGTCGGCGCCGGCCTGGCGCAACTGCGCTTCGGCCACCGGCCGCCAGGTCGTCACGTAATCGGCCGGCAGCTTCGCGCCAGGCGGATAGAAGCCAGGGCGCATCATGATCCTGCAGGAGGCTTCGGCCCAGGCGGCCGCCGGCGGCGGCAGCGCGCTGCCGGCCGGCGATGGCGCCGGCAACGGCTGCTTTTCCAGCTCGGCCAGGTAGGCCTGCTCGTCCAGCCCGCGGCTGCGCAGCAGGCCGCTGTCCCACAGCGAATGCAGGTTGGTGCCCTTGCCCTCGAACTGGATCTGCACGGTGTTGGCGCCCTTGTCGCGGGCGTAGCCGGCATGCAGCGGCTGCTGCACGTCGCCGGCGAAATGCACGACGAACTTCAGCGCCTGCGCGCGCGCAGCCTGCGGCTGGCTGCGGTCGGCAAGGATGGCGGCCTGGCGGCGCAGCGCCTCGACCGCGCAGTTGCCGTCCGGGCAGTCGCGGGTCTGCTCGTAGTGGCAATCGTTTTCGGCCAGATTGACGTAGTGCCAGCGCGCGCTGCGCTTGCCCAGGTCGGGATCGTGTTCGCGGAGCTGGTCGGCCCAGTTGGCGACGCCGGCCAGGGTCGGGTCGGGTTCGCCCTGCAGCAGGGTCTGGACCTGCGCGCGGGCTTGCGGGGTGAGCTGGGTGGCGGCGAGATCGGCGACCAGGCGGTGGCCCAGCGGGCCCCAGGCGAAGGCGGCGGACGGTGCGGCGGCAAGGGTCGCGGCGAGCGCGGTGCAAACGAGGGAAGAGGTTTTCATGCGCGGATTCTAGCCCGCGAGGGCGACGCGACCATGACGCGCGGCGGCCGCGTTGCGCTGCCGCTCAGCGTGATGGGCCGTGCCGCATTGCCGTTGACCGAACGCGCCAGGCCATGCCGGTGGACGCGGCCTGGCGCGCTGGCTCAGAAGTACATCAGGTAGGCGACGCCGTAGGTGACCGGATCGAGCTTGGCCTTGCCGAGCTTGGTGCCCTCCACCTCCACGTCGCTGCGCATGCCGGTCCAGCGCGCGTCTACGCGGATCGCGCTGCGTTCGCCGACGGCGAAGTCCACGCCGGCATGCAGTGCCGGGCCGACGCTGTCCTTGAACTTGACGTCGTTGGACGAGAACGCGCCTTTGCCGTCGCTGCCGAGGAAGGCGGTGTAGTTGAGGCCGGCGCCGACGAACGGGGAGATGTCGCCGTTGCCGTTGAAGTGGTACTGCAGCGAGATGGTGGGCGACAGCATCCAGGCGCTGCCGATGTCGCCGCCGCGGTCCACGCCGATCTTCTGCTGGCCGACCAGGCCCTGGATCTCCACGCCGAGGTTGCCGCGGAAGAAGTATTCGTAGGTGAACGACACGGCCGGTGCGGTATCGGCGTCGAAGCGCTGGTCGCTGCCGCGCAGCGTGCCGTTGGAGCCGCCCGGCACCATGCCGTGCAGGCCGTAGCTGGTGGTGAAGTGGCCGGCCGATTGCGCTGCGGCGGGCAGGGCGATGCTGGCGAGGGCGGCGACGGCAAGGCGACGGAACAGGCGTGGCGGCATGGAAGACCCCGGTGGACGACGAGTGGCGGATGCGAACCCATGTTGGCCCGGTGGGCGCCGATCCACATCCGTGTGGCGCGTAGTCTGCCAGAGAAGCGGCGCCGACGCGCTGCGATCGGCAGCGTCGATGCGGCGCGTCCGTGCCCAGGATGGCGCCGCTGCGGCGAACGGCGCCCGTCCTGCCGCCGCCGCATGTCGCGGCGGCGCACGCTTCAGAACTTCATCACGTAGGCCAGGCCGTACGCCAGCGGATCGATGTGCGCGGTGCCCAGGTCGCTGCCGTTGACCTTGACCTTGCTGTCGATGTCGATCCAGCGCAGGTCCACGCGCAGCGCCGATTTCTCCGTGAGCGCGATGTCCACGCCGGCGTGCGCGGCCAGGCCCCAGGAGTCGTCCAGCTTCAGCTTGCTGCCGGCCAGCGCGCCGGTGGTCTTCTCGCTGAAGAAGGTGGTGTAGTTGAGGCCGGCGCCGACGAACGGCGAGACCTTGCCGGCGCTGTTGAAGTGGTACTGCAGCGACACCACCGGCGGCAGGTGCTTGGTGCTGCCGACCTTGCCCACGCCCTTGACGCTGATGTCGTGCTCGAACGGCAGCGCGGCCAGCACTTCCACGCCCAGGTTCTGGTGCACGAAGTACTCGAAGGTCACCGTCGGGCGGATGTTGCTGTCGATGCGCAGCGGCAGGGTGCCGCCGGCCAGCGTGCCGTTGTCGGACTTCGGGTTGACCTGGTGGGCGCCGATGCCGAGGGTCCAGTCGCCTTGCGACTGCGCCAGCGCCGGCAGGGCGCACAGGGTCAGGGCGGCGGCCAGGCCGGTGAGCAGGAGGGGGGAGGTGGTGCGCATGGTGGAGTCTCGGTTGGGTGTGGGCGCAGTGTCCGGCGCGCGGCCCCGTGCCGCCTTGATCCTGATCAAACCGGTGTGTCCGGCGTGGCGCGGCCGGCCTGCTAGAATGCGGTTCCCCTTCCATCCGCCGCGCCAGGCGCGGCCGCAGGAGCTACTGAAATGGCAATCAAGGTCGGCATCAACGGTTTCGGTCGCATCGGGCGCAACGTGTTGCGCTCGGCGGTGCAGAATTTCGGCAGCGACATCGAGATCGTCGCCATCAACGACCTGCTGGAGCCGGATTATCTGGCCTACCTGCTGCAGTACGACTCCGTGCACGGCCGCTTCGAGGGCGAGGTGGCGGTCGACGGCGGCCACCTGCTGGTCAACGGCAAGAAGATCCGCCTGACCCAGGAGCGCGATCCGGCGGCGCTGAAGTGGGGCGAGGTCGGTGTGGACGTGGTGATCGAGTCCACCGGCCTGTTCCTGACCAAGGACACCGCGCAGAAGCATCTGGACGCCGGCGCCAAGAAGGTGATCCTGTCGGCGCCGTCGAAGGACGACACGCCGATGTTCGTCTACGGCGTCAACGACAGCACCTATGCCGGCCAGGCCATCGTCTCCAACGCCAGCTGCACCACCAACTGCCTGGCGCCGCTGGCCAAGGTGATCAACGACAAGTGGGGTATCAAGCGCGGCCTGATGACCACCGTGCACGCGGCCACCGCCACCCAGAAGACCGTGGACGGCCCGAGCAACAAGGACTGGCGCGGCGGCCGCGGCATCCTGGAGAACATCATTCCGTCCAGCACCGGCGCGGCCAAGGCGGTTGGCGTGGTGATTCCGGAGTTGAACAAGAAGCTCACCGGCATGAGCTTCCGCGTGCCGACCTCGGACGTGTCGGTGGTCGACCTGACCGTGGAACTGGAAAAGCCGGCCACCTACGCCGAGATCTGCGCCGAAGTGAAGGCGCAGAGCGAAGGCGCGCTGAAGGGCATCCTCGGCTACACCGAGGACAAGGTGGTGGCCACCGATTTCCGCGGCGATGCACGTACCTCGATCTTCGATGCCGATGCCGGCATCGCCCTGGACGGCACCTTCGTCAAGCTGGTGTCCTGGTACGACAACGAGTGGGGCTATTCCAACAAGTGTCTGGAGATGGTCAAGGTGGTGGCGAAGTAAGCCGCCGCGCGTCGTCCGCCGTGGCGGGCGACGCGGCCTTGTGCGGCAGCGACCGCTGCAGCCGCCGCCGTTGGCACGCTGCACACGCCATCGCGAACGCATGCAAACAAAAAGGAGCGCCTCGGCGCTCCTTTTTGTTGTGCAGCTGTGCTGCGAGGGACTTGCCCGCCGCGACGGCGGCGCGAATGCTGCGGGATGGAAGTGGCACGATCCGCGCCGCCGCCATCCGCTCGCCGTTACAGCGCGTCCTTGGAGACGTTGCTTTCGCTCTGCTGGTAATCGGTGACCACGCCCTTGGCGTCGAATTCCACTTCCAGGTCGTAGGACTTGACGTTGCGCGCGCCGACACCATGCTCCTGCGCCTCGTTGATCGCCGGGCCGGTGTAGTAACCGGGCAGCATCCGCTTCAGCAGGCCGGTGGCGGTTTTGCGCGCCTTTTCGCCGTGGGATTCGCTGGGGCGATAGCTCCACGACTTCTCGTAGCCGCCTTCCTTTCCGGACGTCCTGGAGACGTAGGTGGGCTCGCCATAGATCGCGCGCACCTGCTCCTTGGTGGTCTTGCCGATCACGATGTTCTTCTTCACCGCATCGGGGGTGTAGAGCTCCGGATTGTCGACCTTTTCGGCCAGGGCGGGAGCAGCGAAGGACGCGGCCAGCATGGCCGAGATCAGCAGGGTGCGAAAGGGTTTCATGGTCATGTCCGTTTACCTGGGGAGTGGCGTCTGCAATCCAGAGGGCACCGGTCGCGTCGAGGATGCGTCGGTACGGCTTCAGCGCGGCGCACCGAGCTTAGGCATGGCGAAATGACGCCGTCAATACAGCGGGTAGGGGCATTCAGGCAGCGCCCGTGCCCTGCCTGCAATGCCGCTGGCCGGTTACCAGCACGATGCGCCACGCCGCTACGCGTACAGCCGCGCCGACACGCCACGCGGTGCGCTGTGATCCGCTGCCGCTTTTGCGCGAGACGCGGTGGGGCGCCTGCGGTCTACAGCGCCTGCAGGATCAGCGAATGCCAGCCGGTGCGGTAGGTTTCGTAGCCGGGCGAGGCGGCATGCGCGATGCAGTGCGGCTGGCCGTCGAGGTCGAGCAGCACGGCGCCACGCGGCTGCTTGAACAAGGCGTCGCGGCCATCGAAGTCGATCCGGTCCTGCAGCATGCGTCCGGCCGAGTCGGCCAGCACCTCGCCGTGTGCGTCGACGATGCAGACCCGGCTGCGACCCCATTCGGATTCGGACAGCGGCGTGCGCTGCACGATGGTCTGCGCCAGCGCATCCCAGCGGAACACGATGCCCAGCACGCCGAGCACGCGGCCATCGACGCGGCCGCCCTCGCGGACCGTGCACGCGTACACCAGAACCCGCTCGCCATCGGCCAGCGCACTGGCATGCACGCCCTGGAAGCTGAAGTCCTCGCCGCTGCGGGTGCGCATGGCCTGCTCGAACCATGGCTGTGCGGAAACGTCGCTGCCGACCGAGGCGAACTGCCGCGGCCGGCCGTTGGCGCGGATGCGGCCATCGCTGCCGGCCAGGATCAGGTCGAAGTAGACCGTGTACGAATCCAGGATCTGACCCATGCGGCGCGATGCGTAGGCCAGTGCTTCGGCATCGCTGTCGGCGCGCGCTGCCGCCACCACCGCGGCGTCGGTGGCCCACCAGCGCACGTCGCAACTGCGCTCGTAGAGGTTGCGGTCGATCAGGTCGATGTTGCTCAGCGCCAATTCGCTGAGCCGGGTGCGGCGCACGTCGTCCTGCAGCCGGCCCAGTGTCTGCCGCATCTCGGCGCTGGTGCGCGCGGCGACCTTGTCCAGGTCCTGGGTGGCCTCGGCCACTCGCCGCGACAGCCCGTCCATTTCCTGCGCGATGACGCTGAAGCCGCGTCCGGCGGCGCCGATCCGCGCCGATTCGATGCGCGCGTTCATCGAGATCATGTGGGTGGTGCGGTTGATCGCGTCGATGCCCTGCAAGGAGCGCCGCAATTGGCCGAGCAACTGGTCGGACAGGCCGACCACGGCACGGATATGGTCATCGATCCCCGCTTCGGCGGGGTGGGCGGGTAGGTTCATTCATGCTGCCGGTGGGGTGGGAGGGAACAGCAGACGGACGACGCGGTAAGGGGTGTAGCGGCTGGCGATTCATTGACTTGAGGGTGATGTGAAGACCGTTCGTCGGAACGTCGAGGCTTGCCCTGCCTGGGTTGCGGCCTCGCGCGTGGGCCGATGCGGGTGCCGAACTCGTCTACCATCTGCGCCAGGTCCGGCACCGCCGGGCACCGGATGCGGCCGCCGGCGCCGCGCCACCGCGATGGAGAGGCGAGTCGAATGGAGATGGTGATCGTGCTGGTGGTGTTGGCGGTGCTGGCGGTGCCGGTGCTGTTGATCGTGGTGCTGGTCGGGCAGTCACGCCTGCGCCAGCGGCTGGCTGCGCTGGAGGCGCAGGTCGCACGGATGGCGGCCGCCCCGGCGGCGCCTGCGACGGCCTGGGCCGGTGCCGCGGCCGCAACCGGGCAAGCCGATGCCGCCGCCGAGCCCGACGCTGCCGCCGAGTCCTGGCCGAGCGAGGTGTCACGCGACCTCGCGCGTCCGCATCAGGCGATGGAGGACGCGGGCGCGCCGCCGCCACTGCCGCCGCCCTTGCCGCTGCCGCCGCAAGCCGACGATTTCGCCACGCTGGCCGCCGCGGCCGAGCATGCCGAGCGGCAGCAGGCGCAGGCGCGCGCCGCCGCGCCGGCCCAGCCCGCCGTGCCTCGCCGGCCGGACCCGATCGAGCGGTTGCTGGGCGGCATCAAACGCTGGTTCACCGAGGGCAATGTACCGGTCAAGATCGGCATGCTGGTGCTGCTGGCCGGTGTCGCCGCGCTGCTCAAGTACGCCGGCGACCAGGGCTGGTTGCGCATGCCGATCGAGCTGCGCTACGCCGGCATCGCCGCCGGGTCGCTGGCCGGCCTCGCCTTCGGCTGGCGCCAGCGCTCACGCAAGCGCAGCTTCGCCCTGGCCCTGCAGGGCGGGGCGATCGGCGTGTTGCTGCTGACCGTGTTCGCCGCGTTCAAGGTGTCCGGGCTGATCCCCGCCGGCGCGGCGCTGGCGTTGAGCATCGCCCTGGTCGCCGGCATGTGCGTGCTGGCGGTGGCGCAGGACACGCGCACGCTGGCGGTGCTGGGCACGCTGGCCGGCTTCCTGGCGCCGCTGTGGCTGTCCACCGGCAGCGGCAACCACGTCGCGCTGTTCTCCTACTACGCGCTGCTCAACGCGGCGGTGTTCGCGATCGCCTGGTACCGGCCCTGGCGGGTGCTGAACCTGCTCGGGTTCGGCTTCACCTTCGGCATCGGCACGCTGTGGGGCGTGCTGCAGTATCGACCGGAGCAGTTCGCCAGCACCGAGCCGTTCCTGCTGCTGTTCTTCGCCTTCTATCTGTTGATCCCGATCCTCTACGCGCGACGGCAGACGGCTGTGCGCAGCACGCTGATCGACGGCAGCCTGTTGTTCGGCACGCCGCTGATCGCGTTCTCGCTGCAGGCCGGGCTGCTGCGTGGCGACCGCCTGGCGCTGGCCTTGTGCGCGCTGGGCCTGGCGGCACTCTATGCGCTGCTGGCGGCGGCGCTGATCCGGCGTGCGCGCTTCGCGCTGCTGGGGCAGGCGTATGCGGTACTGGCGGTGGGTTTCGCGACGCTGGCGGTGCCGTTGGCGCTGTCCGCACGGGCCACCGCCAGCGTGTTCGCACTGGAGGGCGCGGCGCTGGTGTGGCTGGGCCTGCGCCAGCGGCGCTGGCTGCCGCAGCTCAGTGGCGCCGGGCTGCAGCTGGCGGCCGCGTCCGGCTTCACCGTGGGTTTGGACGCTGTGGCGCATGACACCCAGGCGGTGGTCAATGCCACCTGCATGAGCGCGCTGCTGCTGGCCCTGGCCGGCTTCGTCAGCGCCTGGTGCTACCGCCGTGAGCGCGTCGGCATGCCGGCGTTGGGCTACTACCTGTGGGGACTGGCCTGGTGGTGCGGGATCGGCGTCGCCGAGATCCTGCGCTTCGTCGACGCCGATGCGCGTGCCGACGTGTTGCTGGCCTGGGTCGCGGTCAGCGGCTGGCTTGCCGCCGAAGCGCAGCGGCGCTGGCCGGCACCGGCGTTGGCCGCGACCACGCTGGGTGGCCTGGCGCTGGCGGTGCCGCTGGCGGCCTGGCAGGCCGATGCGCATGGGCAACCCTTCGCCGGGCATGGCGCCTGGGCCTGGGCGCTGTACGCCGTGCTCGGCGTGCGCAGCCTGTTGTGCCTGCGCGACAGTGGCGGCGGCGTGGCGCGCGCGGCGCAGTTCGTGTGGTGGCTGGTGTGGCCGATCGTGGCCACCTTGCTGTGCGGCTGGCTGGCGCTGCACAGCGGCCTCGCCGCCGGCTGGCGCTGGATGCTGCTGATCGCGCCCTGGCTGCTGGTCGCGGCGCTGTCGCTGTGGCGCTGGACCTGGCTGGCGGCGCCGCTGGGGGCGGCGTTCGCGCCCTGCCGCAGTACGCTGCAGAGCACCTACTTCGGCCTGCTCGCGCTGGCCTGGCTGTACAGCCTGGGCCAGCCCGGCGGCAGCGCCCCTTTGCCATGGGTGCCGGTGCTCAACCCGCTGGAACTGACCCAACTGGCGCTGCTGGTGCTGGGCGTGCGCTGGACCCGCAGCCCGGAACTGCCGGCGCTGCTGCGTCCCTGGCGCACGCAGCTGCTGGCCGGCGCCGGCTTCCTGTGGATCACCAGCGTCACCCTGCATGCGGTGCACCACTGGGCGGCGGTGCCGTGGCACGGCGTGCTCGGCGATGGCGTGGCGCAGACCAGCCTGACCGTGGTCTGGAGCGTGCTGGGCGTGCTGGGCTGGGTGCTGGGTTCGCGGCGCGGCCAACGCGGCCTGTGGCTGGCCGGCGCGGTGTTGATGGCGGTGGTGCTGGGCAAGCTGTTGCTGGTGGATCGCGGCAATCTCGGCAATGTCGCCGGTATCGCCTCGTTCATCGCTTACGGGCTGTTGTGTACCGTCGTCGGCTATCTGGCGCCGGCGCCGCCGCGCGCCGCCGAACCGGCCGAGGAGGCCCTCCCATGATCCGACGCGTGCTGTTCCCGTTGTGGCTGGCCTGGTTGCCGCTGTGCGCATTCGCCGCCAGCCAGCGCGACGACTACGCCCAGCAGTGGCCGCTGACCCTGCAGGACGCCGATGCCGGTGCCTATCGCGTGCAACTCGACGATGCGGTGTACCGCAGCGCGCAGCGCGCCTCGCTGGGCGACGTGGAGGTGTTCAACGCGGCGGGCGATCCGCTGCCGGCCGCGCTGTTCGCCGCCGAGCAGGCCGAGACCGCGCCGCGCCGGCAGCCCTTGCCTTGGTTTGCGCTGCCGGCCTCGCGCGACGGGCGCGCAGCGGACCTGGAACTGATCGCCGAACGCGATCGCGACGGCAGCGTGCGCCGTATCCAGACCCGCGTGGCCAGTGGTGACGCCGATGCCGGCGCGGGCTGGCTGGTGGACGCCAGCGCGCTGCATGCGCCGCTGCGCGCGCTGGCGCTGCAATGGGCCGCCGCCGCGCAGCCGCAGCAGGCGCGCTACCGGGTCGAGGGCAGCGACGATCTGCGCGACTGGGAGGTGCTGGTGGCGGATGCGACCCTGGTCGACCTGGCCAACCAGGGACACCGGCTGCAGCAGTTGCGCATTCCCATCGGTCGCGAGGTGCGCTACCTGCGCCTGCTGCCGCTGGCCGGCGCCAGCGCGCCGCCGCTGACCGGGGTGGAGGCCGAACTGGCGCCGGCGCCGGTCGCCGCCGACTGGCATTGGCAGCAACTGGACGCGGTGAGTACCGACCCCGCGCAGCATCGTTACGCCTTCGTTTCGCCGGGGCGTTACCCGGTGACGCGCGTCGACGTGGCCTTGCCCGGCAACAACGCGATCGAATGGCGCGTGCAGAGCCGCGACAGCGCCGACGCGCCGTGGCAGGACCGCGCCGGTGCGTGGCTGGCCTACCAGGTCGGTGGCGGCAGCCGCTCGTCGCCGCAGGCGTTGACCGCGCCGGTGCGCGATCGCTACTGGCAGCTGCTCGCGACGCAGGACCCCGGCCGGCAGCGGCCGGCGCTGCGCCTGGGCTACCAGCCGGAGACCCTGGTGTTCCTGGTGCAGGGCGCGCCGCCCTATGCGCTGGCCGCCGGCAGTGCGCGCACCCAGCGTGCGCCGGCGCCGCTGGCCGCCGCGCTGCAGGCCTTGCACGCCCAGCGCGGGCCGCACTGGACGCCGGCCACCGCCAGCCTCGGCGCGGCGCAACCGCTGGCCGGCGCGGCGGCGTTGCAGACGCCGGCGCCGCCGCGCGACTGGAAGACCTGGCTGCTGTGGGCACTGCTGGTCGGCGGTGCGCTGCTGGTGGTCGGCTTCGCGCTCAGCCTGCTGCGCACACCCGGCGCCGCCGACGGCACGGGCTGATCGATCCCGCGGCGACGGTGCGCAGGCTGTGCCGCGCGCGCGGGAGCGCACCGCACCGATTTGCCGCTGTGCGGCCGACGCCGGACAATGGCGGTTTCGCCGCTGCGCGGCGATCGGCCGACGGTCGTGCACCTTGCGTTCCGATGCCGACGCCGATACTGCACCGATGGCGCGGTTTTCCCTTTGCAACCCCACGAAAGCGAGCACTTACATGTCCATCCTGCGAATGACCGATCTCGACCTGTCCGGCAAGCGCGTGCTGATCCGGCAAGACCTGAATGTGCCGATCGACAATGGCCTGATCACCTCCGAACAGCGCATCCTGGCCTCGGTGCCGACGCTCAAGCACGCGCTGGCGCAGGGCGCGGCGGTGATGGTGACCTCGCACCTGGGCCGGCCCAAGGAAGGCGTGTGGACCCAGGAGGACTCGCTGGAGCCGGTGGCGATCCGCCTGGCCGCGCTGCTCGGCGTCGACGTGCCGCTGCTGCGCGATTGGGTCGATGGTGTGGACGTGCAGCCGGGGCAGATCGTGCTGCTGGAGAACTGCCGCATGAACGCGGGCGAGGGCAAGGACGACGAGGCGCTGGCGAAGAAGTACGCGGCGCTGTGCGACGTGTTCGTGATGGACGCCTTCGGCACCGCCCACCGCGCGCAGGCCTCCACCCATGGCGTGATCAAGTTCGCCCCGGTCGCCGCCGGCGGCCCGCTGCTGATGGCGGAGCTGGACGCGCTGGCCAAGGCCCTGGAGCAACCCGCCAAGCCGTTGCTGGCGATCGTCGCCGGCAGCAAGGTCTCGACCAAGCTGGAGCTGCTGTCCAACCTGGTGGACAAGGTCGACCAGCTGATCGTCGGCGGCGGCATCGCCAACACCTTCATCGCCGCGGCCGGGCATGCGGTGGGCAAGTCGTTGTGCGAGCCGGACCTGCTCGAGACCGCGCGCAAGATCGTCGCCGATGCCAATGCGCGCGGTGCGGCGATCCCGCTGCCCAGCGACGTGGTGGTGGCCAAGCAGTTCATGCCCGACGCCGAGGCCACGGTGAAGGCGGTCACCGACGTCGCCGACGACGACCTGATCCTGGACATCGGCCCGCAGACCGCCGCGCACTACGCCGAGCTGATCGCCAAGGCCGGCACCGTGGTCTGGAACGGCCCGGTCGGCGTGTTCGAGTTCGACGCCTTCGGCAAGGGCACCGAGACCCTGGCGCGGGCGATCGCCGCGTCGCCGGCGTTCTCCATCGCCGGCGGCGGCGACACCCTGGCCGCGGTCGACAAGTACGGCATCGCCGAGCAGGTCAGCTACATCTCCACCGGCGGCGGCGCGTTCCTGGAGTTCCTGGAAGGCAAGACCCTGCCGGCGGTGGCCGCACTGCAGGCGCGCGGCGCGTGAGCGCCGCCGACGTCCTGTTCTTCGACCTGGACGGCACCCTGGTCGATTCGGAGGCCGGCATCGTCGGCAGCCTACGCCACGCCTTCGCCGAACTGGGCCAGCCGCTGCCGACCCCGGCGCAGTTGCGCGCCTGGATCGGTCCGCCGCTGCGCGACAGCTTCCAGCAGCACTTCGCCGGCGATGCGGCGCTGGTGGAACAGGCGCTGACCGTGTACCGCAGCCGCTACGACAGCCACGGCTGGCGCGAGCACACGGTGTTCCCGGACATCGGCGAAGCGGTGGAGGCGGTGGCCGCGGCCGGCCACCGTCTGGCGGTGGTGACCTCGAAGAACGAGCGCTTCGCGCGCCGCATCGTCGAGCAGTTGCCGTTCGGCGCTCGCTTCGAGGAGGTCGTCGGCGCCAGCGACGACGGCGCGCGCCGGGCCAAGCCGGACCTGATCGCCGAGGCGCTGCGGCGGCTCGCGGTCGTCCCGGCCCAGTGCCGCATGATCGGCGACCGGCGCATGGACATCGACGGCGCCCGCCACCACGGCATGCGCAGCATCGGCGTGTTGTGGGGCTTCGGCGATGCCGAGGAACTGCGCCAGGCCGGCGCCGATGTCCTGGCGCAGACGCCGGCGCAGTTGCCGACACTCGTCGCAGCCTGAGGCCTGCATGCGCCGGCGCGTCCGGCGCACGCGAGGGCACCACGCATGGGGGGCGCACGCCGCGATCGCGCCCTTGCAACGCCCGCGGGCCGGCGCCTGCGGTCCCGGCATGACCACATACTGTCCCGCATTGTCCGCTCGCTATGCCCGGCCGCGCGCGCGTCTATGCCGAAATGCCATGCCGTGTGATGGGCGCGTGTGCTAGCTTTGAGCGCTTTTCCAAGGATGCCGTCATGATCGAACGCCAGCGCCGCACCAAGATTCTCGCCACCCTCGGTCCGGCCACCGACCCGCCCGGCGTGCTCGAGGATCTGTTCCGCGCCGGCGTCAACGTGGTGCGGTTGAACTTCAGCCACGGCGATCCGTCCGGCCAGGCCAAGCGCGCCGCCGAAGTGCGCGCCGCCGCGGCCCGCGTCGGCGCCGAGATCGGCATCCTCGCCGACCTGCCGGGTCCGAAGATCCGCATCGAGCGCTTCGCCCAGGGCAAGGTGTCGCTCAAGCTCGGCGACCGCTTCGACCTGATCGCCGACGCCAATGCCGCGCCGGGCGACGCCAGCCAGGTCGGGGTCAGCTACCTGGGCCTGCCGCAGGACGTGGCCCCGGGCGACGTCCTGCTGCTGGACGATGGCCTGATGCAGCTGAAGGTGGTCGAGGTGCAGGGCGAGCGCATCGTCACCAGCGTGCTCAACGACGGCGTGCTGTCCGACCGCAAGGGGCTCAACAAGCAGGGCGGCGGCCTGTCGCTGGGCGCGCTGACCGAGCGCGACAAGGAACTGATCGGCATCGTCGCCAAGATCGGCGTCGACTTCATCGCGGTGTCGTTCTGCCGCAACGCCGAGGACATGAACGAGGCGCGGCGCATCGCCCGCGCGCACGGCTGCGACGCGGCGCTGGTGTCCAAGATCGAGCGCACCGAGGCGATCGAGAACCTGAGCGAGATCGTCGAGGCCTCGGACGTGGTGATGGTCGCGCGCGGCGATCTGGGCGTGGAAATCGGCGACGCCGAGCTGCCCGGCCTGCAGAAGAAGATCATCAAGGAATCGCTGGCGCAGAACAAAGTGGTGATCACCGCCACGCAGATGCTGCAGTCGATGGTGGAAAGCCCGATCCCGACCCGCGCCGAAGTGCTGGACGTGGCCAACTCGGTGATCGACGGCACCGACGCGGTAATGCTGTCGGCCGAGAGCGCGGCCGGCGCCTATCCGATCCGCGCAGTCGAGGCGATGGCGCGCATCTGCCTGGGTGCCGAGCGCCAGTTCGAGACCGAGACCGACTTCGGCATGGCCCCGCGCAACCTCGAGCGCGCCGACCAGGCCATCGCCATGGCCACCATGTTCCTGTCCCAGCACGTGGGCGTGCGGGCGATCGTGGCGATGACCGAATCCGGCGGCACCCCGCGCTACCTGTCGCGCTTCCGCGCCAAGGCGCCGATCTTCGCGGTGACCCGCCACGACGGCGCACGCCGGCACATGGCGATGATGCGCGACGTGTTCCCGATCAACTTCGACAGCCGCGGCCTGACCCCGCGCGAGGCCGCGCGTGGCGCGATCCGCGTGCTGGTCGAGGCCGGCCTGCTGGCGCCGGGCGACCGCGTGGTGTTCACCAGCGGCGAGCACATGGAAACCCACGGCGCCACCAACACCCTGCGCCTGCTCGAGGTCGGCCCGGATGGCCGCGCCAGCGGCCTGGGCGAACTCTGAAGGACGCGGTGCGGCGGCCCAGGCCGCCGCACCGTCGGCAGTCCCTGTTCGATCGCGCATGGAACGGCGCGTCATCCACCGTTCCCTGATCGCGCGATACCCCCCATGACATCCACGAGCGCGCACGCCGAGCTCGGGCTGGAACTGCCCGAGCGCCCCGGCACGCACTGCCTTGAACACCTGATCCAGGCCTCGGCCACGCGCGAGCTGGTGGTCACGGAGGACATCCGCGACCGCCGCGGCATCCTGCTGGTCGCCAAGGGCCAGCGCATCAACGCCGGCCTGCGCGAGCGCCTGATTGCGCGGCGCCTGCTGCGCCCGCTGGAATCCTCGCTGGCGTTCTGCGAAGAACTGCGCCCGAGCGAAGTGCAACTGGCCGCGCAGCGCGAACTGGACGAACACCCGCATCTGCGCCTGTTGCTGAGCGAGGAGGTGCAGCCGGTCATGACCGCGCTGGCTCGCGCCCGCACGCTGGGCGCGCCCGGCACCTTGCTGACCACGCTCGGCCAGACCCGGCCGGCGGCGTTCTCGCATGCGGTCCGGGTGGCGATGCTGGTGGCGTGGCTGGCGGCGCTGCTGTCGCGCTCGGACGCGGCGATGCGCGAAGCCGCGGAAGTCGGGCTGCTGCACGACCTAGGCGAGATGTACGTGGATCCGGCGGTGCTGGAACTGCCGGAGGCGCAGCAGGATTTCGCGCAGTGGCGCATGCAGTGCGTGCACCCGGTGATCAGCGCGGCGCTGCTGGGCGAATCCGGCGTGTATTCGGCGCAGCAGGCCGCCGCCGCGCGCGAGCATCACGAACGCATCGACGGCTCCGGCTATCCGGTCGGCACGCCGGTGCTGTCGCCCCTGGGGCGGCTGATCTCCTGCGCCGAAGCGCTGGATGCGTTGTTCGAGCGCGAGCAGGGGCAGGCGCACGCGCTGGCGCGGATGCGCATCGCGCTGCGCGTGGTGCCGGGGCAGTTCCCACGCGACGTGGTCGATCTGGTGACCGCGCGGTTGCGCGACTGCGTGCCGGAGCCGGCGTCGGCGCACGACCCGCAGCACCTGCGCGAAGTGGTGGCGGCCTTGCTCGACGGCCTGGAGCGGGCGCGCGACGAAGCCTTGCGCCTGCAGCGCGGCGGCGACCTGCGCGAGGACGAGCGCGCGGCCCTGCAGCACCTGCTGCTGCTGATCGTGGGCCACATCATGGCCATCCACGATTCCGGCGCCGGCAAGATGGTCGAGCAACTGCCGTGGCTGATCGCCGCACCGGAGGCGGCCGAGGAAGTGGATCGCGTCTGTTGCGAGCTGCGCTGGCAGTTGCCGGGGCTGCGCCGCCATGCGGCGTTGCTGGCGCACCGCCGCGCGCGCAGCGCCGACGACTGGCGGCCGTTGCTCGATGCGCTCGACATCGCCCTGCCGTCGGCGGCGTACGCCGCGCCTGTGCAGGTGCCGGCCGCGGACGTTGCGCCGCTGCAGGCGGCGCAGGCCGATGCAGCAGCGCCGTGTGATGCGATGACGGATGCGCTTGGCTGACATGCCGGGAAGACGCGCGGTCTACGCCTGTAACCGCTTGCAACGCCGCCGGTAACGGAATGCATGCAGGCCGGCCCGGTATACTGGGGGTTCCCCCGTTGCAGCCATCAGGAACCGTATGAGCATCGAACAGCTTGCCGAAACCGCACAGGCAATGGTCGCCCCGGGCAAGGGCATCATCGCGATCGACGAATCCACCAGCACCATCGCCAAGCGCTTCGCCGGCGTGGGCATCGAGAATGTCGAAGAGAACCGCCGTGCCTACCGCGAGCTGCTGCTGACCACGCCAAAGCTGAGCGACCACATCTCCGGCGCGATCCTGTACGACGAGACCATCCGCCAGAAGACCAAGGATGGCGTGCCGTTCGCCAAGTACATGGCCGAGCACGGCATCATCCCCGGTATCAAGGTCGACAAGGGCACGCATCCGCTGGCCGGCATGCCGGGCGAACTGATCACCGAGGGCCTGGACGGCCTGCGCGCGCGCCTGGAGGAGTACTACAAGCTCGGCGCGCGCTTCGCCAAGTGGCGTGCGGTCATCACCATCGGCGAGGACATCCCGTCCGGCGTGTGCATCGAGACCAACGCGCATGCGCTGGCCCGCTACGCCGCGCTGTGCCAGGAGCAGGGCCTGGTGCCGATGGTGGAGCCGGAAGTGCTGATGGACGGCGACCACGACATCGAGACCTGCTACGAGGTCACCGAAGCCACGCTGCGTTCGCTGTTCGGCGCGCTGTACGAGCAGAACGTGGTCCTGGAAGGCACCATCCTCAAGGCGTCGATGGTCATCGCCGGCAAGGACTGCGACGAGCAGGCCAGCGTCGAGGAAGTGGCCGAGTCCACCGTGATGTGCCTCAAGAGCACCGTGCCGGCGATCCTGCCGGGCATCGTGTTCCTCTCCGGCGGCCAGACCGACGAGCAGTCCACCGCGCACCTCAACGCGATGAACCAGCTCGGCAACCTGCCGTGGCCGCTGAGCTTCTCCTACGGCCGCGCCATGCAGCAGGCCGCGCTGAAGCTGTGGGCGCAGGACATGAAGGGCAATTTCGCCAAGGCGCAGCAGGTGGTGTACGAGCGCGCCAAGGAAAATGGCCTGGCCGCGCTGGGCAAGTGGCAGGGCTGAGCAGTCCCTCGCTGTCGATGCGCAACGAAGAACGCCGGCATCGCCGGCGTTTTTCGTTTGTGGTGCAGTGCCTTGACGGCGACGCCGGAGGCGCGCCCGCAGCGGTGGCCAAGGCCAAAGCCCAGGGCAAGCGTGGGCGACGCACGCAGCGCCGCGTCGCGCTCAGGGCGCCAACGTGGCCGGGGCGTGGAAGCAATAGCCGCTGTTGCGCAGGGTCTTCACCGGCAATGCGCGCCCGCTGATCTCTTCGACGCGGCGCCGTAACCGGTACATCTGCGTGTCCAGCCGGCGCCGGTCGTACTCGAGAAAGTTCACCCCCAGCGCCTCGGCGATCTCGCGGTGGCCCACGCTTTCGCCGGCATGGCGCATCAGGCAGGTCAGCACCAGCAGATCCTGGCGCGACAGCGGAACCGGCGGTGCGTTGGGAACGTTCAGGCGTGCGGCGGCGAGCTCCAGCACCCAGCGCGCGGCCGGTGGCGGCAGCGCCAGGCGCCGGCCGAGCGCGGCCAGGGTCGCGGCCAGCTCGTCCAGATCGATGCCCTTGCCCAGGTAGTGGTCCGCGCCGAATTCCAGCCCCGCAATACGATCGCTGGGGGTGTTGTGGGCGCTGAACACCACGATGCCCAGCCGATGGCCGGCGCGGCGCAGTTCGCGCACCAGCTCCAGGCCGCTGCCGTCGGGCAGGCCCACGTCGATCACCGCCATGCTGTGGTGCGCCGGATCGAACCGCGCCCGGAAGCCGGCGAGGCTGTCCACGCATGTGGCGACGTAGCCCAGGTCCTGCAGGAACTCGCCGAGTTCCTCGCACAGCACCGGCTCGTCCTCGAGCAGGATCACCTCGGACATGGCGGCGGATCCTCGCGCCTGGCGGTTTGCTGTAACGTCATCGGCTGGCAACGGAGCGGTATGGCGAATGATGGCGCAATGGTGGCGCTGGCTGGCGGGCGCATGGCTGCTGGTGGGAATGAGCGTCGGCCTGGCCGCGACACCGGCACCGGCACCGCATCCGGTCGCGGCGTTGCCGCTGACCGCGGCGCATCACGATGCCAGCGGCTACCTGCAACGCCTGGACGACCCGCAGGGCCGCCTGGACGCCGCGCAGGCCGCGGCCGCGCGCGGCTGGACGCGGCTGCCCGCCGGGCTCAACGCAGGATTCGTCGACGGTCCGGTGTGGCTGCGCCTGCCTGTTCATGTCGAAAGTGTACCGCCCGGCGGTTGGATGTTGCGATTGAGCAATGCCCTGCTCGACGACGTGCAGGCCTACGTGCGCAGCGACGGCGGCGCCTGGCGCGCGCTGGGGCGCAGCGGCGAACGCGTGCCGCGGCGCGACTGGCCGGTGGACTATCGCAGTCCGGTGTTCCAGTTCGCGCCCTCGCAGGCTGGCGACTACGAGGTGCTGCTGCGGTTGCGCAGCAAGAACGCGCTGGTCACGCGCCTGGACGTGTGGCAACGGTTGCCGTTCGACAACCAGTCGCGGCGCGAAGGCCTGCAGTTCGGCCTGTACTTCGGCTTCTATCTGCTGCTGCTGTGCCTGCATGTGCTGTTCTGGCTGGCCACGCGTGCGCGCATGAGCGGCCTGTTCGTGGCCTACCTCGGCGGCTGCGTGTTCAACGAAGCGATGTCGATCGGCCTGGTGCAGCAGGTCACCGGCATGCCGATGGCCTGGAGCGACAGCCTGCTGGGCATCAGCATCGCCTGCAGCCTGCCGGTGGGGTTCCAGGTCGCCAGCCGGCAGCTGAACCTGCGCGCCTTCCATCCGCGTCTGGTGCGTTGGGGCACGCGTTTTCTATGGGCGGTCGCGTTCGGCGGCGCGGTGGCCGTGCTCGCGGGCCACTACGCCTGGGGCATGCGGCCGGTGCAGACGCTGGGGCTGCTGGAAATCGTGCTGCTGGTGGGGTTGGGGGTGCACCTGCTGTGGCGCCGCTATCGGCCGGCGCTGTTCTTCGTGCTCGCCTTCTTCCCGTTCTACCTGGGGGTGATGCTGGGTTTCCTGCGCAACCTCGGCTTCGTCCCGGTCAACGCCTGGACCCAGTACGCCACCACGTTCGGCACCATGCTGCACATGACGCTGCTGAGCGTCTTCCTCATCGCCCGGTACGAGCGGCAGCGCCGGCTGCGCGAACGGCGGCATGCCGATGCCGCGGTGGAACTGGCACGCCGGCACGGCCTGGTGCTGGAGCGCGAAGTGACGCTGCGTACCGCCGAGCTGCGCAACGAGATCGGCCGGCGGCAGGCGCTGGAGGACGACCTGCGCGCCTTGTTGCAGACCGAACGCAAGGTCGCGCAGGAACAACGCGACTTCGTGGCGATGGTGTCCCACGAGTTCCGCACGCCACTGGCCGTGATCATGACCTCGGCGCAACAGTTGGCGCGCAAGCTGGATGCGCCGGCGGAACGCAATCGCGCGCGTTGCGGCAACATCCGCGACGCGGCGCAACGGCTGCTGGCGCTGGTGGACGAGTATCTCGCCGACGACCGCATGGGCGAGACGGCGTCGGAACTGCGGCTGCAGCCGTGCGCGCTGCGCGCGCTGCTGGCCGAGCTGTGCCTGGATTTTCCGTCGCAGCGGGTGCTCTGCGAGTTCCTCACCGACGACGATGGCCTACTCACCGATCTCGGACTGTTGCGCGTGGCATTGCGCAACCTGATCGCCAACGCAGACCGCCATTGCCCCGAGGGCATGGCCATCCGCGTGCGCGTGCGCGGCAGTGACGAACGCCTGTGGCTGGAGGTCGCCAATCCGGGCGAACGCATCGCGCCCGCCGAACGGGAGCGTCTGTTCCAGAAGTACTACCGTGGCGAAAACGCGCGGCATGCGCCGGGCGCGGGGCTGGGCCTGTATCTGGTGCGGCGGATCGCGGAACGGCTGGGGGGCTCGGTGGAGCTGTCCACGCAGCCACCGGGCGAATCGGTCTGCTTCGTGTTGCTGCTGCCGCGTCGGCCGGTGCTGCAGCGTGCCTTGCCGCGGTTGCCGCCGGCGGCGGATGCCTGATCGTATGCGGTCGCGCGCGGTGCGATGTATGGGCTGCGCTGTCGGCAAACGCGATGGCGCCGGGTTGCGCCGGATCGTGCGTTCCTGGATGGCATTGCGGCCCCGGCTTGCCGCCGGGAGCCGTCGTGATGGCGTTGCCATGGCCTGACGACACCGTCGCGCGGTGTCGTCAGGCCATCCCGGTCACTGCCGGATGATGCAGCTGTCCGCGGATGCGTTGGACGCGCCGCTCGGGGTGCAGGCGACGCTCGGGGCGCGGATGCCGCCATCGACGATGAGGATCGAGTCGGTGGCGGCCGTGACGGTGCCACTGCCACTGGCCTGGGCCGCGGCGGCCAGTTCCTTGGCGGCTTCGTCGGCCTTTTGCTGCTGCGTCGGTGCTGTGCTGACGGCATCGCTGGTCGTTGCGACGGCGACCGAGGTGTTGATCGCCTGCACGGTCGTGGTGGTCAGCTGGGCACCGGCACCACCGCCATCGCCGCTGCCGGGAACCACGTTCAACAGGCCGTCGACGTAGGTGATGGCGTAGTTGGACAGCCCCGCGCCGGTGGCACCGGACGCGGTGATCGCGTAGTTGCCGACCGCGGCGTCGGCGCCGGCACCGGCGCTGTCCAGGGCGACGCCGGCGACGGTGTCGCCGTTGAGCAGGCCGGAGACACGGTAGCCGCTCAGGGTGGCGGTGCTGCCGACGGTCTTGCTGGCATCGCTGGCAACGATGCGCAGGGTGGCCGGGTCGACACGCAGGCTGCCATCGACGTAGCTGACGACGTAGTTGGACAGCCCGGCGCCGGTGGCGCCGGAGGCGGTGATCGCGTAGTTGCCCACCGCGGCGCCGGTACCGGCACCGGCGCTGCCCAGGGCGACGCCGGAAACGGTGTCGCCGTTGAGCAGACCGGACACGCTGTAGCCGCTGAGATTGGCGGTACCGCCATAGGTCTTGTTGGCGTCGGTGGCGACGATGCGCAGGGTGGCCGGATCGACGCGCAGGCTGCCATCGACGTAGCTGACGACGTAGTTGGACAATCCCGCGCCAGTGGCACCGGAGGCGGTGATCGCGTAGGTGCCCACCGTCGCGCCGCTGCCGGCGCCCGCGCTGCCCAGGGCGACGCCGGACACCGTGTCGTTGCCGACCAGGCCGGAGACGCTGTAGCCGCCGAGGTTGGCGGTGCCGCCGTAGGTCTTGGAACCCGAGGTCGCCGTCACCGTCAGCGTCGCCGGGGTGATGCTGATGCCGCCGGAGACCACGTAGGCGATGTCGTAGCCCTGCTGCGAGGACGCCAGGCCGCCGAGCTGCAGGGTGCCGTTGCCCGTGGTGTAGTGGCCGACCCCATTGCCGGTGGTCGCGTACCGCAGCGACGAGCCGAACAGCAGGCCAGGGTCGAAGGCGCCGCCGATCGTATACGACGCAAGCGTGCCGCTGACGGCATTGCCGTCGTAGGTCTTGTCGAGGCCGGAGACGCCGGTGGTGATCGTCAACGGGGTCAGGAAGCTGCGCAGCAGCGGCGTGCCCATCTGTTCGTACAGGCGCCAGGTCAGGCCGGTGCCGCCACGGTCGTCGATCGCCCAGCCGGCATCGGTGAAGGTGGACAGCGTGTTCAGCGCACTCCAGGACCTGCCGCCGCTGATCGCATCGATGCTGCCGCCGCTGTTGCCGACCGTGTTCAGGCCCACGTTCCGCGGATTGCCGCCGATGTCGGTGGCGAAGAAACTGGCGACGATGCTGCCATTGGAATTGGAGCCGACCAGGCCGCCGACCGCGCCGGTGCCGGAAACGTTGCCGGTGGCGTAGGAGTTGCGCACGGTGTTGTTGTAGTTGACGCCGACCAGTCCGCCGACATACGCCGTGCCGGTGGCATCGCCGCTGGCGTAGGTGTTGGCGATGGTGCCCTCGTCGTTGTAGCCGGCCAGTCCGGCGACATACATGCCGCCGGAGACGTTGCCGGTGGCGTAGGCGTTGCCGATGCTGCCGCTCTCGTTGTAGCCCACCAGTCCGCCGAGATAGTCGGTCCCGGACACGTTGCCGGTGGCGTAGGACGCGCCGACGCTTCCGGTATTGCTGTAGCCGACCAGTCCGCCGACAAAGCGGCCGCCGGACACGGTGCCGGTGGCATGGACCGACGTGACGCTGCCGTGGTCCATGGTCCCGATTAGCCCGCCGATTTCGGACGAGGAGCCGTTCACCGCGCCGGTCGCATAGGCCGTGTCGATCGCGGCGGAACTGCGTCCGACCAAGCCGCCCACGCTCCGGGTTCCCGACACGTTGCCGCTGGCGTACGCGTTCTGGATGCTGCCGGCGCCGGCCATGCCGACCAGGCCGCCGGCACTCGAGGTGGTCGCGGTGACGTTGCCGGTGGCGTGCACGTTCTGCAGGGTGCTCTGGATGGCATTGCCGATCAGTCCGCCCACGTTGTTGCCGGTGGTGGTGCTGGTGCTGCTGACGTTGCCGGTGGCGAAGGCGTTGCCATAGCTGCCCTGGTAGTCGTTGCCGACCAGGCCGCCGACGCTGCTGCCGCCGGAGACCGTGCTCGACGAGGACGAGGTGCCGATCGTGCCGTTGGCGTTGCTGCCGATCAGCCCGCCGACGTAGTTGCCGCTGTAGGCGCCGCCGCTGCCGACCACGCTGCCGCTGGTCTGCACGCCGGCGATCGTCCCGGCGTTGTTGTAGCCGGTGAGGCCACCGACGAAGTTGCCGGTACCGCTCATGGTGCCGTTGACGCGGATGTCGCTGAGGCTGCCGGCATTGAAGCCGGCGACACCGCCCACGTAGGCGGTGCCCACGACGGTGGCGCCGGTCAGGGCCAGGTTGCCGATCTGGCTGGCGAGGCCGGTATTGCCGAACAGGCCGACGTAGGACGCGCCGCCGCGTGCGATGGTCAGCCCGGCGATGGTGTGGTTTGCGCCGTTGAGGCTGCCGGTGAAGGCGTTGCTGCTGTCGCCGACCGGGCTGAAACCGGCGCTGCTCCACATGCCGCTGGCATTGCTGCCGGCGGTCTGGCTGGCGTCGATGTCGGCGGACAGGCTGTAGCTGGCCGCCAGGTTGTACGCCATCAACTGCAACTGGTGCGTGTTGCCGATGGTGGTGCTGTACTCGCTGGCCAGGAACGGGCGCGTCTGCCCCTCGATCATGATCCAGGCCGGGTTGCCGTTGCCGTCGCTGGCGACATAGACATTGCTGCTGCCGGCGAGCAGCGACCAGGTGCCGAGATTGCCGTACGTGGCGTGGTTGTAGCGGTTGCCGCTGCCGAAGCTGGTCAGGTTGGTGACGCTGCCGCTGCCGCCGTTGCTGATGGCATTGGCCTGGCCGGTGCTGCCGACGTCCCAGGACGCATTGCTGACGCTGCCCGTATTGGCGCCGATCAGCCCACCGACATTGTTGGTGCCGCTGACCGCGCCAGTGGCGTAACTGTTGTTGACGCTGCTGGAGGTGACGGCTGCGCTACCTGGATTGTTGACGCCCACCAGTCCGCCGACCGAGGTCGGCGCGGTGACGCTGCCGGTGGCGTAGGCGTTGGCGATGGTGCTCTGGTAGTTCATGCCGACCAGCCCGCCGACAATGTAGCTGGTGCCGATGACGCTGCCGCTGGCGTAGCTGTTCTTGATCGTACCGCTGTTCTGGTTCGATCCGGCCAGGCCGCCGACATAGCTGGTGCCGCTCACGTTGCTGGTGGAATACGTGTTGCTGAGGCTGCCGCCGTCGTTGTAGCCGACCAGGCCGCCGGTGTCGGAGGAACTGCCGGTCACGCTGCCGGTGCTGTGGGTGTTGCGGATCGTGCCGCTGACGTTGTTGCCCGCCACGCCGCCGACCGCGCTCTGTCCGTTGACGCTGCCGGCGAACGCGCCGTTGTCGATCAAGCCCAGGTTGTAGCCGGTCACTCCGCCAACGCCGCCCGAGGTTCCGGTCACGCTGCCGTCGACGGTGACGTTCTTGATCGCGCCCTGGCCGTAGCCGACCAGGCCGCCGACGTAATAGCCGCCGGAGATGGACACATTGCCCAGGTGCAGGTCGCGGATGAGGCTGTTGCTGCTGGTGGTGCCGAACAGGCCGACGTAGCCGCTGGCGCCGGAGATGGTCAGGTTGTTGATGCTGTGGCCCAGGCCGGCCAGCTTGCTCTGGAAGGAGGACACCAGGGCGCTGCTGCGGGTGACGCCGCTCAGGTCGATGTCCTGGGCCAGCGCGTAGGAGCCGGGGCTGTTGAAGTAGGTGGCCGCGTCGGCCAGCGAGTGGATCAGCCGGTACGCCTGTCCGTTGATGCTCAGGCTGGCATGCGCGCCACCGAGCGAGACGGGGGTGTTGACGTAGTAGTCGCCCGTGCCGCCGACGGTGCCGTTGTCGGTGTAGCCGCCGTAGTTCAGCACCAGGCCGCCCGTGTCGCCGGTCGCGGTGACGGCGGCATTGAGGTGGATGCTGTGGTACGCGTCCAGGGTCAGCGTGGAGTTGCCGCTCCAGCCGATCGCCGCATTGACGTTGATGTCGCCGGCGCCGCTGCTCACGTTGCCCGGACCGCTGGCGTTGGTGAGGCTGGCGAGCAGGGTGACGTTGGTGCCGCCGTTCAACGTGCCGCTGATGGTGCTGGCCGCCGCGCTGTCCACGGTCAGGTCTTCCGGGTCGACCAGCCAGGTGCCGGCGCTGCCAGGTCCGGCGCCCTTGGCACCGACGTCGATGCCGGAGAAGTCGACGGTGTGGCCGCTGGTTTCGAGCAGGCCGCCGTTGCCGCTGCCGGCCGCGTCGGCATGCAGCGCGCCGTGCACCGCGGTGTGGCCATCGGACCAGACCACGATCGAGCCGCCATTGCCCTGGCCGGTCGCGCTGGCGTCGAGTGTCGCGCCGCTGGCGACGGTGGCCGCGCTGGCATGTTGCAACTGTTCGCCGCCCTGGTAGCCGCCGCCGATGCGGATACTGCCGCCGGCCACGCTGCCGCGGGCATCGATGCGGCCATCGACATTCACCGCACCATCGGACAGCAACTGCACGCTGCCGCCCTCAGTGCCGGAGACATCGATGCGGCCGCTGCTGGCCACGTCGCCGCCGCTGCCGATCAGACGCACGCTGCCGCCGGACGTGTCGATGCCGGTGGCTTCGAGCGTGCCGATATTGTTGACCAGCAACTGCGACAACCCGGTGCTGCCGGCCTGCAGCAGGATCTGCCCGCCGTTTGCGCGCAGGCTGCCGCTGTTCTCCACAGCCGCCGCCGCGCCGTCCACCGACTGGCTGGCGGCCGCGACCATCTGCATGCCGATCGCGCCGGCCGCGTCCATGGTCACCTTGACCTGGTCGGCCGAGAGCAGGCGGATGGCGCCGCCGTCGGCGGTGATGCTGCCGCGGTTGTCGACATGGTTGCCGACCAGGTTCACCGAGCCGCCGTTGCCGGCGTTGATGCTGCCCTGGTTGACCACGCTGGCAGCGCCATGGTCGCCGCGCGCGAGCAGGTAGCCGTGCGCGTCGTCGCCGGCCAGGCCCAGCGAACTGGCGACCAGGCCGCCGACGTTCACCTGCGCGTGGTTGCCGAACAGGATGCCGGCGGAGTTGATCAGGAACACGTTGCCGTTGGCGCGCAGGCTGCCGTCGATGACGCTGGCGCCGCGGCTGGCGTCGATCAGGTTGAGCGCCACCGCCGAGCTGGACGGCTGCAGGAACACCACGCTGGCATCCTTGCCGACGTTGAAGCTGTTCCAGTTCAGCACGGCCTTGGCGGCGTTCTGGTCGATCTGCAGCGTGCCGCCGTTCTGCGACACGGTGGCGCCGGTGGCGCTGGACAGCGACGGCACGCCGCTGGCGTAGGCCGGCGCGGCCAGTGCGCAGGCCAGGGCGAAGGGCAGCAGCGGCGCGGCCAGGCGCGCCGCGCCGGCGCCAGCGCTGCCGGCATGGCCGGCGGCGACTTCGGAGGCGACCTGGAGCACGCCGAGACTGCGGTTGAAGACGAGGCGGTAGATGCGGTTCATGGGGATCCCCAGGTCAGAAGGTCAGGCCGAAGCGGGCCCAGTAGCGCACATCCTTGCCGTCGCCCGGCTGGGTGGTGCCGGTGGGCTTGGCCGCGGCCAGATCGAACGAGAGCCCGTGCCAGTCGGGCAGCCGGAAGCTGAGGCCGACACCGGCACCCTCGAAGGTGGTGACGCTGTCGTACACGGCGCGGTTGGCGCCGTTGGGGTAGACCCGGCCGTAGTCGTAGAACACGCTGGCGGTCAGCAACTGGCCCCAGGCGCGACCGCCGAACGGCGAGGCGGCGGTGGCGAAGCCGGGTGCGTCCACCTGGTATTCCAGGCCGGAATCGAAGCCGCGGTCGCCGAGCGCGGCGCCGAGCGGGAAGGCGCGCACGCTGGTCGGCCCGCCCAGCGAGAACTGTTCCAGCGGGGTCAGGGTGTCGTCGCTGTACTGGCCGTTGAAGCGCAGCTGCAGGCGCTGCGTGGCGGTCAGCCCTTGCAGCCGGGTGTAGCTCAGGCGGGCGACCGTGAAGTGGCGGTCGTGGCGGGCGTACAGGTAGTCGGTCTGCGGCGAGTCGTCGTCGAGCGCGCCGCGCACGCTGAGCTGCAGCAGGTCGATGGCGTGGAGCCGACGGTCGTCGTGGCGCACGCTGGTGCCGAGTTCGGCCACGTCGAATTTCTGCTTGGACAACAGCACGCCCAGGCCCTGCAGGCGCGAGCTCTCCTTGACCAGGTGCAGCCAGCTCTGCACGCGCCAGGCGTCGGAATTGACGAATTTCCAGTCCAGGCCCAGTGCCGTTTGCTGGGTCGGGCCGTGGATGTCGAGCGCGGCGAACGCGCCGTTGTCGAGGTTGACCACGCTGCGCGTGTAGGACGCGCTGGCGCTGAGGCCGTCCACGCCGGCGATCGGCACCTGGTAGGCGAAGCTGCCCTGCCAGGTATTGGCCGGATCCAGCGCATAGGCGTAGCTGGCCGACAGGTGGTCGCCCAGGCCCAGCGGGTTGTTCCAGTCCACGCCGAGCTGGGCGCGGTAGCGGCCGATGCTCGGGGTGCCGTAGTTGCTGGCCCCGACGCTGACCTGCAGCGGACGCTCCTCGCTGGCCTGGATCACCACGTCGGTCTCGCCGGGGTTGGCGCCGGGCTTGAGCACGGAGGTGGCGGAGACGCCGGGCAGGTCGCGGGTGTACAGCAACGCCGATTGCAGGTCCTGCTGGCGCAGGATCTGGCCCTGCAGGGCCAGGGCGGGGCTGGCGATCAGGCGGTCGTCGTAGCGGCGCGTGCCCTCGACGGTGATCTTGCCGACCCGGCCTTCGATCACGCGGATCTCGACCACCTGGTCCGGTCCCAGGGTCTGCACCGGCAGATACGCGCGGGCGACCAGGAAGCCGGCCTGGCGATAGGCCTGGGTCAGCGCGTCGGCGATCTGCTGCAATTGCGCGAAGCTGAGCTGGGCCGGCAGCGTGCCGCCGCCGAGCGCACGCAGGCGGGCGTCGGCCAGCGCCTGCAGGCGCGCCGGATCGATCCGCTCGCGCGGATGGTCGCCGACGCCGGTGACGCGGATCGCCTGTACCGCGATCGGGGTCGTCGCCTCGGCGGCCGTGCCGGTGGCCGGGGCGGCCTCCTGGGCGAAGGCCGGCGCGCAGGTCAGGGTCAAGGCGAGGCCGGCGGCCCACGGAAGCGCGAACAGCGCATTCGCCAGCGTGCTAGGACGCGGACGGCAGGAGATCGTCATGATGTTAAGGCGGCGTTAGGATTGAGGCTCGCGCAATGTAGCCTTCCGACCGCGGATCAATCTGAGCAAATCTGAGCGCAGCATCACTCTTTGCCGCGTCCCCCGACACGGTGTCGGGGAAATACCCACAGTGACAATGCGGGTGTTGTTACTGCAGACCCTTCAACGCCCGCCATAGGGTGAAAGGCAGGCCTTGCAAGGTCAGAGGTGGGCAATGGCTGCCTGGTGAGCCCCGCCGGTTGGTCGGACGCTCAGGCCGCGGTGGCGCACTGCACGTCGCGCAGCGCCTGCCGATACGCCTTGGCGGTGGCCTCGTTGTAGGCCACCAGGATGATCCGCTTGGGCACCGCGTGCGCGCGCTGCCAGGCGTCGGTCTCGGTGACCGCGATGCGCGCGGCCTGGTGCAGCGGATAGCCATAGACGCCGCAACTGATCGCCGGGAACGCCACCGAGTGCAGGCCCATCTGCTCGGCCAGACGCAGCGTGCGCCAGTAGCAGTTGGCGAGCAGCGCGGATTCGTTGTGGGCGCCGTCGCGCCACACCGGGCCGACGGTATGCAGCACGTGCCGCGCCTTGAGCCGGTGGCCCGCGGTCGCGCGGACTTCGCCCACCGGGCAGCGCACGCCAGTCTTGAGTTCCGGCAGGCGTCGGCAGTCTTCCAGCAGGTCCGGGCCGGCGGCACGGTGGATCGCGCCGTCCACGCCGCCGCCGCCGAGCAGGGACTCGTTGGCGGCGTTGACGATCGCGTCCACGTCGAGTTCGGTGATGTCGCCTTGCCAGATTTCGATGTTCATGACGCGATCTTTAGGGGAGCCGAATGATGGACACGTGAGGGCGGGACCGCCGCCGTCGCGCGCTGCCACAGCCGCTTAACCGGCTAGCGGCAAGACTGGCGCGTCCCGATCTCAGCACCTGCGACATGAACCCGAACCCGCCGCCCCCGCAGGTTGCCGATGCCCTCGCGCAGGGCCAGATCATCCAGGCGATCAAGCTGCTGCGGACCCACACCGGCATGGACCTGCGCAGCGCCAAGGAGCAGGTCGACGCCTGGCTGCTGGCCGGCGCGGCACGTTCGGTGACCGAGCTGCTCGATCGCCACGCTTCCGGCCCGGCAGCGGGCACGAGGCCGGACACCGCAGCCAGGTTGCAGGCGTCGACCGTGCCAGAGGAACGGCGCCTGCCGCCGGCGGCGGAGCTGGCGCTACGCCGCGGCGAGCGGCGCAAGGCGGCCAAGCTGGTGTTCGCGCACTACCCGGACATGTCGCTGCGCGAGGCACTGGACCTGGTGCAGCGGCATCTGCGGTCGGCGCCGACCCTGGGCGCCGCCTCGGCGGTGAGCGCCGGCGACCACGGTGGGCGCTGGCGCTGGATCCTGCTGGCGCTGCTGCTGGCCGCGGCGGCGGCCTGGTGGCTGGCGCGCTGAGGCGCGCCGGCGCGGCCGGCGGCTACAGCCAGCGCGCGACCTGCGCGCAGTAGTGGTCGTAGGCGCTGCCGAAGCGCTCGCGCAGGCGCGCTTCCTCGTAGGGGATCACCACCCACTGCAAGGCCAGCAGCGGCAACGGCAGCAGCAGCGCCGACCAGGGCCAGCCGATCTGTACGCTCAGGCCGAGGTAGCTCAGGATCAGGCTGACGTACATCGGATTGCGGGTATGCCGGTACGGCCCGTGGCAGACCAACTGCGCCGGCATGCGCTCGGGCAGCAGGGTGGTGCGATCGCGCGCGAACAGCACGAAGCACCAGCACGCCAGCAGCAGGCCGGCGAGCGCGACCACGCCGCCGCCCAGTTGCAGCCAGGCCAGCGTGGCGCCCTGCGGCAGCGGCAGGGGCAGCGCGCGCTGCAGGCTCGCGCCGAGCAGAAGCGCCAGCAGGAAATGCGCCGGCGAGGTCGTGCGGACCAGCAGCGGCACGCGCGTCTGTGCGTGCGCCGGCGGTCGATCGGTTCGGTCGTGCATGCGGTCCTTCCTTGGTTCGAGTACGCGCCAAGTTTACGCGGCTGCCCAAGACGTCGGCGCGGGTCGCACATCGTCGCCGCTCCTCATGGAGGCAACGAGCGCCGCATGCCGGCACACCGCGGCGCATCGCCGTGCGTGGCGATGCACGCAAACCCGATTACCCTACTGCCCATGCGGCACGTCGCCGGCTGTTCCGTTTCGACGCGCCGCCCTTCTCGCATCGACCGGCGTGCCCGCGCGCGGGTCGCGCCTTGTGTCCCGTTCCGCCATCGACCGTCCCGCCTCATGCCGATCGCCTCCGCCAGCACAGCCACCACGCTCATTCCTCCATCCGCCATCGCGCCGCGCCGCCGCGTCATCCTCGAGGACGACATCGACGGCTTCACCCCCGCGCAGTTGTTGTTGCTGCAATCGCCCGAGGTCGAGGTGCTCGGCATCTCGGTGGTCAGCGGCAACATCTGGCGCGACGAGGCGCTGGCGCACACCCGGCGCCTGCTCGAGATCGCCGGGCGCGGCGAGGTGCCGGTGCTGCCCGGCCCGGTGTTCCCGCTGCTCAACAGCGAGCGGGCCACCGAGCGCTGGGAGGCGCTGTACGGCAAGCTGCTGTGGAAGGGCGCCTGGACCCGGCAATGGGTCGAGCACGACACGGTGCAGAGCGCGCCGCGCTACCACGCCCACGACGTGGTCCCGGATCTGCCGCTGGGTAATCCGAGCGTGGTGCAGGCGGCCAGCGAGCCTGCCGCCTTGTTCATGATCCGCAAGGTGCGCGAGTTCCCGGGCGAGGTCAGCATCGTCGCCACCGGGCCGCTGACCAACCTGGCGCTGGCGCAGCGGCTGGATCCGGCGTTCGCCTCGCTGGCCAAGGAACTGGTCTACATGGGCGGCAGCCTCAATCCGCGGCAGCGCCGCGACAGCGTCTCGGCGGCGCAGTTCGCGCGCGAGTTCGTCAATTCGCCGCGGCGCGAGTTCAACATCCGCTGGGATCCGGAAGCGGCCAGCATCGTGATGCGTGCGCCGTGGCGGCGCATGGTGATGGTGCCGGTGGATCCGTCCACGGCCACCGAACTGACCCCGCAGCTGCTGGCACGGATGAGCGCCGCCGACACGCCGATCGGCCATGCGCTGCGCCGGCGCGAACCCGGCTTCCCGATGTGGGACGAACTGGCCACCGCGGTGTGGCTGCGTCCGGAACTGGCTACCGTCAGCGAGACCCTGTACGTGGACACCAACACCGAGTTCGGCGCCGGCTACGGCGACATCCTGTCGTGGGCGCCGGGCTACCAGCCGGGCCTGGGCGAGCAGGCGCAGCAGGTGGTGCGCGAGGTGGACGTGGCCGCGATCGAGCAGTTGCTGGTCGAGCGCCTGACCGCGCCGCAGCCGCCGGCGCTGGGCGCGCCGCTGCCGCGGTAGGCCGGCCATCGGCCTACGATCGGTCGGGCGCCGCACCGCGTGACGCCGGCGCCGTCCAGGCCAGGCCCAAGGTGGCGGATGAGTAGCGGGAGGACACGCCCGCGGTTCGCGGCGGTTGCGCGAACCGCGCCTTGCAGGCGACGCTGGCGATCGACAGCGTGCACCGCTCCCCCTTAGCGAGGCGACCTCATGCAGATCCCAGAGACGTGGCAGGCCGGTATCCAGCGCAACGCCGAACTGCTGCGCGGCTACGCGCAACTGCTGCAGGACTTCGCCGCGCCACCGCCACCGTCGGCGCCGCAGGAGGGCGGGGTCATCGCCCCGCTGGTCGCGGCCACGCGTGCCGACGGCGGCGCTGCGCAGCGGCACGCGCGGCAGGCGCTGGCGCAGATCGAACGCGACAATCCGCAACTGTGTGCGGTGACGCGACCGCTGCCGGCGCGTGCCGAGGCCGACGCCGCGCGCGTGCAGGCGGCATTGGCCGGCGGCAGCGATGGCGGTGCGCTGGCCGGCGTGCCGTTCGTGGTCAAGGACCTGTTCGATGTCGCCGGCCTGGCGACCACCGCCGGCGCCGCGCTGCGCGCCGATGCCGCGCCGGCCACGCACGATGCGGCGGTGGTGCGGCGCCTGGCCGAGGCCGGCGCGGTGTTGGTCGGCACCGCCAACATGGACGAGTTCGCCTACGGCTTCGCCACGGTCAACGCGCACTACGGCACCACCGCCAATCCGCACGATCCGCAGCGCCTGGCCGGCGGTTCCTCCGGCGGCTCGGCGGCGGCGGTGGCGGCGCGCTGGGTGCCGTTCGCGCTGGGCTCGGACACCAACGGCTCGATCCGCGTGCCGGCGGCGCTGTGCGGCGTCTACGGGCTGCGCCCAAGCCATGGCAGCCTGGCGGTGGATGGCGTGTTTCCGTTCGTCGAGGCCTTCGACGTGGTCGGGCCGTTTGCGACCACGGTCGCCGACCTGCGCGTGGTGTACGAGGCCATGCGCGGGCAGCGGCTGCCGTCGCTGGACGCCGCCGGTTTGCGCGTGGCGCGCCTGGACGGCTGGTTCCGGCGCAATCTCGATCCGGAGCTGGAGGCCGGCCTGGCCGCGCTGCACGACGCGCTGGGCGGCAACGCCTGGCGCGAACTGCCGCAGGCCGAACGCGCCCGCGCGGCGGCGTTCGTGATGACCGCGGCCGAGGGCGGCTATCGCCATCGCGAAGCGCTGGCCGCGCACGGCGACCGCTTCGATCCGGCCACGCGCGATCGCCTGCTCGCCGGGCTGCAACTGCCCGCCGCGGCCATTGCCGACGCGCAGCGCTTCGGTGCGTGGTTCGCCGAGGCGATGCAGCGCCTGTGGGACGGGGTCGACGTGCTGCTGGCGCCGGCCACACCGTGCGCGGCGCCGCGCATCGACCAGGAGACGATCCAACTCGACGGGGCGGCGGTGTCGGCGCGCGCCAACCTCGGCGTGTTCACCCAGCCGCTGGGCCTGGCGCGCTGCCCGGTGCTGGCCGCGCCGCTGTACCGCCCGGGGCAGTTGCCGCTGGGCGTGCAACTGATCGCCGCGCCGGGGCGCGAGGACCGCTTGTTCGCGCTCGCTGCGCACCTGGAAGGCGCCGGCCTGATCGGCGCGACCCCGCCGTCGCTGGAGCCGCGCTGATGCTGCACACCTTGCGTTCGCGGCGCGGCATGGTGGTCGCCCCGCATCATCTCGCCGCGCAGGCCGGGCGCGACGTGCTGCGCGACGGCGGCACCGCGGTGGAGGCGGCGGTGGCGACCGCGGCCTGCCTGGCGGTGGTCTATCCGCACATGACCGGCATCGGCGGCGACGGCTTCTGGTTGATCGCCGAACCCGACGGCTGCGTGCACGCGATCGACGCCTGCGGCCGCGCCGCGCAGGGTGCCACGCTGCAGCACTACGCCGGGCAGGCGGCGATTCCCTGGCGCGGTCCGGGCGCGGCCAATACCGTGGCCGGGACCGTGTCCGGCTGGGCGTTGGCCTTGCGCCAGAGCGAGGCGCGGCTGCCGCTGGCGCGCCTGCTCGACGACGCCATCCAGCATGCCGCGGCCGGCGTGCCGGTCACCCTCGGCGGCAGCGCCATCGCCGCGGCCAAGGGCGCCGAACTGCGTGCCCAGCCCGGCGCCTACGCGGCGATCTTCGAAGCCGCCGGGCGGCCGCTGCGCGAGGGCGAGCTGCTGCGCCAGCCGCAACTGGCCGCCACCCTGCAGCGCCTGGCCGCGGCCGGCCTGGACGATTTCTACCGCGGCGCGCTGGCCGCCGACCTCGCCGCCGACCTGCAGGCGCTGGGCAGCCCGCTGCGCGCCGCCGATCTGGCCGCGCACCAGGCCGAGGCCAGCGTGCCGTTGTCGGTGGCGGTCGCCGGCGCGCGCCTGTACAACCACGCGCCGCCGACCCAGGGCCTGGCCTCGCTGCTGATCCTGGCGCTGTTCGACCGCCTGGCCGCGGACCGGGCCGATGGCTACGCGCACCTGCACGGCCTGGTCGAAGCGACCAAGCAGGCGTTCCTGGTCCGCGATGCGCACGTCGGCGACCCGGCCTGGATGACCCTGGACGCGCAGGCGCTGCTCGACGATGCCGGCGCGCTCGACGCGATGGCCGCCCGCATCGATCCGGCGCGCGCGCTGCCGTGGCCGCAGCCGTCGCAGGCCGGCGACACCGTTTGGTTCGGCGCGATCGACGGTGCCGGCCGTGCGGTCAGCTGCATCCAGTCCACCTATTTCGAATTCGGCTCCGGGCTGGTGCTGCCGCGCAGCGGCATCGTCTGGCAGAACCGCGGCTGCAGCTTCCGTCTCGCCGCCGACGGCTGGAACGCGCTGGCGCCCGGACGCAAGCCGTTCCATACGCTCAACCCGGCGCTGGCGCGCTTCGACGACGGCCGGCTGATGGCCTACGGCACCATGGGCGGCGAAGGCCAGCCGCAGACCCAGGCGGCGCTGTTCAGCCGCTACGCCCGCTTCGGCGTGCCGCTGCAGCAGGCGGTCAGCGCGCCGCGCTGGCTGCTCGGCCGCACCTGGGGCGAGGACAGCACCACGCTGAAGCTGGAGGACCGCTTCGATCCCGCGGTGGTGCAGGCCTTGCGCGCAGCCGGCCATGCCGTCGAACTGCTGCCGCCGTTCTCCTCGGTGATGGGCCACGCCGGCGCGCTGGTGCGCGAGGCCGACGGCACTCTGAGCGGTGCCAGCGACCCGCGCAGCGATGGGGCGGTGGCGGGGTGGTAGGCGGGTCGCCCGTGGCCGATGCTGGCGCCGGCCACGGCCACGGCCACGGCCACGGCCGCGACGCCCTCGTGCGCGCCAGGGTGCTGGTGCATGCGGCGATGACCGATCCGCAGGGCGGGGGCGCGGCATTGGTGCAGGCCGAGTCGCTGCTGCTGGCCGCGCTGGCGGCGGCGCCGGACGATGCCGCGCTGCTCACCGGCCTGGGGGCGGTGCAGTGCGACCTGGGGCGCTACGCCGATGCGGTCGACGCGTTGCAGCGCGCCGTGCGGCTGCAGCCGGAGGACCGCCATACCTACTTCAACCTCGGCGTGGCGCTGCTCAACAGCGGCGACGACGCGCAGGCGATGCAGCGGTTTCGGCAGGCGGCCACGCGGGCGGGATCGGCGGCGACCTGGGAGGCCTATTTCGATCCGCAGGCGCAATGAGGCGCGGCGCGCGCCATGCCATCCACGTCTGCGCCGCAACGCCGCGCACGCCACGCCGGCGGCAGCGCTTCCGTACCATGGCCCAGGCGCGCCATCGCCGCCGCGTCCGCGCCGCGTGTTGCGCACCCAGGAACTTTGAGCCGTCATGCTGACCTTCTCCCGCTTCACCCGCTATTTCATGGAAGTGGCGCATTGGCGCAGCATCCGCCGCGCCTCCGAGGCGCTGCACGTATCGGCCTCGGCGATCGACCGGCAGATCCTCAAGGCCGAGCAGGAGCTGGGCGTGCAGTTGTTCGAGCGGCTGCCGGGCGGCCTGCGCCTGACCAGCGCCGGCGAACTGCTGCTGGTCGACATGCGGCGCTGGGAAAAGAGCTACCAACGCACGCTGGAGCTGTTCGACGAATTGAAGGGGCTGCGCCGCGGCCATGTCGAGATCGCGATGATCGATGCGTTGAGCGAGGGCATCGTGGTCGATGCCCTGGCCCACCTGATCGACGCGCACCCGGGCCTGACCTTCAACCTGCAGACCGAGGACAACCAGAAGGTGGCCGACAAGGTCGTCGCCGCGGAAGTGGATGTCGGCCTGCTGCTGGATCCGGTCAGCGGCATCGACCTGGAGGTGGTCGCCTTCGCCGAGATCCCGCTGGGCTTGTGCATGCCGGTCGGGCACCCGCTCAGCGGCAGGGCGAGCCTGCAGTTGAACGACCTGCTCGGCGAACATCGCCTGCTGTTGCCGGCGGCGCCGCTGATCGTCAACGAGCACGCCAAGGCGGTGTACCAGCGCCAGCACATCGACACGGGCCGCTGCATCCGCTGCAACGACGTGCGCACGCTGCGCGCGCTGGTGCGCCAGGGCGTCGGCGTGGGCCTGCTGTCGCAACTGGACGTGCTCGCCGACCTGGCCGACGGGCGGCTGGCGTTCGTGCCCTTGCGCGAGGGCCTGGCCAGGCCGATGACGCTGGCGCTGTGCGTGGCGCCGCAGCGGCAACTGTCCAGGGCGGCGCAGGCCATGCTCAAGGTGTTGGCGCCGCGGGTGGAAGCGATCCTGGAGCCGCGCACGGGCGCGTAGCGCCTAGCCGCTCTCCCACCGGAGGGGTTGGGGTGAGGGTCCGGCGCGAAAGCGACCCGCGGAGTCAGGTGCACGAGGCTGCGCCCGTACCCTCATCCGCCCCTTCGGGGCACCTTCTCCCGGAGGGAGAAGGGAAGTGCCTGGCCCCTCTCCCACCGGGCGAGGGGTTGGGGTGAGGGTCCGGCGCGAAAGCGACTTGCGGAGTCAGGTGCACGAGGCTTCGCCCGTACCCTCATCCGCCCCTGCGGGGCACCTTCTCCCAGCGGGAGAAGGGAAGCGCCTAGCCCCTCTCCCACCGGGAGAGGGGTTGGGGTGAGGGTCCGGCGCGAAAGCGACTCGCGGAGTCTGGGTGCACGAGGCTGCGCCCGTACCCTCATCCGCCCCTTCGGGGCACCTTCTCCCGACGGGAGAAGGGAAGTGCCTGGCCCTTCTCCCGCCTGGAGAGGGGTCGGGGGGGGGGGGGCGAGGGTGCGTTGCATTTTTTGCAATGCCTCCACGCGAAAACGGCGTTTGCCTGCAATCCTGGCGCTTCGTATAGTGCCAACAACCGCTACGAATCGTTTTTTTTTATCGCTAATCCATTGAATCGGATGGATTTTTCCGCCGATTCGGTGCCCGCTATAGCTCGCTTCTTTCCTCCTTCGTGACCGCGCCATGTTCGCCAGCCACGTCCCCTCCGCCGCCACGGCCCCTGCATCGGCCACGGCCCCGACGGCGCCGATGCCCAGCGCCGGCCTGCGTGCGGTCGCGCGCTGCGACGCGCTCGGCGTGGCGCCCTACAGCGACACCGCGGACGGCCTGTTTCGCGGCTGGCTGAGCCCGGCGCATCGCGCCTCCGTGGCGGCGGTGGCGGCATGGATGGGCGAGGCCGGGCTGCATACCCGCATCGACCCGGCCGGCAACCTGCTTGGCCGCTACGAAGGCGCGGTCGCGAATGCACCGGCGCTGCTGATCGGCAGCCACCTGGACAGCGTGCGCGACGCCGGCCGCTACGACGGTCCGCTGGGGATCATGCTCGGCATCGAATGCGTGGCCGCGCTGCACGCGCAGGGTCGGCGGCTGCCGTTCGCGATCGAGGTGATCGCCTTCGGCGACGAGGAAGGCTCGCGCTTCCCGGCATCGATGCTGAGCAGCCGCGCGGTGGCCGGCACGCTGGACCCGGCAGCGCTGCAGGTGCACGACGGCGACGGCATCGCCCTGGCCGAGGCGCTGGCCGCCTGGGGCCTGGACATCGCGCTGCTGCCGCATGCGGCGCGCGCGCCGCAGGAGGTGCTGGCCTATCTGGAAGCGCATATCGAACAAGGGCCGGTGCTGGAGGCCGAGGGGCTGGCGCTGGGGGCGGTCAGCGGTATCGCTGCGCAGCGCCGCTACCGCGCACTGCTGCTGGGCCGCGCCGGCCACGCCGGCACCACGCGCATGGACCTGCGCGCCGATGCGCTCACCGCCGCCGCCGAGTGCGTGCTGGCGGTGGAGCAGGTGGCGCGCAGCGGGCCGGCGGACCTGGTGGCCACGGTCGGGCGCCTGCAGGTGGCGCCGGGCGCGGTCAACGTGGTGCCGGGGCGGGTCGAGTTCTCGATCGACGTGCGCGCCGGCACCGACGCCGCGCGCGATGCCGCGGCCGAGGCGATCACGCAGCGCCTGCACGCGATCGCCGTTGCGCGCGGCGTGCAGTTGGAGCTGCAGTGCGTGCAGGACCTGCCGGCCAGTCCCTGCGCTCCGCGCCTGGTCGCGGCGGTGGAAACGGCCATCGCCGCGCAGGGCATCGCGCCGCGGCGGCTGGTGTCCGGTGCCGGCCACGACGCGATGGTGATGGCCGCGCTGTGCCCGACCGCGATGCTGTTCCTGCGCTGTGCCGGCGGCGTCAGCCACCACCCGGCCGAACACGTGGAGCCCGCCGACGCCGAACTGGCGGTGGCGGCGATGCTGCACTTCCTCGATTCCCTGGGAGACACCCTTGTCCGTTGAGCCGCTGCCCGCCGACCTGTTCGGCGAGATCGATCCGCCGCAACGCCTGCTGATGGGGCCGGGTCCGGTCAATGCGCATCCGCGCGTGCTGCGTGCGATGTCCGCGGACCTGCTCGGCCAGTTCGACCCGGAAATGACCGGCTACATGAACCAGGTGATGGCGCTGTACCGGCCATTGTTCGGCACCGAGAATCACTGGACCTTCCTGGTCGACGGCACCGCGCGCGCCGGCATCGAGGCGGCGCTGGTGTCGCTGGTGGCGCCGGGCGAGCGCGTGCTGGTGCTGAACTTCGGCCGCTTCGGCCTGCTGCTGGGCGAAATCCTCGGCCGCATCGGCGCGGTAGTGGAGAACGTGGAGGCGCCGTGGGGCGAGGTGGTGCCGATGACGGCCGTGGCCGACGCGATCGAACGCTTCGCGCCGAAGTTGGTCGCCTGCGTGCACGGCGACACCTCGACCACGATGGCGCAGCCGCTGGACGGCCTCGGCGCGCTGTGCCGCGCTGCCGGCGCGCTGTCCTACGTCGATGCCACCGCGACCATCGGCGGCATGCCGATCGCCAGCGACGCCTGGGGCGTGGACGTGGTCACCGGCGGCCTGCAGAAGTGCCTGGGCGGGCCGTCCGGCTCGGCGCCGATCACCGTGTCGGCGCAGGCCGCCGAGGCGATCTTCGCGCGTCGCCACGTCGAGCGCGGCATCGTCCGCGACGACATCGCCAACGGCCGCGGCGTGCGCATCGCCTCGAACTACTTCGACCTGGCGATGGTGATGGACTACTGGTCCGACAAGCGCCTGAACCACCACACCGAGGCCACCAGCATGCTGTACGCGGCGCGCGAATGCGCGCGCGTGGCGCTGCAGGAAGGCCTGCCGGCGCGCTTCGCGCGGCATGCCGCGGCCGGCCGCGCGGTCGCCGCCGGCGTGCGGGCGCTGGGGCTGCAGGTGTTCGGCGACGACCGCTACCGCATGGCCAACGTCACCGGCGTGGCGATTCCCGCCGGCATCGACGGCGAGGCGGTGCGGCGGCGCCTGCGCGAGGATTTCGAGATCGAGATCGGCACCGCGTTCGGGCCGTTGCAGGGAAAACTGTGGCGCATCGGCGCGATGGGCTACAACGCGATGAAGCACAAGGTGCTGATCACCCTGGGCGCGCTGGAGGCGGTGCTGCGCGCCGAAGGCCATGCCTGCGCGGCGGGCGCCGCGGTGGAGGCGGCGCTGGCCGCCTGGCACGCCGACGGAGCGCCGCGATGAGCGCCGCGCGCGACCTGGTCGGCTATGGCGCGCAGCCGCCGGATCCGCAGTGGCCGGGCGGCGCGCGCGTGGCAGTGCAGTTCGTGCTCAACTACGAGGAAGGCGCCGAGAACAGCGTGCTCAACGGCGATGCCGGTTCGGAGGCGTTCCTGTCGGAGATGGTCGGCGCGCACAGCCAGCCGGGCGCGCGCGCGATGGCGATGGAGAGCCTGTACGAATACGGCAGCCGCGCCGGTTTCTGGCGGCTGCAGCGGCTGTTCGCCGCACGCGGCGTGCCGGTCACGGTGTTCGGCGTGGCGCAGGCGCTGGCGGCCAATCCCGAGGCGGTGCAGGCGATGCGCGACGCCGACTGGGAGATCGCCAGTCACGGCCTGCGCTGGATCGATTACCAACAGGTGCCGGAAGCGACCGAGCGCGCGCATATCGCCGCCGCAGTCGCCTTGCACACGCAGGTCACCGGGGCGCGCCCGCTGGGCTGGTACCAGGGGCGCACCAGTCCCAACACCGCGCGGCTGGTGGCCGAGGAGGGCGGCTTCGTCTACGACGCCGACAGCTACGCCGACGACCTGCCGTATTACGACCGCCGCCACGGCCGCGCGCAGCTGGTGGTGCCGTACACGCTGGACGCCAACGACATGAAGTTCGTCGCCTACAACGGCTTCGCCGACGGCGAGCCGTTCTTCCGCTACCTGCGCGATGGCTTCGAGCAGTTGTGCGCCGAGGGCGGGCGGATGATGTCGGTGGGCCTGCACGGGCGCATCGCCGGACGTCCGGCGCGCGCCCTGGCGCTGGCCCGCTTCCTCGATCACGTCCTGGCCAGCGGCCAGGCCTGGATCGCGCGGCGCATCGACATCGCCCGCCACTGGCAGCAGGTGCACCCGGCATGATCCTCAACGCGCCCGAGGTCCTGGCCGAGGTGCAGGCGGCGTTCGCCGCCTACGAACGCGCGCTGATGGACGACGATGTCGCCACGCTGGACCGGCTGTTCCACGATGCGCCGACCACGGTGCGCTACGGCGTCGGCGAGGCCTTGTACGGCGCCGACGCCATCCGCGCGTTCCGCCGCGGCCGCGGCGGCTCGCCGCAACGGCGGCTGCTGCGCGTGCAGATCGTTGCCTACGGGCGCGACTTCGCCACCGCCGATGCCGAATTCCAGCGCCACGGCAGCCCGCGTCGCGGCCGGCAGAGCCAGAGCTGGGTACGCTTCGCCGACGGCTGGAAGGTGGTGTCGGCGCACGTCTCGCTGCAGGGGGATCACGCATGAGCGCCGTCGACTGGAACGCGCTGCCCGAAGTCGAGTTCGTCGCGCGCCTGCATGGGTTGTTCGAGCATTCGCCATGGGTGGTGCAGCGCGCCGCGGCGCAGCGCCCGTTCGCCGATCTGCATGCCGGCCTGCTGCAGGTGCTGCACGCGGCCAGCGTCGCGGAGCAACTGGCCTTGATCCGCGCGCATCCGGAACTGGCCGGCAAGGCCGCGATCGACGGCCGCCTGACCGCCGCCTCGGCCGCCGAGCAGGCGCAGGCCGGGCTGGACCGCCTCACCGCCGAGGAGTTCGCGCGCTTCCACGCGCTCAATGCCACCTATCGTGCGCGCTTCGATTTTCCGTTCGTGATCTGCGTGCGCCTGACCGATAAGGCCGGCATCCTCGCCGCGATGCAGGCGCGGCTGGCGAATACGCGCGAGGCCGAGATCGTCACCGCCCTCGACGAGATCGGCAAGATCGCGCGGTTGCGCCTGGAGGCGCTGTCGTGAGCGCCGCGGCAGGCGGGCTGCAGGCGCTGTCGGCGCAGGTCGCGCGCGAGCTGCAGTGGCTCGGCCACGGCGGGCCCGACTGGACCCGCGTGCAGTCGCACGACGGCGAGCACGTCTACGACGTGGTCATCGTCGGCGGCGGCCAGAGCGGGCTGGGCGCGGCCTTCGGCCTGCTGCGCGAGCGCATCTCCAACCTGCTGGTGATCGACGAGAACCCGGCCGGCCGGGAAGGGCCGTGGGTCACCTATGCGCGGATGGTCACCCTGCGCACGCCCAAGGAACTGAGCGCGCTGGACTTCGGCATGCCGTCGCTGACCTTCCGCGCCTACTGGGAAGCCCGGCACGGCACCGCCGCCTGGGACGCGCTGGGCAAGATCCCGCGCGCGGACTGGATGGACTACCTGCGCTGGTACCGCGAGGTGCTCGGCCTGCCGGTGCGCAACCAGGCGCGGCTGCTGCGCATCGAACCGCTGCCGACCCGGCGCCTGCAGCGCCTGCACCTGGAGAGCGGCGACGCGCTGTTGGCGCGCAAGGTGGTGCTGGCCACCGGCATCCAGGGCGGTGGGCAATGGCACGTGCCGTCGTTGGTGGCCGGCAAGCTGGCCCGCGCGCGCTACGCCCACACCTCCGAGGCGATCGACTACGCGGCGCTGCCCGGGCGCCGCATCGGCATCCTCGGCGGTGGCGCCTCGGCCTTCGACAACGCCCAGCACGCGCTGGCCGCCGGCGTCGGCGAGGTGCACGTGTTCGTGCGCCGCAACGCGCTGCCGCGGGTCAATCCGATCCGGCACATGGAACGCAGCGGCATCATCCCGCGCTTCGCCGCGCTGCCGGACGCCGACAAGTACGCGATGATGGCCAGCTTCTTCCGCCGCAACCAGCCGCCGACCAATGACACCTTCGAACGCGCCGCGGCCTGGCCCAATTTCCACCTGCACCTGGGCAGCCCGTGGCAGGACGTGGCCGAGACCGCCGACGGCGTGCTGGTGACCACGCCGCACGGGCGCCTGCCGTTCGACTTCGTGGTGCTGTCCACCGGCCTGGTCACCGACCCGGCGCTGCGCCCGGAACTGGCGGCGGTGGCCGACGGCATCGCGCGCTGGCGCGACCGCTACCGCCCGCCGCCGGGACAGGAACTGCCGCTGCTGGATGCGCATCCCTACCTGGGACCGGGCTTCGAGTTGCTGCCGCGCACCCCGGCGCACGCGTCGGCGTTGCATGGCCTGTTCGCGTTCAACTACTCGGCGCTGCTGAGCCTGGGCCTGTCGGCGGCGGCGCTGTCCGGGCTGAAGCACGCGTTGCCGCGGCTGGTGAAGGCGGTTGCCGACCAACTGTTCCTGGACGAGCGCGAGGCGATGCTTGCCGCGTACATGGACTACGCCGAACCCGAATTCGTCGGCCAATGGCCGATGCCGCACCTGGAGGAATCCGTCGGATGAGCAGCCTGTCGACCCATGTGCTGGACCTGAGCCGCGGGCTGCCCGCCGCCGGCGTGGCGCTGCGCCTGTTCGCCGGCGAGGCCTTGCTGCATGAGGATGTCACCGATGCCGACGGCCGCTGTCCGGCGCTGCGCACGCTGGAGTTGGCCGCTGGGCGCTATCGGCTGGAATTTGCCGTGGCCGATTACTTCCGCGGTGCCGGCGTGGCCTTGCCCGAGCCGCCGTTCCTGGACGTGGTGCCGATCGCGTTCGGCCTGGCGGATGCGGGGCATTGCCACGTGCCGCTGCTGGTCTCGCCGTTCGGCTACTCCACCTACCGGGGCAGCTGAGATGGACACGGTGCGCTTCCTGCTCGACGGACAGGCGATGGAACTGGACGCGGCGGATCCGACCGCCAGCGTGCTCGACCTGCTGCGCTATCGGCTCGGCCGCACCGGTAGCAAGGAAGGCTGCGCCGAAGGCGATTGCGGCGCGTGCACGGTGCTGGTCGGCGAACTGACCGCTGGCGAGGGTGCCGAGGGCGACGAGCAGGTGCGCTGGCGTGCGCTCAATGCCTGCATCCTGTTCGTGCCGATGCTCGACGGCAAGGCGCTGCTGACTGTGGAAAGCCTGGCGGCCGGCGGCGCGCTGCATGCCGTGCAGCAGGAGCTGGTGCAGCGCCACGGTTCGCAGTGCGGCTTCTGCACGCCCGGCTTCGTGATGTCGCTGTACGCGCGCAGCATCGGCGCGCTCGGCACTGGCCAGGCGGCCCTGGCCGACGTGCTTGCCGGCAACCTGTGCCGCTGCACCGGCTATGGCCCGATCCTGGACGCCGGCGCGGCGGTGCCGCCGGCGCCGCGCGACGATGCGGCCACCCTGGCCGGCCTGCGCGCGCTGCGCCATACCGCCGCGCTGGCGCAGCCCCATGCCGATGCCACCACCGGGCGCGCGCGCCGTGCCACCGCGCCGCGCAGCGCCGACGCGCTTGCGGCCTTGCTGCTGCAGCGGCCCGAGGCGCGCCTGGTCGCCGGCGCGACCGATGTCGGCCTGTGGGTGACCAAGCAGCAGCGTGTGCTCGACGACGTGGTGTTCATCGGCGACATCCCCGAACTGCGCCGGCTGCAGGAGACGGCGGACGGGCTGCGCATCGGCGCCTGCGTGCGCTACAGCGAGGCGCAGGCCGCGCTGGCGGCGCTGCACCCGGCGCTGGGCGAGCTGCTGCGGCGCATCGGCGGCACCCAGGTGCGCAATGCCGGCACCATCGGCGGCAACATCGCCAATGGCTCGCCGATCGGCGACATGCCGCCGGCGCTGATCGCGCTCGGCGCCAGCGTCACCCTGCGCCGCGGCGACGTGCGGCGCACGTTGCCGCTGGAGGACTTCTTCCTGGCCTACGGCCGCCAGGCGCTGCAGCCGGGCGAGTTCGTCGAACACGTGGACGTGCCGCGGCCGCCTGCGGACCTGCTGTACCGCGTCGACAAGCTGAGCAAGCGCTTCGACAGCGACATCTCCGCGGTTTGCGGCGCGTTCGCGTTGCGCATCGTCGGCGGCACGGTGCGCCAGGCGCGCATCGCCTTCGGCGGCATGGCCGGCACGCCGCAACGCGCGCGCGGCGCCGAGCAGGCCCTGCTCGGGCAGCCGTGGAGCGTGGCCACGGTCGAGGCCGCCGCCGCGGCGCTGGCGCAGGACTTCCGCCCGCTCAGCGACGTGCGCGGCTCGGCCGGGTACCGCCTGGCGGTCGCGGCGAACCTGCTGCGGCGGGTGTGGATCGGGCACGCGCATCCGCACGAGCCGCTGTCGGTGCTGGAGCTGGCCGATGGCTGACGGTCCGATCGCCGCTACCGCCGCTGCGTCCTCGCAGGTGCACCGCGCGCTGCGCCACGACAGCGCGCCGGCGCACGTCAGCGGCCAGGCGCGCTACATCGACGACCTGCCGGAACCGCCCGGCATGCTGCACCTGGCGTTCGGCCTCAGCGACCACCCGCATGCGCGGCTGCTGCGCCTGGACCTGGCGCCGGTGCGCGCGGCACCCGGCGTGGTGGCGGTATTCGCCGCCGCCGACATTCCCGGCGAGAACAATGTCGCCCCGGTCGCGCACGACGATCCGTTGTTCGCCGGCGACACCGTGCTCTACCACGGCCAACCGTTGTTCGTGGTGGCCGCCGACAGCCAGGCCGCGGCGCGGCGCGCGGCGCGCCTGGCGCGGGTCGAGTACGCGCCGTTGCCGGCGCTGCTGACCATCGCCGAGGCGCGCGCCGCTGGCGCGGTGCTGGAGCCGGCGCAGCGCATGGCCCGCGGCGGCGACGTCGATGCCGCCCTGGCGGCGGCGCC
The DNA here is from genome assembly GCF_040595915.1 of Xanthomonas sp. PPL134. Taxonomy (NCBI): domain Bacteria; kingdom Pseudomonadati; phylum Pseudomonadota; class Gammaproteobacteria; order Lysobacterales; family Lysobacteraceae; genus Xanthomonas; species Xanthomonas sp. PPL134. Next base: position 133,152 of record NZ_JAMDLL010000003.1, read on the forward strand.
GCGCCGCTGCAGCGGTGCGCTGGAGATCGGCGGGCAGGAGCATTTCTACCTGGAAGGACAGATCGCCGTGGCCCTGCCCGGCGAACAGGGCCAGTTGCACGTGCTGTCCTCGACCCAGCATCCGAGCGAGGTACAGCACCTGATCGCGGCGCTGCTCGGCCTGGACAGCGCCGATGTGACCGTGGAAGTGCGGCGCATGGGCGGCGCGTTCGGCGGCAAGGAGACCCAGGCGGCGGCGCCAGCGGCGGCCTGCGCGCTGGTCGCCGCGCTGACCGGCCGCCCGGCCAAGCTGCGCTACGACCGCGACGACGACATGCGCATCACCGGCAAGCGCCACGACTTCCAGGTCGACTATCAGGTCGGCTTCGACGACGACGGCCGCCTGCTGGCGCTGCGCCTGGAACTGGCCTCGCGCTGCGGCGCCACCACCGACCTGTCGCTGGCGATCAACGACCGCGCGATGTTCCATGCCGACAACTGCTATTGGCTGCCGGTGGTGGAGATCGTCTCGCACCGCTTGCGCACGCACACCGTGTCCAACACCGCGTTCCGCGGCTTCGGCGGGCCGCAGGGCATGCTGGCGATCGAACGCGTGCTGGACGCGGTCGCCGCCGCGCTGGGCCGCGATGCGCTGGCGGTGCGCCGGGCCAACCTGTACGCGGCGCCGCACCGCAACGTCACTCCGTACGGCATGACCGTGGAGGACAACGTCGCGCCGGCACTGATCGAGGAACTGGCCGCGCGCGCCGACTACCCCGCGCGGCAGGCGGCGGTGGCGGCGTTCAACGCGCGCCACCGCGTGCTGAAGAAGGGCCTGGCGCTGACCCCGGTGAAGTTCGGCATCAGCTTCACCACCACCCATCTCAACCAGGCCGGCGCGCTGGTGCTGGTCTATGCCGACGGCTCGGTGCAGCTCAACCACGGCGGCACCGAGATGGGCCAGGGGCTGATGATCAAGGTCGCGCAGATCGTCGCCGACGTGTTCGGCATCGACACCGCGCGCGTGCGCATCACCGCCACGCGCACCGACAAGGTGCCCAACACCTCGGCCACTGCGGCGTCTTCCGGCACCGACCTCAACGGCATGGCGGCGTACAACGCGGCCAGCGAGATCCGCGCGCGCCTGGCCGCGCTGGCCGCCGAGCGCGGCGGCGTGACGCCGGCGCAGGTGCGCTTCGCCGACGGCAAGGTCGTCGCCGGGCGCCTGGACCTGGACTTCGGCGCGCTGTGCCGGCAGGCGCACATGGCGCGCATCTCGCTGGCCGCCAGCGGCTACTACGCCACGCCGAAGATCCACTACGACCGCGCCAGCCATCGCGGCCGCCCGTTCTACTACTTCGCCTACGGCGCGGCGCTGAGCGAAGTGGTGATCGACACCCTGACCGGCGAGCACAAGGTGCTGGCAGTGGACGTGTTGCACGACGTCGGCCGTTCGCTGAACCCGGCGATCGACCTGGGCCAGGTCGAAGGCGGCTTCGTCCAGGGCATGGGCTGGCTGACTACCGAGGAACTGGTCTACGACGCAGATGGCCGGCTGCTCACCCATGCACCGTCCACGTACAAGATTCCCACCGCGGGGGATCGCCCGGCGCGCATGCGGATCGACCTGTGGGACGGCGGACGCAACGACGAACCGACCATCCACCGTTCCAAGGCGGTCGGCGAGCCGCCGTTGATGCTGGCGATCTCGGTGTTCTCGGCGCTGACCCAGGCGGTGGCCGCGGCGGCGCCGGGCAACGGCGTGCCGGCCCTGGACGCGCCGGCCACCCCGGAACGCATCCTGGCCGCGATCGCGGCACGGCGCGCCGATGCGCGCTGACTGGAGCCTGCACGCCGAAGCGGCGCTGGCGCGCGGCGCGACCGCGCTGATCACCGTGCTGGCCACGGCCGGCTCGACCCCGCGCGAGGCCGGCACGCGCATGCTGGTGAGTGCCGACGGCAGCATCGGCACCATCGGCGGCGGCGTGCTCGAATGGCGCGCCTGTGCGCTGGCGCGCGACCTGCTGGCGCAGCCGCCGGGCAGTTGGCAGGTGCAGGACTACACGCTGGGTGCGGCGGCGCCGGCGCGTGCGGCGCCCTGCAGCGGCCAATGTGCGGACTGCGCGGCGCAGGCCCGCGCCGACGACCTGCTCGGCCAGTGTTGCGGCGGCCGCGTGCGCCTGTTGCTGGAGCGGCTGGATCCGGCGCACCGCGACTGGCTGCGGCAGGCGACGCTGGGACGCACGCTGTCGACCCGGTTGCAGGTGGACGGCATCGCGCACGCCATCGACGACGCGCCGCCGCAGTCGCTATCGCTGCGTGCGCCGGCGCCCGCGGCCGGCGCGCTGCTGCGGCAGGCGATCGGCCCACCGCGCACGCCGCTGCTCCTGTTCGGTGCCGGGCACGTCGGCATCGCCATCGCGCGTGCGTTGCGCGAGCTGCCGTTCGCGCTGGACTGGGTCGATCCGCGCGCGGACTTGGCCACCGCTGCCGGTGCAGCGCACCTGGATGAAGCCGCATTGCTCGCGCGTGCCCGCAACGCGCCCACCGACGCGATGCTGCTGATCCTGACCCACGATCACGCGCTGGATTACCGGCTCACCGCGGAGGCGCTGGCCGGCCGTGCCGGCTTTGTCGGCCTGATCGGCTCGGCTTCCAAGCGCGCGCGGTTCCTGTCGCGGCTGCGCCACGACGGCCTGGGCACGGCTGCGCAGACGCGGCTGACCTGCCCGATCGGCCTGCCCGGGATCGAGGGCAAGGCACCGGCGGTGATCGCGATCGCGGTAGCCGCGCAATTGCTGCAGTGCATGTCGGCGCTGGACGCGCAGCGTCGTCCGCCCGTGGGGGACGCCGCGTCGCTGCCATTGCAGTCCGCGCTCGCTGCGCGATGACGGCGCAATCGAGCGAAGCGGTGCACTTTCGGATGGCGCAGCGCGTCGGGACTGAAGTCCCTCCCACAGTGTCGTAGCCAGCTTGCCGCAAGCCACTGTAGGCGCGGCTTCAGCCGCCACAAGCGAAGCGGTGCGCTTTCGGATGGCGCAATGCGTCGGGACTGAAGTCCCTCCCACAGTGCCCCAGCCAGCTTGCCGCAAATCTCGGTAGGAGCCGCTTCAGCCGCGACGAGCGAAGCGGTACGCGTTCCGATGGCGCAGTGCGTCGGGACTGAAGTCCCTCCCACAGTGTCGTAGCCAGCTTGCCGCAAGCCACTGTAGGAGCGGCTTCAGCCGCGACGAGCGAAGCGGTACGCGTTCCGATGGCGTAGTGCGTCGGCACTGAAGTCCCTCCCACAGTGCCCCAGCCAGCTTGCCGCAAGTCTCCGTAGGAGCGGCTTCAGCCGCGACGAGCGAAGCGGTACGCGCTCCGATGGCGTAGTGCGTCGGGACTGAAGTCCCTCCCACAGTGCCCTAGCCAGCTTGCCGTCAGCCCCTGTGGGAGCGGCTTCAGCCGCGACGAGCGAAGCGGTGCGCGTTCCGATGGCGCAGTGCGTTGGGACCGAAGTCGACCCTGCCGTGCCTCCGGCGGACGTGCCGCAACGGCATGACGGCGCGGCTGCCTCCCCGCGTCGCCACGACCCCGCGACCCGAAGACGCTTACGGCAAGCCGGCCAGCCAGTCGTCGTCGCTGCCTTCGTTGATGTCGGCGAACAGCGGCGTGGAGAAGTAGCGCTCGCCGGTATCGGGCAGCATCGCCAGGATCACCGCGCCGGGCGCCGCGGTTTCGGCCACGCGCAGCGCGGTGGCGACGGTGCCGCCGCCGGAGATGCCGGTGAAGATGCCTTCCTCGGCGGCGAGGCGGCGCGACACCGTGATGGCGTCGGTGTCCTCGACGCTCAGCACTTCGTCGTAGACCTCGCGGTTGAGCACGTCGGGCACGAAGTCCGGGGTCCAGCCCTGGATCTTGTGCGGCTTCCACTCCTGGCCCTGCAGCAGGGCCGCGCCGGCCGGCTCGGTGGCGGTGATGCGGACTTCCGGACGGGCCAGGCGCAGCACTTCGCCGACGCCGGTGAGGGTGCCGCCGGTGCCCCAGCCGCTGACGAAGTGGTCGAGCCGGCGGCCGGCGAAATCGCGCAGGATCTCCGCGGCGGTGGTGCTGCGGTGATAGGCCGGGTTGGCCGGGTTGGCGAACTGCCGGGCCAGGAACCAGCCGTGCTGCTTGGCCAGTTCCTCGGCCTTGCGCACCATGCCGCTGCCGCGCTCGGCGGCCGGGGTCAGGATGACCTTGGCGCCGTAGGCGCGCATCAGCTTGCGGCGCTCGATCGAGAAGGTCTCCACCATCGTCGCCACGAACTTGTAGCCGCGCGCGGCGGCGACCATCGCCAGGGCCACGCCGGTGTTGCCGGAGGTCGCCTCGACGATGGTGTCGCCGGGCTTGAGCAGGCCGCGCGCCTCGGCGTCGAGCACGATCGCCAAGGCCAGGCGGTCCTTGACCGAGCCGCCGGGATTGAAGGCCTCGACCTTGACGTACAGGTCCACGTGCGCCGGCGCCAGGCGCTGCAGCTTGACGATCGGGGTGTGGCCGATGGTGTCGAGGATGTTGTCGTAGATGGCCATGCGTGGAGTCTCCGGAAAGTGCGGGTCAGGCGGCGTGGGCCAGGGTAGGCACGGCCGGCTTCGGGGAAGGTGAGGGCGCTGCGCCCAGCGGCGCGGCGCCGAACCAGTGCAGGGTCGATGCCAGCGCCGCCACTTCGCCCAGGATCAGCAGCGCCGGCGAGCGCACGCCGTGCGCGCGGGCGGTGTCGGGCAGGTCGGCGAGGGTGCCGGTGACCACGCGCTGTTCGGGGCGCGAGCCGTTTTCGACCAGGGCGAACGGGGTGTCGGCGGCGCGGCCGGCGCGCAGCAGGCGCGTGCGCACCGTGTCCAGCCCGGCCACGCCCATGTACACCGCCAGGGTCTGCCGTTGCTGCGCCAGCGCGGCCCAGTCCAGGGTGTCGAACGAATCCTTGCAGTGTGCGGTGACCAGGCGCAGCGACTGCGCATGGTCGCGATGGGTCAGCGGGATGCCGGCGTAGGCGGCGCAGGCCAGCGCCGCGGTGATGCCGGGCACCACCGCGTAGGGCACGCCATGCGCGCGCAGGTACTCCAGTTCCTCGCCGCCGCGGCCGAACACGAACGGGTCGCCGCCCTTCAGCCGCACCACCCGGCGTCCGCGCTGCGCGTGGTCCAGCAGCAGCGCGTGGATCTGCTCCTGGGCCACGCTGTGGCCATCGGCCGACTTGCCGACGGCGATGCGTTCGGTGCCCGCTGGCACAAGCTGCAGGATCGCGGCGCTGACCAGGCGGTCGTGCAGCACCACGTCGGCCTGGCGCAACGCATGCAGCGCGTGGCCGGTAAGCAGGCCGGGATCGCCGGGGCCGGCGCCGACCAGGGTCACGCTGCCCGGGCGCAGTGGCAGCGCCTGGCCCGTGGCCGTATCGGCGGCCTCGGTCGCGAACGCAGGCTCGGCCGGCAACGCCTGCGCCAATACCCGCCGCGCGGCCGCCGCCTGCAGTGCCTGGCGGTTGGTCGCGGCGTCCTCGCTGGCGGCGATCAGGTACCAGACCGTCTCCAGCCAGGCCGCATCGAAGCTGCCACGCAGCCACGCCAGCCGGCCATCCGCGGCCAGCGCGTGCAGCGCCGGGGTGAGGCTCGGCGCTGCCACCCGCGGCAGGGCGCCGGCGGCGAGCAGCGCCTGCACCTGGCGCTCGGCGGCCGCACCGCCGCCGATCACCAACACGGCCCGGTCGCGCAGGTCCGGATACAGGGCAATCGGGGCAGGGCTCACAGGGACGGCTCGCAACGCGGGGAGGGGCGGAGCGACGACCGTAGCGCCGGCTCATAGCCCCAGGAAATGACTTCATGCCCCAGGCAGATAGCTTTCGGTTATAAGGTGAAAGGCCGAATTCCACTACAGTCGAGCGTCCCGCCTGGCGGCGCCTCGCCCTTGTCCCGATGACGCTGACCCAACTCCGCTATCTCGTCGCCATTGCCGATGCCGATCTGAACATCACCCTGGCGGCGGCGCGCGTGCATGCCACCCAGCCGGGGCTGTCCAAGCAGCTCAAGCAACTGGAGGACGAACTGGGCTTTCTGCTGTTCGTGCGCAAGGGCCGCAGCCTGGAGACGGTGACCCCGGCCGGGCGCGAGGTGATCGAGCGCGCCCGTGCGGTGCTGGCCGAGGCCAACAACATCCGCACCTACGCGGCCAACCAGCGCCGCGAGAGCCAGGGCCAGCTGACCCTCACCACCACCCACACCCAGGCGCGCTTCGTGCTGCCGCCGGCGGTGGCGCAGATCAAGCAGGCCTATCCGCAGGTCAGCGTGCACCTGCAGCAGGCCGCCGAGAGCGCGGCGCTGGACCTGCTCAGCCAGGGCGATGCCGACATCGCCATCGTCAGCACTGCCGGCACCGCGCCGGCCGCCGGCATCGCCGTGCCGCTGTACCGCTGGCGGCGGCTGGTGCTGGTGCCGCGCGGGCATGCGCTGGACGTGCCGAAGCGGGTACCGGACATGGCCGCGCTGGCGGCGCAGCCGCTGATCAGCTACGAATCCTCGACCCGTGCCGGCTCCTCACTGCAGCGCGCCTTCGGCCGGCTCGGGCTGGAGCCGCGGATCGCGCTGACCGCGCTGGACGCGGACCTGATCAAGACCTACGTGCGCACCGGGCTGGGCGTGGGCCTGCTGGCGGAGATGGCGGTGAGCGCCAACGACACCGACCTGCGCGCCTGGCCGGCGCCGCCGGAGATTCCCGACTGCATCGCCTGGGCGGTGCTGCCGCGCGACCGGGTACTGCGCGACTACGCGCTGGAGCTGGTGCACGTGCTGGCGCCGCAGATCGACACCCGCGACCTGCGCCGGGTGATGGAAGGCAACCAGCAGCCGGACTGGCCGGCACCGCCGAGCTGGGAAGAACTTACCCAGACCATTACCAGCTAGACGCCGGGAGTCGGGAATCGGGATTGGGGAATCGCGGTGAAGCCGGGAATGGGGAATCGGGATTGGGGAATCGCGGTGAAGCCGAGAATGGGGAATCGGGATTGGGGAATCGTGACGGCGGCGCCTCGTGCTCGATGTGTTGATTGGCTTCGGACCGGCATCCGAGCAAAAGACGTGCGGGCAAAGACACTGCGACCTGTGCTGGATGCGGGAACGAAGACCACGTGTCGACGCATCGACATGGCCGCTTGGCGCGGCTGATCAGGCCATCGCCAGCCAAGGTGTGGTGAAGCCGGGAATGGGGAATGGGGAATCGGGATTGGGGAATCGTGACGGCGGCGTCCCGGGGCCGGTGCGTCGATTGGCTTCAGACCGACATCCGAGCAAAAGACCTGCGGCAACGACACCGCGGTCTGGTATTCGAATGCCGGAATACACACCAGGCATCGGCGCGGGCGCCTGCCGCGACGGCACCGCGTGCGTTGCCGCGGCCCGAGCCGCCCCCTATCATGCGGCCCCTTCTGCCACCTGGCAGATCGCGACCCTGGACTGCCGGCGGCTGCCGGCCATGCGCCGCCGCTGTGCGGTCGACGCCCCGGGGCGTGTCGACTTTCCAAACGCAAGGACGCCCGATGCATCCTGTTCTCCAGCACAACCTGTTCTTCGTCAAGGAACAGGTCGGCATGTTCAAGGCCGCCAACAACTACGACGTGTTCGATCCGCACAGCAACCGCAAGCTGCTGGAATGCCGCGAGCCGCACCTGGGCGTGTTCACCAAGCTGCTGCGCTTCACCGACTACAAGCGCATGACCCCGTTCCAGGTGGAAGTGCGCACTCCGGACGGGCACAAGGTGCTGACCGTGAGGCGCGGCGTGTCGCTGTTCCTGTCCACGGTCGAGGTGCTGGACGAGCACGACCGGCGCGTGGGCTCCTTCAGCCAGAAGTTCTTCTCCATCGGCGGCAAGTTCGATGTGCTCGATGCCCAGGGCGCGCCGGTGTGCACGCTGCGCGGCAAGTGGACCAGCTGGGATTTCCGCTTCGTGCAGGGCGAGCGCGAACTGGCGCAGGTGTCCAAGAAGTGGGCCGGACTGGGCAAGGAACTGTTCACCAGCGCCGACAACTACATGCTGTCGATCGCCGAGAGCCTGCCGGCCGAGGATCCGCGGCGGATCCTGATCATGGCGGCGGTGTTGTGCATCGATATGGTGTTGAAGGAGTGATGGTGAAGCCGGGAATGGGGAATCGCGGTGAAGCCGGGAGTCGGGAATCGGGATTGGGGAATCGCAAAAGCTGGACTCCCGCGGCTGCTGCAGCCTGGTCCCTCTCGCTGAGCGGGAGGGGACGTTGTGGGAGGGACTTCAGTCCCGACTGCAGGCTGCGGGAAGACCCCAGTACTTCACTGATTGCCCGGTAGGAGCGGCTTCAGCCGCGACCGGTCTGTCTGTAACGCATCGCCTCCGCTGGCTCACGGCGCGCTCGGCTGCCGCCGCGCCGGCGATGCTCCCTTCTCCCCCCGGGAGAGGGTGCCCCGAAGGGGCGGATGAGGGTGCGGGGGCCTGCACCCACGCGACTCAGGCGTCGGCCGCTGCCGCCGGCAACAGCACGGTGAAGCGGCTGCCTTGGCCGGGCTGGCTGCGGACCTCGACGGTGCAGCCCAGGGTCTCGGCGGCGCGGCGGACGATCCACAGGCCCAGGCCGAGGCCGTCGCTGCGCGGGTCGGCCTGTTGGAAGGCCTGGAACATCGTGCGCAGGCCGGCTTCGTCCATGCCGATGCCGCGGTCGATGATTTCCACCGCCACGCGATCGCCACGGCGTCGGCAGCCGATCAGCACCTTGCCCTGCGCGGTGTACTTGACCGCGTTGCCCAGCAGGTTGCCGAGCAGCGTCGACAGCAGGGGAGCGCTGCTGCGCACGCGCAGCGAGGTCGGCACGCTGCGCAGCTGTACGCCCTTGGCCGCGGCCTGCGGCTGCCAGGTGGCCAGGATCGGCGCCAGCACGTCGGCCAGGGCCAGGTCGTGCAGCGCCGGCAGGCGCAGTTCGCCGGCGGCGGCATTGGTGGCGAGCTGGTCGAGCCCGCTGGCGACCTGGTTCAAGGCCGCGCGTGCGGTCTCCAGCGGGCCGTCCTGCGCGGCGTCGTGCAGGCGCTGCAGCTTGCTCAGCGCGTAGGACGCGGTGCGCAGCGGCGTCTTCAGATCGTGGCCGGCGATGGCCATCAGGCGGCTGCGGTAGTGGTTGGATTCCTGCGCCATGTGCAGCGCCTTGCGCAGTTCCAGTTGGCCCATCGCCTGCCGCGCCAGCGCGCGCAGCGCTTCGATCTGCTCGTAGCTGAGCTGGCGCGGGCGTCGGTCCAGCACGCATACCGTGCCCAGGGCCAGGCCGTCGGAGGTCTTCAGCAGCGCGCCGGCGTAGAAGTGCAGGCGCATCTCGCCGGTCACCAGCGGATTGCAGGCGAAGCGCGGGTCCTCGCGGGTATCCGGCACCAGCAGCAGGTCGTCCTCGAGCAGCGCGTGCGCGCACAGCGAGGTGGCCAGCGGTGTTTCGCGCGTGCCCAGCCCGATCTCGCTCTTGAACCACTGGCGCTCGCTGTCGATCAGGTTGACCACCGCGATCGGCGCCTGGCAGATCAGCGCCGCCAGCCGGGTGATGTCGTCGAATGCCGGCTCGCGCGGCGTGTCCAGGATCGCGTAGCTGTGCAACGCGTCCAGGCGCAGCGCTTCGTTGCGTGGCTTGACCGCGCAGTAGACCGGGTCGGCGGCGGGTTCGACGGTGGACATGCAGCGCGGCTCGATCAGGAAGACGCGCAGTCTATGGTACCTGTCACGGTTTTTGCCGACGCGGCGTTCACATGGCACTCGCGTGGGCTGCACCCGCCCTTAGCGAATCCGTCGGTCCCCGCCGCCAGCGCTTCAGCCCACCCAGCGGCCTTGTGCGTCGACCAGCGGCGTGCCGTCCTCCTTGGCGAAGGCGCCACGCTGCGGCGATGGCAAGATGCCCAGCACGGTCTCCGAGGGCCGGCACAGGCGCGTGCCCAGCGGGGTGACCACGATCGGCCGGTTGAGCAGGATCGGGTGCTGCAGCATGGCGTCCAGCAGCGCGTCATCGTCCAGCGTCGGGTCGTCCAGTCCGAGTTCGGCGTAGAGCGTGCCCTTTTGCCGGATCAACTCCCGCAGCGGCAGCCCGCTGGCCGCCGCCAGCGCCTGCAGGGTGGCGCGGTCCGGCGGCGTCTTCAGGTACTCGATCACGATCGGTTCGACGCCGCTGTTGCGGATCAGCCCGAGCACGTTGCGCGAAGTGCCGCAGGCGGGGTTGTGGTAGATCGTGATCGTGGGCATGGGGCGGCTCGCTGCGTGGGACGGACAAGGGCGGCCGTTGCGGAATCCTCCACGCGGCCGCGGCAGATGGTGCCGCAATCGCGGCGCCATGCAAGAGTGGCGCGCGTCGGGTACGCCATGTGCACGGCGCCCTTGGCCGTCGTCGCCGGGCGGGAACGGCCGACCTGTCGTCGATCCGCTGAGACGGCATGGTCCGAGCGGGCAACGGATGGACCGCGTTGCGGGGCGACTGGCAGGCGGCGGGGCGACGGCGCTGGGGCCATGGGCGGACGGAGGTCGCGGCCGCCATTGCGGGGTGTGGCCTGCCGACCGAGGCCGCTTCCGTCCTGCACCGCCACGACGCGCCTGCGTCACTTCGCCGCATGCGGCGTCGCACGCGTTTCAATGGCCAGCGCACCCTCTAGAATGCGCCGATGGTCCGTCTCCGCCAGCTGCCGTCGTGTTGGGCCGCGCTCGCTGCGCTGGCGCTCGGCCTGTTGCTGCTGGCGCCGCCGATCAGCCAGTGGCGGCAGGCGCAGGCCCAGGCTGCCGCGCTGCAGGACCAGGCGCTGTGCACCAGCGGCGGCCTGCGCCTGGCGGCGCTGGCAGGTGCCGTCTCCGCGGCGCATGGCGGCCACCACGACGATGCCGGCCTGGCGCACGCGCCGGCCTGCGATTACTGCCTGCTCGCCGCGCGGCTGCTGCCGTGGGTGGCGCTGTTGCTGGCGTTGCTGCCCTGGTGCTGTCCGCCGGTCCCGGGCGCGGCGCTGCGCAGCCGTGTCGTCACGGCCACCGCACGCCGTGCACACCCGGTCCGCGGGCCGCCGCTGTTCTCCTGATCCACGGGTTGCCGTTTCCGTGCCGCGGCGCCGCTGCGGCACGTCCTCGTGCCGATGGAGTTTTGCAATGACCCGCTTTCCTGCCATGCCGCCCGTGGCGGCGTGCTGCTGTGTCGTTCTCGCGGCGGCCGCGCCCGCCCAGGCCGCCGATGCGCCACCCGGCGCCGCCGGCGATTCCGTTCTGACCCTGGGCAAGGTCCAGGCCACCTCCTCGCTTGCCGCCGGTTCCAGCGCGCGCAGCGTGTTCAGTTCCGTCGACATCCTTGGCGGCGACCTGCTGCAGGACCAGCACGTGGACTACAGCTGGGAACTGCTGATGCGCGCGCCCGGCGTGCAGGTGACCCAGTTCAAGATGGGCACCGACGCCGGGCGCTTCTCCTTCCGCGGCTTCAACGGCGAGGGCCGGGTCAATGCGGTCAAGCTGCTGATCGACGGCGTGCCCAGCAACGACAATGCCGGCGCGATGCCTTACCTGGATGCGGTGTTCCCGCTGGACATCGCCGCGATCGAGATCGTGCGCGGCACCAACGACCCGCGCTACGGCCTGGACGCGATCGCCGGCAGCGTCGACGTGCTGACCCGCAGCGGCGGCAACGACGGCCGCGCCAGCGTCACCATCGGCAGCTTCGGCACCCGCGAGGTGCAGGCGACGCAGGGCATCGAGCGCGGCGCATGGAGCCAGAACTACGTCGCCGCCTGGCGCGACAGCGACGGTTACCGCGACCATGCCGACGCGCGCAAGCATGCGTTCTCCGGCAAGTGGTTCTACACCGATCCGGATGGGCGCTGGCGCGCCGGGCTCAGCGCGCGCGACTACCGCAACACGGCGCTGGAGGCGGGGTATCTGGATTACGCCACGGCGCAGCGCGCACCGCGCAGCTCCCCCGATTACGCCCGCGACGATCGCAGCCAACGCCACACCACGCAGGTGTCGCTGCACCTGGATGCGCGCCTGGCCGACAGCGTGCAGGGCAGCGCCAAGGCGTATTGGAACCGCTACGACAATCAGCGCTGGGTGCGCTTCACCGCGGCCGGCGCGCAGCAGGAACGCGATACCGACGAGCGCCAGCACGGCGTGCTGGCCAGGCTCAGCTGGCGCCCGGCGCTGGCCCGCGCCGACGCCTTCGCGCTGGAGGGCGGGGTCGATGCGCAGTGGCAGTACAACGTCTCGCAGCGCTATCGCACGGTGGCGCGCGTGCGCACCGCGCCGCTGCGCGACTGGGACTTCGACCTGCATACCGAAGGCGCCTACGTGCAGGCGGTGCTGCGCCCGACCGCGCGCCTGCAACTGGTGCCCGGCTACCGGGTGGATCGGGTCGGCGGGCAGTTCCGCGACCTCGCCAGCGGTGCGCGCTATCCCACCTATGCCTACGGCACGATCCGCCAACCCAAGTTCAGCGCGGTGTATGCGCTGACCGCGCAGGCCAGCCTGTACGCCAACATCGGCCGCAGCTTCCAGATCGGCAGCGGCAACGGCGCCTACCGCACCCAGGCGCGCAACCTTGCGCCCTCGTTCAACGATGGCTGGGAGAGCGGCCTCAAGTTCGCCGGCGCGCAGCAGCGCTGGGACGCGCGCGTGGCCTACTGGGAACAGCGCGCCTCCGACGAGGTGGCCACCATCCTCGGCGTGAACGGCAGCGTCGGCACCGGCGAGGTCGGCAACGTCGGCAAGACCTTGCGCCGTGGCTGGGATGCGCAACTGAACCTGCGTCCGGGCGAGCGCTGGACGTTGTGGCTGGCGTATTCGCGGCAGCGCGCGGTCATCGTCACCCCCGACCCGAGCGCGCCGGCCACCCGCGGCAAGGAGATCGAGAACGTGCCGCACTACCTGGCCACCGCCGGTGTCGACTGGCAGGCCACGCCGCGGCTGACGCTGTCGGCCTGGGGCAATGCGCAGGGCGACTACTACGTGGAGCGCAGCAACACCCTGGGCCGCTATGGCGGCTATGCGCTGGCCAATCTCGGCACGACCTGGCGCTGGCGCGCGCAGCGCGAGGTCTCGCTGCAACTGAAGAACCTGACCGACCGGCACTATGTCTACGCCTGGTACGACAGCGGGTCCTCCGGCTACTCGCCCGGCGACGGCCGCGCGCTGTACGCCACGCTGAGCTGGGGGTGGTGATGGCCACGCACATCCGCACGGCCGAGGCGGCGCCGGCGCGCTTCTATCGCGCCGTGTGGCGCTGGCATTTCTATGCCGGCCTGCTGGTGCTGCCGCTGCTGGTCTGGCTGGCGCTGACCGGCGCGGCCTTCGTCTACCAGCAGCCGATCGACGGCTACTTCCACCGCGCGCTGAAGACCGTGCCGGTGCCGGACCACGCGCAGACACTGGCACCACAGCGGCTGCTGGACGCGGCGCTGGCCGCGCAACCGGGCCAGGCGCTGCGCTACACCACGCCGCCGCGGCGCGATGCCGCGGCGGAAGTGACCATCGCCACCGCCGACGGTCACCGCGAAGTCGTCTACGTGGACCCTTACCGGGCGCGGGTGCTGGGCCGGTTGCCCGAGCACGGCACCGTGGCCTGGACCATCCGCCGCCTGCACAGCCTCGACTACGTCGGCTGGTTCGCCAACGCGCTGATCGAGGTGGCGGCGGGCTGGGCGATCCTGCTGGTGCTCACCGGCGTGTACCTGTGGTGGCCGCGCGGGCGCCACGGCGGCGTGACCACGGTGCGCGGGCGGCCGGCGCAGCGCGTGTTCTGGCGCGATGTGCATGCGCTCACCGGCAGCGTGGTCGGCGCGCTGCTGCTGTTCCTGGCGCTGACCGGCATGCCGTGGTCGTGGTTCTGGGGCGCGCAGGTCAATCGCCTGGCCAACGGTCACCACTACGGCTATCCGGCCGGGCTGCGCGTGGACCTGCCGATGTCGACGCAGCGGCTGAGCGACAGCGAGGTGCCGGCATGGTCGCTGCGGCAGGCGCGCCTGCCGCAGTCGTCGCCTCCGGCCGCGGACCCGCATGCGGCGCACGGCGGTCAGGGCGAGCACGACGGCATGGCCGGCATGGCGGATGCCGCGCCGGCGGCGGGGGCGATCGGCCTGGATGCGGCGGTGGCGCGGTTCCAGGCGCGCGGCATCGCGCCGGGCTACAGCGTGGCATTGCCGCGCGGCGTGCGTGGGGTCTATACGGCCTCGGTGTATCCGCCGGACCTGGCCCAGCAACGGGTGATCCACCTGGACCAGTACAGCGGCCAGGTGCTGCTGGACATGCGCTATGCCGACTACGGCCCGCTGGCCAAGGCGCTGGAGTGGGGCATCAACGTGCACCTAGGCCAGGAGTACGGGGTGCTCAACCAACTCGTGCTGATCGGCGCCTGCCTGGGCATCGTGCTGTTGTGCGTCAGTGCCGCAGTGATGTGGTGGAAGCGGCGCCCGCACGGCGGGCTCGGGGTGCCGCCGCTGCCGGCAGACCGACGCACCCTGCGCGGCGTGGTCGCGCTGCTGGTGCTGGGCGGGATGCTGTTCCCGCTGGTCGGTGTGTCGTTGCTGCTGATGTTGGCGCTGGACTGGGCGCTGGTGCTGCGGCGCGAGCCGGCGGTGGGGGCTTAGCGGGTCGAGGTCGCAGTCCACTGTGATTTCGCCGCGATAAGCCGATCCATCGGCGCATCCGGCTCGTTGCAGTCGGGACTGAAGTCCCTCCCGCAAGGCGCGGGTCAGCGGTCATTACTGCCGTCAGCACTTGCGCCGGAGACACGGGGCTACACGCGTAGGAGCGGCTTCAGCCGCGACCGGACATTCATGGGAACGCCCGATCGCGGCTGAAGCTGCTCCTACGGAAAAGACCGGTACGGTCGGTTAGCGCTGATCGCGGCTGAAGCCGCTCCTACGAAAAGATGCGGTACGGCGGCCACGTCTGCCGCGGGCGAAGCCGCGCCTACACAAAGGCCGAACGCGTGCTGGAGGGCCTTACAAATCTTCGTGGATCCCGCACTCGCGCTTGAGGCCGAAGAAACGGGTGTCTTCCTCGCGCATGCCCGGTTCCCAGCGGCGGGTGGTGTGGAAGTCGCCGATCGAGACATAGCCCTGTTCCCACAGCGGGTGATAGGGCAGGTCGTGCTGCTGCATGTATTGCCACAGGTCGCGGTCGCTCCAGTCGGCGATCGGGTTGATCTTGTAGCGCTCGCCACGCTTCTGCACGAATGGGGTCTGCGCGCGGCTGTCGGACTGGCTGCGGCGCAGGCCGGTGAACCAGGTGCCGACCTTCAGTTCGTCCAGGGCGCGGCGCATCGGTTCGACCTTGCGCAGGTTGTTGTATTGCTCGATGCCGACCATGCCCTGTTCCCACAGGCGGCCGTGGCGCGCTTCCATCCAGGCGCGGCTGACCAGCGGGCGGTAGATCTTGAGGTTCAGCTTGAGCCGCTCGGTCAGCGCGTCGGCGAAGCGGTAGGTCTCGGCGAACAGGTAGCCGGTGTCGATCAGGATCACCGGGATGTCCGGGCGCTGCCGGGTCAGCAGGTGCAGAGTGGCCGCCGATTGCGCGCCGAAGCTGGACGACAGCGCGGCTTCGGCCGGGCCGTGCTGCAACGCCCAGGCCACGCGCTCCGGCGCGGACAGCGTCGCCAGCAGCGCATTGGCGGCATCGAGATCCAGGGCCGGCACCGGTGCGTTGGCGGGGGCGTCTTGGGAGGCGGCGGGCAGAGCGCTCATGCGTGCAGTTCCGACGGAATCAGGTGGCGGTGGGTGGGATAGGCGGGCAGGGCGACCACGCCGGTGCGGTGCAGGAAGTCGCCGAAGCGCTCGTCCGCGTCCCGCTCGTTGGCATAGCGCGCGAACAGCGGTTCCAGCGCGGCAAGGATCTCCGGCTCGGCGATGTTCTCGCGGTACAGGGTGTTGAGGCGCTGGCCGCGGTGGTCGCCGCCGAGCATCAGGTTGTAGCGGCCCGGCCCCTTGCCGACCAGGGCGATCTCGGCCAGGTACGGCCGCGAACAGCCGTTCGGGCAGCCGGAAAGGCGCAGCAGGATCGGCGCGTCCTCCAGGCCGTGGCGGGCCAGCAGCGGCTGCAGCTGCGCGGCGAAGGCCGGCAGGTAGCGTTCGGCCTCGGCCATCGCCAGGCCGCAGGTGGGCAGGGCCACGCAGGCCATGGCCGCGCGCGCCAGGGCGGTCGGCGCGCGGTTGCCGGCGTCCAGCGCATGCGCGCGGACCAGCGTGTCGATCGCCTCGCGTTGCGCGGCGGGGACGCCGGCGATCACCAGGTTCTGGTTCGCGGTCATGCGGAAGTGCGCGCCGTCGCCGGCGTCGCGCAGGTGCACGGCGATCGCGCGCAGGCCGCTGAGGTGCTGCGCGCCGTCGACGTGGTCGGCGATGCGTCCGGCCGGCAGCGACAGCGTCAGGTGCCAGCGGCCGTCCTCGCCGGCGTGCCAGCCCTCGCGGTCGCCGTTGTGCTCGAAGGCGAAGTCCCGCACCGGCTGCAGACGCACGCCGGCGCGGCGCTCGATTTCCGCCAGCACCGTGTCCAGGCCGTGGTCGTCGATGGTGTACTTGAAGCGCGCGCGCTTGCGCACGGTGCGGTTGCCCAGGTCGCGTTGGGTGGTGACCACGGCGGTGGCGACGTCGAGCAACTGCGCGCGGTCGATGAAACCGACCACGTTGGCCACGCGCGGGTAGGTCTCCGCATCGCCATGGCTGGCGCCCATGCCGCCGCCGAGGCTGACGTTGTAGCCGGCCAGCGCGCCATCGGCGTCGAGCACGCCGATGAAGCCCAGGTCGTTGGCGAACACGTCGACGTCGTTGACCGGCGGCAGCGCGAAGCCGATCTTGAACTTGCGCGGCAGGTAGGCATTGCCGTAGATCGGCTCGGCCTCCTGGCCGCTGCCGGCAACCTGCTCCTCGTCCAGCCAGATCTCGTAGTAGGCGCGGGTGTTGGGCAGCAGGTGCTCGGACACACGTGCGGCATCCGCGTAGAGCGTGGCGTGCGCCTGCGAGGCCAGCGGATTGGCGGCGACCTGCACGTTGCGATTGACGTCGCCGCAGGCGGCGAGGGTGTCGATCAGCGCGGCGTTGATCGCCTGCATGGTCGCCTTCAGTTCGCGCTTGATCACCCCATGGAACTGGAACGCCTGGCGCGTGGTGATGCGCAGCGAGTGGTCGCCGTAGGTGGTGGCGATGGCATCGAGCTTGAGCCACTGCACCGGATCCACCACCCCGCCCGGGGTGCGCGTGCGGATCATGAACTGGTAGGCCGGCTCCAGCTTCTGCCGGCGCCGCTCCTCGCGCAGATCGCGGTCGTCCTGCTGGTAGCTGCCGTGGTACTTGATCAGGGTCTGATCGTCCTCGCGCAGCGCCCCGGTGACCGGATCGGCCAGGCTCTGCAGCAGCGACCCGCGCAACCGCTGGCTGTGGTGCTTGATGTCTTCGACGGAGTGGGACATTGGGCAGGGAATCGAGAATAGGGAATGGGGAATGGCAAATGCGGGTACGTCGGATTACGGAAAGCCTGTCGAGGTCGGCTGTTGCCCATTCCCCATTTTCTTTTCCCGATTTCCAGCTTCAATACACATCGCGCGCATACCGCCCCTCCTGCTGTAGCTGGCTGAGGTAGGCGGCAGCGTCTTCGGGGCTGCGGGCGCCGTGTTCGGCGACGATGCCCAGCAGGGTGGCGTGTACGTCCTTGCCCATGGCGATGGCGCCGCACACGTACAGGTGCGCGCCGTTCTGCAGCCAGTCGTAGACGGCGCGGCCGTGTTCGCGCAGGCGCTGCTGCACGTAGATCTTGGACGGGGCGGCGCTGCCGCGCAGCGGCTGCACGTCGCGCGAGAACGCCAGGTCCAGCCGGTGCAGTTCGCCGCTGCGCAGCGCCTGTTGCCATTCGGCCTGGTAGAGGAAGTCGCGGTTGAAGTGGCGGGCGCCGAAGAACAGCCAGTTGCGCCCGCTGGCGCCGCGCTCGGCGCGCTCCTGCACGAAACCGCGGAACGGTGCCACGCCGGTGCCGGGGCCGATCATCAGGATGTCGCGGCTGTCGTCGGCGGGTACCCGGAAGCGTTCGTTGGGTTCGATGTACACGGGGGCGCTGTCGCCTTCGGCCAGGGCCGCCAGATAGCCGCTGGCGGCGCCGCCGTGGGCATGGCCGTGGGCGTCGTAGGCCAGCACGTCGACGGTGAGGTGGGCTTCGTCGCCGACCCGCTTGCGGCTGGAGGCGATCGAGTACAGGCGCGGGACCATCGGCCGCAGCGCCTGCAGCAGCGCGGCGTGGTCCCAATCCGCCGGCCAGCGACGCAGCACGTCGATCACTTGGTGATCGGCGAGCAGCGCCGCCAGGCCGGCGGTCTGGGTGGGGTCGAGCAGCTCGGCCAGCGCCTTGGCGCCGGCGCGGTCGGCCACCGCGGCGAGCAACGGGCGCGAGGCCCGGGTCAGTTCGCGATGGCCGGCCAGCCATTCGTGCAGGGGCAGCGTGTGCCCATCGGCAGTGAATTCGACATCACCGTCCAGTCGACTCGCGGTCAACACCGCCTCGACCAGCGCGGGTGGATTGCGATGGCGCACGCCCAGGGCGTCGCCGGGTTCGTAGTGCAGGCCGCTGCCGGCCAGCGACAGTTCGAGGTGGCGCACGTCCTTGTCGGCCTGGCCGTGCGCGGCGTAGCGCGGTCCCTTGAAGTCGCGGCCGCTGATCGCCTGGTTGGCCAGCACCTCGGCGGCGAACGGCTGGGTGCGGCTCCACGCTGCCGCAGCGGTGCCACGCAGCGGCGTCACCGTGGCCGACGGCGTCGCGGGCGTGCGGCCCAGGATGTCGCGTGCCTGCGCCAGTGCCTGCGCGCGCCACGGCGCCGCCACCGTCTCGATCTCCAGGTCGGCCTCGCCCAGCGGCAGCAGCCGCTGCGCGCCCAGTTCGGCCAGGCGCGCATCCAGGCGCCGGGCGATGCCGCAGAAGTCGGCGTAGCTGGAGTCGCCCAGGCCGAGCACGGCGTACTGCAACTGCGGCAGCTTGGGTGCGCGCCGGCCCTGCAGGAACTCGACGAAGCCGATCGCATCGTCCGGCGGGTCGCCCTCGCCCTGGGTGCTGATGACCACATAGAGCAGGCGCTCGTTGCCCAGCTCGCGGGTGGGATAGGCGTCGGCGCGCAGCAGGCGCACCGCCAGCCCGGCCGCCTCGGCCTCGGCCGCCACCTGTTCGGCGGCGCGGCGTGCGTTGCCGGTCTGGCTGCCGTAGACAATGCTCAGCTGCGGCGTGGGCGAGGGTGCCGCGGCGGCGCCGGCGACCACAGCCAGGGCCGGCGTCGCCGGACCCTGCGCCTGGGCCAGGCCGGCGGCGTAGCCGGACAGCCACCACAGCCCGGCCGCATCCAGGCCCTCCACGGTCCGCGCCAGCAATGCCTTGCGCTCCTCGGGCAAGGGGCTGGGCGGCAACGCGGGCGAGGCGGCGGTCATGGCCGGTCCGGGTTTGGGAAGGGATGACCGATGTTAGGGAAGCGTTGCCCGGTGCAGAAAGGAACAGGGGTTATCGGCTCATGCCCGGGGCTTATTTCTGCGAGGTGCCCGGCGCGACGCACACTGCCGCCCCGACTGCCACGACCGCTGCTACGCTTCGGTCCGGTCTCCACTGCCTGCCGCCGCCGTTTCGATGAGTTCGCCCACCCTGTCCCATCTCGACCGTCTCGAGGCCGAGAGCATCCACATCCTGCGCGAGGTCGCCGCGGAGTTCCGCAACCCGGTGCTGCTGTATTCGGTGGGCAAGGACAGCTCGGTGCTGCTGCATCTGCTGCTCAAGGCATTCGCGCCGGCGCCGCCGCCCATCCCGCTGCTGCACGTGGACACGCGCTGGAAGTTCCGCGAGATGATCGCCTTCCGCGACCGCCGCGCCGCCGAGACCGGGGTGGAGCTGCGCGTGCACATCAATCCCGATGGCGTCGCCCAGGACGTCGGCCCGTTCAGCCACGGCGCCAGCGTGCACACCGACGTGATGAAGACCCAGGCGCTGAAGCAGGCCCTGGACCTGTGGAAGTTCGATGCCGCCATCGGCGGGGCGCGCCGCGACGAGGAGAAGGCGCGGGCCAAGGAGCGGGTGTTCTCGTTCCGCAACGCGCACCATCGCTGGGATCCCAAGCAGCAGCGCCCGGAGCTGTGGAACCTGTACAACCCGCGCATCCACCCTGGCGAGAGCGTGCGCGTGTTCCCGCTGTCCAACTGGACCGAGCTGGACATCTGGCTGTACATCTACCGCGAAGCGATTCCGGTGGTGCCGCTGTACTTCGCCGCCGAACGCCCGGTGGTGGAGCGCGACGGCGCGCTGATCATGGTCGACGACGCGCGCCTGCCGCTGCGCCCCGGCGAAACCCCGCAACTGCGGCGCGTGCGCTTCCGCACCCTTGGCTGCTACCCCCTGACCGGCGCGATCGAGTCGCAGGCCGACACCCTGGAGACGATCATCGCCGAGATGCTGCAGGCCACCACCTCCGAACGCCAGGGCCGGATCATCGACCAGGACCCGGGTGCCTCGATGGAGCAGAAGAAGGTGGAGGGGTATTTCTGATGGGCTGGGAATCGGGAACAGGGAATCGGGAATCGCAAGTGCAAAAGCAAGCATCGCCGCCCTCTGACGCGTCGCCGCGGGAGACCGCTGTTCCCATTCCCGATTCCCCATGCTCGATTCCCGGCCGCGACGGCGCCGCCGTCGCCGCCTACCTGCAGCAACACGAACACAAGCCGCTGCTGCGCTTCATCACCTGCGGCAGTGTCGACGATGGCAAGAGCACCTTGATCGGGCGCTTGCTGTACGACAGCAAGCGGCTGTTCGACGACCAGCTGGCCGCGCTCGGTGCCGACAGCAAGCGCCACGGCACCCGCGGCGGGGCCATCGACTATGCGCTGTTGCTGGATGGCCTGGCCGCCGAGCGCGAGCAGGGCATCACCATCGACGTGGCCTACCGCTATTTCGACACCGACCGGCGCAAGTTCATCGTCGCCGACTGCCCCGGGCATGCGCAGTACACCCGCAACATGGCCACCGGCGCCTCTACCGCGGACGTGGCGGTGGTGCTGGTCGATGCCGCCAAGGGCGTGCTGACCCAGACCCGCCGGCACAGCTACATCGTCGCCCTGCTGGGCATCCGCCACGTGGTGCTGGCGGTCAACAAGATGGACCTGGTCGACTTCGCGCAGGACACGTTCGAGGCGATCGCCGCCGAGTACCGCGCGCTCGCCACGCAACTGGGCATTGCCGATGTGCAGTGCATCCCGCTGTCGGCGCTGGAGGGCGACAACCTGTCGCAGCGCTCGGTGCGCATGCCCTGGTATGCCGGCCCGGCGCTGCTCGAACATCTGGAAGGCGTGCAGTTGGACGCGCGCAGCGGCGACAGCGGCCTGCGCCTGCCGGTGCAATGGGTCAACCGCCCGCACGCGCAGTTCCGCGGCTTCGCCGGCACCGTGGCGGCCGGCGCGGTGCAGCCCGGCGATGCGGTGGTGGTGCTGCCGTCGGCGCGGCGCGCGCAGGTCGCGCAGGTGCTGGTCGGCGCCGAACCGGTGCCGCGCGCCGTGGCCGGGCAGGCGGTGACGCTGACCCTGACCGAGGAGATCGACGTCAGCCGTGGCGACGTGATCGCCGCCGCCGACGATCCGCCGGAGGTTGCCGACCAGTTCGCCGCGCACGTGCTGTGGATGGACGATGCCGCGCTGCTGCCCGGTCGTCCGTACTGGTTGAAGATCGGTGCGCGCACCGTGGCCGCCAGCGTCACCGAGATCAAGCATCGCATCGACGTCAACACGCAGGAGCGGCTGGCCGCCAAGCGACTGGAACTCAACGAGGTCGGCTACTGCAACCTGGCGCTGGACCAGCCGATCGCCTTCGCGCCGTATGCGCAGGATCGCACGCTCGGCGGCTTCATCTTGATCGACCGCCACAGCAACGCCACCGTCGCCGCCGGCACCCTGGATTTCGCGCTGCGCCGGGCAGGCAACGTGCACTGGCAGCACCTGGACGTGGACAAGGCCGCGCGTGCGCGGATCAAGGGGCAGACGCCGAAGGTGCTGTGGTTCACCGGCCTGTCCGGCGCCGGCAAGTCGACCATCGCCAACCTGGTCGACAAGCGCCTGCACGCGCTGGGCTACCACACCTTCATCCTCGACGGCGACAACGTGCGCCATGGCCTGAACCGCGACCTGGGCTTCACCGCCGAGGACCGCGTCGAGAACATCCGCCGCGTCGCCGAAGTGGCCAGGCTGATGACCGATGCCGGATTGATCGTGCTGGTCAGCTTCATCTCGCCGTTCCGTGCCGAGCGGCAACTGGCGCGCGAGCGTTTCGGCGAGGGCGAATTCCTTGAGGTGTTCGTCGACGTGCCGCTGCCGGTGGCCGAGGCGCGCGACGTCAAGGGCTTGTATGCCAAGGCGCGCGCGGGCCTGATCCCCAACTTCACCGGCATCGATTCGCCGTACGAAGCGCCGGAGCGCCCGGAACTGCACCTGCACGCCGATGGCGACAACGTCGAAGCGTTGGCCGCGCAGGTGCTGGCGGCGCTGGGGCTGCAGGACTGAGGGATCGCGGCGTTGCAACTGGCGTGGCCGGTGATGCCCGGTCGCGGCTGAAGCCGCTCCTACGAGACCTTCTCCCGCCGCGCGAGGGTCTGCTGGCGTCATCACGTGACAGTCGCCGCTGCGCATGCTTAAGTCGTCGCCCTCCTCATCGGCGAAGGCCCCGTCCATGCCAGCTCTGTCCCGTCGCGTGCTGTTCTCCGTCCTCGCGCTGTGCTGCGGCGCGGCCTGCGCGCAGGCGCCCGATGCGGTGCCGACCGGGCGCCTGCCGGCCTGGGCGGTCCCCGAGCATTATGCGCTGGATCTGAAGATCGATCCGGAACGCACCGACTTCGACGGCACCGCCACCATCCGCGTGCGCCTAGAGCGCGCGTCCGATCATCTGTGGCTGCACGGCAAGGAATTGCGCGTGAGCAAGGCCACGCTGCGCACCGCCGATGGCGCCTTGTTCCCGGTGCGCTACACGCAGGCCGACGCGCGGGCGGGCGTGGCCCGCATCGCCTTCGGACGCACGCTGCAGCCGCAGGAACTGACCCTCACCTTCGTCTACCGCGCGCCGTTCAACCAGCAGCTGCAGGGCCTGTACCAGGTCAAGGCGCAGGGACACGCCTATGCCTTGACCCAGATGGAGCCGATCAGCGCGCGCTACGCCTTTCCCGGCTTCGACGAGCCGGCGCTGAAGACGCCGTTCGCACTGCGCCTGACCGTGCCCGAGGGCGAGCAGGCGCTGGCCAATACCCGCGCCGCATCCACCGAACCGGCCGGCAAGGGCTGGAAGACCGTGCGCTTCGCCGAGACCGTGCCGCTGCCGACCTATCTGGTGGCCTATGCGGTCGGGCCGTGGGACGTGGTCGACGGACCGGCATTGCCGGCCACACCGCAGCGTCCGCAATCCGTCCCGCTGCGCGGCGTGGCCGCGCATGGGCAGGGGCCGCGCATCCGGCGCGCGCTGCAGCAGACGCCGGAGATCATCGCCGCGCTGGAGGACTATTACGACTTCGGCTATCCGTTCGACAAGCTGGACCTGGTGGCCGCGCCGGACTTCTCCGCCGGTGCGATGGAAAACCCCGGCTTTGTGACGTTCCGCGACTGGCTGCTGTTGCTGGACGACGATTCGCCGCGGCACAACGTCGAGGGCTCGTTCAACGTCACCGCGCACGAGCTGGCGCACCAGTGGACCGGCGACACGGTGACCATGGCCTGGTGGGACGACCTGTGGCTCAACGAGGCCTTCGCCACCTGGATGCAGCAGAAGATCACCATGCGCCTGCGGCCGCAGTACCGCGCCGACCTGGACCGCATCAGTGCCGCGCAGGACGCGATGAACAACGACAGCCTGGTCAGCGCACGCAAGATCCGCCAGCCGATCACCGGCAACGGCGACATCGAGACCGCCTTCGACAGCATCACTTACCGCAAGGGCGCCGCGGTGCTGGGCATGTTCGAACAGTTCGTCGGCGAGGATACCTTCCGCAGCGGCATGCGCGCCTATATCCGCGCGCACCGCTTCGGTAACGCCACCGCCGACGACCTGGTCGACGCCATCGCCGCCGCGGCCGGCAAGGGCGCCGACTTCAAGGCGGCGTTCCGCAGTTTCCTGGATCAGCCGGGCGTGCCCTCGCTGCAGGTGCGCTTGCAGCCGGAGGCGGGCGGTGCGGTGCTGCAGTTGCACCAGCAGCGCTTCCTGCCGCTGGGCTCGCGCGGCAGCGCCGCGCAGACCTGGGGCGTGCCGGTGTGCGTCAAGTACGGCACGCGCCAGGGCGTGCGCCGCGCCTGTCAGATGCTGTCCGCCAGCGACGGCCGCCTCGCGCTCGCCGGCGCCGATGCCGACAGCTGGGTGATGCCCAACGCCGGCGGCACCGGCTACTACCGCTTCGCCCTGCCCAAGCCGCAACTGACGGCGCTCGGCCGCCACCTCGATGCGCTCGACGACGCCGAGAAGCTGGCCTATGCCGACGCCATCGACAGCGCGTTCCGCACCGGGGAGGCCGACACCGGCGATGTGATCGCGGCGATGCAGCAGTTGGCGCCGGCCAAGGCCACGGCGGTGGCGACCGCGCTGAACGACCGCATCGGCTGGATCTGGCGGGTCCTGGCCCGCGACGACGCACAGCGCGCCATGCTGCGTCAG
Organism: Xanthomonas sp. PPL134; assembly: GCF_040595915.1. Taxonomy (NCBI): domain Bacteria; kingdom Pseudomonadati; phylum Pseudomonadota; class Gammaproteobacteria; order Lysobacterales; family Lysobacteraceae; genus Xanthomonas; species Xanthomonas sp. PPL134. The sequence goes on from NZ_JAMDLL010000003.1 coordinate 157,780, forward strand.
GCCACCGAGGCCGCATTCGGCGCACGCCTGCAGGCGCTGGGGTATCAGCGCCGCGCCGGCGACAGCGACGACGATGTTGCGTTGCGCTCCGAGCTGGCCGAGCTGCTCGGGGTGACCATGGGGGTGCCGGCGGTGCGGCAGGCGCTGCTGGCCCAGGGCGATGCGGTGCTGGCGGGCAAGGGCGGCGCATTGGACTTCGCCGCCGCCAATCCGGATCTGCTCGATGCCGCGCTGACCGTGGCGGTGCAGGAGCGCGGCGCCACGGCGGTGGACGCGTTGATCGCCGCCCTGCGCGGTCACGGCGAACCGGCCCAGCGCAACGCGATGATCGCCGCGCTCGGCGCCGTGCGCGATCCGCAGCAGTTGCAGAAGGTGCGCGATTTCGCCCTGACCGATGCGATCAAGGTCGGCGAGATGACCCGCCTGCTGATGGGTGCGCATGCCGAGCCGGCCACGCATGCGTCGATGTGGCCCTGGTACACCGCGCACTTCGATCGCATCGTGGCGCGCTCCGGCTCCTTCGACGGCGGCCGCTTGCCGGCGTTGGCTGCCGCCGGCGGCTGCGACGCTGCCGAAGCGGATCGGCTGGAGGCGTTCTTCACCCCGCGCCTGAAGGCGCTCAGCGGTGCGGACCGCGGCCTGGCGCAGACCGCCGAAACCATTCGCCTGTGCAGTGCGCTGCGCGAGCGGCAACACATCGCCGTCGCGCCGCGCTGAGGGTGACGAACGGGCGCGGCGCAGGCCGCGCCACCCGTGCGCTGCGTCTCACCGCGCAGCGCATGCCGGGGCCGGCAAGGGTCGTCGGTCATGGTCGCCGTGTGTCAACGCTCGTCACGCCGGGCCGTTAGACTGCGTCGAACTCCACGCGTCCGGGATCTCCATGCCGCACCGACCACGCGCCGGCGTCCGCCTGGTGTGCCTCCTGTTGTCGTCGCTCGCGCTCGCTGGCTGCTGCAAGCCGTCGGCGCCGACGAGCGCCGGCACTGCGGTTCCGGTGACGCTGCAGACGGTGCAGCCCCGCGAGTGGAACGACAGCCTGTCCTCGCTGGGCACGGTCAAGGCGCGCGAGTCGGTGACGCTGACCGCCAAGGTCAGCGAGATCGTGGAGCGCGTGCATTTCGAGAGCGGCCAGGAAGTGGCGGCCGGCGCGCCGCTGGTGACGCTGCGCGGGCAGGGCCAGCAGGCGGCGCTGCGCGAGGCCGAGGCCACCTACACCGAGGCCGAGCAACTGTACCGGCGGCAGAGCGAGCTGGTCGGGCGGCAACTGGTCTCGCGCGCGCAACTGGACACGCAACGCGCCCTGCGCGACGCCGCACAGGCGCGGGTGCTGCAGATGCGCGCGGAGATCGGCGACCGCAGCGTGCGCGCGCCGTTCGCCGGCGTGCTCGGCCTGCGCCAGGTCAGCCCCGGCGCGCTGCTGACGCCGGACGCCACCATCGCCACGCTCGACGACGTGGCCCAGGTCTACGTGGATTTCCAGGTGCCGGAAGCGGCGCTGTCGACGGTGCAGGCGGGCGATACCGTCGGCGGCCGCAGCGTGGCCTATCCGGGACGCGCCTTCGAAGGCAAGGTCGCCACGGTGGATGCGCGCGTGGACAGCGCCACCCGTGCGGTCACCGTGCGCGCCGCGTTCGACAACGCCGACCGCGCGCTGCGCCCGGGCATGCTGATGGACGTGCGCCTGTACCGGCCCGCCCGGCAGGCGCTGGTGATCCCGGAGATCGCGGTGGTGCAGGTGGGACGCGACGCCTTCGTCTATCGGGTCGGCGCCGACGCCACCGTGGCCCGCGCCGATGTGCGCACCGGCGCGCGCCGCGACGGCCTGGTCGAGATCGTCGACGGCCTGCAACCCGGCCAGCGCATCGTGGTCGAGGGCACCGGCAAGCTGCGTCCGGGCGTGGCGGTGGTCGATGCCGCCGCCAGCGCTCACGGCGGCGCGCGCAGCGGCAGCGCCGCGGCGGATCTGGCGCGATGAAGCTGTCCGACGTCTCCATCACCCGGCCGGTGTTCGCCGCGGTGATGAGCCTGTTGCTGGTGGTGCTGGGGGTGATGGCGTACAGCCGGCTGACCCTGCGTGAGCTGCCGGCGATCGATCCGCCGATCGTCTCGGTGGAGGTGCGTTACCCCGGCGCCTCGGCGGCGGTGGTGGAAAGCCGCATCACCCAGGTGCTGGAGGACGCGCTGGCCGGCATCGAAGGCATCGAGACGATCCAGGCGCGTAGCTCCAATGGCGTGGCCGACATCAGCATCGAGTTCCGCGCCACCCGCGACATCGAGGCCGCTGCCAACGACGTGCGCGACGCGGTCAGCCGCGTGCTCGACCGCCTGCCCGACGAGGCCGACGCGCCGGAGATCGCCAAGGTCGAGGCCGATGCCGATGCCATCCTGTGGCTCAACATGAGCTCCAGCACGATGGACGCGCTGCAGTTGTCCGACTACGCCGAACGCTACGTGGTGGACCGGCTCTCCAGCATCGACGGCGTCGCCCAGGTGCGCCTGGGCGGGCGCCAGCGCTATGCGATGCGGATCTGGCTGGACCGCGACCAGTTGGCCGCGCGCGCGCTCACCGTGACCGACGTGGAGAACGCGCTGGCCCGCGAGAACGTGGAACTGCCGGCCGGCCGCCTGGAATCGGCCGATCGCGACTTCACCCTGCGCGTGGAGCGCGGCTATCGCACGCCGGCGGACTTCGCCGCCATCCCGCTGGGCAAGGGCCGCGACGGCTACGTGGTGCGGCTGGGCGACGTGGCCAAGGTGGAACTGGCCTCGGCCGAGCGCCGCGCCTACTTCCGCAGCAACGGCGTGCCCAACGTCGGCCTGGGCATCGTCAAGACCTCCACCGCCAACAGCCTGGACGTGGCCCGCGCCGCGCGCGCGGCGGCGCAGCAGATCCAGCAGACCCTGCCCAAGGGCACGCAGATCTTCGTCGCCTTCGATTCCACGGTGTTCATCGATGCCTCGGTGGAACGCGTCTACCACACCCTGATCGAGGCGGTGGTGCTGGTGCTGGTGGTGATCTGGCTGTTCCTGGGCAGCGTGCGCGCGGCACTGATTCCGGCGGTGACGGTGCCGGTGTGCCTGGTCGCTGCGTTCATCGCGCTGTATGCGTTCGGCTTCTCGATCAACCTGCTGACCCTGCTCGCGCTGGTGCTGTGCATCGGCCTGGTGGTGGATGATGCGATCGTGGTGGTGGAGAACATCCAGCGCCGCGTCGACATTGGCGAACCGGCGCTGGTGGCGGCGCGGCGCGGCACCGCGCAGGTCGCCTTCGCGGTGATCGCCACCACCGCAGTGCTGGTGGCGGTGTTCCTGCCGGTCGGCTTCCTCGAAGGCAACACCGGCCGCCTGTTCCGCGAACTGGCGGTGGCGCTGGCCGCGGCGGTGGCGATCTCCGCCTTCGTCGCGCTGACCCTGACCCCGATGATGTCGTCCAAGCTGCTCAAGGCGCATGCCAGCGAACGGCCCAACCGCGTGCATGGCTGGGTCGAGGCGCGGCTGCAGGGGCTGAGCGGGCGCTATCGGCGCGTGCTCGAACGCCACGTCGGCCGCGCCTGGCTGTTCGGCGCGCTGATGCTGGCGGCGCTGGCGGCCAGTGCGCTGCTGGCGCGGATGATTCCCTCGGAACTGGCGCCGGCCGAGGACCGCGGCTCGTTCCAGGTGATGATCGATGCGCCGGAAGGCGCCGGCTTCGACTACACCGTGGGGCAGATGCACCAGGTCGAGGCCATCCTCGACCGCCACCGCGGCGACGGCCAGCCGATCGCGCGCGCCAACCCGCGCGTGCCCGGCAGCTTCGGCGCCAGCGAGGAGATGCACACCGGCCGGGTCAGCGTGTTCCTGCGCGACTGGAGCGAGCGCGACGTGGCCACTGCCGACGTTGCCGCCACGCTGCAGGAGGAACTGCGTGCCTTGCCCGGCGTGCGCGCGCGCACCCAGGTCGGCGGCGGGCTGGTCAACAGTCGCGGGCAGCCGTTCCAGATCGTGCTCGGCGGCCCCGACTACGCCGAGATCGCGCAATGGCGCGACCGCCTGCTCGCGCGCATCGCCGACAACCCGGGCCTGGTCGGCGCCGACTCGGACTACAAGGAAACCCGGCCGCAGATGCGCGTGGAGATCGACCGCCAGCGCGCGGCCGACCTCGGCGTGCCGGTGACCGAGATCGGCCGCGCGCTGGAGACGCTGATGGGCTCGCGCCAGGTCACCACCTTCGTCGACAACGGCGAGGAATACGACGTGATGTTGCAGGCCAGCCGCGACGGCCGCGCCAACCCGGCGGACCTGGCGGCAATCCGCGTGCGTGCCGACAGCGGCCAACTGATCCCGCTGTCCAACCTGGTGACCCTGCGCGAAGTGGCCGAGCCGGGCAACCTGCACCGCTTCAACCGCCTGCGCGCCATCACCATCAACGCCGGCCTGGCCCCGGGCTATCCGCTCGGTGAGGCGATCGCCTGGGCGCAGCAGGTGGCGCGCGAGGAACTGCCCGACTACGCGCAGCTCGACTGGAAGGGCGAATCGCGCGAGTACCAGCAGGCCGGTGGCGCAGTGCTGCTGACCTTCGCCCTGGCATTGCTGATCGTGTACCTGGTGCTGGCGGCGCAGTTCGAGAGTTTCATCCACCCGCTGGTGATCATGCTGACCGTGCCCCTGGGCGTGCTCGGCGCGCTGATCGGCCTGGCGATCAGCGGCGGCACGCTCAACCTGTTCAGCCAGATCGGCATCGTCATGCTGGTGGGGCTGGCGGCCAAGAACGGCATCCTGATCGTCGAGTTCGCCAACCAGTTGCGCGACGCCGGGCGCAGCGTGCGCGAGGCCATCGTCGAAGCCTCCGCGGTGCGGCTGCGGCCGATCCTGATGACCTCGCTGGCCACCGTGGTCGGCGCGATCCCGCTGGTGGTCGCCGGTGGCCCCGGGTCGGCCAGCCGCGCCACCATCGGCATCGTGGTGATCTTCGGCGTGTCGGTGTCCACGCTGCTGTCGCTGTTCGTGGTGCCGGCGTTCTACGCGCTGCTGGCGCCGTACACGCGCTCGCCGGACGCAGTGCAGCAGCGCCTGCAGGAACTGGAAGCGCGGACGCCGCCGGTCGGCGGCCACGCCTGAGCCGGATCGCCCAGGCGCGTTGGCGCAGCGAGAGCGCTCAGGCCGGATCGGTGCGCGACGACGCCAGCGGCTGCGGCGCGCAGCGCGGCTGCTGCAGCAGGTGCACGAACTGCGCGGCGATCACCGCGCCGCCGAAATGGCGCTGCACGAAGTCGCGCCCGGCCTGGCCCATGCGCTGGCGGCGTTCGCCGTCGCACAGGCGCAGGATCGCATCGCGCCAGCTATCCACGTCGCCGGGCGTGAGCAGTTCGCCGCTGACCCCAGGGTCCAGCGTCTCGGCGGTGCCGCCGACGTGGCTGGCCAGCACCGGCACGCCGCTGGCCTGCGCCTCCACCGAGACCCGGCCGAAGGTTTCCGGTGCCAGCGACGGGAACGCCAGCATCGACATCGCGTTGTAGTACGGCGTGGTGTCGTTGACCCAGCCGACGAAGCGGTGGCGTTCGCCATGCGGCTGCGTCGCGGCCTGCGCCTGCAACTGCGCCGCGTCCGGGCCGTCGCCCAGCCACAGGCAGTGCAGCCGCGGCTCCTGCGCCATCGCCGCCGAGGCCGCCTCCAGCAGCGGGAAGATGCCCTTGCCGGCATGCATGCGCCCGCTGTAGCCGAGCACGATCGCATCCTCGGGCAAGCCCTGCGCGGCGCGGATGGCGCGGCCGCGTTCGGGATCCGGGCGCAGCCGCTCCATCGTCACCGGGTTGTACAGCACCTGCACCAGCGCCTCCGGGACGCCGCGCTCCAGGTAGGCCTGGCGCGCGTAGTGCGACACCGCGAAGAAGCGCGCCGCCAGCCGCGGGATGGCATAGCCGGACAGCGCGCTCATCGCCGGGGTGCGGTGGCGGAACAGCGTGACGGGGATGCCCAGCGCCCGCCCGGCCAGCAGCAGCGGCCAGTACTCCTTGCCGAAGTTGCCGACCAGCCAGTCCGGCCGGCTGCGTCGCGCCACGCGCAGCAGCGGCCCGTAGCCGTCCGGATCCAGCACGTTGCGGAAGTGCCCGACGTGCACTGTGATGCCGCTGCGGCGCAGCTCGTCGGCGATCAGGCCGCCCTCGCAGGCGATCACTTCGACCTGGTGGCCGACGCCGGCCAGGGCCTGCGCCAGCGCCACGAAATGCGTGGCCGCGCCGGTGTTTTCGGGATTGGTGCCGACGAACAGGAATTTCATCCGCGCCGGTCCTCGTAGGCGGTGAAGGCGCGCAGCGCGAATTGCGGCAGCAGGTGGTGGCGGGCGACCTGGATGCGCGGATAGCGCATCGGGTCCGAGCCGGCCGGCGCGCGGCCGCGGCGGGTGCTGGTGGCGGCGGTGTAGCCGGCCTCGCGCACCACATCGGCGACGCGGTCGTCGACATCGCCGTAGGGGTAGCAGAACTGCGGCACCGCCTCGCCGAGCAGGTCCTCCAGCTCGCGCTTGCAGCCGCCGATCTCCTCGCGCAGCGCCGCATCGCTGCAGCCGGTCAGGTGCGGGTGCGAGCGGGTGTGCGCGCCGATCTCCATGCCGCCGGCGCGCCACTGGCGCAGCTCGGCGAGGTTCATCAGCGGCTTCTCGATGCCCAGCTTCTGCGCATCCCACACGTTGTGGCGGCCGATGCAGCCGCTGACCATGTACACCGTGGCGGTGAAGCCCAGCCGCTGCAGCACCGGCAGCGCCGCATGCAGGTTGTCCAGGTAGCCGTCGTCCAGGGTGACCACCGCGACCTTGCCCTGGCGCTCGCCGCGCAGGTACGGCATGGCGTCGGACATGGACAGGCCGCGGTAGCCCAGCCGCTGCAGCAGGCGCATCTGCCGGGCGAAACGGCCCGGGCTCACGTACAGGCTGCGGTACACCTGCAGGTGGCGCGGCGCCTCGGCCACGTTGTGGTACATGAAGATCGGAATGCGGGCCGTGGCGGCGGTGTCGGAGGGCATCGGGGAACGGCTCTTTGGACGGAAGGGCGAGGTGCGGCGCGGCAGTCTAGCGGCCCTGGCTTTCGCTGGTCTGTCAGGGAAAACCCTCAGCCGTGGACGATCGCGCGCCGCAGCCGGCGGCTATGCTGGGTGCCCGCAGCACAGGAGCCGCCGATGTCCGAGACCGCCGCCGACGCCCCCTGGCGCGATCTGCAACTGCATCTGGATGGCATCGTGCTGCGGCGTTGGCGTGCCAGCGACCTGGACGCGCTGGTCCGCCACGCCGACGATGCCCAGGTGGCGTGCGGGCTGAGCCGGCGGTTTCCGCACCCCTACACGCGTGCCGACGGCGCGGCCTTTCTGGGCGGACAGGTGATCGACCTGAACGACCCGGTGCTGGCGATCGAGATCGGCGGCGAGGCCTGCGGCGGGATCGGCCTGCATGCGGCGGCGCAGCCGGCGCCGGACCGGGCCGAGCTCGGCTACTGGCTGGGCAGTGCGCACTGGGGCCAGGGGCGGATGACCCGCATCGTCGCCGCCTACCTGGGCTGGGCGGTGCCGGCATTGCGACTGCAGCGGATCGAGGCGCTGGTGCTGCCGGACAATCACCGCTCGGCGCGGGTGCTGCAGAAGAACGGCTTCGCCGAGATCGGCGTGCGCCCCGAGGTGTCGGTACGCGACGGGAAACGACGCGATTTGCGGCTGTTTGCCCGGACCTGGCCGGCAGCCTGATCCGCGCGTCGCTCGTTCGGAGCGACGCGCGGGGGTCACGACCTCAGTAGGAAATGGTCGCCGAGGTGGCGGTGGTATCCACGGCGTAGTCGCACTGCACGTCCAGGCCGGAGCTGTCGATGTACGACACCCACGCCGGTGACGTCACCCGTTGCATGCGGTAGTCGTACACGCCGATCGACTCGAAGGTGATGCGGCGGTCGGGCGGATACTGGTCGCAACTGTCCACCGCATACACCTCCAGCGCGCCGCCCACCACCAGGTGCGTCCGGGAATTGATGTCGTAGGTGGTGCTGAGCCGCACGCTCTGGCCGCTGGTCACGTTGCGCGTGTCGACGTTCCAGTTCGCGCAGGGGCTGCCGTTGTTGCAGGTGGCATAGGTGTCGCTTACGATGCGGTCGCCGGCCTTGGCCGGGATGAAATCGCTGTACCACACCATGCCGTCCTGGCAGCAGTTCCAACTGCTCAGATCCCAGGTGTCGCTGTCGCCGCGGTAGCCCAGCACCGGTTGCAGGATGGTCGGGTCGTCGCTCTGCATCCCGGGGAAGAAGTACACCGTCTGCTGCGCCACGTTGGTCGGGTTCTGCGGCACCGTCCAACTGGCCACGATGCGGCCCATCTTGTTGCCGGTCACGTCGATGGCTGCTTGCACCCAGTCGTGGGTGATCGGCGGCGGCACCGCGCGGCGGGCGCTGGAGGCCGCCAGTGCGGCGTTGCCGCGGACTTGCCGGCCATCCACGCCGCGTCCGTCAGGTCGTACCCGGATACCGCTGGGCGTGAAGTTGTCCTGCGTGCAGGCCTGCGCCTGTTCGCGCACGCCGTCGGCGCGCTGCACGAGCCCGTCGCCCAGGATGCGTTCGTTGCGATGGACCTGGCGCACGCAGGCAGGCGCGAAGTAGCCGAAGGGCGTCTGGATGTAGTCGTCGGGGACGTCGGCGGGTTTGTGCGCGGCGCGCAGGGCGCCGGCCCGGGCCAGGCGCGCATCGGGCGCGGCGGTCTGCGCCAGCGCGCTCGCGCTGAGGCCGAACAGCGCCAGCATCAGCAGCAATGCGGCGCAGGCATGGTGGCGCGCGGTCCAGGAGGAGGTGCGGAGCTCGGAGTGCATGGAAGTTCGCCTTGTCGTGAGAATGCGGAATGCGTTCTCGGGAGGCCATCCGGCGCAGCGGCGCGGCGCGTTGCGGCGCCCACGGTCGCGGTGTGCCTCCCGCCTGCGAAGCGAGTGGGATGGGACGTGGCTGTGCTCGATAAAGGCCTGCGTGATTGCTGAGGAAGCGGCGACGATGGACCCAACGCGCAGCGCGCGCTTGTCGGATTTCCGCATGCCGCGCCGCGAATCCCGCATGGTGCGGGCGAGGGTGAACTGCTTCTCGGTCGCCGCCGCGATCTGGTTTGCGCTTCGTGTCGCGCGATGTAGACAAGTGGCGGTGCCGCGATTGACCACGCCGGGGCAGCCGGCGGCGCGCGGATGAGCGAAAATGCCCGCAACCCGCCGTTCCCGACGAGCGGCCCACGCTTTTTTCAGGAGATTGCCATGCGTCATGCCCTTCGTTCCCGCTGCGCCACGGGCGTGCGCCAATGACCTCGCCGTGGGGCAATCGCCCGCGCGGCGGCAATCCCCCCGCTCCCCCCGGCAGAGGGGCCGGGGGTGAGGGTGCGGCGTCCGCGACCAACCGCAGCGAACTGCGCCTGTACGGCCTCAACGCCGTGCGCGCGGTGTACGCGCGGCGCCCGGAGGCGATCCGCAAGCTGTACCTGAGCGAGGCGCGGATCCCGGCGCTGCAGCCGCTGCTGAAGTGGTGCGTGGCCAATCGGGTCGGCTACCGCGTGGTGGACGAGGCCGATCTGCACAAGCTCGCCGCCAGCAGCCACCACGAGGGCGTGGTCGCCGACGTGCTGCGCGTTGCGCCGCTGGCCTTGGCCGACTGGCTGCAGACGCTGGCGCCGGGACCGGTGGTGGCGCTGTGGCTGGATGGCGTCGGCAATCCGCACAACTTCGGCGCGATCCTGCGCTCGGCGGCGCATTTCGGCGTGGGTGCGATCCTGTTGCCGGAGCAGGCCGCGCTGGCGCTGTCCGGTGCCGCCGCCCGCGTGGCCGAGGGCGGCGCCGAGGCGGTGCCGCTGGTACGCCTGCCGCCCGCGGCGCAGGCCCAGGCGCAATTGCGCGGCGCGGGCTTCGCCCTGGCGGCGACGCTGGTGGCCGGCGGCGACGATCTGTTCGCCACGGCGTTGCCGCAACGGCTTGTCTACGTGATGGGCGCCGAGAGCGACGGCATGGACCGCGACTTCGCGCAGGCCTGCGACCTGCGGCTGTCCATCCCGGGCAGCGGCGCGGTGGAAAGCCTCAACGTCGCCGCCGCCACGGCGGTGTTGCTGGGGACCTGGCGCAGCCGGCATCCGCACGCCCACGCGGTGAGCTGAGCACGGCGTCACGGACTGAGGGCGGGCTGCATTGGGCTACGCGATAGTGCGCGCGGCGGCCGGTGTCCGGCGGATGCGCTTCGCCGGGCTCCGATGCTTCGGGAGAATCGGGATGTCCGCCATCATGGTCGACCGCGATGCGCGCGCCACCGTGTTCGCCCCGCGTCTGCAGGCATTGCTGGGCACGCATCTGGGGCAGGACGCGTTCCGCCTGGATGCGGACACCATCGGCGTCGCCGGCGCCGCGCTGAGCGATCGCCTGCTCGCGGCGCGGCCGGCCACCGAACACGAACGGCCGACCTTCAAGCCACTGCATGGCCGCTCGATCGCGCGCAGCGAAGCGGCGAAGTTGATGCAGGCGATCGGCTGCGACGTGCGCGAGGCGTTGAAGCGTCCGGTGCCTGAAACGCTCGACCTGTCCGGCCCATGGCCGCATGTCGGCCACCTCGTGGGAGGAGCCGGACGCGTTCCGCCCCGAACGCTGGGACGGCCTGGACCCGGATGCGCTGCCGGGCTACCTGCCGTTCGGGCATGCGTCCGAACGGTGCTGGGGCCGGCACATGGTCATGCCGCTGGCCGAGCGGCTGCTGGACCTGCTGCGCAACCAGGGGTTGGTGGCCGACCCGCGGCAACGCCGCGCCGACGTGCCGTTGACCGGCCTGCTGGGCGTCGCCCAGGTCGACGCGGTCCGGCACGCGCGCGCCTGAGCGGCAGCGCACGCGTCGCCGTCGCGATCAGCCCGCCGCAGGCGGCGCGGTGGACGCGCGCGTGACCAGGGTGTAGTCCAGCACCTGGTGGGTGCCGCGGCTGGGCAGGCCATCGCGGCGCTGGCGGATCTCGCCGAGCAGCAGCGTCACCGCCGCCCCGCCCATCGCCGCCACCGGCTGGTGGATGGTGGTCAGCTCCGGCCAGATCGTGGTCGCCACCGGCGTGTCGTCGAAGCCGGCGATGGACAGATCTTCCGGCACGCGCAGGCGCAACCCGTGCGCGATCGCCAGCGCCGCTGCGGCCATGTCGTCGTTGCTGCACAGGATCGCGCTGGGGCGCGGCGCGACCTGCAGCAGTGCGGTGGCCGCGAGCAGGCCGGAGCGGTAGGTGAACATGCCCTCGGCCACGCGCTCCGGCGCCACCGTCAGTCCGGCCCGGGCCATGGTGTCGAAGAAACCGCGGCTGCGCAGCGCGCTGGGCGTGTGGCCGGGATCGCCGCTGACGAAGCCGATGTCGTGGTGGCCCAGGTCGAGCAGGTGCTGGGTGAGCGCGCATGCGGCCGCGTAGTCGTCGATGCGCACCGAGCTGACGCCGGGCAACGGCGCGCCGGTGGCCACCGCCACCAGCGGGATGCCGCGCGCGTCCAGTTCGGCGATGGTCTGCCGCGCATCGCACAGCGGCGGCGGCAGGATCAGGCCATCGGCACCGGCATCGAGCAGGCGTTCGGTGGCGGCGCGCTGGCTGTCGCTGTCTTCGCTCTTCTCCACCAGCACCTGGCAGCCTTCCAGGCTGCTCCGCTCGAGCACGCCGAGCATGAACTGGTTGAGGTAGGCCGCGCTGGGATTGCTGTACAGCACGCCGATGCGCGCCAGTCCTGCAGTGCGCAGCGAGCGGCCGGCGAGGTTGGGGCGGTAGCCGAGCGCCTGGATCGACGCCTCGACGCGTTCGCGCATGGTCGCGCTCACGCGCGGGTGGCGGTTGATCACGCGCGAAGCGGTCATCGGCGACACGCCCGCATGGCGGGCCACATCCAGCAACGTCACCGCTGAGCCCGCGCGGCGTTGCCGTATGCCCATCAAAGGTCCTGGCGCTGCTGCGGAAGGGAACCCCTGCGCGCGTCCTGCGCAGGTCCGGTGCACTTTACTCCCTGGGCGGTTTCACTGTCTTGGCCTGGCTGCCGAAACCGCCATCGGCCTGCGCCGCCAGATACGCGAACACCGCATACGCGGCGACGTTCTGCGCCAGCGCCTTCGGGTCGATCTTGTCCAGGGTGTCGTCGGCGGTGTGATGCAAATCGAAGTAGTCGCTGCCGTCCTGCGCCAGCCACGCCCAGGCGCCGCCCTTGGCCGCGAGCGGACCGACATCCGGGCCGGGGCCGCCGGCATCGGGCGCATAGGCGATGCCGAGCGGCGCCAGCGCCTCGGCGATCTGCCGGGTCGCCTCGCGCGAGCCGGCGGCGTCGCCGGAGCCGGTGTTGAACGCGTAGATGCGGCCGGCGCCGAAGTCGCTCTCGGCGGCGATCTGGTGCCGCGCCACGTCCTTGGCATGCGCCTGCGCGTAGGCCTTGCCGCCGTACAATCCCTGCTCCTCGTTGGCGAAGGCGACCACGCGGATGCTGCGCTTGGGCGCCTGCTTGAGCTGGCCGATCAGATGCCCGGCGGCCATGCTGATGGCCACGCCGGCACCGTCGTCGACCGCGCCGGTGCCCAGGTCCCACGAATCCAGGTGCCCGCCGATCAGCACGACCTCGTTGGGCAGCGAGCGCCCGGTGATCTGCCCGATCACGTTGTAGGAGGTGGCGGTGCCGTCCCAGCCGCAGTCCAGCGCCAGGCGCAGGCGCACCGGGCCGCGCGCGAGCAGGCGCGTGAGTTGGTTGGCATCGGGCACCGACAGCGCCGCCGCCGGCACCGGCGTCAGTCCCTCGTCATAGCGGGTGATGCCGGTATGCGGCACGCGGTGCGAATCGGTGCCGGCCGAGCGCATCACGAAGCCGATGGCCCCCTTGCGGATCGCTTCCGACGGCCCCTTGCTGCGCACCGCGCCGCCATTGCCGTAGTCCTTGCCGTCGCGCGTGCGCAGCATCTGGTAATCGACGAAGGCGATCTTGCCGCGCAGCGCGTCCGCGGGCGCCGCCTGCAACGCGGCCAGGTCGGCAAAGCGCACCACCTCGGCCTCGACCGTGCCGCCGGGGCTGCCGCCCAACGCGGTGACGGTCAGCGGTTGCGCATGCGCGCCGAGCACCTGCGCGTGTTCGCTGCGTCGCTCCCACTTCGGGAAGGTCACCGGCTCGGTCCACACCTTGTCGAAACCCAGTGCCTTGAATTTCGCCGTGGCCCAGGCCACCGCGCGTGCATCGGCCTCGCTGCCGGCCAGGCGCGGGCCGATTTCGGTGGTCAGCGATTCGACCACTTTCCAGCCGGTGTCGTCGGCCAGCGCACGCTCGCGCAACGTCGCCGCATCGCGCAGCGCCGCCTCCGGAATGCGCGTGGCCTCGGCGGCGACGGCAGGGGAGGACAGGCTCAGGACGGCAGCGATGACGACGGCGAGACGGCGCATGGAAGACTCCGCGGACAGGAACGGCGAGCTTAGCAGTGCCTCGCCGTCGTGCACGGCGCGGCCTCCATGCGAAGGCCGCGCACGCCGTCACGCTTACTCGGGGCGCGGCTCGTGCTTGAGCGAATCGCGGATCTCGCGCAGCAGCAGCACTTCTTCGCTCGGGGCCTTCGGCGCCGGCGGTTCCTTGCGCGCGATGCGGTTGATCGCCTTGACCAGCATGAAGATGGCGAAGGCCACGATCACGAACTGGATGATGGTGTTGAGGAAATCGCCGATGCCGATCACCACGGCCGGCACCGGCTTGCCCGCCGCGTCCACCGTGGCCGCCTTCAGCGTCCAGGCCCAACGCGAGAAATCCACGCCGCCCACGAGCAGTCCGATCGGCGGCATGATGATCTTCTCCACCAGCGCGGTGACGATCTTGCCGAACGCGGCGCCGAGCACCACGCCGACCGCCAGGTCCAGCACGTTGCCGCGCATGGCGAATTCCTTGAATTCGCGGATCATGCTCATCGGAACTCCTCTCTTGTCAGTGCGGGCCTGTCGCCGCGGCGCTAGCCTAGCGCAGTGACTGTGGTCGTCGGATCACGGCATGCGCACGGCGCGCGACCATGCGCTTGGCTTCAGCCGACGATGCTGCCGTGCCGTTCGGCCACGTTCTCCAGGCGCGCGCTGAAGCGGTCGCCCGGGCGCAGCGCGGCCACGCCGGCCGGCGTGCCCATGAACACCAGGTCGCCGGCGCGCAGCGCGAACAGCTTGGACAGCTCGTGCAGGATCTCCGGCACGTTCCAGATCATCTGATCCAGCAGCGATTGCTGACGCACCTCGCCGTTGACTTCCAGCGACAGGTTCAGCGCCTCCAGCGCACCGACTTCGCCGGCCGGGATCAGCTCGCTGATCGGCGCGGACGCATCGAAGCCCTTGGCGATATCCCATGGCAGGCCCTTGGCCTTGGCCGCGGCCTGCAGGTCGCGACGGGTCAGGTCCAGGCCCACGCCGTAGGCCAGGATCAGCGCGTCGGCGCCTTCCACCGGCAGCACGCCGGCCGGCGCGTCCTGGCCCAGCGCCACCACCAGTTCCACCTCGTGGTGCAGGTCCTGGGTCGCGGAGGGGTAGGGGATGGCCTCGTCGCCGATCACCAGCGCATCGGCCGGTTTCATGAAGAAGGTCGGCTGGCCGCGCTCGGCCTTGGAGGCCGGCGCGCTGGCGCCCATCTCGCGCGCATGGTCGGCGAAGTTGCGGCCCACACAGTAGATGCGATGCACCGGAAACAGGCCCTGGCCGCGCACGGGAACGCGCGGAGCCTCGGCAGCGGTGAACAGGTCTTTCATGGGCATGCATCCAACGAGAAGGGGATGCAGCAGTCTAGCGTGTCGGGTTCAACCCGACTTCAACAGGCCTAGGAATGCGGCTTTTACGAATCCCCAATCCCGATTCCCCACTCCCGGCTTTACAACGGCAACGCCGGCTTGCGCACCACCCGGTACTCGCCATCGACGACATGCCGGCGCGCGGTGGCCGGGCGTTTGCCGCGCTGGCTCAGCAGCTTCATGGCGATGCCGCCCAGGATCATTGCCGCACCCACGAACACGCTGACGAACACCAGCCCGGCCAGGATCGCCAGGCCCAGCAGGCCGACCGCCAGCTTGACCAGCGGATGGCGCGGCTTGCGCGGCGCGAAGACATGCCGGAATTGGTCGAAATTGAAGAGGCGAGCACGCATGGCAGAACTCTGTTTCAGTTTGAACCGAAGGGGCGCAGTATCGGCGCTGTTTTATGTGACGGAGTGAAAACTTCGTTAAGCGAAAAATTAACACTTTGCGTTCAATCGCTTGCATGTCCTCGCGGAGTGAAGCCGCGCGCCGGCGCGGGGTCCGCGCGTCCGTGCCAGAATTGCGGCCCCATCGCTGTGCGCGCCTGTAGCCCATGACCGACCCTTCCAACGTGCTGGCGTCGCTGCACGACCTCGTCCCCGGCGAACTGGCCGAGGCCGAGGCGCTGCTCGGCGGCGAGTCCGAATCGCTGCTGCTGTACCGCGAAGGCGACAGTGTGCGCGCGTGGTTGAACGTGTGCCCGCATGCCGGGCGCCGCCTGGACTGGGCGCCGGGGCAGTTCCTGAAGAGCCGCGAGGGCCATGTGGTATGCGCCGCGCACGGCGCCGCGTTCGACCTGCAGGACGGCCTGTGCGTGTCCGGCCCGTGCCGCGGCCAGAGCCTGCACGCGGTGCCGGTGGACGTGCAGGCAGGGCAGGTGGTGCTGGTCTAGGGCGCAGGTCGCGCTTGCGATGCGGCGCGCGCTACAGCGCGTGCCACCAGCCCATCGACATCAGGTTGACCATCAGCACCACCACCAGGGTGTAGATCAGCGACAGCGGACCGCCGACGCGCCACAGTTCGCGCGGCTGGTAGTTGGCCGGGCCGGTGATCATCGAGATCACCGGATTGGACGCGGTCATCAGGTTGTTGGACGCCGACAGCGCCACGATCAGCGCGAACGCGGTGGGATTGCCGCCGGCCGCCAGCGCCAGGTTGACCGCGATCGGCACCATCACGATGGTCGCGCCGACATGGCTGATCACCAGCGAGAACGCGGTGGTCAGCAGGCCCAGGGCGATCTCCAGCGCCCATATCGGGATGCCCTCGGGCAAGCGCGCGATGGTGTGGCCGGCGACCCAGGCCGCCGCGCCGCTGCTGTCCATCGCCCAGCCCAGCGGGATCAGCCCGGCCATCAGGAACACGGTCTTCCAGTTGATCGAGGCATAGGCCTCGTCCATGCGCAGCACGCCGGTCAGCAGCATGCCGGCCACGCCGGTCATCAGGGTCAGCGCCACCGGCAGCTTGGAGGTCAGCGCGATCAGGATGGTCAAGGCGAAGATCGTCATCGCGATCTTGAACTTGTGCGGGCGGTGCTCGCCCTTGGGGTAGTCGGTGACCACCACGAAATCGCGGCTCTCCGAGGCCTGCGCCAGGTCCTGCCAGATGCTGTGGAACACCAGCATGTCGCCGGCGCGCAGCGGCACCTTGCGCACGTCCTCGCGGATCACCTGCTTGTCGCGGTTGATCGCCAGCAGGCTGATGCCGGCCTGCTTGCGCAGCCGCAACTCGGCCGCGCTCTTGCCGATGAAGCGCGAGGTCGGCGGGATCACCGCCTCGGAGATGCCGGCGCGGCTGGGGTTGAACAGGTCGCCCAGGTTGCGCAGGCGCGAGGACAGGCGCAGGAACTGGTTCTGCGCGAAATCGGCGACCTGCTGGCGCGCGCCCATCACCCCGAGCACGCTGCCGACCCAGATGCGCATGTCCGCCGGCGGTGCCAGGCGGGTGTCGTTGCCGGTCTTCAGGGCCAGCAGCAGGGGGGCGTTGTGCACGGTCTCGGCCTCGCCCAGGGTCATGCCGACCAGCGGGCTGTCGGCACTGACGATCAGCTCGAACACATCGCCCTCGATGCCGTAGGTGCGGGCGAAATAGCTCTCGGTGCGCGCCGGGGTGACGCCGTCGTTGATCAGCCGCTCTTCTTCGGCCAGCGCCTTGTCGCCGCGCACGCGGAAGTAGATCAGCGAGGCCAGCAGCAGCGCCACGCCGATCGGCAGCGGCGCGAACATGCGCAGCGGCTCGATGGTGGCCATGCCCGAAGGCAGGTTGTTGTTGGCCGACTGCAGCAGATCGTTGAGCAGGATCAGCGGCGAGTTGCCGACCATGGTCAATGCGCCGCCCATCACGATGGCCGCGGCGATCGGCAGCAGCAGCCGCTGCAGGGTCAGCCCGGTGCGCCCGGCCAGGCGCGAGGCTACCGGCAGGTACAGCGCCATCACCGAGGGGTTCTGCATGAACGAGGAATTGAGCCCGGCGATGGCGGTGGTGAGCAGCATCAGCCGCTCCTCGACCCCGCGCGCGCGCCGCAGCAGCCACGACGCCAGCCGGTTCAGCGCACCGGTGCGTTCCAGCCCGGCACCGAGGATGGTGGTGGCGATGATGCTCATCACCGCATTACCGGAGAAGCCGCTGAACAGCTCCTCCGGCGCGATCAGGCCGGTCACCCCCAGCACCACCAGCACCACCAGCGCCACCACGTCGGCACGGATCCGCTCGAACACGAACATCGCCATGGTGAAGCCCACCAGCCCGAGCACGAGCTTCATATCGGTGGTCAGCGTCAGCGCGGTGTCCATGCGAGGCCGGGAATGGGGAATCGGGAATGGAGAATGGCAGAAGCGGCCGGTCGTCGCAGGTCGACGCTATCGGGGGGCGGCAGACGAGGGCGCTTCCGATTCCCCATTCCCCGTTCCCGATTCCCGGTCATACAGCAAATCCCACACCCCATGCCCCAGATTCTGGCCGCGGGTCTCGAAGTGGGTCTGCGGGCGCCAGTCCGGGCGCGGCACGTGGCCGCGCGGGCCGGCGCGGTTGACCAGGCCGGGGGTGGCGTCGAGCACGTCCCACATCTGCTCGGCGTAGTCGGCCCAGTCGGTGGCGCAGTGCAGGCGGCCGCCGTCGCGCAGCTTGCGCACCAGCAGCGCGGCGAAGGCCGGCTGCAGCAGGCGCCGCTTGTTGTGGCGCTTCTTGTGCCAGGGGTCGGGGAAGTAGATGCGCACCTCGTCCAGGCTGCCGTCGGCGATCTCGTGCTGCAGCACCTCCACCGCATCGTGGTGGTACAGGCGCACGTGGTCGGCGCCGTCCTCGGCCAGCGCGTTGAGCAGGCGGCCGACGCCCGGCGCGTGCACCTCGATGCCGATGTAGTCGCGGCTGGGGTCGTGCTGCGCGGCATGGCGCAAGGCGGCGCCGTTGCCGAAGCCGATCTCCAGCACCTTGGGCGCGCTGCGGCCGAAGGTGGCGTCCAGGTCGCGCGGCTGGCCGCTGTAATCCAGGCCGAAACGCGGCCACAACGCATCGAACGCGCGCTGCTGGGCCGGGGTGAAGCGGCCCTGGCGCAGCACGAAGCTGCGCACCTGGCGGTGCCCTTCCTCGACGGTGAAGGGTTTCGGCGGGGTCTTGGCGCCGGCGCTGGAGAACGGATCGGTCATGCCTGCGGCCTCACCCGATCAGCCCGTCCACCGGCGAGGAGGCGCTGGCGTAGCGCTTGCGCGGGATGCGCCCGGCCAGGAACGCCTCGCGGCCGGCTTCCACCGCCTTGCGCATGGCGCTGGCCATCAGCACCGGATTGCGCGCGCCGGCAATGGCCGTGTTCATCAGCACGCCGTCACAGCCCAGCTCCATCGCGATCGCCGCGTCCGAGGCGGTGCCGACGCCGGCATCGACGATGATCGGCACCTTGGCGTTGTCGATGATCTCCAGCAGGTTGTAGCGGTTCTGGATGCCCAGGCCGGAGCCGATCGGCGCGGCCAGCGGCATCACCGCCACGCAGCCGATCTCTTCCAGGCGCTTGGCCAGGATCGGGTCGTCGCTGGTATAGACCATTACCTCGAAGCCGTCGGCCACCAGCATTTCGGCCGCCTTGAGCGTCTGCACCACGTCCGGGAACAGCGTGCGCTGGTCGCCCAGCACTTCCAGCTTGGTCAGGTTGTGTCCGTCGAGCAGTTCGCGTGCCAGTCGGCAGGTGCGCACCGCATCCTCGGCGGTATAGCAGCCGGCGGTGTTGGGCAGGATGGTGTACTGCTCGGGCGGCAGCACGTCGAGAAGGTTGGGCTCGCCCGGGTTCTGGCCGATGTTGCTGCGGCGGATCGCCACGGTGACGATCTGCGCGGCGGCGGCCTCGGTGGCCAGGCGGGTCTGTTCGAGATCGGCGAACTTGCCGGTGCCGGTGAGCAGGCGCGAACGGTAGGGTTTGCCGGCGATCACCAGCGCATCGTGGGGGGCGGGAGCGTTCATCGGCGGATTATCGCCCATCGCACCGGCCCTGCCGAGTCCGCGCCGTGGCGCGCGGCGGCGCGATTCAGCCGCCGCCCAGCGCGTGCACGATCTCGACCCGGTCGCCGGCATGCAGTTCGTGTTCGGCGTGCGCGCCTCGGGGCACGATCTCGCCGTTGACCTCGACCGCCACCCGCCGCTGCCCCAGCCCCTCGGCCTGCAGCAGCGCGGCCACCGTGGTGGCCGGCGCCAGCGTGCATTGTCTGCCGTTCAATTCGATGTTCATGCCATCATTGTGCAATGCGCGCCCGCTGGCGTGCGAGTCGTGTTCTTGCGGCAGTGCAACGTGAGCGTGTCCGGCAGAGGTGAAATGATGCCGGCCATGCGGCGACGTATGGTGCGGCCGCACCTCGGTTTCGTTCCACTTCGTGTTCCATTTCTGCCCGGGAGGGCTTCCATGACTTCGTCCGTCCGTCCGCTCCGCTCGCTGCTCGCCGCCGCGATCGTGCTCGCCGCCGCGCCTGCGTTCGCGCAGTCCACCACCTACAGCCGCACCGTGTTCTTCGGCGACAGCCTGACCGACGCCGGCTATTACCGTCCGCTGCTGCCGGCCTCGGTGCAGGCGGTGACCGGCCAGTTCACCACCAACCCGGACTTCGTCTGGGCGCAGTACGTGGCCCAGTACTACGGCACCAACGCCGCCGCCAACGGCAACGGCCAGATCGGCGACGACTATGCCGCCGGCAATGCCCGCGTCGGCGTGGCCAACGCCAGCGCCCTGGGCGTGGCGCCGTCGCTGGCGACCCAGGCCAGCAACTACCTGGCCGCCAACGGCGGCAAGGCCGACCCGAATGCGCTGTACTCGGTGTGGGGCGGCGCCAACGACCTGTTCGCGATCGCCGGCGGTGCGCCGGTGCAGGCCACCATCGGCAATGCGGTGACCGCCGAGGTGGGCATCGTCGCCAGCCTGCAGAACGCCGGCGCGCGCTACGTCATGGTCAACAACCTGCCCGACGTCGGCATCACCCCGCGCTTCCGCGCCGGCGGCGCCGCGGCGATGGCGCAGGGCACCGCGCTGGCGGCCGCCTACAACAACGCGCTGTTCGCCGGCCTCAAGAGCGCCGGGCTGCGGGTGATCCCGGTCGACACCTTCCACCTGCTGCAGGAAGTGGTGGCCAACCCGGGCACCTACGGCTTCAGCAATGTCACCGGCACCGCCTGCCAGCCGCAGGTCACCGCGCAGTCGCTGACCTGCAACCCGACCAGCTACGTCAGCGCCGACGCGGCCGACACCTATGTGTTCGCCGACGGCGTGCATCCGACCGGCCGCACCCACGAACTGCTGGCGCAGTACGCGCTGTCGATCCTGGAAGGTCCGCGCACCCAGCAGATCCTGACCCACTCGGCGCAGATGGTCGGCCGCTCGCGCGCCGACCAGGTCGCCTGGCACGTGGATGGCCGCCCGGAATCGGACGGCGTGCGCTGGTGGGGCAACCTGCGCGGCGACATGCAGCGCTACCAGCACGGCGACCTGTACGACGGCATGGCGCCGGCCGGCCTGTTCGGCGTGGACTGGTCGCGCGGCGAGTGGGTGTTCGGCGGCTTCGGCGGCTTCGGTCGCACCGATGCCGACTTCGGCAACCGCGGCGGCGACTACACCCAGGACGACAGCACCCTGGGCGGCTTCGCCGGCTGGTACGGCGAGCATGCCTGGGTCAACGCCCAGGTCAGCTACACCTGGCTGAGCTACGACGTCACCCGCAAGGTCAACCTCGGCCCGGCCACCATCGAGCACAAGGGCTCGCCGGACGGCAGCAACCTGACCGCGGCGCTGCAGGGCGGCTACGAGTTCGGCGAAGGCAGCTTCAAGCACGGCCCGGTGGCCGCGGCGATCTGGCAGAAGGTCAAGCTCGACGGCTACACCGAGAGCAACCCCAACTCCAGCGCGCTGGGCTACAGCGACCGCGACGTGGAGTCGATGGTTGGCCGCATCGGCTGGAAGGCCAGCATCGACGCCGGCACGGTGAAGCCGTACCTGCAGGCCACCTACGACCACGAGTTCAAGAAGAACCAGGAAGCCACCGCGTGGCTGCAGACCATGTCCGACCTGGGCGAGTACGCGGTGCCGGGCATCGACTTCGACCGCAACTACGCGTCGGTGGTGCTGGGTGCGCGGACCAAGCTGTGGGGTTTCGAGAGCAACGTCGGCATCGCCACCACCACCGGCCAGTCGCGCGCGCACGACACCTCGCTGTTCGTGAACTTCGGCGGCAGCTTCTAAGCACCGTCCGTTCGCCCGCCTTGTCCGGCTGCGTGCCGGGCGAGGTAGGGCGGATAGGGTGCGTAGACCGACGGCATTGGATGCCAGATGTGGGAGGGGCTTCAGCCCCGACGCCTCGGATCTCGAGCTGTCGGGACTGAAGCCCTTCTGCATATCCACGGCGCCCTGCCGAGCCGTGTCGGTTTTGTCCGTAGGCTGCAGTCCGCATCGCGTCGATTTCTTGCGCAACCCCCGGCCCAGCGCATAGACTGCACCGGCAACGCGGGCGTAGCTCAATGGTAGAGCTGTAGCTTCCCAAGCTACTGACGTGGGTTCGATTCCCATCGCCCGCTCCAGTCTCGCGAATGCTAGCGCTAAGTTGTTGATCGCGCCGACTATTCATCCCGGCTGAAGACCGCCTCGAACGACCTCCCTAGGTATCGTTTGAGGTATCGTTTTTGCCAAAACCCCTCTTGCTGCATCGGCCATCAGGCCTCTATGTGCGCTTCTTGGTTCCTGCTGATTTGCGGGGGCAAGTCGGCTCGCGATATCTCGTTCGTCCTCTCCATCTTCGCCCCGGCGATGCTGCGCGTCTGGTGTCTGCCTACATGGGGATGGCACTATCGAACGCGTTCCAAGCATTGAGGCAGGGGAAGCCGGTGGATCTGGACGAAGTGCTGCGCCGCATCCGAGAGCAAGGACTACGCGAACTCACATTGACCGATGTGACGCTGCCTAATGGCACGCATCTCGGTAAGGCCCAGATCGATACCCCCGAGGACGCAGCATTGTTTGCTGAGCTGTTGCGCGAGCCAGCCGCCGAGGTTGCCGCGCCCACCAAGCCAAGTGGCTGGCGCACCGGCAAGGCCAAAGCGTCTGGCCCGCTGTTGTCCAAAGCGATTGCGGATCACTTGGGGGACTTGGGCCGCGCCAAGCTCCACAGCAAGACAGTGCTTGAAAGCCGCCACTCGCTGCGTTTGTTCGCGGGCGCGTGGGGCAAGACTTGGCGGTGTCTGAGTTGACGGCAGACCATGTGCGCACCTTTTTCGATGTCGTGCGGTGGTGGCCGTCGAATGCGACCAAGCGCGCGCCCTACAAGGGCCTTCCCGTCATGGAGGTGGTGGCGCTTGCCCAAACCAATCAGGTTCCCGAGCCTGCCGCCTGGACGGTTGCCAAGCACCGTCAGCGTCTGTCGGTGTTCTTCGTGTCGCTGGTCTCGGCAGGGCTTTTGGCAAGCAACCCGCTGGCGGGTATCCGGGCGATTGCCACGCCTGACGCCGACGACACAGGTGAGCCCTTCACTGATGACCAGTTGAAGGCCATCTTCGATCCGGTGGCCTTCCCGGCATGGGCCAAAAAGTATCCGCACAGGTGGTTTGGCCCGATGCTTGGGCTCTACTCGGGAGCGCGCGTGAACGAGATCGCGCAGCTTCGGGTGGAGGACATCGACACGATCGATGGGGTGCCAGGGTTTTTCGTGCGGCAGGGCGGGAAGGGCCAAAGCGTCAAGAACAAGAACAGCCGCCGTTTTGTGCCGTTGGCCAAGCCCGTGATCGATGCGGGTTTTCTGATCTACATCGATGAAGTGCGCCAGGCAGGACACACGCAGATCTTTCCTCATCTGCCCAATAGCACCGGACTGGGCTTTGGTCGACAGTTGAGTCGACAGTTTTCGGTCTACATTAAACGTCAAGGAATCACCGCGAAGGGGCAAGGCTTCCATGGCTTTCGCCACACCATCGCGTCGCGTTTGGATGAGGCGGGTGTGTCGGCCTCAGCCATCGCGGCAATCACGGGTCATGCGCGCGGGCAGGGGGTGTTGGAGAAGTTCTACATTGATCGCCGGACCTTGCCTGATCGTGTGGCCACGCTTGCCAAGTTCGATCCTCTATTTCTCTCCCTCCCTATACTCTTTGGCTGTGTAAGGATGTAGCGAATTAGGCGGAATAGGGTGAGAGCAACAACGCTGGCCGTGGGCTAATCTGAGCATCAACTCATTTCAAGGAACGGGCATGAATCAGAAAAAACCGAGTGCTGTTGCGCTTTGCGTCCAAGATATGGAAGGGCAGGTGCTGGGAGCGATCGCGATTACCAATGACACTCATATGAATGTCGAATCCGCGGCCGGGGATTTTATCGACTGTCTGGATGAGCTTTCAGTGAAATTTGAGCTGGACGACGATCCTTCTTCCGTTGAGAAAATCGCTAAAGAATGGTTCCAATCGGGCTTTGAGGATTTCGACGCAATGAGCGTTTTTTATGATGCATCCTCCGGGACCACAGTCAGGCGGTTAGTTAAGTATGTTCATGGGGTTTTGGAAACTGAAACTATAGGATACGTTCGCTTTGAGCTTGGCAATGTGAGTGGAGTCAAGCTGCGACTCGAGGATGCTCTACCCCCGGCACATGAGAAGGCTCCCTCCTCACCAAAAAAAGACTCAAACCAGCCAGGGTTCCGGCGGTTGCTTTAGTTGACCTTGCTCTTCTTTCTTGCCGGTTCTGCCGGCTCTTCCTCGCTAAGTCGGACCGAAGGTTTCAAAGGGCCAGGGACGCTTGCAATGTTTTGGTCTTGCCAGCGTGTCCTGTATTGAGGAGCAAAATGGCGGTAATTCGACTGCCAATGTTGAATGCAAAGCTCGGTGGCTTGGTCAGCTTCAGTCTTGGCTTCTTCAGCAGGCAAACGGGTAAGCGCGGCAAGAAATGCCTTATTCCAAAATTGTTCAACTTTCATGTTAGTGTCGTCGATGAGGGTGGCTTGCTTTTTGTAATCGAATAACGGAGCATGTCAAGCCGTTGGTTCTATCTTATTAAAGGGCGTCTGTGAGTAAAAAATCTTTGGAATCGATCACCTCCGCTAAGGCCAAGTTGGAGGAAGAGCTTCGCAAGCTGGAAGAGCAAGAAGCCCAACTTCGGCAGGATCAGGCCACCGAGGCTTTCACCGAAGTAGTGAAGCTGCTCGGCGAGTTTGCTGAGTATTTCAACGCCAAGCAGCGCTCTGAAATTGCGGGCTTTGTCATCAATGGTGCGGCAAGGCCTAAGAAGGCAGCTACCTCTAAAAAGGAAGTGGCTCCAAAATACTGGCTTCCGCACACTCAAGAGACTTGGTCTGGTCGCGGACGCACGCCCTTGGCGTTCAAGGCTTGGGAAGGAACCTCGGCTTATCAAGAGTGGAAAAAGAACCACCCGGAAGAGAAGTTTCCGAAGTATCCTGGCTGATATCTCAGTAGGCGGTAGACCCAAAGCCCCGATCAGCTGGGGGCTTTTTTGCGGGCAGACTTCATTGCGCTTCGTAATGCGACATTGGTCACTTGATCGGTGTCCACGAGCGTGATATCTATCAAGGCGGTTGAGCCCGCCAAATGGCATGGATTGCTAGGAGCGTCGTTTTCGATCTCAATTGATTGAACGGCGCGCTTCGCAAAAAGGAGTTGCGATGAAAAAGATTGCGAATGCGGCATTGGCTGTCATTTCATTACTGCTTTTGCTTGTCGCTCAGACTGGCTTTGCGCAAGAGAGTGATCAGGCCTTTACTCTTTATGATTTGAACGGGCAGCAAGTTGGCATATACGAAACACAGCAAGAAGCTGAGGCAGCCATCTCGACTATCCCGGCGCCTGTATCAATTTATGATGGGATATTCTCTTATGTTAAGGAGATAAGGGATGTTGAGGATATAGGGCAAGGGCTCATTAAGATCAATTATTGGATAGGGATAAAGCAGCCCAACGATAAAGAGTGGGCCTATCAGATGGCCAACTCCTGGCCAACTGAACAAGAAGCGCTGCAAGAGCAGTTGGATATAACATACTCCAACGAGCCGACGTGCCCATATCCGAGTATCCAATTAACCAGCGACTGGTATGCGACCGATTCTGATGGCACGGACGGAGGCCAGGCGCAGAACAAAGATTACACGCTGACGCGCTATTACTCAGACGATTGCGACGTGGCTCAAGATCAGATGCAGCTCGTGCGGACTAGATATTACGACTGTCCGCCGCAACAATATTTTACCAACTGGAAGAATGCGTTCGGCGGCTGTGTCAACGAATGGGCTATCGCATCAATCGTCACGCAGAAATCCGAATGCCAAGCTGACGAAGGCGCGCCGAGTGCCCAGGTCGGTTATCCCTGCGATATTAAGACAGGAGAGCAAGTAGAGCAGGAGAGTGACGCAAGTTTGGCTTGGATCGACCTAACTCGATCCTACCACTCGGGCTACTCAACCCAGGCTGGCGCCTATGGTCCCGGCTGGTCGGACAGTCATAGATTAAGACTAAACGTAACCACAGCCAGTGCCATCCTGATCAATGGCGCGGGCTACACAACCACCTTCGCCCCAGTAGACAGCACAAGCTACTCTGCCACCGACGGAAGCGGAGATGTCTTAGTCTCGTCGAGCACGGGCTGGGATCTGAGAAGAGCCTCTGGAATTTATCAGTTTGACCAGAGTGGACGCTTGCAATCGTTTGTCCAGGAAAATGGACAGACGCTCAACTACGAGTATGACCAATACTCGAGGCTTTGGAAGGTCCACTCCGGGCAGGGCAGGTATATAGAATATAAGTATAGCGACGATTCGAGCGGCGCATTGATTACGTCGATCGAATCCTCAGGGGTGGCCTTGGCGACCTTCGCCTATGCTGATCGGATCCTCCAGTCGGTGACATACCCCGACGGCAACTCACGCATCTACCACTATGAGGACAGCCGCTTTCCAGGCCATTTGACTGGAATCACCGACGAGTCTGGATCAAGGCAAAGCACTTTCACCTATGATGCAAAGGGGCGCGCAATAAGCAGCAACCTGGCGGGCGGTGTCGGGGCGACCTCTATCACCTACACGCCGAGCGGTGCTGAGGTCACTAATGCGTTGGGAGAGGTTGAGACCTATGCAATTACGACGGTAGGAGGCTCTCGGCAGATAATCTCGATCGCTGACTCGGCGGGAACACGGACGTATTCATATTTCGGCACAAATAGCCCGAACGCAGGGCGTCTTTCCTCATCGAGCAGTCGATCGGGGATAGTGACCAACTATGCGTATTCGTCAGAGTCCGTAGATGGGACGACCTACCGCTTGCAGAGCAGAACCGAAGCTGCGGGGACGCCATCAGAGCGTGTTGTTGTCGAACGCATCATGGACCAGTCAAATCGCGTGGCGAGCGTGCAGGATGCTGGTGGGTCAACCGAATTCATCAGAAATGGGAGGCTCCAACTGGCAGCGGCAAGCCAGATAGGTGCAGGCGGTGGGAGAAAGAACCACCACCTACTCCTACTGTGAGGCTGCGGATGTTGCAGCGGGTGGCAACTGCCCGCTTTTGGGGCTGCTCAAGGCAATTGATGGTCCGCGCCTCGACGTGAACGATGTCACCCAGTATTTCTATTACGCCTCTGACGATCCTTCTTGCTCAACCGGGGGTGCTTGCGCTTATCGCAACGGCGATCTATGGAAGGTAGTCAATGCTCTGGGGCAAAGCACCGAGATGCTTTCCTATGACCCAATGGGGCGCGTGACCTCGGCCAAAGATAGAAACGGGGTTGTGACGTCTACTACGTATACACCGAGAGGCGACGTATCTTCCGTCACCGTTCGAGCCCAAGGCGCGCCGTCATCGTATGATCGGGTCACGCTATATGAGTATTGGCCAACCGGGAAGGTTAAGAAAATCACAAGCCCGGACGGCACTTGGAGGAAGTTCGACTACGACGCAGCTTGGCGCCTGATAAAGGTCACCGACAATTCCGGGGCACAGCTTGCCTACACATTGGACAACGATGGAAATCGTATCCAGGAGACCATAACCGACAGCAACAACGTGGTGCGTCGTCAGAACTCCACGATCTACAACTCGTTGGGTCAGGCTGTGACCCAGGCAGATCATGATGGCAACGCGACCGAGTTGGGGTATGACGCCGAGGGCCGGCTGACCTCGACCACGTCGGCGTTGAACATCGTGAATGAACGGCACTACGATGCGTTAGGACGACTGACGCAGGCTGTAAATGATGCGACGGGCCTTAATCAGAAAACCGACTACCATTACGATTCGTTGGGCAACCTGGATTCGGTGAAGGATCCCAATGGACTGACCACGACTTACTCGTTCAATACGCTTGGCGATTCTGTCGGACTTGAGAGCCCGGACACCGGGATCAGCAAACATGGCGTAGATGCTGCTGGCAATAGGGTTGAGACGACGGATGCGCGTGGTGTGGTTACAACCCGAACTTTTGATGCGCTCAACCGTCTGACCTCAGTAAAGTCCGGTAGCGACGCCTTAATCCATTATGTGTATGACGAGGTGCAGAATAGCTGCGCTCAGGCGGAGACATTCGTCGTGGGAAGATTGACTCGCATGCTGGATCAGAGTGGCGAGACCAAATACTGCTACAACAGTTTTGGAGACCTGGTTCGGACGTCTTTCACCGCAAGTGACGGCACGCTTCTGAGCGTTGTGGACACCTACGATGCCGCAGGAAGGATTTCTTCAAGAACCTATCCGGACGGCTCAATCGTCAATTATGCCTACGGTGCGCAGGGGCGTGTTTCTGCTCTGCGTATCGATACGCCAAGCACCGGTGTGGAAGCGCTGCTTGAGGGGGTGACTTATGCGCCCTTCGGACCTGCTACCGCTTGGTCCTACGGCAACGGCAGAACGTTGTCGCGGACATTTGACGGCAGTTATCGTGCCAAATCGATCAAGGACGCTGGGAACGGTGGCATTGACGTAGGCCTAAGCTATGACGCATCGGGGCGCTTGGTTGGGCTTGGCTATGCTGCTGGAACGACGCAGCGCGCTACGCTGGACTACGATGGTGTAGGACGACTCGCGCACTTCCGAGACGGCGCGACTGGGGTTTCGATCGAGTCCTATTCTTATGACGCGGTTGGAAATCGCTCCGGGCTGTCAACAGCCTCCGGAAACCAGGCCTACTCGTATCAGGCAAACACCAATCGGCTATCGAGCATCGCTGGGCAGGCGCGTTCCTACGATAGCTCTGGCAACACGATGTCGATTGGGGGCGCTTCGAAAGAGTTCATCTACAACGATGCTGGTCGGATGTCCGAATCCAAATCCAGCGGTGCCGTGCTTGGCACATACGTCTATAACGGCCATGGCCAGCAGGCGAAGCGCACCACCGCAGGTGGGGCAATTCACAGGCTTTACGATCCTGCGGGTCATTGGCTGGGTGACTTCGACGGCGCCGGGCAAGCCATCCAGCAAGCAATCTGGCTTGATGACCAGCCGGTTGGCCTGCTGCAAGGTGCCAGTAGTTCAACCAATCGTTTGAAGTATGTGGAGGCCGATCATCTCGGCACCCCACGGGTCGTCATTGACCCTGCCCAAGACAAGGCGGTATGGAAGTGGGACTTGATGGGCGAGTCTTTTGGAGCGAGTCCTCCAAACGAAGATCCGGACATGGACGGGGCTGGATTTTCTCTGGATATGCGCTATCCGGGCCAGCTATATGACCCTGCCAGCGGCCTTAATCAGAACGCATTTCGGGATTATGATCCGGTTAGTGGTCGCTATATTCAATCCGATCCAATAGGGCTAAATGGAGGCGTTTCCACTTTCAGCTATGCGGGTTCTCAGCCCTTTTCGGCAGCCGATCCGTTTGGGTTGGAGTGGGAGCCTGCGGGTGATGAGGTCCCGGGCTGGTGGAATAAGCTGATGGTAGGCACAGCCGCTCATCAATTTTTTAGCGCAAAAGTCACGGGCATGGGATACGGTGCCAACGACACGTATGGCGGAACCTTTGAGAGCGGCCGCCCTGACGCTTATAATCCAATCAGAAAGACTGTCTTTGAGTTGAAGCCAATCTCGAATCGTGATAACGAAGAGCTTTACCGCCGGATAGCAAAGCCTCAGATAACTCGTTACTTGAAGTCTGCGAATAGGCCTGTCACAGACGAAAAAAGTAAGATGTGCACAGGCTGGACTGCCGGTCAGTCAACTGGTAATCTTTTCAAGGATGGCGATTATCTTGGGACTATCCAGGTTGGCAGGGGATTTTTGCGTCAAGTCTATCAGCTAACGCTCTATCACGACACGCACCCTGGGAATACGGGCTTGGTTTTTTATAGGGCGGACTTGGTGGATTATCCAGTGGGTCAAGAGATTGATCGCACCTTGAGGGATATGAAAAACGTATCTCCTTGGTATGTGTTGCCCACATTCGGAAACCGGTTGTATCCGGAAAAGTAAGGGCGATCTTCATTTTGCAAATTTCAAACGAAAAGCTAGGCCTGGCCCCGATTGACGAGATTTTCGTCGATCGGGGATTTTCCAGTATTCAAGGTGAGATGGCTCTCGCAACGACTATTTTTGGGTCTGATAGCTATCAGAAGTTCATTGAAAATCAGTCATCCCCAGAATTATTTGTTGCTGCCAACGGCCGCGAGAGTGAGCTTGGCGTTCGACTTGCGGAGTCGGAAGCCACCTCTCGAGAAGAAGTGAAAAAAGCCGTCGGTCTTATCTTGGATGACCCTATTCTCGATTTCTTGCGAAAGCGTGATTTGCTCGTGCGGTTCTTTCCTGAGCAACTCGGACAGATGCTCTCTGCGCATCTGCCGGCCTATCAAGAAAGCGTCGAACAAGAGGTTGAAAATCTCTGCATCGTCACGCGTGGAGCGGCCATTGATTTGAAAGGAGGCGAAGCGATTGTTGCGCGGAAGCAAATATTCAATGAGGTAGCGAGAGACGCTTTTGCGAAAATCGGGCTATCTGTTGCCGGCGAAAAGGACGGGTTGCTTCGCTTCTCTGGCGTCGGAAGCGATGGTGCCAAGATCTCGGCGCAGATGGAGCCTTCATCGCTCACCAGGGTATATTCGACTCACACGTGGCCGACCATTCGATATTGGCCTTTGATGCCGTTTAGCTTCGTCGTCAAGAAGAGAGCTAAAGGCGAGAAGAAAGCGGCATTCATGATGCCACCTGAGGTCCAGTCGCTAGCGGCGCTGCGTCTAGGGAGATATGAAGACAGTCACTCACTAGAAATTGCTGTGCGCGCCTTGGCGCTGTGGATCGAACTGGGATTTTTCGGTGGCCCGCCCAAGAAGGGTTGAAGTTTCCCAAGTATCCTGACTGATGTCCCCAATCGTCAGCAGAAGAGAAGCCCCGATCTGATCGGGGCTTTTTTGTGAGCTAGAAGATCTTGTGATGCTGATTTCGTTGGTCATCCGTTCGATCTAGGATGCTCTAGCTGACACTATGATGGGATTGATCTTGGAGCGACGCAGTGGTTCTAGGCATAGGTGGTGGCCGCGCCACTTCTCAGATTTTTCTGATGCCATCATGCGAACTCACCCGATAGGACTTTGAAGCTCACCAAGCCAAACTAGCCCCATCGTCCAGGCCACTTCACCCACCATGGCATGGCTGAGGGGCTTTGCGCAGGGCCGCCGGGACATCAGGGGGCCGACGATGAACTCGACTGGCCCGAGCAGCAGCAGGCTCAGCAAGAGCCAACAGAAAACCTCGTATGATGCGAATCACCAACGCCCTTTTTCGCCATCGATGTAGAACGATTGATCCTCGGCCACTGACCGCCATGCCATCGTAACGTCCCGAGGAAGCTCATTTTTCAAACGCTGACGCGCGTGGGCACGAAGGCTGTTGAGGCTGATGAATTTTTCGGTGCAAAGGTAAGAACGCACGGAAAACGAAACGCCGTGCGCTGAGCTATAACCACTCTCAAAGAAGTGGGTAGCGAACAGGTCCAGCGAAGGATCTTGCTTCTTCAATGCAGCGAAAACCGATTTGGTGCCTTTGACATTGGCACTGGTGACCGCGTTGAGGATCCGGCCAGGACTTCGCAACACCCATAGCGCTCCACGGGATACGGAAGCTTCCACGCTCGCGGTGAACCGCTCCGCTGCCCTTTTCAACTGAGGCTTGCTCAGGACAATAGAGTAGGGGTGTTTGGCTACGCTCTGATCTATGGTGTTGGTAATGATCAAACTTGCAATCGTGAGGGCCCTTGGGTTGCGCACAATCGCATCGGCAACTTGACCGGCGATATTGGGTGTCTCCCCCGCTGCAATGCTTTCGATTGCTTTGAGGCAGGAGTCTTCGATGCTCAATGGTGATCGGCGCAAGACTTCTCGATCCCATTTGAGCGTGGGTTGATCGATCAGCATCGCGACATCCTGGCAAAGAGTGACCTTGTCCTTCACCCAGCCAATGGGAAGTGCTGCCCTTGTTTTCCCCAAGATGTCCATGAAGCCGTAGATGTTCTCAGTCGTCAGTTTTGCGTTGATTTTTTGTCTACTTGTTGCATCCAGCAGATAGCGTCTAGCGTCGGCGATTGAGGCATCACTTTGGCCGATGGACATGCCCAAGGCGATGCCAAGCCGACCTGGTGCTGCAATATGGCCTTCCACCTCCGAAGAGCGGATGTGGGAGTGGCCCCCACTGGCTTGGGCAGCAGCCGGAAAGAGATGATGCACAAGGCGTCGAACAGCGTCCGCGTTTGGGCTGCGGTCAAAGAGCTTATCCATTGACGCCTTGTGCTTCTGCTTTCTCTCGTTGCCTTCCTGGTCAGAGATCTCTATGACAAAAGGGTGCGGATCTTTTCGAAGCGCCGTGTAAACACGTGGCGCACGCACCATCAGGCAAGCAAGCCCCAGGATATCCGCGCGAGTCGGGGGAGAACGGCGCCGACTCGGCCTGGGTGGCACAAGACATCTGGTTTGAGAACTGGGAAAAGGGTCTTGAGCTTTGCGAGATCGCAAGGCACTTTTCGCTCAGGGACACCACGATATCCTTGTTGTGGTTCGATCAAGAAGAGCTTCCGGAAGTTGAGCACGACCGCTTCGGGAAGAGCTGGGAGGACGACGGGGGCTTGCCCGAACTCACGGGCGAGTTGACTTGGGAAAAGCCTCGCAAGCGTCGTTGATCAAGCGCAGCCCTGGGAAGTGCTACCGCTCGAAATGGGACTCTGCCAGCTTGAGTCAGGATGTGAGCCTTGCTAGATTAGGTATCGTTCGAGGTGTTGTTTTTTGGGTTCCTTGTTCTGCTTGAAATCTAGGCGGATCAATGGGTTAGGGTGAGTTGGGTTCTGTTCCCTTCGCCCGCTCCACGTCCTGCAAGCTTCCGGGACACTGTGCGCGCTCCGCAATCGCCGGACCGCTCCACAATCACGCTGTTGATGTCCCGCGACCTTTCCTGCTGTCGCGCCGCTGTGGTCGCCGTGTCCGTGTCCCGATAACGCCAACCTGCTGTGGCGACTGGGCTCGTGTCGTCCTTGCTCACCCTCTCCAGTCCCGGGCGATCCGGCGCATCTGGCGTCGGCCCGCATGCCGGCGACGCTATCGAGCGCGCTCCATGCCTTGGGACAGAGGGGCTCGTGGGCCTGGATGACCGGAGTCAATCCCTGCAAGCTGGCGCCACAACCAATCCGCTGCGGGCCGAAGCGCGGCGTCTTTGCGTTTCGCTACCGTGATTCGAAGCGTCTGGTCGGATTTCCAGGTCGCGGAGGCCAATTCGACGAGCCGTTCCGCCGCCAGGTCGTTGATCACCATGTGCTGTGGCATGCCTCCCCATCCCAGTCCGGCGAGCAACATGCCGTAGGCGGCGCCCAGGTCGTCGATGTGCCAGACATTGGGCGAATGGAAGGACATGTCCGTTCTGGACCTCGCCGCTGGATCGAGCAGGGCGATTTGCACATGGTCCTTCAGGTCTTCCGCTGCGACGGTCTTCGCGATCGCGGCCAAAGGATGATGTGCCGAGGCCACGGTAATGATCGGCACGGTGGCCACGGTCACCGCTTCCAGCTCCGGGTGAACCTCGGACGTCCCGTCCAACAAGCCGATGCTGGCCTGTCGGTCCAGCACCTTTTCCGCCGCCTCGCCTGCGTTGTGCATGAGCACGCTGGGCGAAACGGCTGGCCAGGCAGTGCTGAAAGCGCGTAGGGCGCGAGAGGTCGCACATCGGGAACAACGTGTCCACGGCCAGCCTGACTTCCGCCTCGGCGCCAGACGCCAGGTCTCTCGACAGCGCTTGGAACACATTCACCTCGTCGCAGATGCGACGCGCCCGCGTCAGGAGGGCACTGCCGGCGCTCGTGATCGCAGGGCGGTAGGCGCTTCGGTCAAAAAGCGTCACGCCAAGTTGCTCTTCCATGCGTTGAATGCTGTGGCTCACCAACGATTGCGCCTTGCCCAGTGCGCGTGCCGCAGCAGAAAAACTTCCGTGGTCGGCTGCCGCGATGAAAATGCGCAGTTGATCGAGCGAGAACGCATCTCCATCTGGAATCTTGATGGTCATCATCAGGTTGGCAGCAGTTTTTTAAGTTTTCGAGCTTCGTTAGCGTAGCGCATCTTTCCTGACGGAGTTTCTCGATGACGCGGCTTCTCGTTCTCAACAGCAGCATCAATGTGTCTGGCTCGATTTCCCGTGCAATGGTGCATGCCTACGTGCAAGCGCAACTGCTTGCTCATCCTGCGACCGTGGTGGTGCAGCGCGACCTGGTCAAGGACCCATTGCCGGCGATGCAGCCGGAGATGCTTCCTCTGTATCTCGGCCGCCCGGAACAGGCGGACGACGCTGCCGCGGCGCTCTGCGATGCACTGATCCGCGAGGTGGAACAGGCCGACGTCATCGTCATGGGCCTGTCGATGTACAACTTTTCCTTGCCCGCCTCGGTCAAGGCATGGCTCGACTATGTGGTGTGTGCCGGCAAGACATTCCGTTACACGCCAGAAGGGCCGCAAGGGCTTTTGCCCGCGGGGAAGCAGGTGATCGCGCTGGTCGCTAGCGGAGGCATCTATTCGCATGGCGATGGCGCAAACTACGATTATCTGTTGCCTTACTTGAAAACCATCCTGTCCCTGATTGGTCTGTCTGATGTGCGGGCGGTGCGTGCGGAAGGTACGGCGCTCGGCGACGTGGCGGCCATTCGAGAAAAGGCCGTGGCGGAGGCCGCGGCGCTGGTGTCGCCGTTAGGGTGAATCTGATGGTCTTGAACCGCGGCGCTGGGAGCAAAGCGTCAGCGCCGGTTTGGTCAGTCGTTCAATCCGAATTGCGCTTGGTTCAGCGCAGGCCTCCGCGGAGACCTGCGCGGCAATGCACTCCAGCGCCGCAAGCAAGGGCGTTGGATTGCACTAGACGCGAAGCCCCAGCGTGTGATGGGTTTCGTTGAGGCGATGCAGGGTGAAGTTGCCATCCTCGATCACGATTTCATTCACGCAACACGGCTCCTGCTTGATGCGCCAGTAGCGCGCCAGCGGCAGCCCGAGACATTGCAGGAGGAGCACCCGGTTGATGCTGTCGTGGCCGACCAGGACGACGGTCTGGCCACTATGATGATGCAGGACGTTGTGCAGCACCTTCATGGCGCGAACCAGCACGTCCGCCAGCGTTTCGCCTCCTGGAATCACTGCGAGATCCGGCGTCGCAAACCAGGTCCTTGCGAGATCGGGCCAGCGCGCAGTCACTTCGTCGTGCGTCAGCCCCTGCCACTGGCCGTAATCGATGTCGGAGAGGTCGTCCAGGATCTGGGCCGGCACGCCGGTCGCCTGCGCGATCGCTGCGCCGGTCCGTACGCATCGCGACAGCGGGCTTGTGTAGATCGCGTCCGGTGCCCAGCTTTGCGCGACGCGCGTCGCAAGGGCGGCGGCCTGCAGCTCACCAAGCTTCGATAGCGGCAGTTCCGCGCGCCCACGGAAGCGCTCGGGTGCAATCCAGTCGACATGCCCATGGCGGGCGAGGATCATGGTGGTCATGGCGCCTTTCTCGCATTGTCTTGTCGAACCAATGCTGAGCGGTCTCGAGCCAGCGCGATCTCCGGCGCGCTCTGCAGCCATTCGCGAACTGTCAAACCCGCTTCATCGACCAGCGCTAGGCTGGCCGACGCCTGAGCGTTTGCTCGTTGCCGGTCCTGCTTCCCGTGGTCGAACACAGCCGTCGTCGTTTCCTCGCCCGCACGTCCGTGGCCCTGGGGGCCGGTGCGGCCATGCCGCTGTTGCCCGGCGTCATCCGCAGCGCGCTGGCGGTGCCGCCGGCGCGGGTCACCGGTACGTTGCAGGACGTGCAGCACGTGGTGATCCTGATGCAGGAGAACCGGTCCTTCGATCATTACTTCGGCTGCCTGCGCGGGGTACGCGGCTATGGCGATCCGCGGCCGTTGCGGCTGCCCAGCGGCAAGCCGGTCTGGTACCAGCCCGAGCGCAAGGGCAGCGATCGCTATGTGCTGCCGTTCCGGCTCAACAGCCAGACCAGCAGCGCGCAGTGGATGAAGGATCTCAACCACGACTGGAAGGGCTCCCACGAGACCTGGAAACACCACGACGCCTGGATCGCGCAGAAGAGCGCGATGAGCATGGGGCACTTCCAGCGCGAGGATCTGCCGTTCTACTACGCCCTGGCCGACGCCTTCACCCTCTGCGACGGCTACCACGCCTCGCTGTTCGGCCCCACCAATCCCAACCGCATGTACATGTTCACCGGCACCAGCGGCCTGAGCGTCGGCAACGACGGCGAGCAGGCGGTGAACAACCGCGACGACGGCAACTGGACCGCGGACATGGCGCGCGACAATCCGCGCTTCCCCGGCTACACCTGGAGCACTTACTCCGAGCGTCTGCAGGCGGCCGGCGTCAGCTGGCAGGTCTATCAGGAGTTCGACAACTACGGCGACAACAGCCATCCGTACTTCGCCAACTTTCGCAGGCTGGACCGCGCGTCGCCGTTGTACCGCCGCGGCCGCGCCATCGTGCCCGGCTCCACCGCCGACAACGCCAAGGCCTCGCGCGGCGAGCACTTGGTCGCGGCATTCGCGCGCGACGTGCGCGCCGGCACGCTGCCGCAGGTGTCGTGGATCGTCGCGCCGTACCTGCTCAGCGAGCATCCTGAGGCCACCCCGGCCTATGGCGAATCCTTGAGTGCGCGACTGCTGGAGGTGCTGGCGGCTTCGCCGGAGGTCTGGTCGAAGACTGTGTTCCTGATCAACTACGACGAGAACGACGGCTTCTTCGACCACGTGCCGCCGGCGCTGCCGGCGATCCGGCCGGAGCTGGGCGCCAGCAACGTGGACCTGCATGGCGAGGATTATCACGGCGTGCCGGTCGGCCTGGGGCCGCGGGTGCCGATGCTGGTGGTGTCGCCGTGGAGCCGCGGCGGCTGGGTGAACTCGCAGGTGTTCGACCACACCTCGGTGCTGCGCTTCCTGGAGCGCCGTTTCGGCGTGATGGAGCCGAACATCAATCCGTGGCGCCGCGCCGTCGCCGGCGATCTGACTTCCACGCTGGACTTCGTCGGCCACGATCCGGCGCCGGTGGCGTTGCCGGACACCCGCGACTACATCGCCCGCATCGACGCCACCGCGACGCTGCCGCCGCCGCAGCGTCCTGCGCAACAGGCGCTGCCGGTGCAGGAGCCTGGCCAGCGCCCGGCGCGGGCGTTGCCCTACGATTTCGACGTGCGGCTGCAGGTGCAGGCGGATGCGCGGGTGTTGCGCATGCGCAATCGCGGCGATGCTGGCGTGGCGCTCAATGCCTATGCCGACGGTGGCATGGCCGGGCCCTGGTTCTACACGCTGGCCGCCGGCAGCGAGCTGCAGGATGCGCGCGCGTGGCGCGGCGATGCGGCCGATGCCGGCTACGCGGTGCGCGTGCACGGGCCTAACGGGTTCCTGCGCGAGTTCCATGGCGACGGGATCGGCGATGCCGGGCTGCAGGCGGAGGCCGACTACGATGCGGCCGCGCAGTGCCTGCTGCTGACGCTCGGCAATGCCGGCACGCAGCCGTGCACGCTGCGCGTGCACGACGGGTATCGCGGCGATGGCACCGAGCAGACGCTCACGCTGGCCGCCGGCGATCGCATCGTCCTTCGCCTGCCGCTGCAGGCGCAGCACCACTGGTACGACCTGACCATCGACAGTGCGACCCTGCCGCAATGGCGTCGGCGTCTGGCCGGACACATCGAAACCGGCCGCCCCAGCATGAGCGATCCGGCGATCGGCCGCGTGGTCGACGCGTAGCGGTCGCCGCCTTTCAGCGCGGGACGTGGTTGCTGGTGGCGGTGCCCGGTCGCGGCTTCAGCCGCGACCGCTTCGCGCGCGTGTCACGGGATACACCAGTTCTGTTCCGCGCCGGCTCATCTACAGCACTCCGCACGTTTGCATGACCCCAAAAACAAACGCCGCCGCTGCAAGTGCAGCGGCGGCGCAGGGTGCCTTCCCTGGCGGTGTCGCCTCGGCTCAGAACTTGCCGCTGAAGGTGACGAAGAACTGGCGCGGCGCGCCGGCCATCAGCGTCTGGTTGTAGCCGTTGGGGTCGGAGACGACGTAGCCGTTGGTGCCGACGGTGGCGAAGTAGCGCTTGTCGAACAGGTTGGTGACGTTCGCGCTCAGCCCCAGGTTCTGGAACATGCCGACCTGGCCGAAGTCGTAGCCGGCGCTCAGGTCGAAGCGCCAGTAGCTGGGCACCGACGAGTCGTTGAGGTAGCTGATGTAGCGGCGGCCGGTGTACTTGCCGTCCAGCGAGGCGTGCCAGCCGGCGTTCTCGTAGGCCAGGCTGCTGGAGAACATCCATTCGGGGATGCCGACCACGCGCTTGCCGGAGGTCGCCACCACGCCGCCGTTGAGGTAGTCGTCCTGGTAGGTGGAGTCGTCGTAGGACAGCGAGTTCAGCCAGCGCAGTTGTTCGATCGGGCGCCAGATCACCGCCAGGTCGGCACCCTGGCTGCGCACCGAGCCGACGTTGTTGAGCGTGGCCGAGCAGGTCTGGATCGCGCTGCATGGCGAGGTCACCAGCAGGCGGTCGTCGAAGGTGGTGTGGTACAGCGCCAGCGACGCTTCCACGCCGTCGCCGCGCACGCGGTAGCCCAGTTCGTAGGTCTGTGCGGTCTCCGGCTCCAGCGAGCCCTTGATCGCGTTGAACGCGGCCTGCGATTCCTGGAACGGGGTGAAGCCGAAGCCGGCCATGTTCTTGTTGTAGGAGGCGTAGACCTCCTGGTGCTCGTCGATCTTGAAGTTGGCGCCCACCTGCGGCAGCAGGTCGGAGTCGGCCTTGATCTCGCCGGCGGCGTTGGACGCGGACGGCACCTGCGACTGCGCGGTGGTGTCGACGATCAGCTTCTTGGCGCCGAAGTTCAGGGTCAGGCGCTCGTCCATCAGGCGCAGCGTGTCCTGCGCGTAGAACATGGTGGTGTCGGTGTCGTAGTGCTGGGCGAAACCACGCGCGAACAGGGTGCCGTTCTTGTTGAAGTAGTACAGATCGGTGAACGGGCCGTCGAGCAGGAAGTAGTTGCGCTCCTGCACGGTCTTGGCGTTCTGGTACCAGCCGCCGATCTCGATCTCGTTGCCGGCCACGGTGAAGTTCAGCGAGCCGGTGACGCCATGGCGGTTCAGGCGGTAGTCGGTGGTGCGCATCGACAGCGGCACGCTGGCCGAGGACGCCGCGTACGGCGTGGTCCACTGGCCTTCGCCGTTGTTGTCGTGGTAGTAGCCGGTCAGGTTCAGCGTGGCGCTGCCGCCGAGGTTGAACGTGCCGCTGAGCGCGGCCAGGTTGTCGCGGCGCAGGCCGGCGCCGGAGTAGTAGGACGCATCGGCCTTGCCGTAGTCGGCGGGCAGGCCGTTGAGGCTGGCCGGGTAGCTGCCCTTGCCGTTGAGCGCGTTGGCGATCTGCACCGCGCTGTTCCAGTCCGGCATCAGGTAGTCCCAATCCCAGCCGAGGACCCGCTGCGAGGTCAGCGACAGGTCCATGATGTCGTATTCCTTGCGGTGCGAGCTGTCCAGGTACAGGCTGACCCGGTTGCCGTCGCCCCACTGGTACAGCGCCTTGGCGTTGGCCTGGTTGTACTCGTTGTTGCCGTAGCCCTTCCACTTGTCCATTTCGCCATGCACCAGCGAGGTGTACAGCGAGAAGCCGTGGATGTCGCCGGTGTCGCCGCGCAGGTAGGTGCGGCGGGTGCTGTCGGAACCGAGGGTCTGGCTGAAACGGATGCCGGCGTCGGCATCCGGATCGGCGGAGTAGTAGCGCACGGTGCCGCCGAGGTTGCTGCTCGAGGGCGTGCCCAGGCCGCCGGCGCCCTGCGCCAGTTCCACCGAGGCCACGTTCTCGGAAATGATCGCGCGGGTCACCTGCAGGCCGTCGCTGACGCTGTAGCTCATGTTGCCCAGCGGCACGCCGTCCAGGGTGAAGCCGAGCCGGCTCTGGTCGAAGCCGTGCAGGCTGATCGCGGTGGACCATTCGTAGGCGCCGAATGGGTCGGCCGACTGGAACTGCACGCCCGGCAGCTTGTCCAGCACCTTCAGCGCGCTGGTGCCGGGAGCGGCGATTCCGATGTCCTCACGGGTGATGCGCTGCACCTGGCGGGTGGTGCCGCTGGACACGACGGTGATCGCGTCGAGCATCGTGGCATCGTTGCCGCTCGCGCTGGCCGCCGCATCGGCGGTTGCGGTGGCGGCGGCCGGCGCGGTCTCGGCCAGCGCGGCGAAGGCCGGCAGGGCGGACGCAACGGCAAGCACCAGCGCGTGCGGGCGCAAGGATCTGGAAGTGGGGGTCATCGAAAGTCACCAATCATGAGGGGGAGACGTGCCGGACCTGCCGCGCGGGGCGCGGGCAGCCGGTATACCGGGCCGAGACGCGGCCCGCCCGCCACGATGCAACGGTTTTGTGAACGTTTCGGGGCGGTCCGATGTCGGCTGTGGGACAGCGCGCGGACCGTGGGTGATGGCGATCACCGCGCATCCTCGGCCTTGCCGCGCCGGCGGCGGCTGCGACGACGCGCGGCATCGCAGTGCCGGTGACGCGACGTATGATGCCGGGCCTGCCACCGCCGCCGCCCTCGATGAAGCTCGCCATCCTGTCCCGCAACACCAAGCTGTACTCGACCCGGCGCCTGGTCGAGGCCGGCCGCGAACGCGGGCACACGGTGCGGGTGCTGGACCCGCTGCGCTGCTACATGCGCATCGCCGCCGGCGCCTTCACCATGCATTACAAGGGCAAGCCGATCACCGGCTACGACGCGGTGATCCCGCGCATCGGCAACTCGGTCACCCGCTACGGCACCGCGGTGCTGCGGCAACTGGAGATGATG
The DNA here is from genome assembly GCF_040595915.1 of Xanthomonas sp. PPL134. Taxonomy (NCBI): domain Bacteria; kingdom Pseudomonadati; phylum Pseudomonadota; class Gammaproteobacteria; order Lysobacterales; family Lysobacteraceae; genus Xanthomonas; species Xanthomonas sp. PPL134. Next base: position 198,279 of record NZ_JAMDLL010000003.1, read on the forward strand.
GGCGTCTGTACACCCAATCCCTCCGACGCCATCCTGCGCGCCCGCGACAAGCTGCGTGCACACCAGCTGCTGGCGGCCAAGGGCATCGACATGCCGATGACCGTGTTCGGCGACAACCCGGACGACACCGGCGACCTGCTGTCCATGCTCGGCCCGCCACCGCATGTGGTGAAGTTGAACGAAGGAACCCAGGGCACCGGGGTGATCCTGACCGAGAAGGCCAGCGCCTCGCGCGGCGTGGTGGAGGCACTGCGCGGGCTGTATGCCAACTTCCTGGTGCAGGAATTCATCGGTGAGGCCGAGGGCGCCGACCTGCGCTGCTTCGTGGTCGGCAACCAGGTGGTGGCGGCGATGCGCCGCACCGCGCCGGAGGGCGACTTCCGCTCCAACCTGCACCTGGGCGGCACCGCCGAGCGCACCACGGCCAGCCGCGGCGAACAGGAGGTGGCGGTCCGCTCGGCCAAGGCGCTGGGCCTGGGCGTGGCCGGCGTCGACCTGATTCGCTCCAAGCGCGGGCCGCTGGTGTTGGAGGTCAATTCGACCCCGGGCCTGGAAGGCATCGAGACGGTCTGCGAGCTGGATATCGCCGGCAAGGTCATCGAACACCTCGAAGCTTGCCTGAAGCGAAAGAAATCAGCGGGTTAGCGGAATCTGTGGCTAAGGGTTCTGGCTTAACACCGGTTTAATTCCGCCCTGCGTAAGCTTCGTCGAACCGCAGCTCTGCCCTCCTCAGCAGGAACGGTAATCGGGATAGAACTTTTTCGGCCCAGGCAGCCCCGCTGCCTGGGTCTTTTTGTTGGCGAGCACCTACCCGGCCCAGCCCGTCCACTGCTTGCGGCGGTGTTTGCGCGGGGGCTACATTGCCAGGCGCGTTCAACTGCGGGGGAAGGGATGAAACGGTCGATGGCATTGGTGCTGGGCATGCTCCTGGCATGCACGGCGATGGCGGCGCCCAAAGGTGAGGCGCCCATGAACGTGAAGAAAGCGTTCGCGCAGCAACTCAGTACAATTCGGCAGCAATTGAACGATGGTAAGACCTATTCCGAAATCAATGCTGACGATCGCGGCAGGGTCGAAGCTGCATTGGCGCGAATGGCTGCGATACTCGACGCCCACCAGGACGTGGAGACCTTGAAGGAAGAGCAGAAGGTCGCATTGTTCAACGATCAGGAAACGGTGAATACGTTGCTGACCAAAGCGGCAGCGGACAGCCGGATGGTGTGCAGGCGCGAGGCCGTGACGGGCTCGCTGCGCACGACCACGCAATGCAGGACCGTGGCGGAACGCCGCCGCGACAACGAGGATGCGCAGGAACTGATGCGGCGCAATCCAACTGGCAAGTACGACTGACGGGGTAAATGTTGGTGCGAATTCTAGTGATCGAAGACAACAGCGACATCGCTGCCAATCTGGGCGACTACCTCGAGGATCGCGGCCACACCGTCGATTTCGCCGCCGATGGCGTCACTGGCCTGCACCTGGCGGTGGTGCACGAGTTCGATGCGATCGTGCTCGACCTCAACCTGCCGGGCATGGACGGCATCGAAGTCTGCCGCAAGCTGCGCAACGAGGCGCGCAAGCAGACCCCGGTGCTGATGCTGACGGCGCGCGATTCGCTGGACAACAAGCTTGCCGGATTCGATTCCGGCGCCGACGACTATCTGATCAAGCCGTTCGCGCTGCAGGAAGTGGAAGTGCGGCTCAACGCGCTGTCGCGTCGCGGCAAGGGCGTGCACACCCGGGTGCTGGAGACCGGCGACCTGGAATACAACCTGGATACGCTGGAAGTGCGCCGCCAGGGCAAGCTGCTGCAGCTCAATCCCACCGCGCTGAAGATCCTGCAGGCGCTGATGGAGGCCGCTCCGGCGGTGGTGACCCGGCAGGAGCTGGAGACCCGCGTGTGGGGCGAGGAATTGCCCGACTCCGATTCGCTGCGCGTGCATATCCACGGCCTGCGCGCGGTGGTGGACAAGCCGTTCGACGTGCCGATGATCCAGACCCGCCACGGCATCGGTTACCGCATCGCCGCGCCCGATGCCTGAAGCGCCGGCGTTGCCGCGGGTCGTGCGGCGGCGCGGGCGCTACCGCCGCCGTCTCCGCAGCCGCATCATCCTCTCGTTCGTGCTGTTGGGCTTCGGCCTGACCGCGCTGTTCGCGTTCGCCACCAACTGGGCGCGCGCGCGCGTGGAGAACCAGCTGGTCGAGGACGTGATGAACCGCAACCTGGAAGCGTCCTGGCGCAGTTACGTGGCCAGCGGTGGGCGCAACCTGGCGATCCCGGTCCAGCAGATGAAGGGCTTCGTCTACCGCCCCGACAAGCTGGATGGCCTGCGTCGCGATTTCCCGGAATGGGAGCGTCTGAGCGACGGCATCCACATGATGTCGGGTACCGACGCCGACGGCAAAGCGTTCGCCTACAAGGTCGGCGTCCGCAAAACACCGGACGCGTGGTTCTTCATGGCCTACGACCTGACCCAGACCATGCAGGGCGAGGTCCAGCTCAAGCGCACCCTGATCCTGTCGGTGCTGGTGTTCAGTGCGTTGTCGCTGGTGATCGGCTGGTGGTCGGCGTCGCGGGTGATGCGGCCGGTGTCGGACCTGGCCGCGCGTCTGCGCGCCTATCGCGGCAGCAGCGATCCCAAGCCGTTGGCGCCGCACTTCCCCGACGACGAGGTCGGCCAGCTGGCCGAGGCGCTGGACGACTACTCGGCGCGCCTGACCGAAGTGGTGCAGCGCGACCGCGAGTTCAACGCCGACGTCAGCCATGAGCTGCGCACGCCGTTGGCAGTGATTCGCGGCGCCACCGAGCTGCTGCTGACCCGGCCCAATCTCGACGAGAAGGTCCTGCAGCGCCTGCAGCGCATCCAGCGTGCCGAACAGCAGTGCAGCGACCTGATCGGGTCGCTGCTGCTGCTGTCGCGCAACGAGCGCGGGCAGGGCCACAGCAACGTCGCCAAGGTCGCCGAGCAGTTGATCGAATCGCATCGCGCGCAGTTGGGTGGCAAGCCGCTGCAACTGCTATTGGAAGGCGAGCGCAACCTGGCCATCGATGCACCGGAAGCGGCGTTGTCGGTGGCGCTGGGCAATCTGATCGGCAATGCGGTCAAGTACACCCAGGAAGGGCAGGTAGTGGTGCGGGTGCTGAGCGATGCGGTGCAGGTGATCGACTCCGGCCCGGGCCTGAGCGAGGAGGACGCGGCCAAGCTGTTCCAGCGCGGCTACCGCGGCACCCATGCTGGCCATTCGCAGGGCGGCGGCATCGGTCTGTCGATCGTCAGCCGGCTCTGCGACCTCTACGGCTGGCAGGTCAACGTGCGTCCGGGCGCGACCAAGGGCGTGGTGGCGACGCTGTGGTTCAAGCCGGCTTGAGGCTGGCGGCAGGCCGTCCTCTCCCCGCGGTAGGAGCGGCTTCAGCCGCGACCAGGCTGTTCCAGTCAATGCGGGTCGCTTCTGATCCTTGATGGCGGAATAAACGCTTTTCTACAGCGAAGACTTTGCTGCGGCCAGGTCGCGGTACTGCCGATCCAGCCGCTCCACCGCCTCCTGCAGTTCGGCGGCGGCGCCGTCGTTGACCACCACGTCGTCGGCGATGGCCAGGCGCGCGGCGCGGGTCGCTTGCGCCGCCAGCATGCGCTGCGCCAGGTCGGCGGTGATGCCGTCGCGCTGCATCAGGCGCGCATGCTGCAGCGCCTCGGGGGCGTCGATCACCAGGATCCGGTCGAGCCAGGGATAGGCGGCGCGTGCGCCGACCTCGGTCAGCAGGGGAATGGCCGCGATCGCATACGGTCCTGCGGCCTCGCGGCACTGTTCCTGCAGTAACTTGCGGATGGCGGGATGGGTGATCGCTTCCAGGTCGCGGCGCGCCGTCGCGTCCTCGAAGATGCGCTGGCGCAAGGCAGCGCGGTCGAGCCGCCCATCGTCCTGCAGGAGCAGCGGCCCGAAGCGCGCCACGATCTGCGCCAGCGCCGGATGGCCCGGCGCGACGACTGCGCGAGCGGCGAGGTCGGCATCGGCGACGACGACACCCTTGGCCTCGAAGCGGCGGCTCAGTTCGCTCTTGCCGGAGGCCACGCCTCCGGTCAGGCCGACGACGAAATCAGTCAAGCCGCAGGCTCCGTCAGCGCAGTCCCGACCAGCGCATGTAGGTCTCCACGATCTCCGTGCCCCAGAAGAAGGTGATCCAGCCGGCGATTGCCAGGTAGGGGCCGAACGGGATCGGCGTGGCGCGGTCGCGGCCCTTGGCCGCCAGCCACAGCGAACCCAGGATCGCACCGACCAGCGAGGAGATCAGGATGGTGGGCAGGATGCCCTTCAGGCCGCACCAGGCGCCGATCGCGGCCAGCAGCTTGAAATCGCCATGGCCCATGCCTTCCTTGCCGGTGATCTGCTTGAACAGCCACCACACCGACCACAGCGAGAGATAGCCGACCGCCGCGCCGAGCAGAGCGGGTTTGGCCGGCATGTACAGGTTGTCCATGCTGCCGATCAGGCCGAGCCACATCAGTGGCAGCGTCAACTGGTCCGGCAGCAGGCGGGTGCGCAGGTCGATGCCGGACAGCGCCACCAGGAAACAACTGAACACGATCGCGCCGAAACCCTGCCAGCCGAAGCCGAAGCGCCACACGCTGGCGACCACCAGCAGGCTGGTGAGCAGTTCCACCAGCGGGTATTGCGGCGAAATCGGCGCATGGCAGTAGCGGCACTTGCCGCGCAGCGCCAGCCAGCTGAACAGCGGAATGTTCTCGAACCAGGCCAGCTTGTGCTTGCAGTGCGGGCAGTGCGACGGCTCCACCACGATGCCGGGCGGCGGCGGATCGTAGATGTCCGGCAGCTCCAGGATCTCGCGCGAATCGCGCTTCCACTGCCACTCCATGCGCTTGGGCATGCGCAGGATCACCACGTTGAGGAAGCTGCCCACCAGCAGGCCAAGTCCGGCCGCGGCCGGGAAGCCGAGGCCGGGGTGTTGATCGAGAAATGCCATTAATGCTTATCCAACGACGGAGGCCAGCTTGAAGATCGGCAGGTACATGCCGATGACCATGCCGCCGACGATGGTGCCGATGAACACCATGATCAAGGGCTCGATCAGGCTGCTCAAGGCATCGACCGCATTGTTCACTTCCTGCTCGAAGTACTCGGCCACCTTGAACAGCATCGCATCCAGCGCACCGGCTTCTTCGCCGATCGCGGTCATCTGGATGACCATGTGCGGGAACAGATTTGTCTGCTTCATCGCCACGTTGACTGGGTAGCCGACCGCCACGTCGTCGCGCATGCGCAGCACGGCAGTTTCGTAGACGCTGTTGCCGGTGGCGCCAGCGACGATGTCCAGTGCCTCCACCAGCGGCACGCCGGCGCGGAAGGTGACTGCAAGAGTGCGCGAGAAACGCGCCACCGAGCTGTTGTGCATGATCTGGCCGATAATCGGCACCTTGAGCACCAATCGGTCCATCCCGTGCTGCATCGCAGGCGAACGTTTGTAGGCGAAGATGAAGCCGCCGATGGTGCCGATCAGCAGGAGCAACAGCATCCACCAATACGACACCATGAAGCGCGATGCTGCGACGATCATCTGGGTGAAGGCTGGCAGTTCCGCGCCGAAGCCCTTGAACACGTCTTCAAATTGCGGGACGACCCAGACCAGCAGGATCGAGGTAACGATCAGGGCAACCGCCATTACCATGGCCGGGTAGAACAAGGCCTTCTTGATCTTGCCCTTCAGTGCCTCGATGTTCTCTTTGTAGTCAGCCACCGTCTCCAGCACGGTCTCCAGCACGCCGGCCCCTTCGCCGGCTCTGACCAAGTTGCGGTACAACTCGTCGAACTGGACTGGATGCTTGCTGATCGCCTCGAAGAGCGAGGAGCCTCCCTCGATATCCGTGCGGATCTGGTCGACCATCTTCTTCATGCGCGGGTTTTTGTGCCCGCTGGCGATGATCTCCAGCGCGCCCACAATCGGCACGCCCGATTTCATCATCGTCGCCATCTGCCGGCTGAAGAAGGCGATATCTTTGGGGCTGATCTTCTTGCCGGCGGCGCCGAACAGCGGCTTGGGCTTTGGCTTGACCACCGACGGCGTGATGCCTTGCCTGCGCAGTTCGGCGCGCAATAGATTGGCGTTCTTGGCGGTCTGCTCGCCCTTCATCTTGACGCCGCGCTTGTCGGTACCCTCCCAAACGAAGGGCACCTGCTGGCTGGTGCTGCGTGCGACCGGCTCTTTCTTGACTGCGCTGCGCGTTGCGGACATCAGGTCGTCTCCCCCGTCCGGCCATCCCCGGGCGGACATATGAGGCATGGTATCGGTTTCCGCGGCGCCTGGCACCCGGAAGTCGCTGCCGTGGAGAGGGTCTGTGCGATTGGCGTGACGTAGTGCGTCACTTTATGCCGCTTGTGGGCAGTTGGTCCATTCGGTCGCAGATTCCTGATTTGCCTGCACAGTGCCTGTGGCGCTAGGGCATGATACGCCCCGGGGAGAGCATCAGGCATGTTTGAGAAGTTGGCACGCAGTCTGCTTTGCTTACCTCGCACGTGGCGCTTCGCCGCGGCGCTCGGGGAGTAGGATCCGCGGGCGAGTGCCTACCACCACCACCTAACATTCCATCTCTAGGGGTTCACAATGAAGAAGCAGCAGGGCTTTACCCTGATCGAACTGATGATCGTGGTCGCGATCATCGCCATCCTGGCCGCCATCGCGCTGCCGATGTATCAGGACTATGTTGCCAAGTCGCAGGTCACCGCTGCGCTGGCCGAGATCACCCCCGGGAAGACGCAGGCTGAAGTGCTCCTCAACGAAGGCAAGGACTTTGCGGCTGCTGCCGACATCGGTCTGAAGACCTCCACTCGCTGCCCGACCCTGACTGTTTCGGGTACCGCCAGCAGTGGCGCGGCCAGCATCCAGTGCACCATCGCGGGCAATTCTCAGGTTAAGGACAAGACCGTCACCCTGACCCGCGCCACTGCCGATGGTTCTTGGACCTGCGCGACGACCGCCGTTACCAAGTACAAGCCGAACGGTTGCACCTAATTCAGTTGGTGCTCCTTTCGCTCTTCGCAAGAAAAAAGCGCCCCTAGGGGCGCTTTTTTCTTGCGAAGAGGCCTTTCATCACGGTAGCAGTCATCGGCAGTGCGCCTGATGGCTTTGGTCTTTCTTGTCAATGCCATAGGCCACGTTAGCATTTCGCCCAGCTTCAATCCCGGCCATGTCCGGCAGTTGGGTGAGGCTTTTTAAGAGAGTGTTTCTCGTTGCGCGATAAGGGGGGCGTATGCGCGGATTCGCTTTGGTTGAGTTGATGGTGGTCGTTGCGATAGTGGCTATCCTCGCCGCTATCGGTTTTCCCACCTATCAGGGATATGTTGCTAGGAGTCAGACGACGGCTGCACTGGCGACCGTAAGGCCGGGAAAGACCATGATCGAAACTGCCATCGCGGAGCAGCGAGACGCTTCGCTCCTCGATGCAGATTACATCGGAATTAAGGCATCCGCGTCTTGTTCTTCGGTAAGAGTAGAGGTTACTAGTGATTATGCGGCCTGGATTGAGTGTCATGTTTCAGGGAGTCCGAAGGTGGACGGAAAGGCGCTGTACCTGAGGCGTGACACCGAAGGTGTATGGACATGTGATGCAAGCGCCTTTGATGTACCTTACAGGCCGGGAGGCTGCAGCTGATCCTTACCTGTTTTTTGCGCTTGAGGTAGACAAGATGAGCACGTTGATGGCTCCTAATTTGGTCGGCATCACCGGTATCGCCCGCCGTCTCGTGCAGGACGGTGCGCTGGACGAAGCCGCGGCGCGGGCCGCGATGGCCCAGGCGGGCGAGGCCAAGGTCCCGCTGCCGCAGTGGTTCTCCGAGAAGAAGCTGGTTACCGCCGCGCAGTTGGCCGCCGCCAATGCGGTGGAGTTCGGCATGCCGTTGATGGATGTCTCGGTTTTCGACGCCAGCCAGAACGCCATGAAGCTGGTCAGCGAGGAACTGCTGCAGAAGTACCAGGTGCTGCCGTTGTTCAAGCGCGGCGGCCGCCTGTTCGTCGGCATCAGCAACCCGACCCAGACCCGGGCGCTGGATGACATCAAGTTCCACACCAACCTGACGGTGGAGCCGATCCTGGTCGACGAGGACCAGATCCGCCGGACCCTGGAGCAGTGGCAGGCCAGCAACGACTCCCTCGGCAGCGCGCTGGGCGACGACGAGGGCATGGACAACCTCGATGTCGGCGGCGGCGACGAGGACATGGGCAGCAGCGGCGACACCGGCATCGACGCCAAGGGCGAGGACACCCCGGTCGTCAAGTTCGTGAACAAGGTGCTGGTCGACGCGATCCGCCGCGGCGCGTCCGACATCCATTTCGAACCCTACGAGGACGATTACCGGGTGCGCCTGCGCATCGATGGCCTGCTCAAGAGCGTGGCCAAGGCGCCGGTCAAGCTCAACCAGCGCATCGCCGCGCGCCTGAAGGTGATGGCGCAGTTGGACATCGCCGAGAAGCGGGTGCCGCAGGACGGGCGCATCAAGCTCAACCTGTCCAAGAACAAGCAGATCGATTTCCGCGTCAGCACGCTGCCGACGCTGTTCGGCGAGAAGATCGTGCTGCGTATCCTCGACGGCAGCGCGGCCAAGCTGGGCATCGACAAGCTCGGCTACGAACCGGAGCAGCAGAAGCTGTTCCTGGATGCGATCCACAAACCCTATGGCATGGTCCTGGTCACCGGCCCCACCGGCTCCGGCAAGACGGTGTCGCTATACACCGCGCTGGGCATCCTCAACGACGACACCCGCAACATCTCCACCGCCGAGGATCCGGTCGAAATCCGCCTGCCCGGGGTCAACCAGGTGCAGCAGAACAACAAGCGGGGCATGACCTTCGCCGCAGCGCTGCGCTCGTTCCTGCGCCAGGATCCGGACATCATCATGGTCGGCGAAATCCGCGACCTGGAGACCGCCGAGATCGCGATCAAGGCCGCGCAGACCGGCCACATGGTGTTGTCCACCCTGCACACCAACGACGCGCCGCAGACCATCGCGCGCCTGATGAACATGGGCATCGCGCCCTACAACATCACCAGTTCGGTGACCCTGGTCATCGCCCAGCGCCTGGCGCGGCGCCTGTGCAACAACTGCAAGCGCCCGGTCCAGTTGCCGGAGAAGGCCCTGCTGGCCGAGGGCTTCACCGAGGCGGAGGTCGCCGCCGGCATCCAGTTGTACGAAGCGGTCGGCTGCGACGACTGTACCGAGGGCTACAAGGGCCGCACCGGCATCTACCAAGTGATGCCGATGAACGACGAGATCGCGGCGATCGTGCTGCAGGGCGGCAACGCGATGGACATCGCCAGCGCCGCGCAGAAGATCGGGGTCAAGGACCTGCGCCAATCGGCCCTGCTCAAGGCCCGCAACGGCATCACCAGTTTGGCGGAGATCAATCGGGTGACGAAGGACTGAGAAGCTGGGAATGGGGAATCGGGAGTGGGGAATGGGAAAAGCGGGGTTTCCCATTCCTGTCGCTCAGTCCAAGCCCTATTCCCTGGCTCGCCGACGTGTAGCGCAGGGCGGACGATGCCGGCTGCAGCCACCGCATCGTCAGCCTGGCCGGATCATTCCCTGAGGCGAAGGGCCGGGAGCATCCGGGAAGCCCGCTTTTCCTATTTCCCACTCCCGACTCCCCATTCCCGGCCCTCCTACTCCATCCCCAGCTTCTTCAGCTTGTAGCGCAGCGCCCGAAAGGTGATGCCCAGCTGCGCGGCGGTGCGGGTCTTGTTCCAGCGGTTCTCTTCCAGTGCCTTCTGGATGGCGGCGCGTTCGAGTTGCTCGATGTAGGACGGCAGTGCGGAGGAACTGGGGTCGATGTCGACCACGCCGCGCGGCAGGGCGGGGGCGGCCTCGGCGGCGCTGCGGGCATGGTTGCCGGGTTGCGGCAGGCGCAGGTCGGTGGCGCTGATCTGATCGTCTTCGGCCATCGCCAGGGCGCGCTCGAGGATGTTCTCCAGTTCGCGCACGTTGCCGGGGAAGGCGTAGCTGCTCAGCGCGTCCAGCGCCGAGGGCGACAGCAGCGGGGTGGGGCGGCCGTGGCTCTTGGCCAGCCGTGCCAGGATCGCCGCGGCCAGCTGCGGCAGGTCGCCGCCGCGCTCGCGCAGCGGCGGCACGCGCAGTTCGATGACGTTGATGCGGTAATACAGGTCGTGGCGGAAGCGGCCCTCGGCGACCAGGTCGGCCAGGTCCTTGTGCGTGGCCGAGAGGATGCGCACGTCTACCGGCACTTCGCTGGCGGCGCCGACCGGGCGCACCGATTTCTCCTGGATCGCGCGCAGTAGCTTGACCTGCATCGGCAGCGGCAGTTCGGCGACCTCGTCGAGGAACAGGGTGCCGCCATGCGCGGCCTGGAACAGGCCGGCCTGGTCGGCATGGGCGCCGGTGAAGCTGCCTTTCTTGTGGCCGAAGAACTCGCTTTCCATCAGTTCGGCCGGGATCGCGCCGCAGTTCACCGGCACGAACGGGCCGGCAGAGCGGGCGCCCTGTTCGTGGATGGTGCGCGCGACCAGCTCCTTGCCCACGCCGGACTCGCCGAGGATGTAGACCGGCGCCTGATTGCGCGCGACCTTGGCGATGGTGCTGCGCAGCGCGTCCATCGCCGCCGAGGCGCCGAGCAGGCGGCTGGCCTGTTCCGGGGCCGGCTGCGGCGGCGCGGCGCGGCTCTCGTTGTTGAGTTCCAGTGCATGCTTGACCAGGCCGCGCAGCACCTGGATGTCCACCGGCTTGCTGACGAAGTCGAAGGCGCCGGCCTTCAGCGCTTCCACCGCCAGGTCCATGCTGCCGAAGGCGGTGATCATCGCCACCGGCGTGCGCGGGTAGTGCTTGGCGATCTCGCTGACCAGCTCGATGCCGTTGCCGTCGGGCAGGCGCATGTCGGTGATGCAAAGGTCGTAGGGGTTGCTCGCCAGCAGTTCGCGCGCTTCGGCGAGGTTGGCGGCGGTGCTGATGCGCAGCCCCATCCGGCCCAGGGTCAGGACCAGCAACTCGCGGATGTCGCGCTCGTCGTCGACGACCAGGGCACTTCGGGTTTCGTTCATGTGCAGGGAAGATAGCGTAGGAACCGGGGCATGCGCCAATTTACCGGCGCCGGCCGCGCGCTGGCGGAGCGATTCTCACCTATCAGCCGCTGAGCATGGCATGTGGCCCGGGAAGGGCGACGCGGAAACACGCGCCGCCGGCCGGCACCGGCACGTACTCCAGTCGCGCCTGGTTGGCCCGGCACAGTTCGCGGGCGATATACAGGCCCAGCCCGGTGCCGTGCTCGGAGGTGGTGAAGAACGGCCGGAACAACTGCGCCGCCACCGCCTCGGGAATGCCGGGGCCGCGGTCCATCACGTCGACGATGGCGTTGCGCTCCTGCAACGCCACACGCAGGCGCACCCGCGCCGGTTCTTCCATCACCCGCCCGTACTTGAGCGCGTTGTGCACCAGCGCGCTGAGGATCTGGTGCAGGTGCTTGGGATCGACCAGCGCATGCACCGGCTGCGGGGCGAGGATCGCCTCGAGGCTGTCGGTCTCGATCGACAGGGTCTGCCGGTACTCCAGGACGAAGCGGCGCACGAACGCGCCCAGGTCCAGGTTCTCCGGATTGGAGCGCTCGCGCCGGGCCAGGCCGAGCACGCTCTCGACGATGCCGTTGGTGCGCTGGCACTGCTGGTGGATGATCTGCAGCAGGCGGCGGTCGGCATCGCCGATCGCCGGCGATTCCTCCAGCAGCTGCGAGGCGTAGTTGATCGCGGCCAGCGGATTGCGGATCTCGTGGGCCAGGCTGGCCGAGAAACGGCCCAGCGCCGACAGGGTCAGCGACTCGGCGCGCCGCGACACCACCGTGGCGTCGTCCAGGAACACCAGGGTCAGGTCGCCCTCGGCCAGCAGCCGGGCGAAGCGCGGCTGCACTTCCGGCTGGTCCGGCGACAGCTGCAGCGGGCTTTCGTCCTGGTTCCAGCCGTTGCGCCAGCGCTGCAGGCGCCGGGCCAGTTCCGGCGCGGCGCTGAGCAGGTCGAGGCGGCCGCTCTCGCTGTTGCCGTCGGTGTCGCCGAGCAGGGCCGACGCGGCCTCGTTGGCCAGGGTCACCCGGTTCTGCGCGTCCACCACCAGCACCCCGGTGCGCATGCGGCGGATGATCAGTTCGTTGATTTCGTAGAGGTTGGCCACCTCGGCGCCGCGGCGTTCGGCCAGGCTCTGGCTGGTGCGGGCGCGCTGGCCGAGGCCGTTGCAGATGTAGGCCACCGCCAGGTAGCTGGTGGCGAACATCGCCAGTTCGGCCAGGCTGCGGGTGTTGTCGGCACCGTCCAGCACGCTCCAGATGTACTCGGCCAGCGTCGCCGCCGAGGCGGTCAGGGCGATGGCCAGGCCGCCGCGCAGGCGCAGCAGCATCGCCGCGGCGGCGACGTTGAACAGCAGCATCATCGCGATGCCGGCGCTGGCCGCGGGCAGGGCGTGCGCGGCCAGGGTCGCGGCGACGATGTCGGCCACGGCGCTGAAGCCGACGATCGGCGCCAGGTGCGCCTCGTTGCGTCCCCACACCAGCAGCGCCAGCGCCACCGCCAGGTAGGCGGTGGACAGGGTGCTGGCCAGCTGCGGATAGCGCGGCTCGCCCACCAGCACGCTGAGCGGGCTGAACACCAGGGCGGCGATCAATCCGGCCACCAGCACGCGGTACAGCGCGAAGAAGTACAGCTCGCGGCGCGGAATGGACTCGATGCGATCGATGAGCGAGGCGCTGGTGGGCAAGCCGGACTCCGGGCGGGCAGCGGACGGCGCGAGTATAGGGGCGGTGCCGTGTACGTGGATGGCGGCCGGCGTGGCGACGACCTGCCTGGGCCGTCGCCGCCCATGACGGGAAGCCACGATTGTCGCCGCTGGTGGTCCGGCGCCCGGGCAGGGCAAGGGCAAGGACGAGCGAGCGGGGCAGGGCGCGTGTGGCGCGGTGCCTGCTGCACCCCGCCACCGCGGACCTCCCCGGAGGCCTCGGCCGGGCCACACCACCGGCGCTTTTGCGCCGCCGCCCTGGGTCGGCGACAATAGGCGTCCCGTCCGTACCGCTCCCGGCCGCCACTCAGGGCCCGGATCGCTGCGGGACGGCCGTTCCTTTTCCCACGGTGACGCATGAATTTCCACGAATATCAGGCAAAACAACTGCTTGCCGAGTACGGCATCCCGGTCCCGGCCGGCAAGGTCGCGGCGACTCCGGAAGAAGCGGTTGAAGCCGCCAAGTCGCTGGGCGCTGGCCCTTGGATGGTCAAGGCGCAGATCCACGCAGGTGGCCGCGGCAAGGCCGGCGGTGTCAAGTTCTGCAAGACCACCGACGACGTGAAGGCCGTTGCCGAGAAGCTGCTCGGCACCAAGATGGCCACCTACCAGACCGCCGGCGTCGAGCTGCCGATCAACCTGGTGCTGGTGACCACCGCCGGCGAGATCGTCAAGGAGCTGTACCTGTCGGTGCTGGTCGACCGCGGCACCCGCACCATCAGCTACATCGCCTCCTCCGAGGGCGGCATGGAGATCGAACAGGTCGCCGCCGAGACCCCGGACAAGATCCACACGCTCAACGTCGACTTCGTCGAGGGCGTGCAGGGTTACCACGGCCGCGACATCGGCTTCAAGATGGGCCTGACCGCCAAGCAGGCGGGCCAGTTCGCCAGCATCATGGTCAACCTGTACCGCATCTTCAACGAGAAGGACCTGGCCCTGGTGGAGATCAATCCGCTGGCCATCCTGGACGACGGCAACCTGTACGCGCTGGACGGCAAGTTCAACAGCGACGACAACGCCAACTTCCGCCACAAGGAACTGGTCGCCATGCGCGACAAGTCCCAGGAAGACGAGACCGAAGTGACCGCTTCGGAGCTGGACATCAACTACGTCACCATGGACGGCAACATCGGGTGCATGGTCAATGGCGCCGGTCTGGCGATGGCGACCATGGACGTGATCAAGCTCAACGGCGGCGAGCCGGCGAACTTCCTCGACGTGGGCGGTGGTGCCAACAAGCAGCGCGTGATCGAGGCGTTCAAGCTGATCCTGTCCTCGGACAAAGTCGAAGGCATCTTCGTCAACATCTTCGGCGGCATCGTCCGCTGCGACATGATCGCCGAGGGCATCATCGCGGCGGTCAAGGAAGTGGGCGTCAAGGTTCCGGTCGTGGTGCGCCTGGAAGGCACCAACGTGGAAGAGGGCAAGCAATTGCTGCGCGACAGCGGCATGGCCATCATCCCGGCCGACAACATCAACGACGGCGCCAAGAAGGTCGTTGAAGCTGTCAAGAACGCCGCCTGATCCACGACACCAAGGAACTCCAATGTCTGTTTTGATCAACAAGAACACCAAGGTGATCGTGCAGGGCTTCACCGGCCAGCAGGGCACCTTCCACGCCACCCAGATGATCGAGTACGGCACCCAGGTCGTCGGCGGTGTCACGCCGGGCAAGGGCGGCACCACCCACATCGACCTGCCGGTGTTCAACACCGTGGCCGATGCCGTGCATAGCACCGGCGCCGACGCCTCGGTGATCTACGTGCCGCCGCCGTTCGCGGCCGACGCGATCCTGGAAGCGGCTGCGGCCGGCATCAAGGTCATCGTCTGCATCACCGAAGGCATCCCGGTGCTGGACATGCTGCGCGTCAAGAACGTGCTGACCCGCTCGCATCCGGACACCGTGCTGATCGGGCCGAACTGCCCCGGCGTGATCACCCCGGGCGAGTGCAAGATCGGCATCATGCCGGGCCACATCCACAAGCCGGGCAAGATCGGCATCGTCTCGCGTTCGGGCACGCTGACCTATGAAGCGGTCAAGCAGACCACCGAAGTCGGCCTGGGCCAGTCCACCTGCATCGGCATCGGTGGCGACCCGATCAACGGCCTGAACTTCGTCGACTGCCTCAAGCTGTTCAACGAGGATCCGCAGACCGAAGGCATCATCATGGTCGGCGAAATCGGCGGCGACGCCGAGGAAGCCGGTGCCGAGTACATCGCCAAGCACGTCAAGAAGCCGGTGGTCGGCTTCATCGCCGGTGCTTCGGCGCCGGCCGGCAAGCGCATGGGCCACGCCGGTGCGATCGCCTCGGGCGGCAAGGGCACGGCCGAGGGCAAGTTCGCGGCGATGGAAGCCGCTGGCGTCAAGACCGTCCGCTCGCCGGGCGACCTGGGTGCGGCGATCGCCTCGCTGGTGAAGTAAGCCGCCAGCGCCGCGGCAGCGACCCGCCTTCGGGTGCGTCGTTGTCGCCGCCGCTGTCCGGAAGGGCCTCGCGCGAGCGAGGCCTTTTTCGTTTCGAGGATCCGGTGCGCGGCACCGGCGCGGCGTCCCTGGCGCGACGAGGCGGATGGGGCGGCCACGCACTGGCGCCCCGCCAACATCTGCGTAATCAAGCAGTTGCGCCATCCCGATGGTCGCCATTCGTCCCTGCCGCCCCGCCATTGGTCCCCTGGCCGGGTGATGCCGTCCCTGCGGCGCTGACATGGCCGGGCGCCGCGCCGACCCTGGCGCCACTTTCTTCGGCAGCGACAGGAGCGGATGCGTGATCAGGCGATGGCGGGCGGCGGTATGCGGGGCGGGCATGGCGATGGGCATCGGTGGTCTCTGCGTGGCGGCGCCGGGCGACTGGGCCAGTTATGCCGGCGCGCCCGGTGGCGGGCAGTACTCGCCGCTGACCCAGATCACCCCGGACAACATCGGCCGGCTGCGCATCGCCTGGTCGTTCCGCACCGGCGAACTCGGCGCGGGCCTGCCCGACCCGGAACGGCGGCGCTTCGAAGCCAATCCGCTGGTGCTGGGCGGGCGCATGTACCTCACCACCGGGACCGGCATCGCCTTCGCGCTGGATGCGGCCAGCGGCCGCGAGCTGTGGTCGTTCGATGCCAAGGTGCGGCGCGACAAGCACTACAGCGACCCGGCCTCGCGCGGGGTGAGTTTCTGGCGCGACACCCAGGCTGCGGCAGGCGCGTGCCGCGAGCGCATCGTGTTCGGCACCCTGGATACGCGGCTGATCGCGCTGGATGCGGCCGACGGCCGACCCTGTGCCGGGTTCGGCAAGGACGGCACGATCGACCTGCATGCCGGCATCGCCGTGCACGACAACGCCAGCGATGCCTGGTCCAACTATGCGGTGACCTCGCCGCCGGTGGTGGCCGGCGACGTGCTGGTGGTCGGCAGCTCGATCGGCGACAACCGCGGGCATGCGCTGGAGCAGGGCGTGGTGCGCGGCTACGACGCGCGCAGCGGCCGTGAGCTGTGGCGCTGGGATCCGGTGCCGCGCGACCCGGCCAAGGCCACCGCCGCCGGCTGGCAGCCGGCGCAGGCGGCCACGGTCGGTGGCGGCAATGCCTGGGCGCCGCTGTCGGTGGATCCGGCGCTGGGCCTGGTCTACGTGCCGACCGGCTCGGCCAGCCCCGATTACTACGGCGGCGAGCGCCTCGGCGACAACCGCGATACCGACGCGCTGGTGGCGCTGGACCTGCACGGCGGGCGCCGGGTGTGGGCGCAGCAACTGGTGCATCACGATCTGTGGGACTACGACCTGGCCTCGCAGCCGGTGCTGACCACGGTGCAGACCGTGCAGGGGCCGCGCGCGGCGGTGCTGCAGGCGACCAAGACCGGCTTTCTGTTCGCCTTCGACCGTCGCGACGGCACGCCGCTGTTCCCGATCAGCGAGGTGCCGGTGCCGGCCTCCGACGTGCCGGGCGAACGCGCCTCGCCGACCCAGCCGATGCCCGAGCCGGCGTTGCGCCTGGCGCGGCATGCGCCGCTGACCGCCGCCGATGCCTGGGGGGCGACGCCGGGCGCGCGCCGCGAATGCGCGGCGCTGATCGCCGGGCTGCGCTCGGAAGGCCTGTTCACTCCACCCAGCGTGCGCGGCACGATCGCGCTGCCTGGCTGGGCCGGCGGGGTGAACTGGGGCGGGATCGCCGTGGATCCGCAGCGGCAGCTGGCGATCCTGCCGGTGTCGGACCTGCCGATGCAGGTGGCGCTGATCCCGCGCGACCGTTTCAGCGAGGCCGAACACGCGCGCCATCCGGACCAGCAGTTCAACGACATGGAGGGCACGCCGTACGACATGCGCCGCGGCATGCTGAGTTCCTCCGGCGGCATTCCCTGCGTCAAGCCGCCGTGGGGGCGGCTGGTGGCGGTGGACCTGCGCACGCGCAAGATCGCCTGGGAGCGCCCGCTCGGCACCCTGGAAGAGAAGCTGCCCTGGCTGCCGCTGGAGGTGGGCACGCCACTGCTTGGCGGTGCGGTGACCACGGCCAGTGGCCTGACCTTCATCGCCGCGGCGGCCGATGCGCGCCTGCGCGCGCTCGACACTGCCACCGGCAAGACCCTGTGGGAGGCCAAGCTGCCGGCCGGCGGCCAGGCCACGCCCTCGGTCTATGCGGTGGGCGGCAAGCAGTACGTGGTGATCGCCGCCGGTGGGCGCGAGGGCATGGGCACGATGGGCGACTACGTGGTCGCCTATACGCTCGACGGCGAAGGCAAGGACGTGGTGTTTCAGCACGGCGTCGGCGTGCGCA
Source organism: Xanthomonas sp. PPL134 (assembly GCF_040595915.1). NCBI lineage: Bacteria > Pseudomonadati > Pseudomonadota > Gammaproteobacteria > Lysobacterales > Lysobacteraceae > Xanthomonas > Xanthomonas sp. PPL134. Next base: position 215,805 of record NZ_JAMDLL010000003.1, read on the forward strand.
TGGCGGTGCTGGGCGCTGCCGCGCTGGGGCTGTGTGCGGGAATGGCGATGCTGCTGCGGCGTTGGCGCCGGCGGCGGCCTGCACGGTCTGGCGCTGGCGCCCGCTGAAGCACAGGGCGGTGGCGGGTCGGCGCTGCGGGATTGCTGCAGTCGGGACTGAAGTCACGCCCACAGTGACGCCTCAGCACGTGCTGTCCCTGGAGTGAGCGCGGCTTCGGCGGCGACGCGCGGTACATGCGCCAGCGATTGCTGTTGGTCGTGCATGTTGCTGTGGGAGCGACTTCAGTCGCGACGCGGGGTGCCTGGCCAAGCGACTTTCTCGGGCGCGCGCAGCAGAGCGCGCGTCCTGTGGCATCGCCGTGGCTGCCGCCATGTGCGCATCGAAGATGTGGCTTGCCCGGGCGACATGCCTGCACTCCAACGTGGCGGCATGCGCATCACCGGCCGCAACCCGGCACGGCGCTACACTGCGCAGGGCGCCACGCGAAGCCGCGGCGCCGCGGCAGGTGCGATGCGCTCGCGTGGCGCCTGCGTGTCTTCCCATCGTTCCTGCAAGGTTGCCTATGTCCGCCTCCCTCCGTCTCGCCATGGCCCAGTTCGATTTCCCGGTCGGCGCCGTGGCCCAGAACACCGACCGGATCATCGCGTTGATCGAGGAGGCGCGCGACGAATACGGCGCCGACGTGGTGTTGTTCCCGGAACTGGCGGTCAGCGGCTATCCGCCGGAGGACCTGCTGCTGCGGCCGGGCTTCCTGGCCGATTGCGAGCGCGCGGTACAGCGCGTCGCCGCGCAGGTGCACGGCATCGTCGCGGTGGTCGGCTGGCCGCAGAGTGCCGGCAGCGTGGTCTACAACGCTGCCAGCGTGCTGCGCGGCGGCCGCATCGAGCGGACCTATCGCAAGCGCGAACTGCCCAATTACGCGGTGTTCGACGAGCGCCGCTATTTCGACGTCGACCCGGACGGCGAGAACTGCGTGTTCGAGGTCAAGGGCACGCCGGTGGGCCTGGTGATCTGCGAGGACCTGTGGTTCCCGGAGCCGTTGGCGGCGACCGTGCGGGCGGGCGCGGAACTGGTGCTGGTGCCCAACGCCTCGCCCTACGAGCGCGGCAAGCATGCGCAGCGCGATGCCCTGCTGGCCGAGCGCAGCCGCGAGAGCGGCGCGGCGCTGGCCTATCTCAACGTGGTCGGCGGCCAGGACGCGCTGGTGTTCGACGGCGCCTCGGTGGTGGCCGACGGCGACGGCACCGTTCATCCGGCGGCGGCCGCCTTCACCGACCAGTGGCTGGTGGTGGAATACGACACCGCCGCACGCCGTTTCGCGCCGCTGCGCTGGACCGACGACGGCGACGAGAGCATGGACGCGCTGGCCTGGCGCGCGGTGGTGCGCGGGCTGCAGGACTACTGCGCCAAGAATCGTTTTTCCAAGGTCTGGCTTGGCCTGTCCGGTGGCATCGATTCGGCGCTGGTGCTGGCGATGGCGGTGGACGCGCTGGGCGCGGACAACGTCACCGCGGTGCGCTTGCCGTCGCGCTATACCGCCGACCTGTCCAACGACCTGGCCGCGGACCAGTGCCGCGTCCTCGGCGTGAAGCTGGAGACGGTGGCGATCGAGCCGGCGTTCGAGGGCTTGCTGAGCGCGCTCGGCCCGCTGTTCGCCGGCACCGAACCCGACGTCACCGAGGAGAACCTGCAGTCGCGCAGCCGCGGCGTGATCCTGATGGCGCTGGCCAACAAGTTCGGCGGCCTGCTGCTCACCACCGGCAACAAGAGCGAGTACGCGGTGGGCTACGCCACCATCTACGGCGACATGTGCGGCGGCTATGCGCCGCTGAAGGACTTGTACAAGACCGAGGTGTTCGGCCTGGCGAAATGGCGCAACACGGTCGGCGGCACGCCGGTGATCCCGCCGGCGGTGATCGCGCGGCCGCCCTCGGCGGAACTGCGCGCCAACCAGACCGACCAGGATTCGCTGCCGCCCTACGACGTGCTCGACGGCATTCTGTACCGCTACGTCGACCAGGAAGAATCGCGCGACGAAATCGTCGCCGCCGGCTATGCCGCCGAGGTGGTCGACCGGGTGGTGCGCTTGGTGCGCATCAGCGAATGGAAGCGCCACCAGGCCGCGCCGGGGCCCAAGGTGTCGCGCCGCGCCTTCGGGCGCGAGCGCCGCTATCCGATCAGCAACGGGTACCAGGCCTGACGCGGTTTTCGACCTGGCATCTGTCTCATCTGTAGGAGCGGCTTCAGCCGCGACGGGCGTTACCACTAAAGCCAGTCGCGGCTGAAGCCGCTCCTACTAGGGATGTTACGCGGGTCTGGTTCACAGGAAACTACGGCATCGCGCTGTATTCGCTTTTGCCAATCCCCAATCCCCAATCCCGATTCCCCAATCCCGATTCCCCAATCCCGCCCTTCAGACCACCTGCAGCAACCGCAGCCCGAACGCATCGTCCTGCGCATTCCAGCCATGGCTGACACGCAGGCCGGCTTCGGCGGCCATCGCCGCGAAACTCTGGTCGGTGTACTTGTGGCTGTACTCGACCTGCATCGCTTCGCCATTGGCGAAATCGAAGCGCTGCCCGGCCACCGTCACCTGTTGGGCGCACTGGCTGACCAGGAAGGTCTCGATGCGCTCGCGCGCTTTCGAGTACACCGCATGATGGCGGAACTGCGCGAGGTCGAAGTCGCTGCCGATCTCGCGGTTGAGCCGGCGCAGCAGGTTCAGGGTGAAGGCGGCAGTGACTCCGGCGGCGTCGTTGTAGGCCGCCTCCAGCAGCGCCGTGTCCTTGACCAGGTCGATGCCGATCAGCGCGCAGCCGTCCGCGCCCATGGTCTGGCGCATCGAGCGCAGCAGGGCGATGCCGTCCTCGCGGGTGAAGTTGCCCAGGGTCGAGCCGGGGAAGAACACCAGGGTGCGGCGCGCGCCGCGCTGCGGCGCCGGCAGCGCCACCGGCGCGGTGAAGTCGGCGCATACCGGCAGCATCTGGATGTGCGGGAAGCGCTCGGCCAGCCGCGCGGTGCTGGACATCAGCATGTCGCGGGAGATCTCGATGGGGGTGTAGGCCACCGGCATGCGCAGGCCGTCCAGCAGCAGCTGGGTCTTGCGGCCGCTGCCGCTGCCCAGTTCCACCACGTGCGCGCCGGTGCCCACCGCCTGCGCGATCGACGGCATCCGCGCTTCCAGCAGGTCCAGCTCGGTGCGGGTCAGGTAGTACTCGGGCTGGCGGGTGATCGCCTCGAACAGGCGCGAGCCCTCGGCGTCGTAGAAGTACTTGGACGGCAACTGCTTGGGGCTGCGCGACAGGCCGGCGATCGCGTCGGCGGCGATGTCGTCGGCCTGCGGGTGCAGATCGGTGAGGGCGGCTTCGGTCAGGGCGCGGGCGGTTGCGGCATTCATGCGGGATCCTTGGCCAGGCGCACGCCGGCGAACTGCCACCGCGCATCGGAGGGGAAGAAATTGCGGTAGCTGGCGCGGATGTGATCGTGCGGCGTGGCGCAACTGCCGCCGCGCAACACCCACTGCGCGTTCATGAACTTGCCGTTGTATTCGCCCAGCGTGCCCGACCACGGGCGGAAGCCGGGGTAGGGGAGGTAGGCACTGCCAGTCCATTCCCAGACATCGCCGAACAACTGCTGCAGGCCGGTACTGGCCGGCGCCTTCGACTGCGGATGCAGCGCGTCGCGCTCGACGAAGTTGCCGGCGATAGCGACGCCGGCGGCCGCCTGTTCCCACTCCGCCTCGGTCGGCAGGCGTGCGCCGGCCCAGCGCGCGAACGCATCGGCTTCGAACAGGCTGAGATGGCATACCGGTGCATGCGGATCGCGTTCGCGCCAGCCGCCGAGGGTGAATTCGCGCGCGCCGTCGGCATGCCAGTACAGCGGGCGCTGCCAGTCCTCGGCGCAACGCTTGGCCCAGCCGTCGCTGAGCCACAACCCGACCGTGCGATAGCCGCCATCGGCGATGAACTCGGCGTATTCGGCATTGCTCACCGGGCGGCTGGCCAGCGCATGCGCCGGCACCAGCACGCGATACCGCGGCGATTCGTTGTCGTAGGCGAAGTCGGCATGCGCCGGCCACGGCGCGGCACCGATCTCGCTGATCTGCTCATCGCGCTGCAGCCAGCGCAGGGGGGACGCCGGCGCGTGCTGCGTCGCCAGGTCGGCGCGATAGGCCGGGCCCAGTGGATTGCGCCAGAACGCGTGCTTGATGTCGGTGAGCAGCAACTCCTGGTGCTGCTGCTCGTGCTGCAGGCCCAACTCCAGGATCTGCAGGGTCTGCGGCGCCAGCGTGCCGGCCTGCAACTGCGCCAGCACACGGGTTTCGATCTCGTCCCGGTACTCCAGCACCTGCGCCAGCGAGGGCCGCGACAGCAGGCCGCGATGCGGCCGCGCATGCGCCGGGCCGATGCTCTGGTAGTAACTGTTGAACAGGTAGTCCCACTGCGGATCGTGCGCGCGGTACGCCGGATCGGCGCCGAGCACGAAACGCTCGAAGAACCAGGTGGTGTGCGCCAGATGCCATTTGGCCGGGCTGGCATCGTCCATGCTCTGCACCATCGCATCTTCTTCGCTCAATGGCGCGGCGAGATGACGGCTGCGGGCGCGCACGCGGCGCAGGCGGTCCGCCAGCGTCGCGACGGACGCGATGGGCGAGGGCGGTGACGCCGGAGAGATCGCTTGCATCGACCCAGTCTTAGCGCAGCGGCGTGAACGGACCGTCACGCGTCGCGGGCCGCGGCGTTACCCTAGACACATGTCTACGAACGCCTCGCCCCATGCTGCCGGTCCGGCTTGCGCCGGCGAACTGGTCGACCTCGATGCCGCGGCGGATGCGTTCGCCTTGCCGGCCGGAGTGCGCTACCTCGACACCGCCAGCAAGGGGCCGCGCCTGCACCGTGCGCTGGCCGCGGGGCAGGCGGCGTTGGCCGACGCGATCGCGCCGTGGACGCTGTCCTTCGATGCCTGGCGCGCGCAGATCGACGACCTGCGTGCGCTGGCCGCAGCCACCGTCTTCTCGGGCGACAGCGAAGGGGTGGCGATGGTGCCGTCGGCGGCCTACGGGCTGGCCATCGCGGCGCGGCAGGTGCCGCTGGCGCCCGGCGATGCGGTGCTGCTGCTCGATGGCCAGTTCCCCTCCAACCTGCTGGCGTGGCAGCAACGCTGCGCCGAGAGCGGCGCGCACCTCGCGGTGGTGCGGCCGGCGCCGGGCCAGGACTGGACCGACGCGGTGCTGGCCACACTCGAGGCGCAGCCGCGCGTGCGCGTGGCCACCCTGCCCAATGTCTACTGGCGCGACGGCAGCCTGCTGGATCTGGACCGCATCGCGCCGCGCGTGCATGCGGCCGGCGCGATGCTGGTGCTGGACCTGAGCCAGAGCCTGGGCGTGCTGCCGGTGCGCCTGGACGCCTGGCGGCCGGATTTCGTGGTGTCGGTCGGGCACAAATGGCTGCTCGGTCCGATGGGGCTGGCGTGGCTGTGGGCCTCCCCGCACTGGCGCGCGCACGGCGTGCCGTTCGAGCAGCACTGGCAGGCGCGCGATCCGGGCAGCGACTGGCAGTTCCCGGCCGACGCGCCGCCGCCCTACCGCAGCGGCGCGCGCCGCTTCGATGCCGGCGGCGTCGCCGATCCGCTGCGCCTGGCGATGGCCAGCGCCGCGCTGCAGCAGGTGCAGCGGTGGCGGCCGGCGCGCATCGCACAGCGGCTCGGCGAGCTTGGCGCGGCCTTCGACGCGGAACTGCACGCGCTGGGCGCGGGCGACTGGACCGTGCCCGGGCACGCGCCGCACTTGTACGCACTGCGTCCGCCAGCATCGACGATGCCGGTGTTGCTGCCATGGCTGCAGCCTGCGCAGGTCATCTGTACCCATCGCCATGGTGCGCTGCGCATCGCGCCGTACCTGCAGCTGACGGCGGAGGCGATGCGCGGCCTGGCGCGAGAGATAGTGGCGGTGGTGCGTGCTTGAACGCACGTGTGTGCGATCGTTGCCTGGCTTCAGTTTCTATGGGGAACGCAGTCGACTACCGGTCCGGATCGGCGATCCTGTTGGGTGCATGGCTTCGTTGGTCGCGGCTGAAGCCGCTCCTACGGGAGAAACGGCATGCAGGCCGTAGGCGCGGCTTCGGCCGCGACCCACTGCCGGTGTGATGCGTTTCGTGCGGGTGGCGGTTGCCACGGCCGGTCGCACCTCTGACGCCCGTGGCGTGGCGCCTGGTTCACCGCCGCGCTGCCAGGCGCAATCCACGCGGGGTCAGCGCCCGTTCCAGCAGCTCGAACAGGCCCTGCACCAGCAGCGCCAGCAGCGCGGCCGGTACCGCGCCTTCCAGGATCAGGCCGAGGTCGTCCAGGCGAATGCCGGTGAGGATCGGCTGGCCGTAGCCGCCGGCGCCGATCAGTGCGCCCAGGGTCGCGGTGCCGACGTTGATCACCGCCGCGGTCTTGATGCCGGCAAGGATGGTGCGCAGCGCCAGCGGCAGTTCGATCCGCCCCAGCCGGGTGCCCGGCGGCAGGCCGAGCGCGGCGGCGGTCTCACGCAGCTCGCGAGGCATGCCGGTGATGCCGGCGTGCGTGTTGCGCACGATCGGCAGCAGGCTGTACAGGAACAGCGCGGCGATCGCCGGCTTGGCGCCGATGCCGAACAGCGGGATCATGAACACGAACACCGCCAGCGACGGCAGCGTCTGCAGCACGCCGGTCAGCGCCAGCACTCCCTGGCCGAGCCGTGGCCGGTACGCCGCCAGGATGCCCAGCGGCAGCGCCACCAGCAGGGCCAGGCCCAGCGACAGCCCGACCAGTGCCAGGTGTTCGCGGGTGCGTTGCAGCAGCCGTTGCAGGCGTCCGTCCTGCGCCGGTGCGGCGATGCCCAGCCAGTGCGCGGCGATGGCGCTCTCGGCGCGCTTGTCGAGCTTGGCCTCGGCGTTGAGCCGCTGCATGGTCGCCGCGTCGATGCGTCCGCCCAGTCCTTGCAGCGCCTGCACGAAACGCGGCGCGCGCTGCGCCAGGTCGGCGCGGTACAGGAACACCGCGGCGTAGCGCGGGAAGTAATGCCTGTCGTCCTGCAGCACCAGCAGGTCGTGCGCGGGGATTTCGGCGTCGGTGCTGTACAGGTCGGTGAGGTCGATCGCGCCACTGTCCAGTGCGCGGTAGGCGAGGTCGTGGTCCAGGCCGGTCGGCGTCTGCGGCAGCCCGTAGGCGTCGCGCACGCCGGGCCAGCCGTCGGCGCGCGAGACGAATTCGTTGCTCAGCCCGAACTTGAGCGTCGGATGCGCGGCCAGGTCGGACAGGCGCACGATGCCCAGCGCCTGCGCACGTTGCCGGCGCATGCCGAACGCATAGGTGTTGTCGAAGCCCAGCGGCGCGCTCATCGCCAGGCCGCGCTGCGCCAGCGCCTGCCGCAGCGCGGCGTCGTCGGCGCCCGGCATCTGCAGCAGTTCGGCGGCCAGGGTGCCGGTGTATTCGGCATAGGCGTCGATCGAGCCTTGCTCCAGCGCGCGCCACAGGATGCGGGTGCCGCCGAGCTGGCGCCGGTGCTCGACCTCGACCCCGGCCTGGCGCCCGGCGCCGGCGGCGATCTCGCCCAGCACCACCGCTTCGGTGAAGTTCTTCGAGCCGACCACCACCTTGGTCTCCGCGGCAGCGGCCGGCAGGCCCGACAGGCTGGCCACAGCGGCCAAGGCGACCAGCACGACCGCGCGCCAGCGCGCGCCCGGCGACGTCACCGCGCATCCTCCAGGGTGCGCTGCGCCTGCAGGAACTGGCCGACGAACGGATCGGCCGGCGCCTCCAGCAGGTGGAGCGCGCTGCCTTCCTGCAGCACGCGGCCACCGCGCATCAGCACCAGGGTGTCGCCCAGGTAGGCGGCCTCGGCGACGTCGTGGGTCACCAGTACCACGGTCTTGCCCAGCAGCGCGAACAGTTCGCGCATCTGTGTCTGCAGTTCGCGGCGCACGATCGGATCGAGCGCGCCCAGCGGTTCGTCCAGCAGCAGCACCGGCGGGTCAAGCAGCAGCGCGCGGATCAGTCCCACGCGCTGGCGCTGGCCGCCGGACAGCTCGGCCGGATAGCGCGCCAGCAGCGCCTCCGGCAGCCGGCACAAGGCCGCCAGCTCGTGCAGGCGCGCGGCGATGCGCGGCCGCGTCCAGCCCAGCGTGCGCGCCAGCAAGGCGGCGTTGTCGCGCGCGCTCAGGTGCGGGAACAAGCCGCCTTCCTGGATCACGTAGCCGATGCGCCGGCGCTGCGCCAGCAGGGTGGCGCGGCGCAGCGGCTCGCCCTGGAAGCGCACCTCGCCGCTATCCGGCCATTCCAGTCCCAGCAGCAGGCGCAGCACGCTGGACTTGCCGGCGCCGCTGGGGCCGATCAACGCGGTGGTGCGGCCCGGGGCGATGCAAAGATCGACCTGGTCCAGTGCCAGCGTGTCGCCGTAGCGGCGGGTGACCCGATGCAGTTCGAACATCGCCGCAGCATAGCCGCAGGTGGGGACCACGCCGCGCGAAGACGCGGCGCGCTCAGCGGGCGGCGTCGGTCAGCAGGCCCAGGGTCGGCTTCGGCCGGCTCAGGTCGTACATCAGGCCGAAATGGGCCTCCGCGCCCTGCTGGTCCGGCTGGTCGAGCAGTTCGTAGAGATTGATCTCGGCGACCACGTCGGCGTAGTCGCTGCGCAGGGTCTGCAGCAGTTCCGCCACGCTGTCGTAGCAGGCGCCGTCGCCGGGGTAGCCGCCATCGGTGTTGCCGGTGTAGATCTCGGCGCAGTTGAGCTCGTTGACGTACACCTTGGTGCCGTATTTCTGCGCGGCGGCGCGCAATTGTCCGAGATACAGGTCCATCCAGTAGCCGCGCTCGCCGTGGAAGGCGTAGTAGTGGAAGCTGATCCGGTCGAAGTCGAAGCCGGCGGCCTTGGCCTGGTCGAGGAACCACAGCGAGCCGTTGCGGTCGCCGGGGCAGCGCGCGTTGGCCGAATGATCGTCGCTGTTGCAGGCGGTGATGTTGATGGTGAACTGCAGGCCGGCGCCCACTTCGTCGGAGGCCTGCTTCATGCCGCGGTACATCGTGGTCATCGCCGCGATCCGCGCCGGGGCGGCGGCACGGTCCAGGTCCTGCTCGTTGCCGATCTCCCAGACCTTGATGTCGTTGGCATAGCGTCGCGCCAACGCGTAGCCGATCTCCTGCGACATCGGATACACCATCGGCCGCAGCGCGATGTTGTACTTGCGCGAGAGCTGCACCAACTTGTCGAGCACGGTGAAGTTGCGCGGGTCGACGTCGAAGCGGTAGCTGCGCAGGTTGCGCTGGTCGAGCAAACGGAACACCGCCTCGCTCTGGCTGAGCGGGTAGGCCTGGCGGCCGTCGTGGCCGTTGACGCCGTACACGATGGCCGGTGCTGCGGCGGCCGGCAGAGCGGCGGCGGAGAAGACGGCGGCGAACAACCACGACAGCGGGCGCAGGATGGGCATGGGCAGGGGTCCCAGCGGATCGGCACGGAGGAGGTGTGGGGGCAGCCTAGCAAGGCTGCGCAGCGGTCTGGCCGACAATCGTCCGGATTGGGGCGCGCGTCGCAGTCCGCGACGCGGGGCAGGCCCGGCACCGTCGCGCTGCCGCGGGTGTCAGCCGCCGAGTGCCGTGCCGGATCGGCCCGCCATTGCAGGGTAGGGCGGCGCCGTAGTGGTCCCCCAGAACGCGACAGGGGCCTTGCGGCCCCTGTCGGTGTACATCCCGCCGGCGCGGTGGATCAGCGCTGCATCTGCGAGTTGGACTGTCCGGTGGCGGCGGACTTCTCGCCGGCGAACGGATTGAGCTTGCGGATCATCCACGGGTACTTCGGCCAGTTGCCGGTCAGCCACGGATGCTGCGGATCGTTGAGCTCCAGCACGCGGCGCGCGTCGGCGGCCAGGGTCTTGTTGCCGAGGTGGGTGTAGGCATCGGCCAGCACCGCCACCGCGTCGTACTGGTAGGCGCTCTGCGGGTAGGTCTCTAGCAGGTAGGTGGCGCGCGAGGCGGCCGACACCCAGGCGTCGCGACGCAGGTAGTACAGCGCGTTGTCCAGCTCGTGCTGGGCGAACACGTTGCGCAGGGCGATCATGCGCTCGCGCGCGTCGGCGGCGTAGCGGCTGTTCGGGTAGCGCTCGGCGACGGTGTTGAAGTCGGCGTAGGCCTGCTGCGGGGTGGACAGGTCGCGGCGGCTGGGATCCAGCGACCACACCCGGCGCAGGAACACCGTGTCGCGGTTGGAGTTGGACAACCCGCGCAGGTAGTACATGTAGGCGATGTTGCGCTGGGTCGGATAGGTGCGGATGAAGCGGTCGATGGTGGACACCGCGTCGTCGTGCTTGCCGGCCTTGTACTGGGCGTAGGCGCTCTCGATCATCGCCTGCTCGGTGTAGTTGCCGTACGGGTACTGCGCGATCAGCCGCTTGAAGCTGCTCTCGGCGCCGGCCCAGTTGCCGCTCTCCATCTGCGCATGCGCCTTCTGGTAGAGCTGCTCCACCGGCATCCCTTCCTCGGGGTTCTTCTTCTGACGGTGGCAACCCGTCGCCACGACCAGCGTGACCAGCAGCAGGGCGATGAAACGGACGTGCGCGGACAGCGGGACGGAGCGTCGGATCATGGGTTCGGGCGCGGCAGGGCAGGAATACGAAGGGGCGATGATAGCCTAGTGGCCTGTCCTGCGACTGACTACGGCCGCCGCGACCCTCCTTTTCCGACCCAAGCCGTGCCCCTGCCATGCCCAATACCCCCCCGGACCTCCCCGAGGACGCCGCCAGCGACGGCCCGCGCCAGGCGCGCGTGCCCGACCATGCCGCCGGCCGCCGTTTCGACGCGGTGCTGGCCGAACTGTTCCCCGAATACTCGCGCTCGCGCCTGGCCGAATGGATCAAATCCGGCGACGCCCTGCTCGACGGCGCCCCGGCGCGGCCGCGCGATCCGCTGCGCGGCGGCGAGATCGCCAGCCTGCATGCGGTGCTGGATACCCAGACCCACGCCCTGCCCGAGGACATCCCGCTGGAGGTGCTCTACGAGGACGACCAGGTCATCGTGCTGAACAAGCCGGCCGGGCTGGTGGTGCACCCGGGCGCCGGCAACCCCAGCGGCACCCTGGTCAACGCCTTGCTGTACCGCGATCCGGGGCTGTCGGCGCTGCCGCGCGCCGGCATCGTGCACCGCCTGGACAAGGACACCAGCGGCGCCATGGTGGTGGCGCGGACCCTGCAGGCGCACACCTCGCTGGTGGCGCAGCTGTCCGCGCGCGACGTGCACCGGCAGTACCTGGCGGTGGTGGTCGGGGCGCTGGTCTCCGGCGGCACCGCCAACGCGCCGATCGACCGCCATCCGCGCGACCGCCTGCGCATGGCGGTGCGCGAGGACGGCCGCGACGCGGTCACCCACTACCGGCTGCGCGAGCGCTTCCGTGCGCATACGGCCCTGGAATGCCGCCTGGAGACCGGCCGCACCCACCAGATCCGCGTGCACATGGCGCACCTGAAGCACCCCATCGTCGGCGACCCGCTGTACGGCGGCCCGCTCAAGCTGCCCAAGGGCGCAAGCGAGGAACTGATCGGCGAACTGCGCGGCTTCAAGCGCCAGGCGCTGCACGCCGAGACCCTGGAGTTCAAGCATCCGCTGAGTGGCGAACCGGTCCGCGCCACCGCCGCAGTGCCGGCCGACCTGCAGCAGCTGATGGCCTCCCTGCGCGCGGATGCGCAGGCGGCGGCCGAGCGGGCGCGGCGCTGAGCATGGCCACGTCGCCGGGTTCCTGCGCCGTGGCACGCGGCACCGTCTCGGGCTGCGGCCGGGGACGCCCGCGAAGCGGCAAGGCGGCCGCTGTCGGCCGAGGGTGCTGCTGATGCCGGACTTCGCCTTGCAGGCCGATTGGCCGGTCCCGCCGCGGGTCCACGCGCTGACCACCCTGCGGACTGGCGCTGGCGCCTCGCAGCCGCCGTTCGACCGCTTCAACCTGGGCAACCGCAGTGCCGCCGACGGCGACGACCCGGCCACGGTGCAGCGCAACCGCGACGAACTGGCCGTGCGGCTGGCGCTGCCGACGCCGCCGCACTGGCTGCGGCAGGTGCACGGGGTGCAGGTGCTGCGCTTCGACGGGCCGCCGCACGCCATTGGCATCGACGCCGAGCCGACCGCCGATGCCGCGGTCACCGCCGAACCGAGCGTGGTGCTGGCGATCCTGACCGCCGACTGCCTGCCGGTGGTGTTTGCCGCCCGCGACGGCAGCGAGGTGGGCGCCGCGCATGCCGGCTGGCAGGGCCTGGCCGGCGGCGTGCTGGAGGCCACCGTCGCCGCGCTGCGCACCCCCCCGGCGCAACTGCAGGCCTGGCTCGGCCCGGCCGCCGGGCCGCAGCGCTACGAGATCGGCGTCGACGTCCGCGAGGCCTTCCTGCGCCACGATCCGGCCGCGGCCAGCGCCTTCGTCGCGACCCGTCCCGAGCACTGGTTGGTGGACCTGTACGCGCTGGCGCGGCAGCGCCTGGTCGCGGCCGGCATGGCGCCGGACCAGGTCCACGGCGGCGGCCTGTGCACCATCGCCGACGCGCAGCGCTTCTACTCCTACCGGCGCGACCGCCGCAGCGGGCGCATGGCGACCCTGGCGTGGATCGCGCCCTGACCGCGCCGCTGTTCGCGCAGGTGCTGGGGCCGGCGTTCGCGCAGTTGCCGCCGGTGCTGCGCGCGCTGCACACGCCGGGGCCGCGGTCGCGCTACGTCGGCCAGGCCGAGGTCGCCCGCGGCCGACATCCGCTGCTGCCGCTGTGCGCGTGGCTGGTGCGGCTGCCGCGCACCGGACCGGCCACGCCGGTGGAGGTGGTGTTCCGCGCCGACGCGCGCGGGGAGTGCTGGGAGCGCCGTTTCGGTCGGCATGCCATGCCCTCGCGGCTGTGGCTGCACCGCGGCCGGCTGCGCGAGCGCCTGGGTGCGGTGGTGTTCGAATTCGCCCTGCGGGTCGACGGCGCGGGCATCGAATGGCGCGCGGCGCGGGCCTGGGCGTTCGGCGTGCTGCCGCTGCCGCGGCGCTGGCTGGCCGGCGTGCACTGCCGCGAAGACCAGCGCGACGGCCGCTATGCGTTTCTGATTGCGGTGACGCTGCCGTGGATCGGCCCGTTCATCCGCTACGAGGGCTGGCTTGCGCCGGCCTGAGCCGCCGCCGGTGGTGACGCCCACGGCGCCGGAGGACGCGGCCATCGTCGTGTTCGACGGGGTGTGTGCGCTGTGCAGCCGCTGGGTGCGGTTCCTGCTGCGCCATGACCGCCGCGGCCGCTACCGCTTTGCGGCGATGCAGTCGCCGCGCGGCAGCGCGCTGTTGCGCGACCACGGGCTGGATCCGGCCGATCCGCTGTCGTTCCTGCTGCTGACGCCAGATGCTGCACTCACCGACTCGGACGCGGCGATCGCGGTGATCGCCGGGCTTGGCGGGGTGTGGCGCAGCGTCGCGGCGCTGCGCCTGCTGCCGCGGCGCTGGCGCGACGCCGGCTATCGGCTGCTGGCGCGCAACCGCCATCGCTGGTTCGGCACCACCGCGCAGTGTTTCCTGCCGGAGCCGCAACAGCGCGCGCGTTTCCTGGAGTGAGCGCGCTGGGCGGACCGGCTCAGCCGCTGCCGCGCGCGAACGGCAGCACCTTGCCGTCGGCAGCGCCGGCACGGCGGCTGTCGAGGCGGAACACGCCGACCGCCGCGGCCAGGCCGCCGGCCTGTTCCTCCATGCTGCGTGCGGCGGCGGTGGCTTCCTCGACCAGGGCGGCGTTGCGCTGGGTCACTTCGTCCAGCTGCGCCACGGTGCGGTTGACCTGTTCGATGCCGCTGGACTGCTCGCCGCTGGCGGCGCTGATCTCGCCGATCAGGCCGGTCACCCGCTGCACCGAACCGACGATCTCGTGCATGGTGGCGCCGGCACGGTTGACCAGTGCCGCACCTTCGCCGACGGTGCGCGTGGACGCCTCGATCAGGTCCTTGATCTCCTTGGCCGCATCGGCCGAGCGCTGCGCCAGGGAACGCACTTCGGTGGCGACCACGGCGAAACCGCGGCCCTGTTCGCCGGCGCGTGCGGCCTCCACCGCGGCGTTGAGCGCCAGGATGTTGGTCTGGAAGGCGATGCCGTCGATCACTCCGATGATCTCGCCGATGCGCTGCGAGGACGCGCTGATCGCGCGCATCGTCGCCACCACCTCGTCCATCACCTGTCCACCGGACCGGGCGATCTCGCCGGTGTTCTGCACCAGGCCGTTGGCCTGCTGCGCGTTGTCCGCGTTCTGCTTCACCGCCGAGGTCAGTTCCTCCATCGAACTGGCGGTCTCTTCCAGGCTCGCCGCCTGCTGCTCGGTGCGATCGGACAGGTCGGTGTTGCCCGCGGCGATTTCCGCGGCGGCGCGGCGGATGGTCTCGGCCGCGTCCTGGATGCCGACGATGATCTCGGTGAGCTTGGCCACGGTGCGGTTGGTGTCCTCGCGCAACTGCGCGAACACGCCCTGGGCCTGGCCGTCGACGCGATGGGTGAGGTCGCCCTCGGCCAGCGCCGCCAGTGCCGCCGCCAGGTGCGCCAGGTTGCTCTCCACCGCATCGGCGATGCGGTTGACGCCTTCGGCCAGCGACTTGAGCACCCCGTCCATCGCCGCCGTCTCGATGCGCTGACTGAAATCGCCGCGCGCGGCGGCCTCGATCACCGTGGCCAGCGCCTGTTCGGCGCTGACCTGCGCGGTCACCTCTTCCCACTGCGCGATAGTGCCGAGGCGGCGGCCGTCGGCGCCGTTGATCGGGCTGTACACGAAATCGATCTGGCGGCCGAAGAACGGCGCGCGCACGCGCTTGGAGCCGGTCAGCGCACGCATGCGGGCGATCGCCGCCTGGCTGTCCGGATAGATGTCGCCGATGCTGCCGCCGACGAACTGCTCGGCGCGAAATTCCGGGCGGAAGCGCTGCACGTCCGGTTCGATGGTCTGCAGCATCTGCAGCAGCTTGCGGTTGGCGAAATGCACGCGGCCATCGTCGTCGGCGATGCGCACCATGGTGTCGAGATCGTCCAGCGCCTGGATCACGAAGCGGCCATGGCGCAGTTCCGCCTCGGTCTGCGCCTGGCGTGCGGCCAGCGCGTGTTGTGCGTTCTGCACCGCGCGCAGCAAGGCCACCTCGGCCGCATCGCCGGCCAGGTCCATGCGGTACTCGAAGCGGCCTTCGCCCAGCGCCTGCAGCGCCTGCGTGGCCCGGTCCAGGGCGCGTGGCGCGCTGCGTCTGCCGGCCCAGGCCAGCGCCGCGGCGACCGCGGCTGCAACCAGTAGCGCCGGCAGCACGCGCGGCAACGCCGATCCGGTCGGCCCGACCGTGCGGCCGACCTGCAGCGCGTAGGCAGTCAGCGCCAGCAGCACCAACACGTGGGCCAGGACGAGCAGCGCCGACTGCGGGCGCAGCCACGCGGGAATGGTGGGGCGGAGAGCGGCGGATGGCGAGGGCATGGTGTGCACCGGCTGGGAAACAACGGGCAACGCCGCAGGGGCGACGCGATCTCGCGGGGGTACAGCCAGTATCTGCGCATTGCGCGGTGTGCTGGATCGCCGGCAGCTGCCGTTCGTCGGAAACTTCACATGACCTGCACGCCTGTGCGGCGTGGGCGGCAAGGCGCGAGTCGGTGATGCGCTGCAGCAGGGTGGGCGCTGCGCGGGCAATCCGCGGCAGGCCAGACGGGCGTGCCGGCTCGAGCGTGGCCGGGCTGACCGTCCTCGCCACCGGCCCACTGTGGGCCGGTCGCGGGATGGGGCGGACGCTTACTTGGCCGGCGCCTGCGCGTCGGGCAGGGTCCAGGCGATCACGCTGTCGCCGGCCTTGGTGTCCATGCGGTCGTGGCCGCCGATCGCGGCGACGATGTACTGCTTGCCATCGACGGTGTAGCTCAGCGGCGCGGCCTGCGGCCCGGCCGGCACGCGCACTTCCCACAGCAGCTTGCCGGTCTGGGTGTCGTAGCCGCGCAGGAAGTTGTCCAGCGCCGCGCCGATGAAGGTCACGCCGCCGGCGGTGGCCAGCGAGCCGCTGTTGTTGGGCGTGCCCAGTTCGAACTTCATCTTCGACGGAATGCCCATCGGGCCCTGGTCGTAGCCGGTGCCCAGCGGACGCCGCCAGATCACCTGCTGGGTGCGCAGGTCCACGCCGGAGATATAGCCCCACGGCGGCGCCACGCACGGGGTGTTGAGCGGCGACATCCAGGGCTCCTTGCGCGCGCCGTAGGGCAAGCCTTCCTGGGCCATGTAGCCGGGCGTCCTGCTCTTGCCGTTGAACACCGACACCACGCCCAGCGCCTGCATTTCCTGGCGCGGATACACCTGCTCGGTGTAGGGCAGGCGGTTGCTGTTCATCACCATGATGCCGCGCTGCAGGTCCACCGACACGCCGCCCCAGTTGATGCCGCCGTGGTTGCCGGTGAAAGCCAGCGAACCGCCCAGGCTCGGCGGGGTGAACATGCCCTCGTAGCGCAGCCGCTTGAACTGGATGCGGCACACCAGCTGGTCGAACGGGGTGATGCCCCAGGCATCGGATTCGACCAGGGTCTCGTACTCGTGGCTGGGCGCGCCGACGGTGTTGGGCATGCCCGGCGACACCGGCTGGGTCCTGGCGGTCCAGTCGCCGTGGTCGGTGCCCTGCGGCACCGGCTTCTGCTCCACCGGCATGATCGGTGCGCCGGTCTCGCGGTCGAGCACGAACACCTGGCCGGACTTGGTGGCCTGGATCACCGCCGGGCGGGTGCCGCCGCCGGGGACCGGGAAGTCCACCAGGTTCGGCTGCGGGCCGATGTCGTAGTCCCACAGGTCGTGGTTGATGGTGCGGAAATGCCAGCGCTCCTTGCCGGTGGCCGCATCCAGCGCGACCAGCGAGGCGGTGTACTCCTCTTCCTGCGGCGTGCGCTGCCTGCCGAAGAAATCCCCGGAGGCGTTGCCGGTGGGCAGGTAGACCAGGCCCAGCTGGTCGTCGGCGGCCATCAGCGACCACACGTTCGGGGTCGAGCGGGTGTAGGTCTGCCCGGCCGGCGGGGCCGCATCGATCGTCGGGTTGCCCAGGTCCCAGGCCCAGCGCAGCTGCCCGCTGACCGCATCGAAGGCGCGCACCACGCCGGACGGCGCATCGCGCTCCTGGCCGTCGCGGACCTGCCCGGTGGGCTGGATCACCACGCCGCGCATCACCACCGGCGGCGAGGTCGGGCCGACGAAGCCGGGCTTGGTGTTGCCGGTGTCCTTGTTCAGGTCGACATAGCCGTGGCTGCCGAAGCTGTCGCAGAGCTTGCCGGTGAGCGCGTCGAGCGCGCCCAGGCGGCCGTCCACCATCGGCCAGAAGATGCGCTTGGCGCACTCGGCGACCGGCGTGGTGGCCTCGAAGTAGGACACGCCGCGACAGGTGGTGGCGGCGACACCGGCCATGGCCTTCGGGTCGGTGTGCGGATCGAAGCGCCAGCGCTCCTTGCCGGTGGTGGCCTCCACCGCGATCACCTTCTGCGTGGGCGTGCAGATGTAGACCAGGTCGCCGACCTTCAGCGGGGTATTTTGGAACGCGTAGCCGAGCTTGGAGCCGGCCGGCTTGAGGTCGCCGGTGTGGAATTCCCAGGCGATCTTCAGGTCCTTGACGTTGTCCGGGGTGATCTGTGCGCCGGGGCTGTAGTGGTTGGACAGGTTGGACCCGGCATAGGCGGTCCAGTTGCCGGCGTCGTGGTTGCCGGCGACGTTGCCGTCGGGGCTGTCCACCGTGGCGCGGCTGAAGGCGGCCTGCGGGCGCTGCGCAGCCAGGCCGGGGTCGGCCAGTTCCACCGTGCGCGGGAACAGCAGCGGCACGAACACCAGCGCCGCGCCGAGCACCGGCAGCACGCCAGCGACCAGCAGGTAGCCGATGCCGGAGACCGGCGCCAGGCGCCAGCGCGCCACCTTCCAGAACGGCAACAGCAGCAGGCCCAGCACCGAGATCATCGCCAGGCGCGGGATCAGTGCCCAGCCGTCCAGGCCGACCTCGGCCAGGGCCCAGGCGATGGTGGCGGCCAGGGTGACGCCGAACAGCCACAGGCCGACGCTGCGGCCCAGTGCGAGCATCAGGCCGGACACGGCCAGCGCCACGCCGGCGAGCAGGTAGTACCAGGAGCCGCCGACGGCGACGAGTTGCCCGCCCATGACGGCGAGCGCGACGCCGATCACGGCGATGAGGATGGCGTAGCCGGCGAACAGCCAGCGGCCAGGTCCGGGTGGGGAGGAAGCAGCAGTCATGAGCGAAACATCCGACGAGGATCCCTGGCGCGTGGCGCGAATGGCGGCGGTGCAGGCGGATCGTGGAGGGGGGAAGGCGAGGGCAGGGCCGCAACCGCGGCGCGCATCGCAAGGCAGCGACCGCGCTGCCGCGTTCTGGGAAAGCAGCGGAATCGGCGCGGCGCGTGCAGGCTATTTTAGGCGGTGCAGGTCGTCGGGCCGTGACGGCACGCGGAACAGTGCGTCATGCGGCGCCGTGGCGGACGCCGCATGGTGACGTGGTGAGGCAGATCGCGGCGCGCGCAGGCGCGGGGCGCGCGACGTCGTGCGAAGCGCGTGCCGCCGCTAGCGCAGGCTTTCCAGCGCCTGCAGATAGCGCTGGCGCCAGGCGTTGATGTCGTGCTTGCGCAGGTGATCCATCATCGCCTGCCAGCGTTCGATGCGCTTGGCCTTGGGCAGCGACGCGCCGGTGGCGATGGCGTCGGCGACGCCGTCCAGGTCGTGCGGATTGACCAGCAGCGCTTCCTTCAGTTCGTCGGCGGCGCCGGCCAGCAGCGACAGCACCAGCACGCCGGGATTCTCCGGGTCCTGCGCGGCCACGTATTCCTTGGCCACCAGGTTCATGCCGTCGCGCAGCGGCGTCACCAGGCCGACCTGCGCGGCGCGGTAGAAGCCGGTCAGGGTGGCGTGGGTGAAGTTGCGGTTGACGTAGCGCAGTGGCGTCCAGTCCGGCTCGGCATGGCCGCCGTTGATGTGGCCGGCGATCTGCTCGAGCTGGTTGCGCAGTTGCTTGTACTCGGTGACGTCGCCGCGCGAGACCGGCGCGATCTGCAGGTAGGTGAGGCTGCCGCGCTGGTCCGCATGCCGCTCCAGGTAGCGCTCGAAGCCGAGGAAGCGTTCCGGCAGGCCCTTGGAGTAGTCCAGTCGGTCCACGCCGATCGCCAGCTGGCGATCGCGCAGGCTGCTGCGCAGGTCGCGCACCGCCGGCTTGGACATCGCCGCACGCGCCTGCTGCGCGATCAGTTCGGTGTCGATGCCGATCGGGAACATGGCTGCGCGGAAACGGCGGCCGCCCGGCGCTTCCAGCACGCCGTCCTTGATCACCTTGCCGCCGCCGAACAGGCGCACGTAGGCCTGGAAACGGTCGACGTCGCGGCGGGTCTGGAAGCCGATCAGGTCGTAGGCGTAGAAGCCGGAGAACAGTCGCGCGTGGTCCGGCAGCGCCTGGATCAGGTCGGCCGAGGGGAACGGCACGTGCAGGAAGAAGCCGATGCGACAGCCGATGCCGCGCTCGCGCAGCAGCGAGGCCAGCGGGATCAGGTGATAGTCGTGGATCCACACCGTATCGTCCTCGCGCAGCATCGGCGCGAGCTTGTCGGCGAACATGGCGTTGACCCGGCGGTAGCCCTCGCGGGTGGCGCGGTCGTAGTCGACCAGGTCCAGGCGGAAGTGCAGCAGCGGCCACAGCGTGCGATTGGCGAAGCCGTTGTAGTACGCGTCCAGATCCGCGCGATTGAGGTCCATGGTGACGAAGCGGATGTCGCCCTGGGTCTGCTCGTGCATGGCGCCGCTGTCGCCGCGCACGGTCTTGCCGCTCCAGCCGAACCAGACACCGCCGCGTTCCTTCAGCGCCGCCAGCAAGCCCACCGCCAGGCCGCCGGCGCGGTTCTCGCCGGGCAGTGCGACACGGTTGGATACCACGACCAGTCTGCTCATGATGCCTCCTGCCAACTGCGCGACAAGCGCATGGCGGCGATGATCAGGCCGACATGCGAATAGGTCTGCGGAAAATTGCCCCAGGCTTCGCCATTGTCGAAGGCCAGATCCTCCGACAGCAGGCCCAGGTGATTGCGCCGGGCGAGGATGCGCTCGAACAGCTCGCGCGCTTCCTCCTTGCGGCCGATCGCGGCCAGCGCGTCGATGTACCAGAACGTGCAGATGGTGAAGCTCGTCTCCGGTTCGCCGAAGTCGTCCGGCGCCACGTAGCGGTACAGCGCATCGCCATGCTTGAGGTCGCGGCCGATCGCCTCGACCGTGGCGATGAAGCGCGGATCGTCCGGGGCGATGAAGCCGATGTCGGCCAGCAACAGCAGCGAGGCGTCCAGCCGGTGGCCGTTGAAGGTGTCGGTGAAGTGCCCCAGCTCCGCGCTCCAGGCCTCGGCCAGCACGCGCGCGTGGATGCGGTCGGCGCGCTCGCGCCAGTGCGCCACGCGCTCGTCCAGGCCCAGGCGCGCGGCGATCTTGGCCAGGCGGTCGCAGGCGGCCCAGCACATCGCGCTGGTGTAGGTGTGCACCTCGGCACGGCCGCGGAACTCCCACAGGCCGGCGTCGGGCACGTCGTGCAGCGCGAAGGCGCGCTCGCCCAGCGGCTCCAGGCGCAGGAAGGTGTGGGTGTCGCCGGGGTCCTTCAGGCGCAGGTCGAAGAACAGCTGGGTGGAGGCCAGCACCACGCTGCCGTACACGTCGTGCTGCTTCTGGATCCAGGCCAGGTTGCCGCGCCGCACCGGGCCCATGCCGCGGTAGCCGGCCAGCGACTCGACCTCGTGTTCCTCCAGCGCCGCCTCGAAGCCGATGCCGTACAGCGGCTGCAGGCTGCCGTCGGTGGTGGCGATGTTGAAGATGTAGCCGAGGAACTGCTCCATGGTGCGGGTGGCGCCGAGCCGGTTCAGCGCACGCACCACGAAGGCGGCGTCGCGCAGCCAGCAGTAGCGGTAGTCCCAGTTGCGCGGGGTGTCCGGCGCTTCCGGAATGGAGGTGGTCATCGCCGCGATGATCGCGCCGCTGTCCTCGTACTGGCACAGCTTCAGGGTGATGGCGCTGCGGATCACCGCGTCCTGCCAGTCCAGCGGCACCGACAGGTAGCGCACCCACTCGCGCCAGTATTCCTCGGTGCGCTCCTGCGCCTCCTGGATGTAGCCGGTCAGCGAGCGGGTCAGCGATTCGTCCACGCCCAGCATCAGGTTGACCGGGTGGGCGAGCACGAACGGCAACTCGTCGCGGATGAAGCGCACCGGCACGTCGGTGGTCAGGCGCAGGGTGAAGTCCGGCAGCAGCCAGCGCACGTGGTTGCTGCCCCAGGTGCTCTCCGGCTGGCGCGCACCCCAGTCGGCCAGCGGCCGTGCGCGTACGCGGATGCGGGGGTTGCCGGCCAGCGGCCGCACCTGGCGGATGATGCTGACCGGGCGGTAGAAGCGGCCGTGGTTGCGCCAGCGCGGCGCGAAGTCGATCACTTCCACCGCGCCGCCGTGGGCATCGCGCAGCACCGTGCGCAGGATCGCGGTATTGGCCAGGTAGTGCTGGTCGCTGTCGACGAAGTCTTCCAGCTCGATGCTGAAATCGCCGCCGGGATGCGCGCGCGGGGAGAGCAGGGCGCAGAACGCCGGGTCGCCGTCGAAGGCCGGCAGGCAGCTCCACACCACGCTGGCCCGTTTGTCGATCAGGGCGCCGAAGCTGCCGTTGCCGATGACGCCGAGGTCGAGATTGGGGGAACTCATGGAACGGACGGATCCTTGTGCGGAAGCAGTGGGGGAAGCGGCCACGGGACGCAGGCGGGCGGGCGCGGCGGCGCCCTCATCCGGCGTCATCGCGCAGCCAGGCGTGTACGCCGCGTGGATCGGGCAGCGCATAGGTGGCGACGCTGTCGGCGCGGGTGCCGACCAGCACGCTCCAGCCGCCGGCCTGGTTGGCCGCGGCGAAGCCGAACTCGTCGGTGAGATCGTCGCCGACGAACACCGGGCGGCGGCCGCGGAACGGCGGCTGCTGCAGCAGCGTGGTCAGCGCCACGCCCTTGTCGCTGCCTTCGGGCACGAACTCGACCACGTGGTCGCCGGGCTGCAGGCGGTAACCGGGCAGGTCGGCGATCTGGGCGTGGGCGAACCCAAGCACCGCCTCGGCGGCGCTCGGCGCCGCGCGCCAGTGCAGCGCCATGCTCGCGCCCTTGTCTTCGACCAGCACGCCCGGATGCGCCTGGCGCAGGTGCGCGGCGCGCGCATGCAGCGCATGCAGAAACTGCGAGGTATCGGCGGGCATCGCCGCCTGCGCGTCGGCGTCGCTGCGCAACTCGTGGCCGTGCAGGCCGGCGGCAGGCAGCCGCAGCGGCGCGAACAGGGCATCCAGTTGCGTCAGCGGACGTCCGCTGACCAACGCCACCGCGCCGCCGAGGCGCTGGTGCAGGCGGCCGATCGCCTCACGGACCTCGGGCAGCAACTGCACCTGGTCGGGGCGTTCGGCAAAGGCGATGAGAGTGCCGTCCACGTCCAGGAACAATGCGCAGGCATCGTCCAGGCGCGGCGGCGGCGGTCGGAGGGGGAGCGCGTCTGCCATCCTTTCATGATGAACGAGACAGCGTTAGCGCCAGGTGGATTGGTCGGGGGCCGGGAAACGGGAATGGGGAAACGGGAATGGGAGGAGCAAAAGCGGTGCATGCGCGCGCTGCTGTTGCTTTTACCCATTCCCGATTCCCGTCTCCCCATTCCCCACACCTTCGTCAGAAGGTGTACCGCACCCGCCCATAGTAGTAAGCGCCGTTGCTGCCGATCGGCGAGAGCACGTCGTAGGGCAGGTTGCCGAAGTAGGCGATGTCCGGCTTGGAGCGGTCGGCGTAGGCGTCGGTGAGGTTCTGTCCGCCCACCGCCACGCTCCACTGCGGGGTGAGGTGGTATTCGACCTCGGCGTCGAGTTGCCACTTGGCGCTGTAGGTCTGTTCCGGGGCGAAGCCGCCGCCGAAGTCGAACACGCGGGTGGCGCTGCCGTAGCGGGTGACGCGGGTCTGCAGCGACCAGCGCGCATCGCTCCAGTTCGCCGCCAGCTGCGCGCGGGTGCGTGGGGTCGCTTCGGTCAGGGTGTTGCGCTCTTCCACGCCGAACAGCACGTAGTCCGGATTCAGTGCCAGCAGCTGCGCCGGCGTGGCGACCACGTTCTCCAGTTCGGTCTTGGCGTAGCTCCAGGTGCCGGTCAACTGCAGTTGGCCATCGCCCAGTGCCTGCCGCCAGTTGCTGACCAGTTCGGCGCCGCGGGTGCGGGTGTCGGCGGCGTTGACGAAGAAGCTGGCGCTCTGCAGGCCGGTGATGCCGAAGCGCTGCGCGACGAAGTCGGTCAGGGCGTCGCCGTCGATGCTTTCCGACAGCGCGATGCGCTTGTCGATGTCGATCTGGAACAGGTCCAGCGACAGGTCGAAATGGCTGCCGACGCGGCTGGTGAAGCCCAGGCTGTAGTTGCGCGACTTTTCCGGCTGCAGCGTGCGGGCGCCCAGCGCCTGCGCGATCGGGTTGTCGACCGAGAGCAGGCGGCCCTGCAGCAACTGGCCGTTGGCGTTGTAGCCGGTGGAGCTGGCTTCGTAGCCGATCTGGCTCAGCGACGGCGCGCGGAAGTTGTTGGAGATCGCGCCGCGCAGGGCGAACGCCGGGACGAACTCGTAGCGCGCGGCCAGCTTGCCGGTCAGTTCGCCGCCGAAATCCTGGTAGTGCTCGTAGCGCGCGGCCAGGTCGGTGGAGAGCTTGTCGCCGAATTGGCTGGACACGCTGGCGTAGACGCTGGCGACGTTGCGCGACAGGTCGGCCGCGTCCTGCGGGGTCAGGCCGCCGCCGGCCTGGGCGCCGGTGGGACGGTCGGTGTAGGGGCCAGCGGCGTAGCTGGCCGGGTCGCCCGGACGGGTGCGGTAGTGCTCGCGGCGCAGCTCCACGCCGGTACCCAGGGTGTGGGTGGCGCCGGCGGCGTCGAAGCTGCGGCTCAGGTCGAGGTTGGCCACGCCTTGCTCGAACGCGTAGTCGCCGGTCTTGAAGCGGGTCGGGCTGCCCGGGCCCAGCGAGGCGTTGAGCGAGTGCTTGAGCCGGTAGGTGAAGTCGTTGCGGCCGTAGTCGAGGCTGGCGTCGTAGGCCCATTCGCCCCACTGGCCGCGCGCGCCGACCACCGCCTGCAGGTCGCGGTTCTCGCCCAGCGACACCGGGCGGTAGCCCTGCGGATACACCTGGGTCCAGTTGGCGGCACCGTCGGGGTAGCGGAAGTAGTTGTCGCCCTGCGTGTCGCGCTGGTTGTAGGTGCCGAAGGCATAGACCTCGCTGCCCTGGCCGAACGGCAGCTTGCCGTTGAGCCAGGCGTTGAGATCCTTGCTGGCGCCGTCGCCGAGCGCGTAGTTGCGCTTGCCGGCCAGCGCCAGGTTGGCCGGGGTCTGCTCCTCGAACGAGGGGATCTGGTCGAAGCCGGCGCGGTTGGTGGCCTCGTGATTCTTCAGCTCCAGGCCGACCTTGAAGAAGCCGCCGTCCTCGCCCAGGCGCGTGCCGACCTTGCCGCTGGCATAGCCGGTCTGGCCGTCGGTGAGGGTGCGGTGGATCGGCTTGACGTCGGTATGGTTGGCGCCATAGCTGGCTTCCAGCGCGCCGCTGTCCGGGTCGTCGTCCAGGATCACGTTGATCACCCCGGCCACCGCGTCGGAGCCGTACTGCGCGCCGGCGCCGTCGCGCAGCACCTCGATGCGCTTGATCGCGCTGATCGGGATGGCGTTGAAGTCCACCGGCGTGGTGCCCTTGCCGATCTTGCTGTCGGTGTTGACCAGCGCCGAGGTGTGGCGGCGCTTGCCGTTCACCAGCACCAGCACCTGATCGGGCGAGAGCCCGCGCAACTGCGCGGCGCGCACGTGGTCGGCGCCGCCGGAGTTGGACTGGCGCGGGAAGTTGAAGGAGGGCAGCAGCGCCTGCAGCGCGCTGCCGAGTTCGCCGTTGACCACGCCGGCCTTGCGGATGTCCTCGGCGCTGAGCACGTCCACCGGGGCGGTGGATTCGAGCACGGTGCGGCCGCTGGCGCGGGTGCCGGTGACGATCACCGTGTCCAGATTGGTCGCGGTGGCGGGGGCGGCCTCCTGGGCGAGGGCGGGGGCCGCCAGGGCCAGGGCGATGGCCAGGCTCAACGGCCTGACGAACGGGGACGACATGGGGGTTCTCTCCTGAAACGATGACCATCAAGACCGGCCGCGCCGGCCGTGGCGGCGACTGGGGTCGGCAAAGGTTGCTGCATCCATCCGGATGAAGCGATATATTAGCCCGACGTTAAGGCGATGTGCGAGCCGCGTGTTCGGTGCTGTCGGGCATGAGCTCATGCCCGCCGGTTATCCGGGTCCGGACCGCGCCTGGCCTACGATCGCCCGCTCCCTTTCCGTTCCCACCGAGACCCTGCCAATGCTGCTGCGTGCCCCGTTGATCGCCGTCCTCCTGGCCCTGGGCGCTTGCGCCAGCGTCGCGCCGTCCACGCCGACCCCGTCGAGCAAGGTCAGCGCGACCATGCAGGGCGATGCGGCGCGGCCGGCGCAGGCCAGCGGCTGGGTGCGCAGCGAGCTGTACTTCGGCGTGGGCGAGGAGAGCGGCCCGGCCGACCGCCCGCAGGCCGAGCCGATCAGCGAGGCGCGCTGGCGCGCGTTCCTGGACAAGGAGGTCACGCCGCGCTTTCCCGATGGTCTGACCGTGTTCGACGCTTACGGCCAGTGGCTGTTCCGTGGCGCCAAGGAGCCGAACCGGCTCAACACCAAGGTGCTGGTGATCCTGCACGAGGACACCCCGCAGCGCCGCGCCGACATCGAGGCGATCCGGCTGGCATGGAAGCAGGCCACCGGGCACCAGTCGGTGCTGTGGGCGCGGCAGGCGGTGGACGTGTCGTTTTGACTGCGGGGATTCGGGAGTGGGGATGACCAGCCGTTCGGCTGTGGAAAGCGGGGATTCGCAAGGGCGGGGTGCTGCGGTGACGGTGGGGTCGTTCGTGATCCGGCCCGGTGATCTCGACGATCCGGCGGTGCGCGGGTTGCTGGAGTACCACGTGCAGCAGATGCATGCGCAGTCGCCGCCGGGCAGCGTGTATGCGCTGGACCTGTCGGGTCTGCGGCAGCCGCAGGTGCGGGTGTGGAGCGTGTGGCGCGACGAGGCGCTGGTTGCGGTCGGCGCGTTGCGGACGCTGGACGATGGCGGTGGCGAACTGAAGTCGATGCGCACGCATCCTTCGTTTCTCCGCCAGGGCGCGGCTGCGGCGCTGCTCGACCACCTGATCGCGCTCGCCCGCGCCGAAGGCCTGCAACGGCTGAGCCTGGAGACCGGCAGCGGCGCGGCGTTCGAGCCGGCGCTGGCGTTGTATCGCCGACGCGGCTTCCGCAACGGGCCGGCGTTCGGCGACTACGCGCCGAGCGCGTTCAACCAGTTCCTGCATCTGGAGCTGTCGCCGTAGGCGCGCTGCCCCGGAAAACGGCATCCTGCGCGTGCACCGATCCGCCGGTGCCGCTTCCCCTTACCATCCCTCGACTCCCCACGCCGCCACTGCCCGCATGTCCAGTCCCGCTCCCGTTTCACCGCGCCTGCGCTGGTTCGTCGCCGGCGACCTCAACGGCTTCTTCGGCCTGGTGGTCGACAACCTGTCGATCCTCGGCTTCATCACCCTGGCGCTGGTCGGCCTCTTCCAGTTCCCCGCCGAGGTCATCTACACCCGGATGATTCCCGGCACCGCCTTCGGCGTGCTGGTCGGCAACCTGCTGTACACCTGGATGGCGCGGCGGCTGGCCACGCGCAGCGGGCGCAGCGACGTCACCGCGATGCCGCTGGGCCTGGACGCGCCGACCAGCATCGGCATGGCCCTGCTGGTGCTCGGCCCGGCGTTCGTGCGCTACAAGCAGCAGGGCCTGGACCCGCAGGCCGCGGCGCTGGCCACCTGGCACCTGGGCATGGCGTCGCTGGTGGTGATGGGCGCGCTGAAGACCGTGCTGTCGTTCTTCGGCGACGCGGTCACCCGCGCCTTGCCCCGCGCCGCGCTGCTCGGCTCCATCGCCGGCATCGCCATCGTGCTGATGGGCTTCCTGCCGCTGCTGGAGACGCTGCGCACGCCGCTGGTCGGGTTGGTGGTGCTGGGCCTGCTGCTGTACGTGCTGATCGCCAAGGGGCGGCTGCCGTGGCGCCTGCCCGGGGTGCCCGTGGCGCTGGCATTGGGTACCGGCCTGTACTACTGGGCCAATGCGGCGGGAATCGGCATTCCCGGTCACCAGGCGCCGCAGTGGATCGCGCCGCAACTGGTGCTGCCGTGGCCGAGCCTGGGCTTCGTCGCCGGCCTGCCCGACACCGTGCCGCTGCTGCCGCTGCTGCTGCCGTTCGGCCTGCTGATGGTGGTGGGCGGCATCAACGTCAGCGAAAGCGCGCGCGCCGCCGGCGACGACTACCGCACCCGCGACATCCTGCTGGTCGAGGCCGGCGCGACCCTCATCGCCGGCGTCTGCGGCGGCGTCGCCCAGACCACGCCCTACATCGGCCAGCCGGCCTACAAGCACATGGGCGCGCGCAGCGGCTACACCCTGCTCACCGGTCTGTTCATCGGCCTGGGTGGCATGTTCGGGCTGGTCGCCGGCCTGGTGCAGTGGCTGCCGATGGCGGTGCTGGCGCCGATCATCGTCTACGTCGCCATCGACATCACCACCCAGGCCTTCCAGGCCACGCCCAAGCGCCACGCCGGGGCGATGGTGCTGGGCTTCCTGCCGTCGGTGGCCTACCTGCTGGCGATCAAGGCGCCGGGCTGGATCGCCCCGGAGCAGTTGGCCAAGCTCACCACCACCCTGGACGGCCACGGCCTGCCGGAGCTGGCGGTGATCCTGACCCTGGGCAACGGCTTCATCATCACCGCGATGCTGTGGATCGCCACGGTGGCGGCGATGGTCGACGGCCGCCTGCGTCGCGCCGCGGCGTTCCTGCTGGTGGCGGCTGGGCTGACCTTGTTCGGACTGATCCACTCGGTGGATCCGCGCGGCGGCCTGTACCTGCCGTGGACGCTGAGCGGCGTGCCGAAACTGATCGCCTGGCAGTTCGTCGGCGGCTACCTGGTGCTGGCCGCCTTGCTCGGCCTGCTGTCGCTGCAGAAGCCGCGCGCGGTGCTGGTGGAGTGAGCGGCGCTGCGGTGCGCGTGCCGTCCGGCGTGAGGTCGTGCGGCCGTCGCTCGATCGCACGGCGGCGGTGCCGTTCCGCTGGCACCACCGCCAGGGGCTGCTGACATTCCCGCGCCGCCGCGCCCGCCTGCGGCCTGCGGCGTGACGGAGGTGTCGCAGGCCCGCGACGCTCATGGCGCGGCGATGCGTAGTCGGTGCTCTCACCGTGAGGTGCGTCGAGACTGAACGCCAGCCGTCCCTTGCTGGAACCGGCACACATCACTGCGGTCACACCTCCA
This sequence comes from Xanthomonas sp. PPL134, assembly GCF_040595915.1. Taxonomy (NCBI): domain Bacteria; kingdom Pseudomonadati; phylum Pseudomonadota; class Gammaproteobacteria; order Lysobacterales; family Lysobacteraceae; genus Xanthomonas; species Xanthomonas sp. PPL134. The sequence goes on from NZ_JAMDLL010000003.1 coordinate 244,181, forward strand.
TTGTCCGATGGAGATGTGCATCCCATGCAGCCGCGTCATTCGTTCTGGCCGTGGATCCTGGTCGCCGTGCTGGTGGCCGCTGCCGCGGCGTGGTTGTTCCGCGACAACATCGCGGCGCTGTGGCCCGCCGCCGCGCCGGCGCCTGCCGCGGTCGCGCCGCCCTCCACCGTGGCGCCGCCTGCCGCACCCGACGCGCCGGCCGCGGCGGCAGCGCCGCCGCCGATCCAGCACCCCATCGATGCCGCGGAAGCCGCCGATGCGGCGATTCCGGCGCTGGCCGCCAGCGACGACGCCGCCTGGGCGGCGCTGAGCACGCTGGCCGGCGGCGACGCACCGCTGGCGCTGCTGGTGCGCGACCACCTGATCCAGCGCCTGGTGACCATGGTCGACAACCTGACCCAGCGCCGCGTCACCGCGCGTGCGCTGGCGCTCAAGTCGGTGCCGGGGGAGCTGCAGGTGAGCACCGATGCCAGCGGCGCCAGCGTCATTGCCGACGCCAATGCGCAGCGTTATGCGCCCTACGTGGAGGCGTTCACCCGGGCCGATCCGGGCACGGCGGTGGCGGCCTATCGGCGCTTCTATCCGCTGTTCCAGCAGGCCTATGTGGAACTGGGCTATCCGCAGGGCTACTTCAACGACCGCCTGGTGCAGGTGATCGACCATCTGCTGCAGACCCCGACGCCGGCGGGGCCGCTGGCGGTGGAGGTCGACCCGGTGCGCGGCAAGTACCGTTTCGTGGATCCGGCGCTGGAGTCGCTGTCGATCGGGCAGAAGGCGCTGCTGCGCATGGGCCCGACCCAGGCCGCCGCGGTCAAGGCGCAATTGCGTGCGGTGCGCGAGGCGCTGACACGGACCTGAGCCGGACGCGAGGCGCGTGCCGCGTCACGTGGCCGCGCCTGCGGGCTTTTTGTTCTTGTAGGAGCGACTTCAGCCGCGACGGGCGTTACCGGTAATGCCCATCGCGGCTGAAGCCGCTCCTACAGTCGCGATGCTTCGGCGTACCCCTTTTATTCGTCATCTGCCAGCCCGCCGGGACAGCGGTCTTCCGGTAAATGACAAGGCCCTCGCCCCGCTCACCCATCCAGCTCCGGGTAATGCCGGAAGATGCCGTTCTCGTTGAACGGCAGGCGCCGTGGCGACGCCAGGTAGGCGGCGATCGCCGGGCGCTCGCACACGCGCTGCTGCAGCGCGCGCAGCCGTGGCAGCTTCGGCGACAGTTTCTTCATCGCCTGCGGGAAGGCGTAGTCCAGTCCGCTCATCAGCTGGAACAGCGACAGGTCCACGTAGGAGTGCTCGCGCAGCACGTGGCGGCCGCCGCCCTGGTCCAGGACCTGCTCGAAGTAGCCCAGGAACTTCGGCAGCCGTTGCTTGCGCAGGTCCTCGGCGCGGCGCTGCGCCTCGGCCTTCTGGTCTTCGTAGTACAGCCCGCTGGCGATGGGGTGGTGGCTATCGTGGACCTCGGCGACCAGGTCGGCGATGGTCAATTGCAATTGCAGCGCCTGCAGCCGCCGCGATTCGCTGTCCGGCACCAGGCCCAGCGGCGGGCCGAGGTAGTGCAGGATGTTGGCGACCTGCGCGATCACCAAGCGGCCGGCCTTGAGGAACGGCGGCGCGAACGGCCGCGCGCCGGCATGGGCGCCGTCGAGGAAGGGCTGCATCGCCGCGTCGCCCTGTTCGCGGGCGACATCGCGATAGCCGGCGCCGGCATCTTCCAGCGCCAGCCGCACGAACTCGCCGCGGCCCTGGATGCCGGTCCAATAGTAGAGCTCGTAGTGCATGGCGGGGCCTGCGCGTGGGAACGAAGCGCCGAGGGTAGCGCCCTTGCGGTAGCGGTGTGTGACTGGCGGGTGCCAAAGTGCGGCCAACGGCACACCGCGTCGCGGTGCTCCTGCGTAGCGTATACGGACGCCGCCGGTGGTCTTGAAACAGGGGCGGACAGCCGCATTTTGCTGGCATGCCGGCGCGGCCGGCCCTTTCCTTCAGAGGACTTCCCGATGCGGATGGACAAGCTCACCTCGCGCTTCCAGCAGGCCCTGGCCGACGCGCAATCGCTGGCCGTGGGCCGCGATCACACCATCATCGAACCGGTGCACGTGTTCGTGGCGCTGCTCGACCAGGCCGGCGGCAGCACCCGGCCGTTGCTGGCGCAGGCCGGCGTCAATGTGCCGGTGCTGCGCGAGCGGCTCGGCGAAGCGCTGGACAAGCTGCCCAAGGTCAGCGGCCAGCCCGGCAACGTGTCGATGGGCAACGATCTCAGCCGCCTGCTCAACCAGACCGACAAGCTGGCGCAGCAGCACAACGACCAGTTCATCGCCAGCGAGTGGTTCGTGCTGGCCGCCGTCGACGACAGCGGGCCACTGGGCCTGGCGCTGCGCGCGGCCGGCGCCGACAGGAAGAAGCTCGAGGCCGCCATCGACAAGTTGCGCGGCGGCGAGACCGTGCAGTCGGAGAACGCCGAGGAACAGCGCCAGGCGCTGGAGAAGTACACCATCGACCTCACCGCGCGCGCCGAGAGCGGCAAGCTCGATCCGGTGATCGGCCGCGACGAGGAAATCCGCCGCACCGTGCAGGTGCTGCAGCGGCGTACCAAGAACAACCCGGTGCTGATCGGCGAGCCCGGCGTCGGCAAGACCGCGATCGTCGAGGGCCTAGCCCAGCGCATCGTCAACGGCGAGGTGCCGGAAGGCCTGCGCGGCAAGCGCGTGCTGTCGCTGGACATGGGCGCGCTGATCGCCGGCGCCAAGTTCCGCGGCGAGTTCGAGGAGCGGCTCAAGGGCGTGCTCAACGACCTGGCCAAGAACGAAGGCCAGATCATCCTGTTCATCGACGAACTGCATACCATGGTCGGCGCCGGCAAGGCCGATGGCGCCATGGATGCGGGCAACATGCTCAAGCCGGCGCTGGCGCGCGGCGAGTTGCACTGCATCGGCGCCACCACCCTGGACGAGTACCGCAAGTACATTGAGAAGGACGCGGCGCTGGAGCGGCGCTTCCAGAAGGTGTTCGTCGGCGAGCCGAGCGTGGAGGACACCATCGCCATCCTGCGCGGGCTCAAGGAACGCTACGCGGTGCACCACGGCGTGGAGATCACCGACCCGGCGATCGTTGCCGCGGCCACGCTGTCCAACCGCTATATCACCGACCGCCAACTGCCGGACAAGGCCATCGACCTGATGGACGAGGCCGCCAGCCGCATCCGCATGGAGATCGACTCCAAGCCGGAGGAACTGGATCGCCTGGAACGGCGCCTGATCCAGCTCAAGATCCAGCGCGAGATGCTGAAGAAGGAGAAGGACGAGGCCTCGCGGCAGCGCCTGGCCGACCTGGAGAGCGACATCGACAAGCTCGAGCGCGAGTTCTCCGACCTGGACGAGGTGTGGCGTTCGGAGAAGGCGGCGCTGCAGGGCGCGACCAAGATCAAGGAGCAGATTGAGCAGGCGCGGGTCGAGCTGGAGGCGGCGCAGCGGCGCCAGGACTACGCCAAGATGAGCGAGATCCAGTACGGCCTGCTGCCGAACCTGGAAAAGCAGCTGGCCGCGGCCAACGAAGCCGAACAGCACGACTTCAAGCTGGTGCAGGACCGCGTCACCGCCGAGGAAATCGCCGAGGTGGTGTCGCGCTGGACCGGCATCCCGGTCAACAAGATGCTCGAGGGCGAGCGCGACAAGCTGCTGCGCATGGAGGACGAACTGCACCAGCGCGTGGTCGGCCAGGAAGAGGCGATCAAGGTGGTGTCCGATGCGGTGCGCCGCTCGCGCGCCGGCCTGTCCGATCCGCACCGGCCCAGCGGCTCGTTCCTGTTCCTCGGCCCCACCGGTGTCGGCAAGACCGAGCTGTGCAAGGCGCTGGCCGAGTTCCTGTTCGACAGCAGCGACGCGATGATCCGCATCGACATGAGCGAGTTCATGGAGAAGCACTCGGTGGCGCGGCTGATCGGTGCGCCTCCGGGCTACGTGGGTTATGAAGAAGGCGGCTACCTCACCGAGGCGGTGCGGCGCCGGCCATACTCGCTGATCCTGCTCGACGAGGTCGAGAAGGCGCACAGCGACGTGTTCAACATCCTGCTGCAGGTGCTCGACGACGGCCGCCTCACCGACGGCCAGGGCCGCACCGTGGACTTCCGCAACACCGTCATCGTGATGACCTCCAACCTGGGCTCGCACCAGATCCAGGAGCTGAGCGGCGATGGCAGCGCCGAGGCCTACACGCAGATGAAGGCGGCGGTGATGGGCGTGGTGCAGGCGCATTTCCGCCCGGAGTTCATCAACCGCCTGGACGACATCGTGGTGTTCCATCCGTTGGACAAGGCGCAGATCAAGTCGATCGCGCGCATCCAGTTGCACGGCCTGGAAAAGCGCCTGGCCGAGCGCGGCCTGAAGATCGAACTGAGCGACCGCGCGCTGGAACTGCTCGGCAATGTCGGCTTCGACCCGGTGTACGGTGCGCGCCCGCTGAAGCGCGCGATCCAGGCGCAACTGGAGAATCCGCTGGCGCAGCAGATCCTGTCCGGCCAGTTCGTCAGCGGCGACACCATCAAGGTCGAGGCCGAGGGCGGCAAGCTGGTGTTCGAGAAGGCCTGATGGGGCTCGTCGTGCAGGCGCGCGCTGCCGCGCCTGCGGCACGCGCACTGTTGATCGACATGGATGGCGTGCTGCGGCTGTGGCCCGACGACGACGCTGCGCTGGAACGCGCGCATGGCGTGCCGCCAGGCAGCCTGCGCGCGGTGGCGTTCGCGCCGGCGTTGTTGGAGCCGGCGATCCGTGGCGCCACCAGCGACGCGCACTGGTTGGCCGAGGTCGCCACGCGCATCGCCGCGCTGGCCCCGGCTGCGGACGCCACTGCGCTGGTCGCCGCATGGTCCGCGCCGACGGCGGCCCGCCTCAATGCGCCGGTACTGGCACTGCTGCGCGAGGTGCGCCAGCGCCTGCCGGTGGTGCTGCTGAGCAATGCCACCTCGCGCCTGTCGCGCGATCTGCAGGCGCTCGGCATCGCCGATGCGTTCGATGCGGTGGTGAACTCCAGCGAGGTCGGCGCGATCAAGCCGGAACCGGCGATCTTTACGCATGCGCTGGCGCAGCTGGGGATGGCCGCCGACGAGGTGCTGTTCGTCGATGACACGGCGGCCCATGTCGAGGCCGCGCGTGGCCTGGGCCTGCGTGCCGAGCGCTATGTCGACGCTGCGGCATTGCGTGCCTGGCTGCTCGCCGAGGGCGCACTCGGCGACGACTGAGGCCGGCATGCCGCCACGGTGCCGCCGAAGCGCTGACAACCCCGCGGCATGGCCTCATAACCGCAGGTTTGCATTCGCCGCCGCGCGCGGCGCTATCGTCTGCGCTCCCGTTGCCGAGAGCCGCCCATGTCCGACCCGAACTGGAAGCTGGAAACCATCGCCGTGCACGGCGGCTACCGTCCCGATCCGACCACCCGCGCGGTGGCGGTGCCGATCTACCAGACCGTGGCCTACGCCTTCGACGACACCCAGCACGGCGCCGACCTGTTCGACCTGAAGGTGCAGGGCAACATCTACAGCCGCATCATGAACCCCACCACCGACGTGCTGGAGCAGCGCATCGCCGCACTGGAAGGCGGCATCGGCGCGCTGGCGGTGGCTTCCGGGCAGGCGGCGGTGACCTATGCCATCCAGACCATCGCCGAGGCCGGCGACAACATCGTCTCCTCCAGCGCGCTGTACGGCGGCACCTACAACCTGTTCGCGCATACGCTGCCCCTGTCCGGCATCCAGACCCGCTTCGCCGACTACCGCGATCCCGGCGCATTCGCCGGGCTGATCGACGAACGCACCAAGGCCATCTTCGTCGAGTCGATCGGCAATCCGCGCGGCAACGTCACCGACCTGGAAGCGGTGGCCGCCATCGCCCACGCCCACGGCGTGCCGCTGATCGTCGACAACACCGTGCCCACGCCATACCTGCTGCGGCCATTCGACTTCGGCGCCGACATCGTGGTGCATTCGCTGACCAAGTACCTGGGCGGCCATGGCACCAGCCTGGGCGGGGCGATCGTCGATTCCGGGCGCTTCCCGTGGGCGGCGCACGCGCAGCGCTTCCGCCGCCTCAACGAGCCGGACGTGAGCTACCACGGCGTGGTCTACACCGAAGCGCTGGGCGAGGCCGCCTACATCGGCCGTGCGCGGGTGGTGCCGCTGCGCAACACCGGCGCGGCGCTGTCGCCGTTCAACGCGTTCCAGATCCTGCAGGGCATCGAGACGCTGCCGCTGCGCATGGACCGGATCAACCAGAACACCCTGGCGCTGGCGCGGCACCTGCAGGGCGAAGCGAAGGTGGAGTGGGTGAACTACGCCGGCCTGCCGGACCATCCCGAACACGCGCTGGCGCAGAAGTACCTGCGCGGCCATGGTTCCGGCGTGCTGACCTTCGGCCTGCGCGGCGGCCGCGCCGCTGGCGCACGCTTCCTCGACGCGCTGCAATTGTTCACCCGCCTGGTCAACATCGGCGACGCCAAGTCGCTGGCCACGCATCCGGCATCCACCACCCATCGCCAGCTTTCGCCCGAGGAACTGCAACGCAGCGGCGTCAGCGAGGACACGGTGCGGCTGTCGGTGGGCATCGAGCACATCGACGACCTGCTCGCTGACCTGCAGCAGGCGCTGGCGCAGGCCTGAGCGCGCGGCAGCCTCGCCGCGATGGGGGCTTCTGCAACCCTGCTTGTGGGGCTTTAGCGCACTGAAGTGCCCTGTAGGAGTGGCTTCAGCCGCGACGGGGTGTTCCCGGCAGCCCATCGCGGCTGAAGCCGCTCCTCCCGGGCAACTCGCCTCCGGCGCGCTGGGCCGGAGGCGGGTGATGAGCGGCGCCTTTCAATCGGACACGCGCCAATCGGCGAAGATCTCCAGCAGGAAATCGACGAAGGCGCGCACCTTGCGCTCCTGGGTGGCGCGACGGGGGTAGAGCGCGGTGATCTCCAGGTCCGGCCAGCGCTGCCAGCCTGGCAACAGGCGCACCAGTCGGCCTTGGTCCAGCCGCGACTGGACCAGCGGCTGGGAGAGCAGGGCGACCCCGGCGCCTTGGGCGACCTGGCGGATCACCGTGGTCGATTCGTTTGAAATCAGCACCGGCCGCAGGGTCAGCTCGATCGCTTCGCCGGCGCTGTGCCGCAACGCCCAGGCGACCAGCGGCGCATCCGCGCCGACCGCGAGCACGGCATGGCCAATGAGCTCCTTGGGGTGGGCGGGGGTGCCGGCGCGGGCCAGATACTCGGGGCTGCTCACCAGGATGCCGCGTGAGGCGCCCAACGGCCGCGCCACGTAGCTGGAATGGACCGGCGGCCCCACATGGACCGCAACGTCCAGGCCATGGCGGAGCAGGTCCAGCGGCTGATCGTCGTAGGTCAGCGCCAGTTGCACGCCCGGGTGGCGCTGGCGGAATCGCGCCAACTGCGGTTCCAGCACCAGCAGGCCCAGCGCATAGGGGGCCAGCACGCGCAGGGTGCCGCGCGCCTGCGCGCGCAGGTCGCGCGCGGCCTGCACGGCATCCTGCAGGGTCTGCTCGGCCTCCACGCAACTGGCATAGAAGGCACGCCCGGCCTCGGACACCGCCAGCCGCCGGGTGGTGCGATGGAGCAGTTGCACGCCCAGTGCCCGTTCCAGCGCCTTGATGCGACGGCTGACGCTGGTCAGCGGCACGCGCGCCTGACGCGCGGCGGCGGTCAGGCTGCCGTGTTCGACCACGCGCAGGAACAGCCGCACGCTGTCGAAGTCCACGCTGTCGGCGCGCCGGTTTTCTTCCGTTTGTGGCAAGAGTCTATCCATCTATGGTGCCATTATCTCGCAGGCGAACTGCTTCTACGATGACGGCCATGCGCCTGCCCTGCTTCGACCCGGTGTCGATGGTCCGCTTCCGTCCTTCGCCCGCGTTGTGGTTTGCGCTGCGGACCACGGCTGCCGCGCTGCTGGCGCTGGCCATCGCGCTGCTGTGTTCGATGGAAGACCCCAAGTGGGCGGCGATGACGGTCTTCATCGTGGCCCAGGCCGACCGCGGCATGAGCGTGGTCAAGGCGCGCAACCGCATCGTCGGCACGCTGGTGGGGGCCAGCATGGCCGTGGTGCTGATGGGCCTGTTCGGCCAGGCGCCGCCCTTGTTCATGATCGCGCTGGCGCTGTGGCTGGGCGTGTGCACCGGCATGGCCAGCGTGGTCTCGGCCTTCCGCAGCTATGGCGTGGTGCTGGCCGGCTACACGGCGATGATCGTGGGCATGTCCTCCACCGCCCATCCGCAGCAGGTGTTCGACATCGCCGTGGCGCGCGCCACCGAGATCCTGCTCGGCATCCTGGTCGAAGGCGCGATGGCGTCGATCTTCTCGCCGGCGTCGCCGCGCCCGGCACTGGAGTCGCGGCTGGAGGCGTATCTGCGCCAGGGCAGCGCGCTGGCCGCGCGGCTGCTGCGCGGCGAGGCGACCGGCACGCAGATCCACGGCTTCTTCGCCAGCGCGCTGGCGCTCAACGATGCGGTCGACTATGCCGCCGCGCGCTCGCGCGAGATCGCGCGGCTGGGCGGGCGCCTGCGCCACCTCAGTTACCTGATGCTGGCGCAGCTGTCGGCGGCGCAATCGTGCCGGGTCGGCCTGGATGGACGCGCGCCTTCGCGCGCGCTGCGCGGCGTGCACGACGTGCTGGTCCAGCGTGCCGAGGGCCGGCTGCCTGGCCAGGAACAACTGGCCGCCGCACTGGATCTGCTCGACCTGCGCCATCGCCGCCTGCGCCGGTTGTGCGCGCATCGGCGCGAGGCCTTCGACCGTGCGTTCGCGCTGGAACACGCGCGCAACATCGTGCGCGACCTGCAGGCCAGCCAGCACGAACAGGCGGCGCTCGAACAGGGCCGGCCGTCGCGCCACCGCTTCGCCACACGCCGCCATCGGGACCTGCACGAGGCGGCGTACAACGCACTGCGCGCCTTCCTGGCGGTGGGGGCGGCGTCCTTGTTCTGGGTCTACAGCGGCTGGAGTGCCGGTTCGGGCATGGTGACCATCGTCGGCGTGGTGTGCGCGCTGTATGCGACCCGACCCGATCCGGTGTCCGGCGGCCTCGGCTTTCTCAAGGGCGCCGGGCTGGCGGCACTGGCGGCCTTCGTGTGCATCGTCTGGCTGCTGCCCTGGGTGGAGGATTTCGCCGGGCTGGTGGCGGTGCTGGCGCCGTTCCTGATCCTGGCCGGCCTGGCGATGCGGCGGCCGTCGACCGCCGCGCTGGGCGCCAGCGGCTCGATCTTCTTCATCGATCTGGTGGGGCCGCTCAACGGCACCACGACCGGTGTGGTGCAACTGTTCAATGGCGCGCTGACGCTCTTGCTGGGGATCGGCATCGGCGTGCTGATGTTCACCGTGCTGCTGCCCAGTGGGGCCGGGCGGTACGTGCGCCGGCTGCGGCGTTCGGTCGATGCCGATCTCGCGGCGATCGCGCTGCATCCGCGGCGCATAAAGCGACGGGTCTGGTTCGGCCTGATGGCCGATCGCATGCGCGCGCGCCTGGGCCTGGCCGCCGCGCTGCCGGAGTCGACGCTGCAGCGCGACCTGGCCGCCTTGCTCGGCGCGCTGGGCATGGGCAGCGACGCGCTTGATCTGGCGCGGACCGATGGCGCGCCGGGGCCGCGGGTGCGTGCGGTGCTGCGCCGGCTCGCGCGCGGCGACCTGCCGGGCGTTGCCCACCAGGCCATGCGCGCGGCGCGCCACCATGCGGTCCTGGCCAGCGACCGCCTGGACGCGCAGGCCCAGGCGCACTGGCATACGGCGATGCTGCTGTGGGACATGGCGCTGTGCGCACGCGAATATCTGCAGGCCGGCGCGCAGGAACACGTGCAAGAGCAGGCGCCGCTGATGCCTTCGGCGCCGCTGCCGTCCTGATCGGCGCGCGATTCGACCGGTCGGCCGGGCTATGCCGGCAGGGTGGAACGGCCGCGCGTCGTTCAGACCTGCGCGAATCCGCCGTCCACGAACACCTCGCTGCCGGTCATGAAGCTGCTCTCGTCCGAGGCCAGGAACAGCGCCGTCGCCGCGACCTCTTCCGCGCGCCCGATCCGGCCCAGCGGGAGCTGCGCAGTCATGCCGTCGAGGATCGCCTCCTGGCCCGTGCCGGACAGCACCGCGTCCAGCCCGGGCGTCGCGATCGGCCCGGGCGAGAGCACGTTGACGCGGATGCCCGTGCCTTTCAGGTCCAGCGCCCAGCTGCGGGCGAAGTTGCGCAGGGCGGCCTTGGTGGCGCTGTACACGCTGAATGCCGCCGTGCCCATGCTGCCGGTGGTGGAACCGGTGAGGATCACCGAACCGCCGGCGCCCATCAGCGGCAGCGCCTTTTGCACGGTGAACAGCGTGCCTTTGACGTTGACGCCGAAGGTGCGATCGAAGGAATCCTCGGTGATCGCGCCAAGCGGCTGGAAGTCGCCCAGCCCCGCATTGGCGAACAACACGTCGATGCGGCCCTTGCTGGCCTGGACCTGGGCGAAGACGCGGTCCAGGTCGTCCAGCCTGGAAATGTCGCCCTGGATGGCGATGGCGTCGGCACCGATCAGGCGCAGCGCCTTGTCCAGTTCCTCCTGCCGACGCCCGACGATGACGACCTGCGCGCCCTCGGCGGCGAAGCGGATCGCGCTTGCCAGACCGATGCCGCTGTTGCCGCCGGTCACCACTGCAATCTTGCCGTTTAGCCTGCGCATGCTGCGCTCCAGGGAATGGGGAGGCGCCACTGTAGAACTAGGCTATTCTTTTGAATAGTATGCACCACTTGGTAAGTGCCTTCGGAGCGGTCGGATCATGGCGAACGCCACTTTCAGTTGCGGTCTGGAGGCCGCCCTGTCCGTGCTTGGCGGCAAGTGGAAGCCGCTGATCCTCTACCACCTGGCGAAGCACGTGCACCGCTATGGCGAGTTGCGGCGTGCCATCGGCGGCGTGACCGACAAGGTGCTGATCCAGCAGCTCAAGGAGCTGGAACGCGACCAGGTCGTGGCCCGCACCGACTTCCAGGAGATCCCGCCCAGGGTCGAGTACGCGCTGACGCCGTTCGGGCAGTCCCTGGCGGGGGCGCTGGCAGGGTTGTGCGAGTGGGGCACGCAGCACATGCAGATGGTCGAGCGCATCAGCGCGCGTCGCGCGTCCGCCGTCTCCAAATCCAGGTCCAACGCCTGATCGCCGGTGCCATGGCCGGCAGCGACGCCGCATGGTCAGACGTCGGTGCCTGGCCGCGTGCTGGTGACTGCGCGGTCGCTGCGCCGCCGCCTCGGAACCGCTACCGGAAGAACTGGCTGGGCGGCTGCCCGAACTGGCGCTTGAACATGGCGGTGAACGCGCTGGGGCTGTCGTAGCCCAGGTCCATCGCCACGTCGATGATGCGATCGCCGGCGGCCAGCCGTTCGAGTCCGCGCAGCAGGCGCAGTTGCTGCCGCCACTGGCCGAAGCGCATCCGCAGGTCGCGCTGGCACAGGCGCTGGATGGTCTTGACGTCCACCTCCAGTTGCGCGGCCCAGGCGTGCAGGGTGGTGGGGTCGGCCGGGTCGGCGTCGAGCGCGGCGCCGATGCGCAGCAGGCGCGGATCGCGCGGCTGCGGCAGGTACAGCGGCAGCGCCGGCAGCGCATGCAGTTCGTCCAGGATCAGCCGCATCAGCCGCCCGTCGCGCGAGTCGGTGGCGTGGTCCCAGGGGATCTCGGCGGCGCTGCGGATCAGCGCTTCCAGCAACGGCTCCACCGCCACCACGGCCGGCGTGTCGGGCATGCCGGCGATGGCGTCGGGGCGGATGTACAGGCTGCGCATGCGCAGCGTGCCGATCCAGCGCACGCTGTGCTCGGTGCCGGCCGGCATCCACAGCGCACGCGTGCTCGGCACCACCCAGTGGCCCTGGCCCGAGCGCACCACCATCAGCCCGGACACCGCGTAGACCAATTGGTGACGGGCATGGCGATGCGGGGGGATGGCGCTGTCGCCGGGGTAGTCGGTGGCCTTGCACACCACGTCGGCCACGGCGTCGTCCGCATTGCGCGGCGACGGCGGTTGCGGCATGTCCTTTTCGCGATAGGGAATGGTCATGTCGCGCGGGAAGGTCGGGGCCGGGAAGCCTACCATGCGTCCACCCTCGCGCTGCCCGTTCCGCCATGTCCTCTCTGCGCCCCGCCGCGTCCGCGGCCACCCCCGCCTCCGCACCTGCCGCCAGCCCCACCGTCTCCAGCCCCACTGCCGCGCCGCGCAGGCTTGCCGCCGGCGTGCTCGCGGCCATCACCTCCTCGCACCTGATCAACGACATGATGCAGTCGCTGATCCTGGCGCTGTACCCGGTGCTCAAGGGCCAGTTCCAGCTCAGCTTCGCCCAGGTCGGCCTGATCACCCTCACGTACCAGATCACTGCCTCGCTGTTCCAGCCGCTGATCGGGCTGCGCACCGATCGCCGGCCGGCGCCGTATTCGCTGCCGATGGGCATGAGTTCCACGCTGTGCGGGTTGCTGCTGCTGGCCTACGCGCCCAGCTTCGGCATGGTGCTGCTGGCCGCGGCCCTGGTCGGGATCGGCTCGGCGATCTTCCATCCCGAATCCTCGCGCATCGCGCGGCTGGCCTCGGGCGGCCGCCACGGCCTTGCCCAGTCGGTGTTCCAGGTCGGCGGCAATACCGGTACCGCGCTGGGGCCGCTGATCGCCGCGGCGGTGATCGTGCCCAACGGCCGCCACAGCGTGGCCTGGTTCGGCGGCGCGGCGCTGCTCGGCATCGCCCTGCTGTCCTACGTCGGCCGCTGGTACGCACTGCACCTGCAGGCCGCGCGTGCGGCGCCGCGGCCGGTCGCGGTGGTACCGGCGTTGCCGCGCGCCACGGTGGTGCGCATCGTCGGCATCCTGCTGCTGCTGATCTTCTCCAAGTACTTCTACATCGCCGGGCTGAGCAGCTACTACACGTTCTATCTGATCCAGCGCTTCGGCGTCTCGGTGCAGAGCGCGCAGTTGCATCTGTTCGCGTTCCTGCTGGCGTCGGCGCTGGGCACGCTGATCGGCGGCCCGGTCGGCGACCGCATCGGCCGTAAGCCGGTGATCTGGGTGTCGATCCTGGGCGTGGCGCCGTTCGCGCTGGCGCTGCCGCACGTGGGTCTGCATGCGGCCACCGCGCTGACCGTGCTGATCGGCTTCGTGCTGTCCTCGGCGTTCTCGGCGATCCTGGTGTACGCGCAGGAAATGATGCCCGGGCGCATCGGCACCATCTCCGGGCTGTTCTTCGGCTTCGCCTTCGGCATGGGCGGGCTGGGCGCGGCGGTGCTGGGCCTGCTCGCCGACCACCGCGGCATCGTCTTCGTGTACCAGGTGATGTCGTTCCTGCCGCTGCTGGGCATCGTCGCGGCGTTTCTGCCGAGCCGGCGGCCGGGCAACGCCGCGGCGCACTAGCGCGGGCAGTGGCGGCCGGCCTCGGTCGACGCGGACAGCTTGGCGAAAGCCAGCGGCAGCATGCTGTCGCGCCGGCCGTCGCGCCCCCATCGCCGTCTCCGCATGCCTGCCATCGCCATGGTTGCGTCCATTGCCCACGCCTGGTCCACGCTGGTCGACCTGGTCGCCAGCCATGCGGTGGCGCCGCTGCTGGCGGCGCTGCACCTGACCGGGCTCAGCGACGATCCGCACGACATCGCCGCCTCGTTGCTGGTGGCCGCGCTGCAACTGTCCATCATCGGCGTGCTGTTCCGTCCGCTGGAGAGCCTGTGGCCGGCCGAGCGCTGGGAACACCGGCGGCTGGCGCGGATCGACTTCCACTACACCTGGCTGATGCTGATCGGGGTGTTCCCGCTGTTCTCGTTCCTGATCCTGACGCCGGTGGTCAACGCGCTGGGCGGCGCCGACCCCAATGCCGCGGCGGCGCCGGAGACCGGCCTTCGGCATATGTGGCCGTGGCTGGACCAGCATCCGCTGGTGCTGTTCGCGCTGTACTACCTGGCCTACGACTTCACCTACTACTGGATGCACCGGGTGCAGCACTGGATGCCGTGGTGGTGGGCCATGCACAGCATGCACCACAGCCAGCGCCAGCTCAGCTGCTGGGCCAACGACCGCAGCAACTACCTGGACGGCATGCTGCAGTCGTTCGTGCTGGCCGCGGTGGGCATCGCCTTCGGCATCGAGGCCGATGAGTTCGCCTGGCTGATGCTGCTCGGCGAACTGGTGCAGAACCTGTCGCACGCCAACGTGCGTTTCGGCTTTGGCCCGGTGCTCAACAAACTCCTGGTCGATCCGCCGTTCCATCGCCTGCACCACATGCGCGTGGATCCGGAGCGGCCCGGTCTGCACAACTGCAACTTCGGCCAGGTGTTCGCGTTCTGGGACGTGCTGTTCGGCACGGCGCTCTACGGCGAGCCGGTGCGGCCGACCGGGGTGGGCGATCCGATGGTCGACCGCGACAACGAGTTGGGCCTGGTGGCGCTGCAGGTAGAAGGACTCAAGCGCTTCTGGGGCGCGGTGCGGCGCCGCTCCGGATGGACGCCGGGCGAGGTCGCGTTCGGCGAGGACTACGCGCCGATCCCGGTGGATCATGCGGGGATGCCGTTGAACGGCGGGGATTCGGGAGTGGGGAGTCGGGATTCGTAGGAGCAGTGGCGGTTGGCAACGCGGTTGTTGCCGGTCTCGCTGGCTGTCGTACCCTCACCCCAACCCCTCTCCCGGGGGGAGAGGGGCTAGCGCCTTTCCTTCTCCCTTCGGGACCATGGCCCCCTTTTTGGGAGAAGGTGCCCCGCAGGGGCGGATGAGGGTGCGGGCGTAGCCTCGTGCACCCAACCATCGCGAGACGCTAGGCGCCGTACCCTCACCCCAACCCCTCTCCCAGGGGGAGAGGGCGAGTGGGCTCACTGCTTTTTGAGGCAGCCGCTCATGAAGGTCTTGCGGGCGTCGCCCTGCAGTTTCTGCGTCGCGGCTTGCGCGTTGCAGTCCTTCATCCGTTGCTGCGAGGCGTTGCCCGCCGCCGGGGCGGTGCCACCGCTGAGGCAGGCTTTTTGCGCGCTCTTGTACTCGTCGCCTTTCTTGCCCTTGTTCTGGGCCGAACACTTGGCCATCAAGGTCTGTTGTGCGGTTTGTGGCTTGGTCGCGGCGGTGGCCAGCAGCGGGGCGGCGGTGAAGCTCAGCAGCAAACAGGTGGCGGCGAAGCGAGCGGAACGGGTCATGGCGGCAGCTCCGGATGGTGTGCCGGCAGGGTGTGCCGGCACGGGCGAGCGGATCATGACGCGGCGGTGGCCGGGTCGGCAATGCGGCGCTGCGGCATGGCGTCGGCGGCCTGCGCCGGGCCGTCGAGGAACAGCATCTGCGGCGGCGGATGCATCAGGAACTGCTGGTGCGAGATGTTCCAGGCGTAGGCGCCGGCCAGCGGGAACGCCAGGCAGTCGCCCGGCGCCAGCGCGGCCACCGGCTGGTCGCGGGCCAGCACGTCCTTGGGCGTGCACAGCTGCCCGACCAGGGTCACCCGCGCATCGCGCAGCACCGGCGGCTGCGTGCCGCGCAGGACCAGGAACGGATGATCGTGGCCCTGCGCGGCCGGCGTGCGGAAATGATGGGTGCCGCCGCGGCCGATGGCGAACTGCGCGCCATGGCTGCGTTTGATATCCAGCACCTCCATCAGGTACCAGCCGCAGGCGGCGCTGACGTAGCGGCCCGGTTCCAGGCGCAGGCGCAGGCCCTCGCCATGCGTGTGCAGCAGCATCGGCAATCCCGCGCAGAACGTCGCCCAATCGAACGAGGCTGCCGGAGCGGCATAGTCCACGCCGAAGCCGCCGCCGGCGTTCACCGTCAGCGGTCCCAACCCATACGCCTGGCGCCAGCCCTGCACGGTCTGCAGGTAGTGTGCGATCAGGCGCAACTGCAGCTGCGCATCGCGCTGGTGCGACAGCAGGTGGAAGTGGAAGCCGTCCAGGCGCAGCCCGCGCGCGCCGCGCAGCACCTGCATGGCCGCGTCCAGGTCGTCCACGTCCAGGCCGAACGGCGAGGGCCGCCCGCCCATCACCAGGCGCGTGTCCTGCATGCCCGGCACCACGATGTTCAGGCGCAGGAACACCGACAGCGGCCGCTCCCTCGACGCGGCGATGCGGGCCAGTCGCTGCAGCTCGCCCAGGCTTTCCACGTGCACGCTGCAATCGGGCAGGCTGGCGGCCAACTGCAGTTCGGCATCGAGCTTGCCAGGGCCACCGAACAGCAGCCGGCGGCCTGGCTGATGCCTGTGCAGCCACTGCAGCTCGCCGCCGGAGGCCGCTTCGAAGCCGTCCACCCACGGCGCCAGGGTGCGCAGCACGGGCGGCTCGGCGTTGGCCTTGGCCGCATAGAACAGCTCGCACCCGGCCGGCAGGTGTGCGCGCAGCATCGCCGCGTGCGCCTGCAGCGCCGCCAGGTCGTAGACGTAGGCGCAGACCGGGCCGTCGGCCTGGGCGCGCAACGTTGCCAGCGCTGCGTGCAGCGGGGTGGAGTCGATGCGCAGGCTCATGCCGCCACCTGCCGCAGGGCGGCGCTGCCGATCGGGTTGGGCAGGAAGCTGTAGTCGGCATGGCGGTCGGCGCGCTGCAGCAGGCGCAGGCGCAGGTTGTTCTTGGCCGGCAGCGGCGCGCCATCGAGCAGGGCCTGCAGCGCCGGTTGCGCGCCGTGGCGCTGCTGCCAGCGGCGGGCGATGTCGCCGACGATCTGCCACAGCTGGCGTTCGCGGCGGTCGTGGCCGTCGGCGAGGTGGAAGATCGCTTCGGCCAGGTTGTTGACCAGCGCGCAATAGGCGATGCGGTTCCAGCCGCGTTCGGCGCTGTAGTACAGCGACTGCCGCGCGGTCTCGGACATGCCGGGCAGGCGCGCGGCCGGCCAGCTCGACGGCAGCAGCTTGGTGCCTTCCAGGTCGCGGATCCACACCTGCGTCGGCAAGCCCTCTTCGCAGCCGAACACGGTGTTCTGCAGGTGCGGCTCCAGCACGATGCCGTAGCCGAACCAGGCGCTCCACACGCCGTCCAGCAGCAACTGCGCGTAGGCGCGGAACCAGGTAGCGGTGGCGGCCTCCACGCTGCTGCCGCTGCGCTTTGCCAGCGCCTGCAGCGCGGCGGCGCAGGCCGGCTGGCCACGCGCGTCGTGGGTGAACAGCGCGCCGGCCACCTGCGGGCGATAGCGTGCCCGTTGCGCTGCCGGGATCGCCTGCCGGTACAGCACGCCGAAGCTTTCGCCGAGTTCGCGGCAGGCCTGCGCATCGGCCTCCAGCGCGGAGAAGTCCAGGTCGGTGGCGGCCGGCTCCAGCAGCACG
Source organism: Xanthomonas sp. PPL134 (assembly GCF_040595915.1). Classification (NCBI taxonomy): domain Bacteria; kingdom Pseudomonadati; phylum Pseudomonadota; class Gammaproteobacteria; order Lysobacterales; family Lysobacteraceae; genus Xanthomonas; species Xanthomonas sp. PPL134. The sequence continues at coordinate 261,414 of NZ_JAMDLL010000003.1, forward strand.
TGGAAGCCGGGCACGCGCTGCGCCAGCGCCTGCCAGTCCGGGGCCAGCAGGCGGGTCAGCGCCACCGCGCTTTCCAGTTCGTACCAGGCGTTCTTGCGCACGCAGTTGGTCAGGCGCACGTGCACCGACAGCTTGAGGAAATGATCGAGGTCGGCGTGGTACAGCGTGCGCACCGACGAGGTCGGGCGCAGCGCCAGGCCGCGTTCGCCCAGCGGTTCGATCCAGCCGCGCGCCTGCGCCTGGCGCAGCAGCGGATGCGCCAGCACGCGCTCGGCCTCCCATGGATGGCAGGGGTACAGGTCGGCGCCGCCGCCGGCCTGCGCCAGCGTGGCACGCACGTCATCGCCCTGCGCGCGGTACAGGCGTGGGTCGATGCGGAACCAGAACAGCGGGAAGGCACTGCGCGCTTCCGGCGCGCAGGCCAGCACCTGCTCCAGCGGCACGCCTTCGCGGCTCTTGGGCGTGGGATGGAAGGCGTGGCCCCACAGCATCGATTGCTCGGCATCGATCAGCGCCTCGCCGGTGGGCGACGCGACCTCGGCCTGGCGCAACAGCTGCGCGGTGATGGCGATGCTGTTGGCGCTCTGCGCCAGCAGTTCCAGGTTCGGCGCCTGCTCGCCTTCGCTCAGCTCCTGCAGCAGCAGGCGCACCAGCGCCTCTGCGTCCAGGCAGTGCCAGGGACGGCCGTCGGCCTTGAGGTAGGGCGCCGAGGCGAAGCGGCAGCGGCCCAGGCCGTCGGCATGCGCCAGGCGTACGCAGAGCGTCGCGCCCGAGGGGAACTGCAGGCGTAGCCAGCGTTCGCCGGCGGCGGCCACGCCGGGCCGGTCCAGGCCGCGGTAGTCGAAGTCGGCCAGGCCGCGACCGAGCGCGACCTCGCGCAGGTAGCAGTTGAGCCAGCAAGTGATCGCCTGCGCTTGCGCCAGGCTGTCGTACCACGGGTCATGCATCGGCAACGGGGACATGGACGGTTCTCCGAACGGACGTGAGCATCAGGGCCGGCAGCAGCGCCAGCAGGGCGGCCGCGGCGGCGGCGAGGAACGGCACGGCCAGGCCATGGCCTTGCACCAGGGCGCCGGCGAGGGCGCCGCCGGCGACGCCGGCGTACTTGCCGGCGGCATCGAAACGGCCGAACAACTGGCCGGCGCCGTGCCCGCCGGCGATCTCGGCCAGGCTGCGGTTGAGGCCGCGCAGCGCCATCCACATGCCCAGGCCAAACAGCAGCCGCGCCGCGATCAACCAGCCCGGCGCCGGCGGCGCGATCTGCAGCAGGCAGGCCAGCGCGAACAGCGCCAGCCCCGCCGGCAGCGGCGAGGTGCGGTGATCGCGACCGCGCCAGCACGGCATCAACACCAGGTAGACCAGGTGCGGCAGGCTGTACAGCAGGCCGGCGACCGCGCTGCTGCCGATGCCGTGCGCCTGCGCGTACGGCAGGAAATAGGGAAACGTCACCACCATCGCGAAGCAGAACAGGAACTGCGTGGTCCACAGCGCCCAGCGCTGGCGGCGCTGCGCCGCATCCAGGTGTGGCGCGGCGGACGTGGACGCGCGTGGCGCCGGTGCGCGCGGCGGATCGGCCGGCAAGCGCCAGCTCAGCGCGAAGGCGAGCAGCGGCAGCAGCGCCAGATAGCGGTACAGCGACTGCGCCGGCCCCAGCGCGGTGGCCAGGCCGAGCAGCGCCGGGGCGGTGACCATCGCCAGCCGCGCCGAGAACTGGGTCCAGTCCAGCGCCCGCGCCAGCGAGCCACTCTGCGCCTGGCTGCTGAGATAGGCGTTGGTCGCGGCCAGCGAGCCGCCGCAGGCGCCCTGCACGACCAGGCCGGCGACCAGCCAGCCCAGGTTCGGCGCGAAGCCGGCCATGACGAAGCCCAGCGCCAGGCCGAGTTGCGCGCGCAGCAGCGAGCGCTTGCGTCCGTAGCGATCCGCCAGCCGGCCCCAGGCGCTGGCGGTGAGCGCAGTGCACAGGGTCGGCAGCACGTAGAGCACGCCGCTCCAGCCGATCGCCGCGCCCGGCGCCAGCTGCTGCAGCACCTGCGGCAGGAACAGCGGCATGCCCAGCGCGGTGAAGGCGGCCAGGTAGTGCGCGGCCAGCACCGGGCCGAGCAGGCGCTTCATCGCGCCGCCCCGGCCGCGGCCGCGCGCGCTGCCAGCGCATCCTCGCGCAGCAGGTTGGGCGCGCTGTCGCCGTAGAACTTGTTGATGTCCGCCGCGCCGGTGATCTGCTTGCCGAGCAGGCTGCCGGCGCTGAGCAGGTACTTCACCGGCAGCTTCGGTGCATCCAGCAGCGCCTGCGCCGGGGCGATATCGATGCCCTCTTCGCGCAAGGTACGCAGGGTGCCGTGCAGGCGCGCGCGCAGCAGCGCGTAGAGCGTTGCACGCAGTGCCGGCTGCCATTCCGCAAGTCCTTCGAGCACCGCCTGCAGATCCAGCTGCAAAATGATGGTGCAGAACATCCGCGCCAGTGCGGCGTCGTCCTGCACCGCGATGCGTGTGTCGCGCGGCGTGCCCAACGCGGCCAGCGCCGGCCGTTGCGCGTGCAGCCGCGACAGCAGCACCCGCGCCGCATCGTTGTCCTTGAGCAGCAGCCGCGGCGCGCGCCCGGCAGCGTAGATCAGCACGCTGTTCTGCTGGTTGGCCTCCAGCGCGATGCCGTAGCACAGCCACAGCCGCAGGTGCACCTCGCACATCAGCGCCAGGTAGCTGTCCCACCAGGCGGTCAGGTCGCCGCCATGGAAGCGCTCGGCCAGGTGCATGGCCAATGGGCGGCCATCGGGCAGCAGCGCGCACAGGCCTGCCACGGGGACCAGGGTCGCCTCCGGCAGCGCCGGATAGCGGCGCAGCAGGTAGGACAGGTGCCGGGTCTCGCCGACATGGCCGGCATGCGCCTCGTCCACGTGCAGGTAGCGTTCGCCCAGCGCCGGATCGTGCGCGGCAAGATCGCGCAGCACGCGTTCGAACCAGTGTCCGTCGTACAGCGTGGACGGCTTGATCAGGCGCAGGTTGAGCGCGCCGAGCGTGCGCATCGGCACCGGCAGCTTCAGATGATGATCGGGAAACGCCAGCGGGATCACCGTGCGCAGCGACAGCGACGGGCGTACCTGCAGCCACGGCTGCGGCGCGGCGATCGCGCCCTCGGGCACGGCGAAGCCGTCCTCGCCCAGCCGCGCGAAGATCAGCGGATGCAGCGGCCAGGCGACGTGATCGGCGTCCAGCGTCGGGCCCAGGCCGAGCATGCTCGGGCGCGGCCAGAACGCCGGCGGCGGCGTGGTCTGGGTGACCTGCGCGGCCGGCAGCGCCAGCCAGCGCAGCGCGAAGCTGGGGCCGAACTCCGGCGCGTAGCGCGGCAGGTCGGCGTCGTCCAGGCCGAGCTTGGCGCGCGCGCTGGGATAGAAGGGATGGTCGCGGTGGCTGGCCAGTTGTTCGCAGCGGTAGGCGCGTTCGTGCGCGTCGGCCGCGTCCAGCGCGGTGGCCAGCAGGGGCTGTTGCTGCGTGTAGGCCTGCCGCGCCAGCGCGCGCTGGCGCACTGCGCAGTCGGCTTCCTCGACGTAGGCGCGGTGCAGCGCCTGGGTCTCTGCGTCGAGCCCGGCGCCGAGCCGCGCCAGCCACTGCGCCGCGCCGGATTCGTAGGCGCTGTGCTGCGCGGAGTGCAGCACCCAGCCGTCGCTGCAGGCGCTCACGGTCTGCAGGTAGCCGGCGCGGCGCAGCGGCAGCCACAGTTCGCCGTCGGGCAGGTGCGCGATGCGCCACCAGATGGCGTCCGCAGGCAGCGGCGCCTGCGCCCAGGCGGCGAGCACCGCCGGCGGTGGCGTGGCGGCGGCGCCGCGGCTGACGATGCCGCGCAGGTCTTCGCGCAGGCAGGCATCGATCACGCGCAGGTCGATGTAACGGCGATCGGCGTCCTGGCTCATGCCGCCACTCCGGTGGTGGTGTCGATGCGCCAGTGCAGGGCCGCCTCGGTGCTGGCCAGCGCTCGCTGCAGGTCCGATTCGGTGTCGGCGAGCACGTCCAGCACGCCCAGGTAATCCTTGTTGGAGTGGCTCAGGCGGATCGCGTCGCCGGGTTGCCGCAGGCGCCGGTAGCGCGCCTCCCAATGCGTGTCGCTGCTGCCGTGGTCGGCGCTGGCCACCGCCAGCGTGCCGTCGTGCTCGGCCACGTAGTAGCGCACCAGGGCGTGCGCGCGGCGCGCCTGCAGCGTCGGCAGCGGCCGGCCCAGGTGCAGGCCGAGCACGCTGTCGAACCAGTGCCCGCCGAACAGCCGGTCGAGCAGGAATTCGCGGCCGTCGCCGATGCTGCGGTAGTTGATCTCCACCAGCACCGGGCCGTCGGCGGTGAGGATGAATTCGCTGTGGCACACGCCGAAGCCGATGCCGAACGCTTGCAGTTGCGCCAGCGCCTGCTGCAGCACCGGCGTGTCGGTGGCGCCGCGCCAGCGCGCCTCGCACTCGACGAAATGCGGCGGTGCCGACAGTTGCACGTCGAAGCCGCCGATCGGCTGCAGGCTGCGCCCGTCGCCGAGCGTTTCCAGGGTGAACAGCGGGCCGTCCAGCACGCTTTCCAGCAGCACGCTGCGCTGCGGGTGGCGCTGCCAGAAATCGTCGAGGTAGGCCAGCAGCGCCGTCGCGTCGGCGCAGTGGCGCACGTCCATGCTCGCCACGCCTTCGCGCGGCTTGGCGATCAGCGGCCAGGAGACCTGCGCCGGCGCCGTCGCGCCCGGCGCCAGGCTGCAGAACCACGGCGTCGGCAGGCCGAGTGCGCGCAAGCGCTGGCGCATCGCCGCCTTGTTCTTGGCCGCGTAGCAGACCTGCCAGTCCTTGCCGGGCACGCCGAGCGCGGCGGCGACCACGGCGGCGCTGGTCTGCAGGTGGTCGCTGTTGCTGAACACCGCGCGCGGCGGCTGCGGCAGGCTGCCGAGCAGGTCGAGCACGCCCAGCGGATTGAACACGTCGCACTCCAGCACCTGCACCGGTGCGGCGGGCGGATGGCGGCGGAAGTGGTCGAGGTGGGCGTGGCGGTGGTCGGTCAACAGCAGCACCGGCACGCCCAGGCGCTGCGCGGCGGGAAGGAAGCCATCGGTCACCGCCGGGTGGCAGACGTGGCTGAGGATCAGCAGGGGAGCGTCGTGCGGGGTCATGTGCGGGTCTCGTCGGGCGCAGGCGCACGCACGCCGGCGCGGCCGCGCGGAGGCGGACACGGGAGGCATGCGCCGCGGCTGCGGCAGGGTCGCGTGGTTGCCTGGCGCATCGCATCGGGCGCGCGCTGGGTAGGGAAGGACGCGGCTGCGTCCGTTGCACTGGCCCGCGTCTCCCGCGGGCGGCGGCGCGCCGTGCTGGCGCGCGGTGGTGCGGCGTCCGGCGTCGTCGTCCGACGCCGGGATGGATCAGAACGTGTACTCGAGGCCGACGGTGACGCTGCGGCCCGGCGCCGGCTGCCGGCCCCAGGGGCTGGTGTCGATGCCGCGGTACCAGTACTTGCGATCGAACAGATTGTTGACCGCCAGCGACGCGCTGAGCTTGCCGCTGGTCCCTTCGCTGAGCACCTGGCTCAGCTGCGCGTTCCACACCCAGTAGGAGGGCAGTTCGCCGACCGAGGCGATCGCGTTCTCCTGCACGGTGTTGGCCGCATCGCTGAAGGCACGGCTGAAGTAATAGCTGGAAACGGCGACGGTGGTATGACCGGATTCGGGCCGGTACGACGCGCCGAGGGTGAGCTGGTTGCGCGAGGTGTAGGGCACGCGATTGCCGTCGTACACGCCCGATTCCTGCCGCGCGTCCAGGTAGGCGTAGCCGGCGTTGAGGGTCAGCGCGCGCAGGTGCGCCGGGCTCCACTGCAGTTCCACTTCGCCGCCCTGGTGGCGGGTCTTGCCGAGGTTGCGGTAGGTGCGGGTGGTGTTGTCGAGCTGGATCTGCTGGTCGAAGTCGATCAGGTAGCCGCCGAACTGCACACGGGTGCGCTCGTTGGGCTGGTAGCGCGCGCCGGCCTCGTAGTTCCAGGCCAGTTCGGCGTCGAGGTTGTCGCCGAAGATGATCTGGGTGACCTGCGGCGCGCGCAGCGAGCGCTGGCCGTCGGCGTACAGGTACCACTGCGGGCTGGCCTGGAAACCCACGGTCAGGCCGGGCAACACGTCGTCGGTCTTGTTGCGCGTGCGCGCGCCGCTGGCCAGGTTGTAGTAGCGCGAATCGACCTGCTCGTAGCGCAGGCCGGGGGTGACGGTGAGGCGGCCGTCGGCGAACGCGATCGCGTCGCTGACATAGGCCGCCGCGCCGCGATCCTTGAAGCGCCAGTCGCGCACCAGGGTGTAGACGCCGTCGCTGAGGCGGGTGTTGCCGACCAGGAAGTCGATGTCCTCGTTGATCGCGCGCGCGCCCAGCGTCCACTGCTGGCGCACTGCACCGTCGCCCATCGTCCAGCTCAGCCGCGGTTCGCTGCCGTAGACCCGGAAATCGCGCGGCGCGCTCTGCCGCAGTTGCGGCGGCAGGTCGGGGCGCCAGGTCTCGCTGGAGGCCGAACGCATGCCGACGATGAAATTGCGGCTGCTGCGCGCGCTGAAGTTGCTCCAGTCCAGGCGCAGGTCCTGGAACGGCCCCACGTCGCCGAAGTCCTGCTGGTAGACCAGCGAGGCGCGGGTGGTACGGCCGGTGAATGCATCCAGCGGCCGCGTCGACTGGCGCGGATCGCGCAGGTAGTCGGCGGTGGACAAGGCGCCGGCCATGTCCATGTCGGCGACATAGCGCTGCACGCTGGCCTTGAGCAGCTTGTCCGGCGCCAGCCACCACTCTGCGCGCAGGCGCAGGTTCTTGATGTCGGTGGCGCTGTGTTCGCGCCAATAGTCGCCCTTGGTCCAGTTCGCATCCAGTTGCAGGCCGAAGGTCTCGCTGACGTAGCCGCCGGTGCTGATCGCGGTATCGCTCAGGTAATGCCCGGCGCCGCCGGCGGTGACCTTCTGGCCCAGCGTGGTGGTCCAGGTGGTGGGGATGTCCGGGCTGATCAGGTTGATCACGCCGCCGACGTTGTTGGGGCCGTACTGCACCGCCGCGCCGCCGCGCACGATGTCGATGCGGTCGACCTGGTTCATGCCGACCGGGAACAGCGACAGGCTGGTCTGCCCGTACGGCGCCAGCGCCAGCGGAATGCCGTCCTCCAGCACCTGTACACGGCCGCTGCGGCTCTCGTACAGGCCGCGCAGCATGATCTGCGGCAGCGCGCCGGTGCCGGTCTCGTCGAACACCTTGATGCCCGGCACCTTCTGCAGCGCCTCGTCCAGCGAGCGGTTGGCGCCGCTGCGCAGCTGCGTGCTGTCGATCACCTGGCGGCTGCCGGCGTAGTGCTGCACGTCCTCGACGGTGGAGCGGCCGAGCAGGCTGCCCTGCACCTGCACCGCGTCGAGCTGGCGGATCCGCGCCTGCGCGTCGGCATCGGGCGGGACATCCTCGGCGCGCACGCTGGTGGGAGCGAGCATGGCGGCGACGAGGGCGACGGCCAGCAGCGAAGGGGAAAGCGAAGCGATCAAGACGACGACTCCAAAGGCGCGAAAACGGTCAGGGACGGCGCAGGTCGGCCGCGCGCTGGCGCAATGCGGCCTGCAGCAGCGCGCGGTCTTCGCCGGCGAACAGCCACTGCAGGTCCGGCTGTGCCAGCCAGTGCGCGCGCTGTGCGGCGTCGCGGGGATTGGGGCAGAACGCAACGCCGGCGGCGCGGCAGGCCGCATCGATCGCCAGCAGGTGATCCCAGACCTGCGGGTGGGTGGGCTGCGGGCCGACGCCCAGGTCCAGCGCCAGGTCGAGCGCGCCTTCCATCACCAGCGACACGCCGGGCACCTGCAGGATCTGCGGCAGCGCGCGCACGCCGGCGGCGCTTTCGATCATCGGGATCACGCGCAGACGCTCTCGGCTGCGGGCGATGTAGTCGGCCAGGGCCACGCTGCCGAAGCCGGTGACGCGGCCGCCGGTGATGCCGCGGCGGCCGTGCGGCGGGAAGTGCGCGGCGGCGACCGCGCGCTCGGCCTGCTCGGCGCTGTCCAGCCCGGCCAGGACCACGCCACGGGCGCCGGCGTCGAGTACCCGGCCGATCAGCTTGGCATCGACCTCGGGCACCCGCACCCAGGGTTCGCAGCCGCCCAGCTCGCAGGCGCGGATGGCATGCTCCAGCTCGGCCGGCGAGCGCAGCACGTGTTCCAGATCGAGCACCGCGAAGTCGTAGCCGACATGCCCGAACATCTCGCACAGCAGGGCACTGGGCACGGAGTTGAGCAACCCGATCTTGCAGGCCATGGGGGAGGGCGAGCGGAACTGGGGAAGGGAGCGCAATCCTGCCGCAAACGAGAATGCTTATCAAGAAGATTCGCTGCGCGTCGTCACGGCCGCTGTAGACGCTTTCTGTGCGCTACCGCGCTTCTCGCTGCGACTCACTCTTCGAAGAGGAGCCGCTTTTGCGAATCCCCGATCCCTAATCCCCAATCCCTGCGGTCAAGGCCTCAGCGTGCGGCAGCGCGCATCCCCCGGTACGGCGGCGTCGCCATCACCATTTCCGCCAGCGAATACGCCAGCTCGCGCTCGGCCATCACCGTGCCGTCGGCGCCGTGGTCGAGCAGATGCTTGACCTCGGCATCGCTGTGCGCCCGCGCCAGCAGGGTCAGCGCCGGGTTCAGCGCGCGCAGCTTGGCCAGGGCCTCGCCGGCCTCCAGCGGCTGCGGGATCGCCAGGATCGCGATCTTGGCCTTTTCCGGATGCGCCTCGGCCAGCACGCGGTCGGCAGCGGCGCTGCCGCGGATGCCGGGGATGCCGTCGGCATGCGCGCGTTCGACGTGGTCGCGGTTGTCGTCGATCACCAGCACCGGCACGCCGCGCTCGCGCAGCACCGCCGCCAGCGCGCTGCCGACCCGGCCGTAGCCGATCACGATGGCATGGTCGACCAGGTCCAGCGATGGGCCCGGCGGCAGTTCCGGTTCCACCGTCACCGGCGCCTCCACCGCCTGCCGCGCCTGCCAGCGGTCCAGCCAGGTGAACAGCAGCGGGTTGGCGATGATCGACAGCAGCGCGCCGGCCAGGATCAGGTCGCGGCCGGTCTCTGGCAGGATCGCCAGGCTCACGCCCAGGCCGGCGAGGATGAAGGAGAACTCGCCGATCTGCGCCAGGCTGGTGGAGATGGTCAGGGCGATGCCGGTGGGATGGCCGAAGGCCCGCACGATCACGAACGCGGCCAGCGACTTGCCGACGGTGATGGTCAGGAAGGTGGCCAGCACCTGCCACGGATGCTCGAGCAGGATGTGCGGATCGAACAGCATGCCCACCGAGACGAAGAACAGCACCGCGAAGGCGTCGCGTAACGGCAGCGAATCGTTGGCGGCCTTGTGGCTGAGTTCCGATTCCTTCAGCAGCATGCCGGCGAAGAACGCGCCCAGTGCGAACGACACGCCGAACAGGGTCGCCGAGCCGAACGCCACGCCCAGCGCGATCGCCAGCACCGACAGGGTGAACAACTCGCGCGAACCGGTCGCGGCCACCTTTTCCAGCGCCCACGGGATGGCGCGGCGGCCCACCACCAGCATCACCGCCACGAACGCGGCCATCTTCAGCAGGGTGACGCCGAGCGCGCCGAGGATCGAGCCGGTATCGGCGCCCTTGCCGCCGAGCACGTCGGCCAGCGCCGGCAGCAGCACCAGTGCCAGCACCATCACCAGGTCTTCCACGATCAGCCAGCCGACCGCGATGCGCCCGCGCAGCGTCTCCAGCAGGCGCCGTTCCTCCATTGCCCGCAGCAGCACCACGGTACTGGCCACTGACAGCGCCAGGCCGAACACCAGGCCGTGCAGAGTCGGCCAGCCCATGCTCCAGGCCAGCCCCCAGCCGAGCAGGGTGGCGACCGCGATCTGCGCCAGCGCGCCGGGGATCGCGATCCACTTCACTTCCATCAGGTCTTCGAGCGAGAAGTGCAGCCCCACCCCGAACATCAGCAGCATCACCCCCAGTTCCGACAGCTGGGTGGCCAGGGCCTGGTCGGCGACGAAGCCCGGCGTGAACGGGCCCACGCAGATGCCCGCCACCAGGTAGCCGACCAGCGGCGAGAGTTTGAGGCGATGGGCCAGCGTGCCAAGGAGGAAGGCGAGCGCGAGCCCGACCGCGATGATGTCGATGAGACTGGTGTCGTGATGCATTCAGGATCGCAGAACAAGTAGGCGTCGAGTGTCGCCGATCGGGGCTTTTGTCGGCAAATCGCTGTAGCAGGCATGGCGTGACAACAGTGGCTGCAGGTACTGGGCGCGCGCCTCTGCGTCCTCGGCCGCGGAACGCAGTGGCGCGACAGGAAGAGCCCGGCCAGCGCTCCGTGCGCAGCCAGGCTTGGCCGGCCGTGTCCTGATCGGATCAGGTGAGGCTGGCTCGGAGGAAGTGGATCCGCCCGTCCCGGCACGCGACCGATCCGTTCGGTCAGGTATGGTCGAAGCGGGCGGCGCGGCGCCGATCGTTGCGCAGTCGGTACCGGCGTCGGTCCTCCACCGTGGCCCTGACGGCCACTCCCCGACAGCGTGATTGGGATGGAGGTCGCAGGGATCGGGTGTCGCACGCAACTCCCTGTCAGGAAAGGCATTACACCCAATGTTGGACGTTAACTGTCTACTGTTTCGGCCCATTCCCTGGTGTATGTTTGCGCCATTGGTGTCCTGCCAGGACAGGGTGGCATGGCTAGACTGAAGACCTTCGCGAGCGGAATCCTTCTGAGTGCTTTGTACTGCGCGGCCTACCTGGCCGTGTGGCACTGCTCTCTGGATCAATGGTTCCTGCCGATCGGACTGCGCACGGCAGCACTGCTGTTTCTCCCGTATCGGCTTTGGCCCTACGTTTTTCTGGGAGACGCGGCGGCGCTGCTGAGCATGCGTGTGCCGATGATCGATGCGGAGGGCGCAAATCCGGTCTGGGTGTATGGCAGTTCCTTGCTGTTGATGCCGGCCTTCTCGCTGCTGCCCTGGGCGGTCCGGCGTAACCTTCCCGATTTCCGGGTCGAGCAGAGTTGGCTGCCGCTGATCTGCCTGTGTGCGGCGTTGTGGGCCGTGCTGGTCAACAAGGGCGCCAACTGGCTGCTCGGTGGACCTGCCGCCTACATCAACCTGGAAAACACGCTGAAGTTCTGGATCGGTTTCTATCTGGGTATCGTCATGTTCGTCTTTCCCGCACTGCTGTGGGTCAGGCGAGCAGAGGGGGACGCAGGTACGCGACGGGCGGTGCTGCACAGCGCCGGCATCGCCGCGCTGCTGATGGGCGTCCTGTTCGGCATCGCGATGCAGGTCGAGGGCGTCCTGCGCCAGTTCCTCCTGGTGCTCATGATCACGCCTGCCGTCTGGCTGACGTTCAAGCATGCCTGGCGGGGCGCTGCCATCGGTGTGGTGATGGCCAATTTTGCGGTGGCCATGTCCCTGCCGAAGACCAACTATGCCGGTGCCTACGACGCGGACACCTTGCAGGTGCAGTTGTTGATCGCATTTGCCGTCACCGCGCTTGCCTCACTCGGCGCCAAGCTGTCCGTCGCCTTCGACCAGGTGCAACGCTTCGGCTTTGCCGAAAGGGAGGCGCTGCAGGTCGCCCAGGCCAGCTACATGTCGGCCGAGCGTACCCTGCGCAACCGGGTGATCGAGTACACCGACATCCACGTGCATATCAACAAGCTGCGCCGCGACATCGCCACCACGCTGAAGCAGCACGGCCACTACGCGGCGGCGATGGAAATGAACCGCACCGGGGTGATCCAGGCGCAGCTGCTGGACGACTACGTCGCCGCACTGTATCCGCTGGATATCGAAACCCATGGCCTGTATGGCGCGCTGAATTCCATCGCCTTCGCCAATGCCTGCGATACCGAGGTCGAGGCGCGCCTGCACGGAGATTCGCGGCGGCTGTCGATCGGGCTGCAACTGGCGGCGTATCGCTGCGTACTCAATGCCATGCAAATCCTGCCCGATGCGGGCCGGCACACGATCACGGCGCGGGTCTGGTCGGCCCGTGGCAAGCGCGGCGTGGTGGTGACGGTGGAAGCCGATGCGGCGATGCCGGGTGCTGGGCGCAAGCCTCACAACGCCGACGAGATGGACTGGGAGTTGGCCAGCCGGTTGAAGGCTCATGACGGCACCTGCCGGCGCCGCCATGAGCAGAAGATCAGTTTTCTGATCTCCGAGCCGCTGGAAAGGACCGTTACTTCTTGATGGTCACGGTCCAGACGTCGCCGTCGGCGCCGCTGGCCAGCTGCACGGTGAAGTAACGCGCGTCGTAGACCACGGTGCCGTGGCTGCTGTCGAAGGTGTCGACGGTGCTCACCCGATCCACGTCCTTGCCCATCGGCGTCACCCATGCTGTGTCGCCGACGCGGCCGATCGCGCCACGCACCTGGCCGGTGGTGTCGTTGATCTGCAGATAGGTCACGCCGTTACGCTCGAACTGGTAGATGCGTGCCGACGGGTTGCTGGACAGATTGGTCGCCGCCGGGGCGCTTTCGCCAAGGCCACGAATGGCGATCGGCGTGCCGACACCACCGCCCGGACAGCAGCTTTGCGCATAGGCATTGGACACCAGCGCAGAGCAGAGCACGATGCCCGAAAGCGTCGCGAGTTTAGAGGTCTTCCACATAATTACGTCCTTCCCCTGATGGGGTTTTTTTGCCTGCCGTTCAGGCGATTCCACATTACGCGAATCGCAACAGGCCACTGTTGACAAATAATCAAGCGATTCATACTTGTGATGTGTATCACTTTTATATTCTGGGAAATGATTCCCAAAAAAGTGGGCCGCATCGGCTTGCTCAGGTATGGCCCCAGGTCATCGCAGCATCGCGTGACCGGTCCGGCGTCGCCGGGGTGTCGGGCGCCGTGCTTGGTGCAGTTTCCATGCCATAAGCGGCCATCCCTGCGCGGCGTGGTGGCCGAGCGTGGCCGGTCGCATTGGATGCGCACCTAAATACGTGCGGGTCTTCGCTGACGGTGGCTTGGATCGAATGGCGCTGTCTATCGTCCGCGCACTGCGTCGCGGGAAAAACGCATTGTGTCGCCCGGCGTTTTGCGAGTGCGGCGCGGCGGTCCTGTGTCGGACATCGCGATCATTGGATGCAAGCAAACGGCTGCCACGTATTCACCGATGCATTTCCATCGCGCGACGAATGTTTGACGCATGTGCGTCGCCGCCGCCGTGATCAGGTCGAGGCCGCGCTGTAAAACGCGATAAGAATGGCGATGGTCGGAGCGCGATGCGCGGCCGAACGGCATCTGGCAGGTCGGGCGCGCATGCGTCATGCCAAATCCGTATCGCCACCGCGTTTGGCACGTAGTCCAATCCTGTTGCGCGGCCGTGCTGCCGCATGCCATCGCACGCCACCGGCGCGCGCGTGCGGTCGCGGCGTTGCCACGACAAAGACGGCGGCGGTGCCGGGGCACCGCCGCCGCCTGCGCTTTACCAACTGTAGTTGACGTTGGCGTAGGCGAAGGCGCCATTGAAGCCGAACGGCGAGGAGGTGCTGTACGGCAGGTAGGTGCGGGTGCCGGCACCGGCGCGCGAGCGGTCGGGGTACTCGTTGAGCACGTTGTCGCCGCCGACAGTCACGCGCCACCGACCCAGGGTGTAGGCGGCCGACAGGTCCAGCGTCCACTTGGCCGCATAGGTCTGATCGGCCGCGGGCGTGGTGCCGAAGTCGGTGAACTCGCCCCAGCGCGTGGCGGTGGCGGTGAAGGCCCAGGCGCCGGGCGACCACACGCTGCTCAGGAAAAACTTGTCGCGCGGCGAGCCGCGGGTGATGCGGCCGATCTCGGCACGGCCGATGCGCACCGCGGTCGGGTCGATCGCTTCCAGCACCGCCGGGTTGCCGGCAATCTTCTCGATGTCGGTCTTGTTGTAGTTGTAGCCGGCGGTCAGATCGAGGCTGCTGGCGGGCAGCGCCAGCTTGTAGGTGCCGATCGCGTCCACGCCCTGGGTCTTGGTATCGATGGCGTTGGTGAAATAGCGGCCGCCGCCGATGCCGGCGTAGCCGTTGCCCTGCAGGTAATTGCGCACGGCCGTGGAGGTGAGGTTCTCCGAGAGCACGATGCGGTCGTCGATGTCGATGCGGTAGGCGTCGAGGGTGATGTACAGCGCGTCCACCGGCTGCAGCACCAGGCCCAGGCCGTAGTTCTTGGACTTCTCGGCCTTCAGCGGTTCGGCGCCGAGCGCGATCGCCGCCGGGTTGTCGGTGCGGAAGGTGCCGATCTCGAACGGCGTGGCGGCGATGCTGCCGTCGGGCTGGGCGACGTTGATGAAGTTGGTGGCGACCGACTGGAAGTACTGCTGCTGCAGCGAGGGCGCGCGGAAGCCGGTGGAGACGGTGGCGCGCAGCGCGACCTTGGGGCTGAAGGCATAGCGCAGCGACAGCTTGCCGGTGGCGGTGTCGCCGAAGTCGCTGTAGTTCTCGTAGCGTCCGGCCAGGCCGGCGGAGAACTTGTCGGTGATGTCGCCTTCCAGGTCGAGGTAGGCCGAATAGCTGTTGCGGTCGTAGTGGCCGGAGTCGCTGGGCTTGAAGCCGGCGAACACCTGCGCGCCCGGCAGCAGGGTGCCGTTGGCCGAGGGGATGCCGCCGTTGACGTAGGACGCCGGCGCGCCCGGCGATTCGTTGAACTTCTCGCCGCGCCATTCGGAGCCGAAGGCCAGCGTGAGCGGGTAGGCCAGGCCGACCTCCAGCGATTTGCTGAAGTCGGCGTTGAGCACGTTCTGGGTGACCTGCAGCGCGCCGGCATAGAACTCGGTGGGGCTGGCCAGGCCCAGGCTGTTGTTGAGGCTGTGGCGCACGTCGAAACTCAGATCGTTGCGGCCGTAGTTGTAGCTCAGGTCGATGGCCAGGCCGCCGGCGGTGCTGGACTTGACCCCACCGACCCAGGACACGTCCTTGCTGACGTTGTAGATCTGCGGCAGGAAACCGTCCGGGTAGATCTCCGGGCGGTTGCGGTTGTCGCCGGACCAGCGGAAGTAGCCGTTGGACAGCACTTCGCGGCGGCTGAGCATCGCGTAGGAATAGAAGGTGATGTAGTCGGCCGGGCTGTACTGGCCGTTGTAGGAGAACGCACCCTGGTCGACGTCGGGGTCGCCGTAGCGCTGCTGTACCTGGCCCTGGTACGGCGTGGCGCGGTCGGTCTGGTCCTGGTGGCCGGCCTGCGCAGCGAAGTGCACGCTGCCGGTCTCGGCGAAGGTGAGCCCGGCATCGCCGGAGAGCTGGTACTGCTCGCCGTCGCCGGCGCTGTACTTGCCGTAGCGCGCGGCCAGGCTGCCGCCGCTGCCGCTGCCCTTGAGCACGATGTTGATGACGCCGGCGATGGCGTCGGAGCCGTATTGCGCCGAGGCGCCGTCGCGCAGCACTTCGATGCGTTCGACCGCGGCGATGGGAATGGTGTTGAGATCGGCCGGCGACGAGCCGCGGCCCTGCGCGCCGTTGAGGTTGACCAGGGCGGTGGTGTGGTAGCGCTTGCCGTTGACCAGCACCAGCACCTGGTCCGGCGAGAGCCCACGCAATTGCGCCGGGCGCACCGCGTCCGAGCCGTCGGTGATCGCCGGGCGCGGGAAGTTCAGCGAGGGCACCGCGCGCGACAGCGCGGTCGCCAGTTCGGTGGTGCCGGTGGACTGCAGCGTTTCCGGCGCGATGATGTCGATCGGCGAGGCCGATTCGGCCACGGTGCGGTCGGCCACGCGGGTGCCGGTGACGATGACGGTGTCCAGCGTTTGCGCGTTGCCGGTGGTCTGCGCGTGGACGGAAACGGCGGACGTGGCCACGCACAGGGCGACGGCGTGTGCGAGCGGAGTGAGCGTGCGCGTCATGGGGGAGGCGGCTCCAGTAGTGGGGGAGTGCGTCGCTGCATGCGCGCTCCCCTTGTCCCCTGGCGGATGCGGCGACGCCCGCTAGGGATTACCGGTTGATGTCAGCGGAGTCAATATTCCGTTAAACACGATGCTGCGGTTGCAATTGCAACCACCGCTGCAGGCATTGCGGCAGCGCAGATCCGCGGATTTGCCGGAGTTGTAGACAAAATGGCCGGGCACGCGCGACGGCGCGGTGCCTGCGCCGTGCCTGCGCGGGATCGTGTGCGCATCCTGCGTGACGCTGCGGGCTGCGCGGCCGTGAGTTGCGGGCCACGTGACCGCGGGCGTCATCCTGTGGATTGACCGCGGCGGCGTTGCCATAGGTGGTCGCCAGCGCGCGGCTGGTCGTTTCAGCAACATCGTCCGCTTCGACGCGCTATCGATGAAGCGTCGCGGCTGAAGCCGCTCCTACGGGTGTCACCGCGTATGCTGCGGAGGCAGGCCGGCGCGTGCGGTGCGTTCGTCTCGTGCCTTGATGACGCGATGGAGAGGCACGCAGGCGACGGTGGTGGCGAAGTCACCATCTCCAGCGGTTGTCGCTGGGTTGAGCCAGGGGAGATGCCGTGCGGCAACGTCGTTCGCGTTTGGTACGTTCGCGTTTCGTAGGAGCGGCTTCAGCCGCGACCCATGCGCGATCGCGTCGCGGCTGAAGCCGCTCCCACAAAAGCCTAGGCAGGCGAACACGTCGCAACCGATAAATTGCCGATCCCGAATCCCGAATCCCGAATCCCGAATCCCCAATCCCGGCCCCAATCCCCAATCCCCGCCCCAAAAACAACGGCCCGGAAACCCGGGCCGTCGTCATGCCGCATAACGTAGGCGCCATCCACGCCCGGGCCGCGATCACCAGCGGTAATTGATCCGCCCGTACACGTAGGCGCCGTTGAAGCCGTACGGCGAGTAGTTGCTGTACGGGAGCATGCCGTAGGTCGAGTTGATCAGGTTGGCGGTCTTGTCCGGGTACTGGTCGAACACGTTGTCCGCGCCCAGCGTCAGCGTCCAGTTGGTGCTGGGCTTGAAGCTGGCCGAGGCGTCGACCACCCAGTCCGCGCCGTAGGTCTGGTCGCGCGCGGCGGTGGCCGAATTGCGCACGGTGAATTCGCCGTAGCGGGTGGCGGCCAGGCTCAGGTCCCACTTCGGCAGCTTCCAGGTGCCGCTGAGGATCAGCTTGTCCTTCGGATAGCTGTCCTCCAGGCGGCCGATCTCGTCGCGGCCTAGCGTGGTCTGGGTCGAGCCGATCGCGGCCAGCGCCTGCGGCTGGGTCACCGCATGGGTGATGTCGGTCTTGCTGTAGCCGTAGCTGGCGGTGAGGTCCAGCGTGCTGGCCGCGAACGGGATGCTGTAGGTGCCGACCACGTCGACGCCGCGGGTGCGGGTGTCGGCGGCGTTGCTGAAGTAGCGCACGCTGGTGACATTGCTGTAGCCGAGCTGGCGCAATTGCGCCAGCACCGCCGCATCGTTGAGATTGGACGACAGCAGGATGCGGTCGTCGATCTCGATCTGGTACGCGTCCACGGTCAGGTACAGGCGCTCGACCGGCTGCAGCACCAGGCCCAGGCTGTAGGACAGCGAGGTCTCGGCCTTCAGCGGCGCGGCGCCCAGCGCCTGGGCCACGGCGCTGTTCACCGGGAAGGTGCCGGATTCGAAGAAGCTGCCGTTGATGTAGCTGCTGGTCACCGCCTGGTACTGCTGCTGCGCCAGCGACGGCGCGCGGAAGCCGCTGGCGACGGTGCCGCGCAGCGCCACCTTGTCGGTGAACGCATAGCGCGCCGACAGCTTGCCGGAGGTCTTGCTGCCGAAGTCCGAGTAGTCCTCGTAGCGGCCGGTGAGGCCGGCGGAGAACTTGTCGGTGAGG
Organism: Xanthomonas sp. PPL134; assembly: GCF_040595915.1. Lineage (NCBI taxonomy): Bacteria > Pseudomonadati > Pseudomonadota > Gammaproteobacteria > Lysobacterales > Lysobacteraceae > Xanthomonas > Xanthomonas sp. PPL134. The sequence continues at coordinate 279,117 of NZ_JAMDLL010000003.1, forward strand.
TCGGCCTCCAGGCCCGCGTACACCGCGTAGTTGTGGCGGTCCGAATGCACCGCGTTGAGCGGCGCGAAACCGGCAAAGCCCTGCGCACCGCCGGTGGTGCCGGTGTACGAGGCCGGCTCGCCCGGCGACTGGTTCCACTTCTCCTGGCGGTATTCGGCGCCGAAGGACAGCGTCACCGGATAGGCCAGGCCCCACTCCAGCGGCTGGGTGAAGTCGGCGTTGACCGCGTTCTGGGTGTACTCCAGCGCGCCGTCGTAGAAGCGCCGCGGGCTCTCCGCGCCGAGGCTGTAGTTGATGCTGTTGGCGGTGTGGAAATCGACCTTGTTGTAGCCGTAGTTGTAGCTGATGTCCCAGGCGAAGCCGCCGGCGGTGCTGCCCTTCAGCCCGGCGACCAGCGAGCGGTCCTTGGAGTACTGCTCGATCTGCGGCACGTAGCCGTCGGGATACACCTGGGCCAGCAGCGCGGTCTGGCCGCTGTGGTTGCGCGAGCGGTAGAACGCGAACGAGGTGATGTCGCGGTTGCTGGCGATCGCGGTGGCATAGCCGGTGAGGTGGTCGCTGAAGCGGAACTCGCCGTTGGCCGAGACCGCGGTGGCGTCGACCTTGGGATCGCCGTAGACGAAGGTGGTCTGGCCGATGCCGGGATAGTTGCCGGTGTTCGGCGCGGTGCCCTGGTACGGGCCGGCGCGGTTGGTGGCGTCCTGCTGGCTGATCTGCCCGGCCACGTGCAGGGTGCCGCGGCCGTCGCCGAAGCCGACCCCGGCATCGCCGGAGAGTTGCGACTTGGCGCCGTCGCCGGCCGAATACTGGCCGTGCTCCACCGCCAGGCTGCCGCCTTCGCCGGCGCCCTTGAGCACGATGTTGACCACGCCGGCGATGGCGTCGGAGCCGTACTGCGCCGAGGCGCCGTCGCGCAGCACTTCCACCCGCTCGATCGCGGCGATCGGGATCGCGTTGAGATCCACCGCCGAGGCGCCGCGGCCGATGGTGCCGTTGACGTTGATCATCGCCGAGGTGTGGCGGCGCTTGCCGTTGACCAGCACCAGCACCTGGTCGGGCGAGAGCCCGCGCAACTGCGCCGGGCGGATGCCGCTGGTACCGTCGGTCAGCGCCGGGCGCGGGAAGTTCAGCGAGGGCAGCGCGCGCGACAGCGCGGTCGCCAGTTCCGAGGTGCCGGTGGCCTGCAGCGCCTCGGGGGTGATGATGTCGATCGGCGATTGCGACTCGGCGACGGTGCGGTCGCTGACGCGGGTGCCGGTGACGATCACCGTGTCCAGCGTGCTGGGCGCGTCGGCGGTTTGGGCGAAGGCGGAGGGAGCGGCGAGGGCGGCGAGCACGGCGCTCGCCAGCAGCGACAACGGACGGTTCATGAAAACTCCAGCAGGTGCCGAAACGGCAGGCGGGGCGCGGCGGCTGGCATGGCGGGCCGCGTCCCAAGGGGCGTCTTATTATTTTTTAACATGCGTGCTGCGTCGCAGGATGCAAGCGCATGTTCTTATTCCTTTACGTTCTAAGTCGCCCGCGCCGGAGCATGGCCGCGCCCCTGCAGCCATGCCGCGTTCCCTGGCTGTCTCAGAAGCGGTAGCTCACCCGCCCATACCAGTAGCGCCCGTTGAAGCCGAACGGCGATAGCGGCGAGTACTGCAGGCCGTTGGGGCGGTCGTCGTAGATGTTGTTGAGGGCGGTCCGGGTCGGGTACTGGTTGGTGACGTTGTCGGCGCCGACGGTGAAGGTGAGGTCGTGCCAGGCGTAGCTGGTGGACAGGTTGAGCAGCCAGCGCGCGGCGAAGGCCTGGTCCTGGCTGCCGTCGGCCTCGTCGCCACGGCGGGTGATGGCGCCGTAGCGGGTGGCGTCGCCGTGCAGGGTCCAGCCGGCCAGGGTCCAGTCGCCGCTGAGCACGTACTTGGTGCGCGGGGTGGCGTCGGTCAGCAGGCCCTGGCTGGCGCGGCCGAAGTTCGGATCGGAGATCTCCAGGATCTCGATCTTGTTGTAGTTGGCGCTGAAACTGAGGTTGAGGGTGCCGGCGCGGTCGAGGTCGAGCAGGTAGTTGTTCACCCAGTCCACGCCGCGGGTGCGGGTGGTGGCGCCGTTGACGAAGAACTGCGCGGCGCTGACCTGGCCGATCGGTTCGGCCAGCGAGATCTGGTCCGAATACAGGATCTGGTCCCAGATGCGGATCTGGTACAGGTCCAGGGTGGCGTTGAAGCCGCCGCCGGGCTGCCAGACCACGCCGACGCTGTAGTTGGTGGATTTCTCCGGGGACAGCGGCTTGGCGCCGAGCGCGATGGCCACCGGGTCGGAGGTGCGGTAGGTGCCGATCTGGCTGAGCACGCCGTCCACCGGCAGGGTCACCACCGAGGCGTAGTTCTGTTGCGCCAGCGAGGGCGCGCGGAAGCCGTTGGAGAGCGTACCGCGGACGGCGAAGGCGTCGTTGAGTTGGTAGCGCGCCGACAGCTTGCCCGAGCGGGTGGTGCCGGCATCGCTGTAGTCCTCGTAGCGTGCGGCCACGCCGCCGGACAGGCGCTCGCTCAGGTCCGCTTCCAGGTCGGCGTACACCGCCTTGCTGTGGCGCTGGAACCGCCCGGCCACCGAAGGCGACAGGCCGGGAAACACCTGCGAGCCGCCGGGGTAGGGCGCGCCGGTCTCGGGGTTGATGGCGTTCGGGTCGAAGTAGATCGAGGTGGGCGAGCCGGCCACCACGGCGTACTTGTCCTGCCGGTACTCGGCGCCGAAGGCCAGGTTCACCGGGTAGGCCAGGCCCCAGTCCAGGGACTTGCTGAAGTCGGCGTTGAGCGCGTTCTGCTCGTTGCGGAAGCCGCCGGCGTTGAAGCGGGTCGGCGAGGCGCCGGTGCTCCAGTACAGGTTGGTGTTGATGGTGTTGCGCAGGTCGAAGGTGACGTCGTTCTTGCCGTAGTCGGCGGAGACGTCCCAGGTCCAGCCGTTGTCGGTGCTGCCCTTGACGCCGAGCACGGCGGCGCGGTCGTTGGACGGGTTGTAGATCTGCGGCAGGTAGCCGTTGGGATAGACCGCCTGCACGTTGCGGTCGCTGTTGTCCCAGGCGCGGTAGTAGCCGTTGGACAGCACCTCGCGGCGGCTGAAGGTGGCATAGCCGTACAGGTCGACGTGCGGGGTGAGCGCGTAGCCGAAATTGACCAGCCCCTGGTAGGTCTTGACCGCCGGGTCGCCGTAGCGCTGGTAGGGAACGCCGCTGGGGTTGGCGGCGCCGGCGAGGGTGGTGGCCTTGTCGGTGTTCTCGGCCCGATTGGTGTTCATCGCGTTCTGGTAGTTCCACGACACCCGCACCCAGCCCGGCGCCTCGCCGTCCGGCGCGCCGCCGAAGGCCAGGCCGTAGGAGCCGTCGATGCCGTTCTGCGCGCCGTCACCCTTGTCCATGATGCCGCCGTTGACCGCGACGCTGTTGCTGCCGGCCTTGGCGCCGTGCTTGAGCACGATGTTGATGACACCGGCGATGGCGTCGGAACCGTATTGCGCCGAAGCGCCGTCGCGCAGCACTTCGATGCGCGCGATCGCCGACATCGGGATCGAGTTGAGGTCGGCGGGCGCCGAACCGCGGCCGACCGAGGGGTTGTAGTTGACCAGCGAGGTGGTGTGGTAGCGCTTGCCGTCCAGCAGCACCAGCACCGCATCCGGCGACAGGCCGCGCAGGGTCGCCGGGCGCAGCGCGTCGTTGCCGTCGTTGATCGCCGGGCGCGGGAAGTTCAGCGACGGCAACAGCTTGCCGAGCGCGCTGGCGAGGTCGCTGGCACCGGTGGCCTGCAGCGCCTCGGGCGCGATGATGTCGATCGGCGATTGCGATTCGGCCACCGTGCGGTCGGCGATGCGGGTGCCGGTGACGATGATGTTGTCCAGCGTGGTCGGTGCCTGCTGGGACTGGGCGAGGCTGTTGGCGGAGGCGAGCGCGAGCAGGACGGCACTGACGAGGGGGAGGCGGCGTTGCGTCATCGGGCGGAGACTCCAGTGGCTGGGGGATTGGCGTGGGTCTGGCGATTTCCGGTGGGGGCGGGTGAATGCTGCAGTGCAGCGCGTGCCATCGGATTGAAATCCGTTTTTCACGCCGACGCGTATACAAAAATGGACCTGGGTCGGATTTTTGCGGCGCCCCGGAGGCGGCCCCGGACCGCGCCGGGTGGCCTCGCGGGTGGGCCGCCGCGGGCGAAGCGGCTACACTTCCGCCTCGCTAGCCGAGTGCCCTGCCTTGATTTCCCTACGTAATTTCGCCTTGCGCCGCGGCGAGCGGCTGTTGCTGTCCAATGTCGACCTCACCCTGCATGCCGGTTACCGGGTGGGCGTGGTCGGCCGCAACGGGGCCGGCAAGTCCAGCCTGTTCGCGGCGGTGAAGGGCGAACTGGAGGCCGACAAGGGCGACGTCGACCTGCCCGGCAAGGTGCGCATCGCCAGCGTCGCCCAGGAGACCCCGTCGCTGCCGGACCCGGCGCTGAGCTTCGTGCTCGGCGGCGACACCGCGGTGGCCGCGGTGCTGGCCGAAGAGGCCGAGGCGACCGCGCGCGAGGACTGGGAGGCGGTTGCCGCGGCGCACACCAAGATGGCCGAGATGGGCGCCTACGATGCCGAGGCGCGCGCCGGCAAGCTGCTGCACGGCCTCGGCTTCCCGGCCGAGACCCACCAGCGCGCGGTGTCCTCGTTCTCCGGCGGCTGGCGCGTGCGCCTGAACCTGGCGCGCGCGCTGATGATGCCCAGCGACCTGCTGCTGCTCGACGAGCCGACCAACCACCTCGACCTGGACGCGGTGTACTGGCTGGAGCAGTGGCTGCTGAAGTATCCGGGCACGCTGCTGCTGATCTCGCACGACCGCGAGTTCCTCGACAACGTCGCCACCCACACCCTGCATCTGCACAACGGCGGCGCCAAGCTGTACACCGGCGGCTACACCGATTTCGAGCGCCAGCGCGCCGAGCAGTTGCGCCAGCAGCAGATCGCGCACGAGAAGGAGCAGGCCGAGCGCGCCCACCTGCAGAGCTTCATCGACCGCTTCAAGGCCAAGGCGTCCAAGGCGGCGCAGGCGCAGAGCCGGATGAAGCGCCTGGAGAAGCTGGCCGGCACCGAGGCGGTGCGCGCTGAGCGCGAGTTCCGCATCGAGCTGGCGCCGCCGGCCAAGCTGCCGTTCTCGCTGATCCGCCTCAACCACGCCGAGGCCGGCTACGGCGCGGACGCGGTGATTCTGCACAACGTCGGCTTCGGCCTGGAGGCCGGCCAGCGCATCGGCCTGCTCGGCCCCAACGGCGCCGGCAAGACCACTCTGGTCAAGACCCTGGTCGGCGAACTGCCGCCGATCGCCGGCGAGCGCATGGCGCATCCGGACCTGCGCATCGGCTACTTCGCCCAGCACACGGTGGAGTCGCTGCACGAAGGGCAGTCGCCGATGGACCACATGCGCGAGATCGACAAGGAGGCCAGCAACCAGGCGTTCCGCGATTTCCTCGGCAAGTGGAATTTCCCCGGCGACCGCGCGTTCGAGCCGGTCGATGGCTTCTCCGGTGGCGAGCGCGCGCGCCTGGCGCTGGCGCTGATCGCCTGGCAGCAGCCCAACGTGCTGCTGCTCGACGAACCGACCAACCACCTCGACCTGGAGATGCGCGAGGCGCTGGCCGAAGCCTTGAGCGATTTCGAGGGCGCGATCGTGATGGTCTCGCACGACCGCCACCTGATCGGCCTGGTCTGCGACACGTTCTGGCGCGTGGCCGACGGCGTGGTGGAGCCGTTCGACGGCGACCTCGACGCCTACGCCGCGTGGCTGCGCACGCGGCCGGCCGCGCAGGGCACCAAGCAGAAGCTGGCCGAGGCCGCGCCGACCCCGCCGCCGCCGGTCAAGCCGCTGCCGGCGAAGAAGCCGCCGAACCCGCACAAGCTGGCCGCCGCCGAGAAGCGCGTGGGCGAACTGGAAGCGACCCTGGCCGAGCTCGACCGCCAGCTCGCCGATCCCAAGCACTACGCCGATGCGGAGAAGATGGCGGTGCTGGGCCGCGAGCGCGAGGCCGCCGCGCGCGACCTGGCCCAGGCCGAGCAGACGTGGATGGAATTGATCGACGGCGCCTGAGGCGTTGCGCTGCGGCGGCCAGGCGTGCCCCACGTCCGGCTGTGCGTCCCTTACTCCCGGCCCGCGTCGGTCACGCCCTCAGGGAGAGACGACGATGATCAGCGGCAACATCCGCCTGGACGATTACCGCGCCGCGCAGCGTCTGCATTATCGATATCGCTTGCGCCGCGCGCTGATCGTGGTGGGTGTTGCGTTCGTGCTCGGCTTGGGGCTGCTGTTGTTTACCGCGCCCGGGTCCTTGGCGAGCATGCTGGGCACGCTGCTGCTCGGGGTTGGCTGCGGTGGCCCGATCTGGCTGGGGCTGTGGTAAGGCTGGGTGTTGCCGAGCAAGCTGTTGTTCCTCTATGCGCAGCAGGAGCAGCTGCAGCATCGCTACACCTATGCATGGGACGAGGCGGGCATCCGCATTACCTGGCCGAACGGCGAGGTGCGCCGCCGCTGGCGCGATTACGTCCGCTATCGCGAGAGTCCGCAGGTGTTGCTGCTGTACCACGATGCGCGCGCGTTCGACGTGGTGCCGACCTCCTGGTTCGCCGATGCCGCGCAGCGCGATGCGTTCCGGCGGCTGGCGGCGCGGGTGGGGACCGGAACCGGCAGGCGCAGCGTATAGCAGGCGCCGCGCTTGCGGCCTGCGCGGGATATGCATGAGATGTGGATGTCCGTGCCTGGTTCAGGCACGGCGGGAGCGCGAGCGGGACCCCTGTGGGAGGGGCTTCAGCCCCGACGTCTCACCCCCCCCAGCCAGCGGAAAGCTCTACCCGGAAGGGCGATGGTCGCGCGTGGAGAGGCGCAACTCGGCTTCTAGTAATTCGATCAGCAGTGGAGGTGTTGGCTCATGTGTCAGACATTGCCAGTGGTTCCTTCTTCCCGCGGGAGAAGGTGCCCCTAATGGTCGGATGAGGGTGCGGGAACCTAGGGAGTCGGAGCAGCCGGCCGTGCGTGCCGGCCTACCCTCACCCCAACCCCTCTCCGGGTGGGAGAGGGGCTTCAATCGCTTCTTGACGCGTCTCCAGGCGAGGCCAGAGCGCGAGAGCGCCGATCTGTAACGCTCAGGCGGCGGCGCTGGCCACGACCAGCAGGCCGCCGGCGATCGCGGCCCAGTCCAGCGGCATGCGCGAGCGCAGGCTTTGCAGCGAGGGGCGGGCGGTCGGCGTCGGCCGCAGGCCGGCCTTGAGCGCCATCAGCGCCAGGCCCGCGGCGCTGAGCGCCCAATGCCACTCGCTGGCGCCGCCACGCAGAAAGTAGGCCAGATGCAGGACACACAGGCAGCTCAATGCGGCTGCCAGCACGACGTCACGCGAGACCAGGCCCGGACGGGCGGTCAGGACAACACGGTTCATCAGCATGTTTCCCCCTGAACGGTGAGCGCCATCCCCGGCGCACATTGTCACTGCGACGAGGATCATATTTCGGGCCTGGACGGCCGCCAAGCGGCAGTGCACAAATTCTTCACATTGCTGTCAGACCTTGCTGGTAGGACTAGCAAAGCACGTGCCGGATGGGCGGCGAGTGGGCTGGGGGCGCGCGTGCAGCGCTGGCGGCGCCGCTCAATCCGGGCGCAGCGCCTGCTCGGCCAGCAACCATTCGCGCAGGCGTCGCCCGGCGTCGCTTTCCGCGCGCGAGCGCAGCCGGGTCAGCCAGTATCGGCCCAGGTCGATCCGGGTGGCGAACGGACAGACCAGGCGCCCGGCGTCCAGGTCCTGGGCGAACAGCCGCAGTGGCAGCAGGGCCACGCCGTGGCCGGCCGCGGCGATGCTGGCCAGGGTCAGCGAGGCGTCGCAGATCGGGCCGCCCGCCTGCACCTCGGGCGCGCCGGCGGCCTGCAGCCAGCGCGGCCATTCGTCCTGCCGGTAGGAGCGCAGCAGCGTAGTCCTGGCAAGGTCGGCGGGCGTGCGCAGCAGCGGCGCCAGCGCTGGCGCGCACACCGGCGCGAATGGCGCATCCAGGATCGGCGTGGCGTGCTGACCCTGCCAGTCGCCGTCGCCGAAGCGGATCGCCAGGTCCAGGCCTTCGCCGGCCAGGTCGACGCGGTTGTTGTGGGTGTACACGCGCAGTTCGATATCCGGATGCGCGGCATGGAAGGCGTCGAGCCGCGGCAGCAGCCATCCGACCGCGAAGGTGCCGACCACGCCCACGCTCAGGGTCTCGCGGTAGCGGCCGCCGGCGAAGCGCTGCAGCGTCCCGGCGATGCGGTCGAAGGCCTCGGTCAGCACCGGATGCAGGCGCAGGCCCTCGTCGGTCAGGGCCACGCCGCGCGGCAGACGCTGGAACAGGACCACGCCCAGGCGCGCCTCCAGGTGCTTGATCTGGTGGCTCAGCGCGGCCTGGGTCACGCACAGCTCGGCGGCGGCACGGGTCAGGTTCTGGTGCCGCGCCGCGGCCTCGAAGGCGCGCAGGGCGTTCAGCGGCAGGTGCGGGCGGGTCATCGCCAGGTATCAATTCGGCTCATGGGTGCGATTGAATAACCTCGCTGGTGGGGGCGGGTCAATGCGGACATCATCCTGGCTCCCGACGGAGGTGGACGATGCTGACGAGACGACGGTTCCTGCAGGGCGTGGGCATGGGCGCGAGCCTGCTGGCGGTGGCTGCGGTACAGGCGAAAACGGTGCAAAACCCAGCGCAAACGCTGCAGCAGCGGCTGGCCGAGATCGAGCGCCGCAGTGGCGGCCGGCTCGGCGTGAGCCTGCTCGACGGCAGCGGCGCGACGCTCGGCGGACAGCGCCAGGACGAGCGCTTCCCGCTGTGCAGTACCTTCAAATTTCTATTGGCGGGGGCGGTGCTGCAGCGGGTTGATCGCGGCGAACTGGCCCTGGAGCGGCGCCTGCCGGTGCGCAAGGCGGATCTGCTGGCGTATGCGCCGGTGTCCGAGCGCCATGTCGGCCGCACGCTCAGTGTGGCCGAGCTCTGCCAGGCGGCGATGATCTACAGCGACAACACCGCCGCCAACCTGCTGTTGCCGCTGGTCGGCGACCCGCCTGGCGTGACCCGCTTCCTGCGTGCGCTGGGCGACGCGCAGACCCGCCTGGACCGCAACGAGCCAAGCATGAACGACGTCGTCGCCGGCGATCCGCGCGACACCACCACGCCGGCGGCGATGGCCGCGACGATGCGCACCCTGCTGCTCGGCGAGGCACTGCAGCCCGCGTCGCGGCAGCGCCTGATCGCCTGGATGCGCGACAACCGCACCGGCAATGACTGCTTGCGCGCCGGCCTGCCGGCGGATTGGCGGATCGGCGACAAGACCGGCAGCAACGGCACCGATACCCGCAACGACATCGCCATCGTGTGGGCGCCGGGGCGGGCCACGCCGCTGTTGCTCACCGCGTATCTCAACGGCGCGACCGTCGACAGCGCCGCGCGCGATGCGGCGCTGAAAGCGGTGGCGCAGGCGGTGGTGGCGTCGCTGCCTGCGCAGCCGCTGCGTACCGGCTAGGCGGCATTGCGCGCGCTGTATCGCCTGCGTTCGCCGCAATCGCGCCGGATGCAGGTCGCTCTTCCGTAGGAGCGGCTTCAGCCGCGACGGGCTTTACCGGGAAGGTCCGTCGCGGCTGATCCCACAAACGGGGACAACAGCCATTCCTGCCGGACGCCGCTGGCCATCACTGGCGGCGCCATCGTGCCGATGCCGCGCGCGATCGCCTTCGCTGCACCCAACGGCCACAGCCGCCGCGGCCGTGCGCCCTGCGCGTGCGGTCCCATCCATTCCCCATCCTGTTCGGAGCGTCCCATGCGTCGATTCGTGTGCTGTTCCTTGGCCATCGCCCTCGGTCTGTTTGCCCACGCCGCGCAGGCGCGGGTGTGGGAGCCCACGCCGGGCCACGTGCAGGTGCCGATCTGGCCCGGCGCGGTGCCGGATGCCTTGCCGCATCCGAAGCCGGAATCGGCCGGACCCGGTCCGGGCAAGCCGTGGTGGCCGGCCATCCACGACGTCAGCCGGCCGACCATGACCGTGTACCCCGCGCAGGGCCACAACACCGGCGCCGCGGTGGTGGTGTTTCCCGGCGGCGGCTACCAGATGCTGGCGATGGACCTGGAGGGCACGGAGATCTGCGACTGGCTGACCGCGCGCGGCATCACCTGCGTGCTGTTGAAGTACCGCGTGCCGAACTCGGGACCGACCTGGGTCGATGGCCATCGCTACTACCCCAAGGTCCAGACCGCGCTGCAGGACGCCCAGCGCACGCTGGGCCTGGTGCGCCAGCAGGCCGCCACCTGGGGCGTGGACCCGCACAAGATCGGGGTGATGGGCTTTTCCGCCGGCGGCCACCTGGTGGCCGCGGTGAGCACGCACTTCGCCCAGCGCACCTATCCGCTGGTGGATGCCGCCGATCGCGTCAGCTGCCGCCCGGACTTCGCCATCGCCGTGTATCCGGGCCATCTGTGGGTGCACGAGGACGAGGATGCCGACACCCGCGATTTCACCGATCTGGCCTTGCGTCCGGACATCCGCGTCGTCGCCGACACCCCGCCGACCTTCCTGCTGCAGGCCCAGGACGATGATGTGGACGGCATCTCGCAGGTACTGGCGTACTTCGTCGCGCTCAACCACGCCGACGTGCCGACGGAAATGCATATCTACGCCAAGGGCGGCCATGCCTTCGGCCTGCGCGCCGAGACTCTGCCGATCGCACAGTGGCCGCAGCTGGTGGAGACCTGGCTGCGGACGATCGGGGTGCTAAAGAGCCGGGATTAGGGATTCGGGATTCGTAACAGCCGGGATTGGGGATTCGGGATTGGCAAAAGCGTGTCGGCGCGCGGATTGCGCTTTCACGAATCCCAAATCCCTAATCCCCAATCCCGGACGTTGTCACGAATCCCCACTCCCGACTCCCCAATCCCGCCCGCCTCCGGCGGGCTCCTGATACAGCCGCGCCGGTCCGCCCATCGCCGGATCGCTGATGCCGGGCTTGCCGTTTTCCGCGCGCCCGGCCAGGCGCTGGCGGGCGTTGTCCTGGACCAGCCACAGGTCGTACCAGCCGCCGCTCGGCCTGGCGTTCCAGCGCATGCGCTGCTCGGTGCCCGGTGCCAGCGTCACGCGTTGGCGGGGTTGTACCTGTGCGTAGGCGGCCGGTTCAAGCGACACGCTGAGTGGCGCGGTCCCAGGATTGCGCAACAGCAGGCACAGCGCCTGCGCATCGTCCGGGTCCTGGGTGATGTCGGCCTGCAGCAGCGGAGCGCTCAGGTCACCGCGGTAGTGGCGATGGAAGCCGTTGGGGCCGAGCAGCCACAGATCGTAGTCGCCGTCGTAGGTGGTCCAGGTGCCGTCCAGCGTCGCGCCGGCGCCCACCGTGTAGCGGCGCGGGAGTGCGGCCAGGTCGTAGCGGTCGTAGACGTGCAGCACCGCCGCCGCCCCGGTGTTGGCCATGTGCAGTTGTACCTCGCCGCGTTCGCGTCCGTACTGCAACTGCACCGTCGGCCGATACGGCAGGGCACGCGCGCGGCGCACGCCGAACGCCTGGCGCGGCGCCTGCACCTGCGCTGGCAGCGGCGGCAGTGCGTGCTCGCGCAATGCGGCGGCACGCGCTGCCGCCGCGCGCACGTCGGGCAGGTCGGCGACGAACGGGCGGGTATCGGCCTGGCGGAAATCGAAGGCGTCGAGCAGATCGCCGCAGACCGCGCGGCGCCACTCGCTTACGCCGCTGGCGGCGACGCCGAAGCGGCGCTCCAGCAGGCGCAGCACCGAGGTGTGGTCGTAGACCTGCGAATCCACCCAGCCGCCGCGGCTCCACGGCGAGATCACATACAGCGGCACGCGCGGGCCGAGGCCGTAGGGACGCCCGCGCAGTTCCGGCGGGTCGGCCTTGGCGTCGCCCGGCGCCGGGTGCAGGTGGTATTCGCCGTCGGTGTCGACGCTGGAAGCGCCGGCCCGGCCGCCGGCCGCAGACGGGTCGGGCGAAGGCGGCGCCGGTGGCGGCACGTGGTCGAAGAAGCCGTCGTTCTCGTCGAACATCAGCAGCAGCGCGGTGCGCGCCCACACCTTGGGGTCGGCGGTCAGCGCGTCGAGCACGCGCGCGGTGTAGGCCGCGCCCTGCGCCGGGCTGGACGGATCGGGATGCTCGCTGCCGGCGGCGTCGGCGATGATGAAGCTCACCGACGGCAGCCGCGCCGCCAATACATCTTCGCGCAACTGGGCCAGGCTGCGGCTGGAGACGCCGCGTGCGCGCAGTTGCGGATCGTGCCCGGGCGCACCGCGCCAGGCCGCGCGGAACGGCGCGAAGCCGGCCAGCGGGTTGTCGGTGAAGTTGTCGGCCATGTCCTGGTAGATCTGCCAGGACACGCCGGCCTGCTGCAGCGCCTCGACATAGCTTGGCCAGCGGTAGTCGTCCGGGTCGCCGCCCAGTTCCGGGAAGTTGTCGTGTGAGTTGGCGATGACCGGGCCGCCGGCGCGGGCGTGCGGATCGTTCTGCCCGGTCCACAGGAACACGCGGTTCGGATTGGTGCCGGCCTGGATCGCGCAATGGTAGGCATCGCACACGGTGAACGCCTCGGCCAGGGCGAACTGGAACGGCAGGTCGTCGCGTTCGTAATAGGCCAGCGCGTGGTCGCGCTTGGCCGCCGGCCACTGGCCCATGCGGCCGTGGTCCCAGGCCTGCTGCGCGTTCGGCCAGGTGTGCGGCGTGCCTTGCACGCGCATGGTCGCGAAATTGTGCGCGGTGCGCAGCGGGAACGGCGCCAACTGGCGGCTGCCGTCGGCGCTGGGTTGCAGCCAGACCGTGCGCGGGGCGATGCCGGGCAGCGTCGGTGCCGGGATCGGGAAGCGGTCGCCGAAGCCGCGCACGCCGGGCAGGCTGCCGAAGTAATGGTCGAAGGCGCGGTTCTCCTGCATCAGGATCACCACGTGCTGCAGGTCGTCGAGGGTGCCGCTGCGCACGTCCGGGGCGATCGCCGCGGCGCGGGCGATGCTTGGCGGCAACAGGGCGGCGGCGCTGGCGGTGAGGCCGGCGCGGAGCAGCCGGCGGCGGGTCTGGTCGGTCATGGTGGTCCGGGAAAACGCAACGCGGCGGCGGCCGGGAGCGGCCGCCGCCGCGAGACTGCCACGGCGCCGGTTACAGGTCGACCGTGAAGGTCAGGCCGACGGTGCGCGGCGGCGCGATGAAGGCGCTGTCGCTGCCGTCCACGCCGTTGAGGTAGCGCTTGTCGGTGAGGTTGCTGATCACCAGGTCCAGCCTGGCCTGCTGCAACTGCGGCGACAGCCCGCCCAGGGCGATGCCGAGATTGGCGTCGAAGGTGGTCACCGCATCCAGCGCCGCGCTGTTGGCCGCATCCAGGTAACGCCGGCCGAGGTAGCGGCCGGACAGGCCGCCGTGCCAGCGCTCTCCCTGCCAGTCGGCCGACAGCACCAGGGTCTGGCGCGGCTGGCCGATCACCTGCGAGCCCGGCGCGATCTCCAGCGCCTGGTCGCGCGCGGCGTTGCCGCTGCCCAGGTAGGTCGCCTTGTTGTAGGTGTAGGCGCCGTTGAGCCGCCAGCCGTTGTCCCAGGCGTAGCCCAGCGCCAGTTCAACGCCGCGCGCGTGCACGCCGCCGAAGTTCTCGTAGACGCCGTCGGTCTCGCCCAGGTAGTCGATGCCGGTGACGAAGTTGGCCGGCACGTAGACGATGCGGTTGTCGAATCGGATGTCGTACAGGGTGATGCTGCCGGTCAGCGGCCAGCGGCTCATGCGCAGGCCCACCTCGATGTTGTCGGCGGTTTCCGGCTTGACCTTGCTCAGCACCAGCGGATCGGTCTCGCCGAGCACGCCGGAGGGGATCGCGGCGAAGTTCTGCGAGAAACCGGCAAAGGCCTCCACGCCCTTGAGCGGCGTGGTCCAGGTCAGGCCGGCGGAGAACAGTGGATCGGAGTGCGAATCCGATTCGATGTGCGCCGCGTCGCCGATGCGGCGGTCGCGGGTCTGGTCGACGAAGAACTGCTTGACGCCCACGCGCCAGGCGAAGTCGCCGTAGCGCATCATGTCCTCGGCGTAGTACATCTGCTCGTCGGTGCGGTAGTCGTCCTTGAACTGCACCCAGTACGGCACGTGATCGAAGGCGATGTTGGTGCCGACGTCGAGCAGGCGGTGCCAGTCGCGGGTGACGCTGCGGTCGTAGCGTTCCAGCCACATGCCGCCGCGCACGGTGTTGTGCAGTCCACCAAAGTCCTGCGCCCATTTCACGTCGGCGGTGACGCCGCCGCGCTGGTTGTCGTAGTGGCTGTGGCGGTAGGACTGCACCGGCAGCGAGCCGGCCGGATAGCAGGCCGGGTTGGACTCGGCGGGCAGGGTCGCGGTGTCGGCGCAGCCCGGCAGCATGCTCGCGGCCGCGCCGCCCGGGGTGACGAAGTAGAGCTTGCCCAGCGCGCTGCCGCCGTACACGGTATGGCCGCCGGTGTATTCGGACTCGGGCTGGCCCGCGCCGTCGTTGGTGACGTCGACCAGGTACGGCGGAATCCAGTCGCCACGGCCCTTCATGCGGTGCGCGTAGCCGGTCAGGGTGGCCTTGAAGCCGTTGCCGCCGTCGAACAGGCCGCGCAAGTAGCCGAAGGTGTTCTTGCGCAGCGCGCGCGAGCCGGAGCGGTAGTTCTGGTCGTAGTAGGGGATGCCGGTGAGCTTGCCGGTGAGCAGGTCGTGGTCCGGATCGGTGGCGAACTGCGCCGGGGTGACGCTGCTGTATTCGGATTCGTTGGCATCGTCGTAGGACAGGTAGCCGCTGAGCGTCCATGCGCCGAGGCCGCTGACGAACTTGCCGGCCAGGTGGTCGCGGGTGGTGTGGCCGCTGCCGTCGATCCAGTCGTCGTTGCTGGCATGCGAACCGCTGACCCAGGCGCGGGTGCCGCCGAGGTCGCCGCTGTCGTAGCGCGCGTAGTACTTGCGCGCCTGGTTGTCGCCGATGCCGAAGGCCATGCGCACGCGCTGCTGGTCCAGCGGTTCGCTGGTGAGGAAGTTGAGGGTGCCGCCCAGCGCTTCGTTGGAGCGCGAGGCGATGTCGGCGGTGCCCTGGCTGACCTCCACCGTCTCCAGGTCCAGCGTGTCGATGAAGCGGTTGGCCTTGGAGCCGCCACCGTAGGCCGAGCCGCCGTTGGGCACGCCGTCGATGGTGGTGCCGATCTGCTGGTCGTCGCGGTTGGTGACGAAGCCGCGCATGCTGATCTGCGTGCCCCAGTCGGAGGAGCCGAACGCGTCGGCCTCGGTGGCGATCACGCCGGGCAGTTCGTTGAGCGCGTCGTTGACGCTGCTCATCGCGAACTGGCGGTCCAGCGCCTCCTTGCTGACGTTGATCTTGGCGTAGGTGGTGGCCTGGCCGAGCACCTGCACCTGGTCCAGGGTCGAGACCCGGTCGCTGCCGTCGGCAGGCGCGGCGGGCTCCGCTGCGTTGGCGGCCTCGGCGGCGTGGGCGGAGGCGATGCTGGCGGCCAGCGCCAGGGCCAGCAGGGTTGGGGCGGGGGTGCGGAAATACGCCGAAACGGTCATCGGTTGCGTGGCTTGCGTGAGGGGCGCTCATGGTCCGATCGAGCGGTTTCGTGCATATGACCGGGATCTTGCGGATCCATGCATCATGCGCAAATCGGCATGAATCGAGACAGGGCGATGTCGCGAGCCACGCGCAGCGGCAACGGGGGAGGGGCTGCGGCCGAGGCGGAGCCGTTGCGTTTGCGCGGCTGTCCGTTAGGGCGTTCGCGTGCGCGGCGTATGCGCCGCAGGCAGGGAATGCCTCGCGTGGACGCGCCGCTGCACGCAGACGCTATGCAGGGCCCGCGACCGCAGCCGGCGCTTCGCCGTGATGGCGCACAACACGGGCGAACCGGCATCATCGCCGCTGCCGCCGCCGGCGGGCCCGCATTGGAATCTCCTGCCCGATGAGCCACGAACTGATCTACCTGCTGCTGATCTTCGCCCTGCTGGTGATCCCGCGCGCGCTGCAGCGCTTCAAGATGCCGGCGCCGCTGACCTGTCTGCTGTTCGGCATCATCGCGATGCTGGCGATGGGGCCGCGCGCGCACGACCCGGTGGTGACCCTGCTGGCCACGCTCGGCATCTCGTCGCTGTTCCTGTTCGCCGGTCTGGAAGTGGACCCGAAGGCGCTGCGCCGCGGCCTGTGGCCGCTGCTGCTGCACCTGGTGGTGCGCGGCGGCACCCTGTTCGGCGTCGGCTGGCTGGCCTGGCGCTACGCCGCGCTGCCGTGGCAGGCGGCCGGATTGCTGGCGCTGGCCCTGCTGACCCCATCCACCGGTTTCATCATCGAGTCGCTGGGGCGGCTGGGGCTGGACGAGGAAGAACGCTTCTGGGTCACCAGCAAGGCCATCGCCGGCGAACTGCTGGCGCTGGCAGCGCTGTTCGTGATCCTGCAGGCCGGCGATCCCTGGCAGATGGGCCTGTCCAGCCTGGCGCTGGTGGCGATGCTGGTCGGCCTGCCGCTGCTGTTCGTGGCCCTGGGGCGCTGGGTGGCGCCGCAAGCGCCGGGCTCGGAATTCTCGTTGCTGGTGATGGTCGGCCTGATTGCCGCCTACATCACCTATTCTCTGGGCGTGTACTACCTGGTCGGTGCGTTCATCGCCGGGCTGGTGGCGCGGCTGCTGCGCCAGCGCATGCCGCTGCTGGCCTCCGACGAGAACCTGCAGGCGGTGCGCCTGTTCGCCTCGTTCTTCGTGCCGTTCTACTTCTTCAATGCCGGCACCAAGGTGCCGAGCGGGGCGCTGAGCCTGCAGGCGCTGGGCCTGGGCCTGGCCATGACCGCCTGCGTGCTGCCGCTGCGCATCGGCATTCTGTGGCTGCAGCGGCGGGTGCTGTTCGGCGAAGGCGCGCGCAGCAGCCTGCGGGTGTCGCTGGCGCTGTCGCCGACGCTGATCTTCACCCTGGTGCTGGCCGGCATCCTGCGCGACCGCTTCGCCATCGCCGACGCCCTGTTCGGCGCCCTGCTGCTGTACGCGGCCCTGACCACGCTGCTGCCGGCGCTGCTGCTGCGCATGCCGTTCGACGTCAGCCCGCTGGAAGCGGCGCCGGCCGCGCCGGCGGATGCCGCGTCGGCGCAGGCACCGACGGCGCCGGACGCGCCGGTCGCCGAGGCGCCGGTAGCGGAGGCGCCAACGCCGCCCGTGGGCGCGCCGGAGACGGCGCCGCGGCCCCAGCCCGGGCCGGCATGAGCAAGAGCGCTTGAAAGCCGGCGTGCGGCCCCCATACTGGCCGCCTCCGTTGCTCTCGCGTTTTTGCCGCCATGCCGATCTACGCTTTCCAATGTGCCGCATGCGGTCACAGCTTCGACCGCCTGCAGAAACTGTCCGATCCGGATCCTGAGACCTGTCCGTCCTGCGCCGCCCCGACGGTCAAGCGCCAGCTCACCGCACCGGCGTTCCGCCTGTCCGGCAGTGGCTGGTACGAGACCGACTTCAAGAAGGACGGCGACAAGAAGCGCAACCTCGCCGAGTCGGGCAGCACCGGCGGCAGCAGCGAGGCCAAGCCCGCGGCTGCACTTGCGTCCGACGCCCCGGCCAAGCCGGCGGCTGCCGCCGCCCCGGCGCCGGCGCCCGCCGCGGCCAAGCCTGCGGCGACCTGAGTCCCGCCCTTGCCAAGCCGCGCCAGGCGCGCGGCTCATCGTAGGAGCGGCTTCAGCCGCGACCAGGCATCACCCGGTCGCGGTCATCCAAAAGCGGTACGAGCCGCCCCTGGAAATCGACGTCTCACGCCGGCGTCGGGCCGCCCGACATCGCGGGCGGCCCGCATTCGCCTTGCTCAACGCGCGCCGAAGCGTGCCCGGCAGCCGCCGTTGACCCACACCGTATTGCCTTCGTAGCCCCAGCTGCGGCCTTCCGCGCAGGTGGTGCCCGACAGCTGTTCGATCAGCACCGGGCGGCCCTGGCGGCGGTCCCAGGCGCAGGTGCGCAGGCGCTTGTCGTCGCTGCTGCAGGTCACCGTGTAGCCGCTGTCCAGCGGCGGCCGGCCCGGTCCCCAGCCACCGCCACCACCGCCGCGGCCCGGGGCGAACTCGCCGCGGCAGCCGTCGTCGACCCACACCGCGCCATCGCGCGAGCCCCAGGTGCTGCCCTCGATGCAGCGGGTGTCCGACAGCTGGCGTACCAGCATGGCGTTGCGCCAGCCGGTCGGGCACACGCGCTGGCGCTGGTCCTGGCTCTCGCAGCGCACGGTGCCGGCCGCGCCACCGCCGCCACCGCCCCAGTTGCCGCCCCAATCGCCGCGACCTTCGACGAAGCGGCCGCGGCAGCCCTGGTCCACCCACACCACGCCCGGCGCCGAGCCCCAGGTACGGCCCTCGATGCAGGGCGAGTCGGAGAGGGTGCCGACCAGGCGGGCAGGCCCGCGGAACGGGGTTGCGCACTGTTGGCGGCGGCGATCGTTGCTGGAGCAGGCGACGGTGCGGCCGTCGAAGCCCGGTTCCTGCCGCCAGCCGCCGCCGCTGCCGCGCAGCGAGGTGGCGATGTCCTGCTGGATGTTGCCGAAGCCCCAGCCGCGGTCGATCTGGTCCAGGTAGAACTCGAGCTGGTCGACGGGAATCTGCCGGCCGCGCGACTGATCGGCGTATTCGCGCTCGATCACCCGGACCCGGCCGGGGATCGACAGTTGCCGCAGGTCCTGCGGGGCGTAGGCGCGGGCGCTCTGGGCCGCGGCCGGGGCGCTGGCCAGGGCCAGCGCGGCGATCACCAGCCAGGTGCCAAGGGGCTTCAACATGGGTTCTCTCCTCCCCGTGAATGGTGCGCGGACTATAGCCGCAGGCCAACTTAAGCCAGGATGAGTCATGCGCGATTTGCCCGGGCCGACGCGCCGCCGCAGAATACCGGGCTTGCCGGCGCCTTCTGCGCCGGCCGCCCCCTGTTTGGAGCTAGCGATGCGTACCCACTTCTGCGGCCTGGTCGACGAGACCCTGATCGGCCAAACCGTCACCCTGGCCGGCTGGACCGACGTGGCCCGCAACCTCGGTGGCGTGTGCTTCATCGACCTGCGCGACCACGAAGGCATCGTGCAGGTGATGGTGGAGCCGGAGAACGCGGAGGTGTTCAAGGTCGCCGCCAGCCTCGGCTACGAGGACGTGCTGCAGGTCGAGGGCGTGGTGCGCGCGCGGCATGCGGTCAACGACAAACTGCGCAGTGGCAAGGTCGAGGTCATCGCCACCGCCATCACCGTGCTCAACAAGGCCGCGCCGCTGCCGTTCCACGCGCACGAGAACCCGGGCGAGGAAACCCGCCTGAAGTACCGGTATCTGGACTTGCGCCGTCCGGAGATGCAGCGCATGCAGCGCACCCGCATCAAGCTGGTGCAGGCGCTGCGCCGCTACCTGGACGAGCGCGGCTTCCAGGACATCGAGACCCCGATCCTGACCAAGGCCACCCCGGAAGGCGCGCGCGACTTCCTGGTGCCGGCGCGCATGCACCCGGGCGAGTTCTACGCGCTGCCGCAGTCGCCGCAGCTGTTCAAGCAGATCCTGATGGTGGCCGGCTTCGACCGCTACTACCAGATCGCGCGCTGCTTCCGTGACGAGGCGCTGCGTGCCGACCGCCAGCTCGAGTTCACCCAGCTCGACATGGAGTTCGCCTTCGTGCGCGAGCGCGACGTGCAGGACTTCGTCGAGGCGATGGTCCGCGCCATCTTCAAGGAGGTGGTCGACGTCGAACTGGCCGCCGAATTCCCGCGCATGACCTGGGCCGAGGCCATGCGCCGCTACGGCTCGGACAAGCCGGACCTGCGCATCGCGCTGGAGCTGACCGACGTGGCCGAGCTGGTCAAGGACAGCGACTTCGCGGTGTTCAGCGCCGCGGCCGCCGATCCCGATGGCCGCGTCGCCGCGCTGCGCATTCCCGGCGGCGCCAGCCTCTCGCGCAAGCAGATCGACGAATACGCCGCGCACGCCGCCAAGTACGGCGCCAAGGGCCTGGCCTACATCAAGATCGCCGACAGCGGCGAGATCAGCTCGCCGATCCAGAAGTTCTTCGGCGAGGCCGCGTTCGCTGCGCTGCTCGCCCACGTTGGTGCGGGCAACGGCGACATCGTGTTCTTCGGCGCCGGCGCCTACGGCAAGGTCTCCGACTTCATGGGCGCGCTGCGCCTGAAGGCGGGCAAGGACTTCAACCTGGTCGCCGAGGGCTGGCGGCCGCTGTGGGTCACCGATTTCCCGATGTTCGAGTGGGACGAGGAGGCGCAGCGCTACGTGGCCCTGCATCACCCGTTCACCGCGCCGGCGGTGGACGACATCGCCGAGTTGCGCACGCACGCCAAGACCGCGGTCTCGCGCGGCTACGACATGGTGCTCAACGGCAACGAGATCGGCGGCGGTTCGATCCGTATCCATCGCCCGGACATGCAGAGCGCGGTCTTCGAGCTGCTCGGCATCGGCGCCGAGGAAGCGCGCGCCAAGTTCGGCTTCCTGCTGGATGCGCTGAACTACGGCGCGCCGCCGCACGGCGGCATCGCCTTCGGCATCGACCGCATCGCCGCGCTGATGGCCGGTACCGAGTCGATCCGCGACGTGATTCCGTTCCCCAAGACCACCGGCGCGCAGGACCTGATGACCGACGCGCCGTCGCCGATCGCCGACGCGCAACTCGCCGAGGTGCACGTGCAGGTGCGCCCGCAGGCGCAGTGATCCCGTTCTTCCAACCGTAGCAGGCCGACACATGAGCGAGACCGCATTCAATCTGGAGTGGGAAACCCTCGGCAACGAGGGCGCAGTGGAGGCCATCGTCACCCAGCGCGCGCGCGTGTTCGGCGGCTGGTTGGTGCGTGCCGGCAGCGGCGCCAACGCGCCGCTGGCGTTCGTGCCGGATCCGGAAGGCCGTTGGGACGGCGAGGATTTCGGCGAGGACGATTACGAGTACGAGGAAGACGACGAGGAAGAAGAGGACGAGGAAGACGGCGACGACGAGGACGAGGACGAGGACGAGGACGAGGACGACGGCGAAGAGTCCGACGCCGACGCCGCGCACCCGGCGCGCTGAGCCGTGCTGATTCGCCGCGCCACGCCGGACGATGCCGCTGCGGTGACCCGCATCGCCGCGGCCACCTTCTGCGAAACCTTCGGCCATCTGTATCCGGCGCAGGACCTGCAGGCCTTCCTCGACGAGGCCTATTCGCTGGAGCGCGCCCAGGTGGTGCTGGCGCATCCGGACTACGCGATCTGGCTGGTCGAGCACGACGGCGCCGTGGTCGGGCACGCCGCGGCCGGTCCCTGCGGCCTGCCGCATGCCGAGGTGCGTCCCGGCGACGGCGAACTGAAGCGGCTTTACCTGCTGCGCGCACACCAGAACGGCGGCTGGGGCGCGCGGCTGTTCGAGACTGCCCTGGCCTGGCTGGAACGCGACGGCCCGCGCACGCTGTGGGTCGGCGTGTGGTCGGAGAACCTGGGCGCGCAGCGTTTCTACGCCCGCTACGGCTTCGAGAAGGTCGGCACCTACGAGTTCCCAGTGGGGCAGGTGCGCGACCTGGAATTCATCCTGCGTCGGCCGCCGCGCGCGGCCTGAGGCCTGCAGCCGGGCACGGCCCGGCGCCGCCACGTCGACACCGCGGCAACGCAGGCGCGCTAGAGTGCTGGCCTGTCCAGCCTGCAGGAGAACGCGTCATGTTCCGACCGTGGATGGGAATCGCCGCCGTGTTGCCGTTGCTGGCCGCGTGCGCGCCGCCGGCCAGACTGCAGCCGGCCAGTGGCGGGCCGACCGTGCAGGGCGATGGCCGCTGCAACGTCGAGGCCGTAGCCTGGGCGGTCGGCCAGGAGGCGACCCAGGCGACCATGAGCCGGGTCTGGAAGGAGAGCGGCGCCGGCGTGGTGCGGCCGATCGCCCCTGGTCAGGCGGTGACCCGCGATCTGCGCCTGGATCGGCTCAACGTGTTCCTGGATGGCAGCAATCACATCGTCCGCACCACCTGCGGTTGAACCGCGCATGGCCGCGCCGCAGGTGCTGTTGCTGCATGGCATCTGGAACGCGCGGCCGTGGCTGTTGCCGCTGGCGCTGCGCCTGCGTCGCGATGGCTGGTGCGTGGCCAGCTTCGGCTATTCGACCGCGTTCGGCGGCGCCGAGGCCGCGCTCCCGCGGCTGCATGCCCGCATCGAACGTATGGCCGCCACCGGTCCGGTGGCGCTGGTCGGGCATAGCCTCGGCGGCCTGATCGCCTTGCAGGCCTTGCGGCAGGCGCCCTCGCTCCCGGTGACCCGGGTGGTGTGCCTGGGCAGTCCGCTGGCCGGCAGCGCCGCCGCGCGCGCACTGGCGCAACGGCGGCTCGGATTGGCGCTGGGCCGCAGCGCAGCGCTGTTGCAGCAGGGCGTGGCGCCTTGGGATGGGCCGGCCGAGGTCGGCATGGTCGCCGGCACCGTGCCGCGTGGGCTGGGCGCGCGCTTCGTTGCGCTCGGCCCCGAGTCCGACGGCAGCGTGGCCCTGGCGGAAACCCGCGTGCCCGGCCTGGGCGATCACTGCCGGGTCCGCGCAAGCCACAGCGGCCTGCTGTTCTCGGTACAGGCCGCGCGGCAGACCGCCGCGTTCCTGCGCGACGGCCGCTTCGCCACCTGAGCGGTGCCTGCCAGAACCCGGCGTCCTGTGGCGCCAGCCGCGCCGCGTTGTCTCCGCGACGCCTTGGCGCCGGTGCGGGGCGATGCCGCCCCTTATGGCGTCACGAAGGTCTTCAACCAGTCCAGCGTGGGGTTGAGCGCCCAGGCGGCGGTGCCGCTGCGGTAGTTGCCGTCGACCAGAATGCCCGCGCACTGGGTGCCGGGGTAGCCGCCGAAGCCCATGAAGCAGTGGTCGGCGTAGAGGTCCTGCACCTCCCGGTCCTTGACGATGTACCAGCCGCTGCCGTTGCTGCGGAAGCACGACTGCTGCCCGTCGCAGCGCAGGCCGGTGACCAGTTGCGCCTGCGTGCGGGCGATGTTCTCGGTGCCGCCGACGAACATGTCGCGCTCGCCGTTGATGATGCGCAGGCGATCGGACGGCAGCGAGTGGTTGCCGTCGGCGATGCAGGACGCCAGGTTGTAGTAGGCGGTGTAGGTCGCGCCGGTGCCCTGGCCGAACGAGGCGGCGACCCGCGGCTCGTAGTCGTGCGCCAGCACCGAGATGATCGAACCCTGGCTGAGCCCGCCGGTCACCACGCCCTTGGAGCAGTCGGCCTTGTCGCGGGCGCAAATCTGGGCGATGGCGCTGTTGAGGTTCTGCGCATCGAAGATGGCCTTGGCGCGGTTGCCGATGACGCCGCAGCTGCCGAAGCTGGCGTTGTCGTACTCCACCGAGGCGGCCACGAAGCCCTTGGCCGCCGCGGCGTTCACCGCGGCCATCGCCCAATTGCTCTGGTAGTTCTCGCCGGTCCCGCCGATATGCACGTAGACCGGGTACTTGCCTGTCGCGCGGGGTTCCTGGCCGCTGATCGCATAGGTGGTGAAGCCGGCGCTGTAGCGGCCCCTGAAGGCGTCGGTCTGGGCGCTGGCCAGGCCCGGGGCAGCCAGGGCGAGCAGGCCCAGGCAGCGCAGGGCCAGCGACAGGAAGGGGACGGGTGCGGGGATGTTGCGGGACATGGGGATCTCCTTCTAGTGCGATGGAAGGCGGGCGCGACTGACGCGTTCAGCCTCCCGGTGGGGCATGACAGTTCTGGCAGCGATGCGGCGCGCATGGGTAGACAGTCCGCCAAGGTTTGACAGGTAGCACGGGCCGGCACGCGCTGGCGCCGGCGTCGCCCGGGGAACGCGCGGCATGCGCCGGCCGCACGCGCGGCCGCTCGCCGGCGTGGCCGAACCCCGGGATGTGCGCGGCATCAGGTAAAATCCGCGCCTTGTCCTTACAACTGTCCGGAACGCCCCATGGGTAGAGGCCCCTCGATCGAAGCCCGCAAGAACGCATCCGATGCGAAGCGCGGCAAGATTTTCACCAAGATCATCCGCGAGATCGGCGTCGCCGCGCGCGCCGGTGGCGGCGATCCGTCCAACAACCCGCGGCTGCGCGTGGCGATGGACAAGGGGCTGGCCTCCAACATGTCCAAGGACGTGATCGAGCGGGCGATCAAGAAGGCCACCGGCGAACTGGAAGGCGTGGAGTACGAGGAAGTGCGCTACGAGGGCTATGCCCCGGGCGGGGTGGCGGTGATCGTGGACTGCCTGACCGACAACCGCGTGCGCACCGTGGCCGACGTGCGCCATGCCTTCAGCAAGTGCGGCGGCAACATGGGCACCGATGGCTCGGTGGCCTTCATGTTCAAGCGCCTGGGCGTGCTCAGCTTCGCCGCCGGCGCCGACGAGGAGAAGATCACCGAGGCGGCGATCGAGGCCGGCGCCGACGACATCGTGGTCTATCCGGAGGACGGCGCCATCGACGTGCTGACCGCACCGGAGGCGTTCCAGGCGGTCAAGGACGCCATGGACGCGGCCGGCCTGGCCGCCGACCATGCCGAGATCACCTTCCGCGCCGACAACGACATCGCCGTGGACGGCGACACCGCGGTGCAGGTGCGCAAGCTGCTGGACATGCTGGAAGACCTGGACGACGTGCAGAACGTCTATTCCAACGTGGACCAGGCCGCGCTGAGTGACGGGGGCTGACACCATGAACGCCGGGGCCCGGGGCCCGGGACCCGGCACCCGGAAGAGCGCCGTGCCTGTGCCGGAGGCATCGCAGACATCGATGGCTGCCACGGGCATCTCTGCCCGCACGGGCGCTGCTTTCCCGATTCCCGATTCCCGAATCCCCAATCCCGGCTCCACCCGCATCCTCGGCATCGACCCCGGCTCGCAGCGCACCGGCGTGGGCATCATCGACGTGGACGCGGCCGGCCGTACCCGGCACGTGCACCATGCGCCGCTGGTGTTGCTGGGCGAGGGCGATTTCGCCTTGCGGCTCAAGCGCCTGCTGCTCGGGCTGGATGCGTTGATCGAGGAGTACCGCCCGCAGGAAGTGGCGATCGAGCGGGTGTTCATGGGCAAGAGCGCCGACGCGGCGCTGAAGCTCGGCCACGCACGTGGCGCGGCGATCTGCGCGGCGGTGCTGCGCGAGCTGCCGGTGCACGAGTACGCCGCCAAGGAGATCAAGCTCGCCGTGGTCGGCAAGGGCGCGGCGGAGAAGCAACAAGTGCAACACATGGTCGGTCTCATGCTGAGCCTGACCGGCAAACTTCAGGCCGACGCCGCCGACGCGCTGGCCGTCGCCATCACCCATGCCCACGTGCGCGCCACCGCGCAGCGCCTGGGCGTCAGCACGCAGCAGGCGTGGAGTAGAAAATGAGAAAGGCTGGGAATCGGGAGTCGGGAATCGGGAATGGGAACAGCAGAAGCGATGAAGCGGGCGTCCGCTTTGCCCATTCCCCATTCCCGTTTCCCCATTCCCGGCGCCTCCACGGAGGCGCCCAATGATCGGCCGTCTGCGCGGGATCCTGGCCTACAAGCAGCCGCCGTGGCTGGTGATTGACGTGGGTGGGGTGGGGTATGAGCTGGAGGCGCCGATGAGCACCTTCTACGACCTGCCCGACGTCGGTCGCGACGTGATCCTGTTCACCCACTATGCGCAGAAGGAGGACAGCGTGTCGCTGTACGGCTTCCTGCGCGAGGGCGAGCGGCGCCTGTTCCGCGACGTGCAGCGGGTCAGCGGGATCGGCGCGAAGATCGCGCTGGCGGTGCTGTCCGGGGTCAGCGTGGACGAGTTCGCGCGGCTGATCACCGCCGCCGACGTCACCGCGCTGACCCGCATCCCCGGTATCGGCAAGAAGACCGCCGAGCGCATGGTGGTGGAACTGCGCGACCGTGCGGCCGACTTCAGCGGCGGCGCACCGGTGACCGGGCAGCTGGGCACCGACGCGGTGTCCGAGGCCACGGTGGCGCTGCAGCAGCTCGGCTACAAGCCGGCCGAGGCGGCGAAGATGGCGCGCGACGCCGCCGCCGATGGCGACGAGGTCGCCACGGTGATCCGCAAGGCCCTGCAGGCGGCGCTGCGCTGACCGCCCGGTCGGCTCGGCTCCCCGCTCTTTCTTCACGTTCTGGCGCTACTCTTCCCACCATGTCCAGCTCCTCCAGTTCCGCCGCCCGCCCGGGCAGCCACGATCCGCACGCCAAGACGGGCTTTGGGGTGATGCTGACCGCCATCGGCGTGGTCTTCGGCGACATCGGCACCAGTCCGCTGTACACGCTCAAGGAGGCGTTCTCGCCGCACTACGGGTTGACCCCGGACCACGACACCGTGCTGGGCATCCTGTCGCTGGTGTTCTGGGCGCTGATGCTGGTGGTCACGGTCAAGTACGTCACCGTGATCATGCGCGCCGACAACGACGGCGAGGGCGGCATCATGGCGCTGACCGCGCTGGCGCAGCGGACCCTGCCGGGCGGCTCGCGCTCGATGTACGTGGTCGGCATCCTCGGTATCTTCGGCGCCTCGCTGTTCTTCGGCGACGGCGTCATCACCCCGGCCATCTCGGTGCTGTCGGCGGTGGAAGGCCTGGAGGTGGCCGCGCCCAAGCTGGAGCCGTTCGTGGTGCCGATCACCCTGGTGGTGCTGGGGATGCTGTTCATGGCCCAGCGCTACGGCACCGAGCGGGTGGGCAAGGCGTTCGGGCCGATCACCCTGGTCTGGTTCGTGGCGCTGGGCGCGATCGGCGTCTACAACATGACGCGCGCGCCGGAAGTGCTGCATGCGCTGAACCCATGGTGGGGCGTGCGCTTCTTCGCCGAGCACAACTGGCACGCGGTGTTCGTGCTCGGCGCGGTGGTGCTGGCGGTCACCGGCGGCGAGGCACTGTACGCGGACATGGGCCATTTCGGCGCCAAGGCGATCCGCCGCTCCTGGCAGTTCGTGGTGCTGCCGATGCTGACCCTGACCTACCTGGGGCAGGGCGCGCTGGTGCTGCGCGACCCGGCCGCGGTCAGCAACCCGTTCTACGAGGCGGTGCCCGAGTGGGCGCTGTACCCGATGATCGTGCTGGCCACCGCGGCCACGGTGATCGCCTCGCAGGCGCTGATCACCGGCGCCTACTCGGTGGCCAGCCAGGCCATGCAACTGGGCTACATCCCGCGCATGCACATCCGCCACACCTCGCACTCCACCATCGGCCAGATCTACGTGCCGGCGGTGAACTGGTGCCTGCTGGCGCTGGTGGTGGTGGCGGTGATCGGGTTCGGCGACTCGACCTCGCTGGCCACCGCCTACGGCGTCTCGGTGACCGGCACCATGCTGATCACCACCGTGCTGATGGTCATCTACGCGCGCGCCAACCCGCGGGTGCCGGCGCCGCTGCTGTGGCTGTTCGCCCTGGTGTTCCTGGCGGTGGACTGCGCGTTCTTCTACGCCAACATCATCAAGTTCCTGGACGGCGCCTGGTTCCCGCTGCTGCTGGGCCTGATCCTGTTCACCCTGATGCGCACCTGGCGCCGCGGCCGCAAGCTGCTGCACGACGAGATCCGCAAGGACGGCATCAAGCTCGACACCTTCCTGCCTGGGCTGATGCTGGCGCCGCCGGTGCGCGTGCCCGGCACCGCGGTGTTCCTGACCGCCGACCCGATGGTGGTGCCGCATGCGCTGATGCACAACCTCAAGCACAACAAGGTGCTGCACGAGCGCAACGTGTTCCTGACCGTGGAGACCCTGCAGGTGCCGTACGCGGCGGCGGGGCAGCGGCTGAAGATCGACGCGATCGGCGACGAGTTCTACCGTGTCTACGTGCGCTTCGGCTTCATGGAGACCCCGGACGTGCCGCTGGCGCTGATGCGCTCCTGCGACCAGGGCGGGATCTACTTCGACCCCATGGACACTACCTATTTCGCCAGCCGCGAGACCATCGTGGCCAGCGCCAACCGCGGCATGCCGATCTGGCGCGACAAGCTGTTCGCGATCATGCACCGCAACGCCGCCCCCGCCACCGGCTTCTTCCGCATCCCCGGCAACCGCTTGGTGGAACTGGGCGCGCAGGTGGAGATCTGAGGCCGCGACGGGGTCGCGGCCTTGGGAATGGGGAAGCGCGAATGGGGAATAGGGAAAGGCAACGGCCGCGGCGTCCGGCCTGAAAAAACGCAGCGGCGACCACGGAAGTAGGCGCCAGCCGTGCCGCCAACCGCTACTATTGTCCGCTCGATTCCCCATTCCCGATTCCCCAATCCCGGCTTTCCATGGACCGCATCATCGCCAGCAGCGCCACCCGCGAGGATGAGGTCGCCGAGGCCAGCATCCGCCCCAAGCGGCTGGACGACTACCTCGGCCAGCAGCCGGTGCGCGAGCAGCTGTCGATCTACATCGAGGCGGCCAAGGCGCGCGGCGAGGCGATGGACCATGTGCTGATCTTCGGGCCTCCGGGCCTGGGCAAGACCACGCTGAGCCACGTCATCGCCAACGAGCTGGGGGTCAACCTGCGGGTCACCTCCGGTCCGGTGATCGAGAAGGCCGGCGACCTGGCCGCGCTGCTGACCAACCTGCAGCCGCACGACGTGCTGTTCGTCGACGAGATCCACCGGCTGTCGCCGGTGGTGGAGGAAGTGCTGTATCCGGCGATGGAAGACTTCCAGATCGACATCATGATCGGCGAGGGCCCGGCCGCGCGCTCGATCAAGATCGACCTGCCGCCGTTCACCCTGATCGGCGCCACCACCCGCGCCGGCCTGCTGACCGCGCCGCTGCGCGACCGCTTCGGCATCGTCCAGCGCCTGGCCTTCTACACCCCGGACGAGCTGGCGCAGATCGTGCGCCGCTCCGCCAGCATCCTCGGCATCGCCTGCGACGCCGACGGCTGCGCCGAGATCGCCCGGCGCGCGCGCGGCACCCCGCGCATCGCCAACCGCCTGCTGCGGCGGGTCCGCGACTTCGCCCAGGTCCGCGCCGGCGGGCAGATCGACCTGGCGGTGGCGCAGGCCGCCACGCAGATGCTCAAGGTCGACGCCGAGGGCTTCGACGAGCTGGACCGGCGCATGCTGCGCACCATCATCGAGTACTTCGACGGCGGCCCGGTCGGCGTCGAGTCGCTGGCCGCCTCGCTGTCGGAGGAACGCGGCACCCTGGAGGACGTGATCGAGCCCTACCTGATTCAGCAGGGCTACCTGATCCGCACCGCCCGCGGCCGCATGGCCACCAACAAGGCCTATCTGCACCTGGGCCTGCAGCCCAAGAGCCGGGAATTGGGAATCGGGAATGGGGAATCGGGGGCGCTGTTCTAGGATGTTTTGGTTACCCAGCTATCGACAGGAGCGCCGCTCTTGACTGCCGATTCCCCATTCCCCGTTCCCGATTCCCGGCTATTCAGTTGGCCGACACGCGTCTACTGGGAAGATACCGACGCCGGTGGCGTGGTCTACCACGCGCGCTACGTGGCCTTCCTGGAGCGGGCGCGCACGGAGTGGTTGCGGGCGCTGGGGTATGGTCAGGAACGCCTGCGCCTGCAACACGACCTGGTGTTCGCGGTGCGCGCGATGCAACTCGACTTCCTGCGCCCGGCACGCCTGGACGACTCCCTGCAGGTCGGCGTCGCGCTGTCGCAGTGCAAGCGCGCCAGCCTGGTGTTCGCGCAGTCGATCCGCCGCGACGACGGGGAACTGCTGTTGCGCGCGCAGGTGCGGGTGGCGGCGCTCAGCGCCGGCAGCTTCCGCCCGCGCGGCATGGACGACGCGCTGCACGATGCATTGAAAGTTCTTGAAATCACTGAAGCCGAATTACTGAGGAACGACGGATGATCGCATTGCTCCTGGCCCTGCAGGACACGGTGGTGGAGGCGCTGCCGCAGGACGTGACCCAGACCGCCACCCAGGCCGTCGCCAGCACCGCCGCCCACGGCGGCATCAACTACCTGGACCTGATGGTCAAGGCCAGCCTGCCGGTCAAGGTGATCGTGCTGCTGCTGCTGCTCGGCTCGCTGATCAGCTGGGTCATCATCTTCCGCAAGGGCAAGGTGTTCAAGGACGCCAACCGCGAGGCCGACGACTTCGAGAACCGCTTCTGGTCCGGCACCGACCTGAGCAAGCTCTACGCCGGCGCCACCGACCGCAACCGCGTGGTCGGCGGGCTGGAGGCGATCTTCGAGGCCGGCTTCCGCGAATTCACCCGCCTGCGCGACAAGCGCCGGCTCGATGCACGCATCCAGCTGGAGGGTGCGCAACGGGCGATGCGCGCCACCTACGCGCGCGAAGTGGACCGCCTGGAGCGCAACCTGGAACTGCTCGCCAACATCGGCTCCACCGCGCCCTACGTGGGCCTGGTCGGCACCGTGTTCGGCATCATGGTGACCATGCACGACATGATCAACAGCGGTCAGCAGGCAGGCATCGCCGCGGTCGCGCCGGGCATCTCCGAAGCGCTGTTCGCCACTGCCATCGGCCTGTTCGTGGCGATCCCGGCGGTGTGGGCCTACAACCGCTTCACCACCCGGGTCGAGCGCCTGGCCGTGCGCTTCGAGACCTTCTCCGAAGAGTTCAGCTCCATCCTGCAGCGCCAGGCCAGCGGCGACTGAGCGTCGCCCGCCTGCCCACGACTTCCAGGATTCCCGCATGACTGCCGCCATTTCCCGCCGCAAGCGCCGCAAGCTCAAGTCCGAGATCAACGTCGTGCCGTACATCGACGTGATGCTGGTGCTGCTGATCATCTTCATGGTCACCGCGCCCTTGCTCAGCCTGAGCGTGGACGTGGACCTGCCCGATTCCACCGCGCGCTCGGTGGAGAGCAAGAAGGATCCGGTGATCGTCACCGTCGATGCCGAGGGCCGCTACACGCTGACCCTGCAGGACGGCAAGCCGGAGAAGATCGCCGCGCCGGAACTGAAGGCGAAGATCCAGGCCTTCGTCGGCCAGAACAAGGACGTGCCGGTGTTCGTCGCCGCGCCCGGCAGCTCCAACTATCAATTGGTCATGGACACCATGGTCATGCTGCAGCAGGCCGGCGTGCCCAAGGTCGGCCTGATGAGTCAGCCCGGAAACAATGCACGCTGAAGCCGACTCCCGCCCGCCGCTGCACCGCGGCGACGACAAGGGCCTGATCTACGGGGTCGCCCTGGCGCTGCTGGTGCATGTGCTGATCGCGCTGCTGTTCTTCCTGGCCTGGTGGTGGTCGCCGGTGCGCCAGGTCGAACCGGCCGCCGGTTCGCCGATGGTCGAGGCCTCGCTGGTGGTCTCGGCTGCCGACGTGCGCTCGGCGCAGAAGGCGGTCAAGGACGCGCCTAAGCCCTTGCCCGAGCCGCTGCCCGAGCCGGTCAAGGACGTCGCCGAGGAAGACACGGTGCCGCCGCCGCAGCCGATTCCCACGCCCAAGCCGCAGCAGGCGCCGACGCCGCAGCAGCAGAAGGCACAGGATTTCGTCCCGGTCCCCGACAAGGTCGACCAGGACCGTGCCACCCGCACCGCGATCTCCCAGGAGAAGGAGAAGCAGGAGCAGGAGGCCAAGCGCCGCCAGGAACAGATCGACCTGACCGAGCAGAAGCGCCAGCAGGAAGCCGAGCAGAAGCAGCGGCTGGCCGCGCAGCAGGAAGAGGAGCGGCAGAAGAAGATCGCCGACATCCGCAAGCAGCGCGAGAAGCTGGAGCGCGAGGCCCAACTGGCCCAGCAGAAGCTGCAGCAGATCGCCGACTTGAACGCCAAGAAGGCCTCGGCGGCCGCGGCCACCACGCCGCAGCAGGCGCCGGGCCAGAACGGCACCAACACCGACCTGCAGGCCAAGTACGCCGCGGCGATCCAGCAGGCGGTGCTGAGTCAGTGGGTGCGTCCGGATTCGGTGCCGCTGGGGCAGAAGTGCAAGATCTCGATCACGCAGATTCCCGGCGGCCAGGTGATGGAGGCCAAGGTCAGTCCCGACTGCCCGTACGACGAGGCCGGCCGCCGCTCGATCGAGGCCGCCGTGCTGCGCGCGCAGCCGCTGCCCTACCGCGGCTTCGAGACCGTGTTCGCGCGCAACCTGACGTTCAACTTCACCGCCCAGGACCAGTGAGATCGGCCGCCGCCGCTGCGTTTGCGCACGGCCGGCCATCCACCCCACGGGCGATGGGCGATAATGTGCCGCGTCCTGCCATCGGCTTCACATGGCGATGGTTCATGATTGCGAATACGTTCACCCGCGCATTGCTATCTCTTGCGCCTTTCCGATCCTGCTGAGCGACCCATGAAGAAACTGCCGCGCTGGCTTGCCGTTCTCACCGCCCTGTTGCTGCCTCTCGCCGCGTCCGCGCAGGACAAGGGCCTGGAAATCGACATCGTCGGCGGCAATGCCTCGGCGACCCCGATCACCGTCGTGCCGATGCCGTACCAGGGCTCGGCGACCCCGCCGAGCACCGACGTCGCCGCGGTGGTCCGCGCCGACCTGGATCGCTCCGGCCAGTTCCGCAATCTGCCCGAGTCGCAGATCGTCGAGCGTCCGACCCGCGGCAGCGAAGTGCAGTTCGCCACCTGGCGCGCGCTCAAGCAGAGCTATCTGGTCGTCGGCCGGGTGATGGATGCCGGCGAGGGCGCCTACCGCGTCGAGTACGAACTGTTCGACGTGGGCAAGGGCGAGCGCATGCTCGGCCTGGCGATGACCGCGCGCGCCAACGCCATGCGCGACGTCGCCCACCAGATGGCCGATGCCATCTACGAGAAGATCACCGGCGTGCGCGGCGCGTTCTGGACCCGTATCGCCTATGTCACTGCCAGCGGCAAGGGTGGGGCGATGCGCTATGCGCTGATGGTGGCTGACTCCGACGGCTACAACCCGCAGACCATCGTTCGCTCGGCCGAGCCGCTGCTGTCGCCGAACTGGAGCCCGGACGGCAAGAAGCTGGCCTACGTGAGCTTCGAGCGCGGCAACTCGTCGATCTACATCCAGGACATCGCCACCGGTGCGCGCCAACTGGTCTCCAGCTTCCGCGGCATCAACGGCGCGCCGTCGTTCTCGCCGGACGGCAAGAAGCTGGCGCTGGCGCTGTCGCGCAGCGGCAACCCGGAGATCTACGTGATGGATCTGGGCAGCAAGCAGCTGACCCAGCTGACCAACCACTTCGGCATCGACACCGAGCCGACCTGGGCGCCGGACGGCAACAGCATCTACTTCACCTCCGACCGCAGCGGCCGCCCGCAGATTTACCAGGTGCCGGCCACCGGTGGCAGCGCCACCCGCATCACCTTCCAGGGCAACTACAACGCGACCCCGAGCGTGTCCTTCGACGGCAACAAGCTGGTCGTGGCCCAGGGCAGCGGCAACACCTACAAGATCGCGATGATGGACCGCAGCCTGGGTTCGCCGCGCTGGAGCACGCTGTCGACCGGCTCGCTGGACGAATCGCCGAGCTTCGCTCCCAACGCCAGCATGGTGCTGTATGCGGCGCGTGAAGGCGGCCGTGGCGTGCTGTACGCGGTCTCGGCCGATGCCCGCGTGCGGCAGCGTCTGGTGCTCGCCGATGGCGACGTGCGCGAGCCGTCCTGGTCGCCGTATCGCACTGCACGTTGACATGTAAGTTTGGTGTTAATATTTCGCTGTTGAACCCCTCATCGGCCCAGGAGCCACAAGGTATCCCCATGAACAAGACCACCCGCGTTCTGCTTGTTTCGCTGTTGTCCGTTGCAGCTCTGGCCGGCTGCGCCAAGAAGGTCAAGGAACAGCCCCAGACCGACACCACCGGCACCACCGGTACCACCGCTCCGACCGGTCCGTCGACCTCCGGTCTGTATGGCCCGGGCGACCTGGACACCGATTCCTGCCTGCGTCAGCGCGTGGTCTACTTCGACCTGGACAAGGACACCGTGAAGCCGGAGTTCCAGGCGATCATGGCTTGCCACGCCAAGTACCTGCGTGACCGTCCGTCCTCGCGCATCACCCTGCAGGGCAACACCGACGAGCGCGGTTCGCGCGAGTACAACATGGGCCTGGGCGAGCGTCGTGCCAACGCCGTGTCCTCGGCGCTGCAGGCCAACGGTGGTTCGGCTGCGCAGCTGACCGTGGTCAGCTACGGTGAAGAGCGTCCGGTCTGCACCGAGTCGAACGAGTCCTGCTGGTCGCAGAACCGTCGCGTCGAGATCGTCTACACGGCGCAGTAAGAAAAGATGCGTATCGGTGTCCTTACATCGATGATCGTCGCGGCGGCCCTCGTGGCCGCCGCGCCGGCTCATGCGCAGCGCGCGAGCCTGGCCGACCGCGTTTCCGCGCTCGAGCAGCAGGCCATGAATACCCAGGCCAACACCGACATCCTGAACCAGCTCAACCAGCTGCGGACGCAGATGCAGTCGATGGAGGCCACGATCGAACAACTGCAGCACAGCAACGACCAGCTCAAGCAGCAGATCAAGGACCAGTACCTGGACCTGGATGGCCGCGTGGGCCGGCTCGAAAGTGGTGCAGGGGCAGGGGCGACGCCGCCGTTGCCGCCGGCCAATGGCGCCGCACCGGCTGCCGCGCCGGCCGCGCCCGCAGGCAAGCCGTCTGCCGTCGCCGAGCCGCCGCCGTCGGTGCACGGCGACGCCGGTACCCTGGCGGCCGCCGGCGATGAGCGGGCGGCCTACAACGTTGCCTTCGACGCCCTGAAGGCAGGCAAGTACGCCGATTCGGCGAACCTGTTCCAGAGCTTCCTGCAGGCCTACCCGAACGGCGTGTATGCGCCGAACGCGCTGTACTGGCTCGGCGAGAGCTATTACGCCACCAAGAATTTCCAGTTGGCCGAGGCCCAGTTCCAGGACCTGATCGGCCGCTATCCGACCCACGACAAGGCACCGGGCGCGCTGCTCAAGCTGGGCCTGTCCCAGTACGGCGAAGGCCGCGTCCAGGACGCCGAGCAGACCCTGCAACAGGTCGGCGCGAAGTATCCTGGGTCCGATGCCGCGCGCACCGCGCAGGACCGCCTGCAGTCGATCCGTATCGGCCAGCAGCTGCGCTGAGCCCCTTACGCTGCCGCCGCCGTCGCGGGAGCACTCTTCTCCCGCCATGGCCGCCGTTCCCAGCGATATCGTCCAAAGCCCGCTGCCCCGCCTGAAGCTGACGGAGATCTTCCTGTCGCTGCAGGGCGAGGCCGAGAGCGCCGGCTGGCCCACCGTGTTCGTGCGCCTGACCGGTTGCCCGTTGCGCTGCAGTTACTGCGACACCGCCTACGCCTTCCACGGCGGGCAATGGTGGGACATCGACGCGATCCTGGAAGAGGTGGCGCGCCACGGCGTGCGCCACGTCTGCGTCACCGGCGGCGAGCCGCTGGCGCAGAAGCGCTGCCTGCAGCTGCTGCAGCGCCTGTGCGATGCCGGCTACGACGTCTCGCTGGAGACTTCCGGCGCGCTGGATATCGCCGAGGTCGACCCGCGGGTGTCGCGGGTGGTCGACATCAAGACCCCGGCGTCGCAGGAGGCGCACCGCAACCGCTGGGAGAACCTGCCGCTGCTGACCGCGCGCGACCAGATCAAGTTCGTGCTGTGCGGCCGCGCCGACTACGAATGGGCGCGTGCGGTGGTCGCCGAACACCGGCTCCAGACGCGCTGCACGGTCTGGTTCTCGCCCAGCAAGAGCGAACTGAGCGCGCGCGACCTGGCCGACTGGATCGTCGCCGACCGCCTGCCGGTGCGGTTCCAGATGCAGTTGCACAAGCTGCTGTGGAACGACGAGCCGGGGCGGTAGCTGAGCGCTGGCGCGCAGCTGGGAATCGGGAATGGAGAAACGGGAATCGGAAGAGCGCCGCACGGTCGGCGTGGCTCTACCTGATCCGCTTTCTCTTCTCGAAGATCTTCGATCTTCCCGGTCCGGCTCGGCTGCTACGCTCTTCCCATTCCCGTTTCCCCACTCCCCACTCCCAGCACCCAGATGAAAAACGCCGTCGTCCTTCTCTCCGGTGGCATGGACTCCGCCGTCGTCGTCGCCATCGCCCGTGCGCAGGGTTTCGCGGTGCATGCCCTGAGCGTGCGCTACGGCCAGCGCCACACCTCCGAACTGGATGCGGCCGCGCGCGTCGCCTCGGCGCTGGGCGCGGTGGCGCACAAGACCGTCAACGTCGACCTGCGCAGCATCGGCGGCTCCGCGCTGACCGACGACATCGAGGTGCCGGACGCCGGCGGCGACGGCATCCCGGTCACCTACGTGCCGGCGCGCAACACCATCATGTTGTCGGTGGCATTGGGCTGGGCCGAGGTGCTGGGCGCGGCCGACATCTTCTGCGGGGTCAACGCCGTGGACTACTCCGGCTATCCCGACTGCCGCCCCGAGTTCATCGACGCGTTCCAGACCCTGGCCAACCTGGCGACCAAGGCCGGGGTGGAGGGCGCCGGGCTGCGCGTGCATGCGCCGTTGCAGCACATGAGCAAGGCGGACATCGTGCGCGAGGGCGTGCGCCTGGGCGTGGATTTCGGCCTGACCGTGTCCTGCTACCGCGCCGACGACGCCGGCCGCGCCTGCGGCCATTGCGACGCCTGCCGCCTGCGCGCGGCCGGTTTCGCCGACGCAGGCGTCGCCGACCCGACCCGCTACGCCTGATTTCGCGAAACGCCCCGTGCTGGGGTAGACTACGCGCCCCGGTGCAACGCCGGGGTCTTGTTTTGGGCCGTTAGCTCAGTCGGTAGAGCAGAAGACTTTTAATCTTTTGGTCGATGGTTCGAATCCATCACGGCCCACCACTTCGATCCACGCGTTAGGCGTCGCCCTTGGTGTTTTTCGCCGGCTACTGACATCACTCCTGAAATTAACGGCAGTTTCGCTGGTGCCACGGTCGCCGCTGCGTGGTCTTAGGGCTGTTACGCCGCATCCGTGTTGTTGTTACAGGCGTTCCAGTCATGGGAACCGGGACTGCCTTGATGCCTGAGGACTGCGTCACGTGGGCAAAGCAGATGTGCGTCTGGCCGCCTGGTGCGGCGGCGTAGCCGCGCGGGCGGCCGATCGCTCATGCCAAGGGCTGCAGGAGCAACGACAGGCACAGTCCCAGCATGAACAGCGCGACTGCCGCATCCAGCAAGCGCCACGCAGCGGGCTTGCGGAACACCGGCTGCAGCAGCCGCGCGCCGTAGCCGAGGCTGCAGAACCAGGTCACGCTGGCCAAGCAGGCGCCGAGTGCGAACGCCCAGCGCAGTTGTCCCGGGTAACGGGTCGAGAGGCTGCCCAACAGCACCATGGTGTCCAGGTACACGTGCGGGTTGAGGAAGGTGAAGGCCAGGCAGGTCAGCAGGGCGCGTCGCCAGCTTTGCTGGTCCTGGCCTTGCGCCAGCAGGCCGCCGCTGCCGCGCCAGGCGCGGCGCGCCGCCAGCAGCGCGTATGCGCCGAGGAAGGCCGCGCCGCCGAAACGCAATCCCTGCAGCACGCCTGGCCAGGCATCCACCACGGCGCCGATGCCCGACACGCCGAGGACGATCAGCGCAATGTCGCTGGCGGCGCACACGGCCACGACCAGGCCGACGTGCCGACGCTGCAGTCCCTGGCGCAGCACGAAGGCGTTCTGCGCGCCGATGGCGACGATCAGGCCGGCGCCGGCGACGAGGCCGGCCAACAGTGCGTGCAGCCACATGCGCAAGGTCCTGGTGGGTGGGGCGAGCATGCTGCACGCGCCGCCCGCATTAGCCAAACTCGTTTTTCTGTACGCTGTGAAGCGTTTCTAATCTGCGTCGTTGCCATGGATCTGCTTCATCCCCAACTGTCCGCCTTCGCCGCCGTGCTGGAAGAAGGAAGTTTCGAGGCCGCCGCGCGCCGCCTGGCGTTGACGCCGTCGGCAGTGTCGCAGCGGATCAAGGCACTGGAAGACCGGCTCGGCCAGGTGCTGATCGTGCGCCAGGCTCCCTGCCGGCCGACACCGGCCGGCGAGCGCCTGCTGCGCAGCGTGCGGCCGATGCAGGCGCTGGAAGCCGAGGCGGTGGCCGACTTGCTGCCAGCGCCCACCGGCAGCGCCGTGGCGCGCAGCATCGCCATCGCGGTGAACGACGACTCGCTGCAGACCTGGTTCCTGGACGCGTTGGCGGCCCTGCACGACGCGCACGGGTTCCTGTTCGACATCCGCGTGGACGACCAGGACCACACACTGGAGTTGCTGCGCAGTGGTGCGGTGCTCGGAGCCGTCACCTCCGTCGGCAAGGCCTTGCAGGGCTGCAATGTGCTGCCGCTGGGTGCGATGCGCTACCGTGCGATCGCCTCGCCGGCCTTTTTCGCCCAGTACTTTGCCGATGGTCTGGATGCGGTGGCGCTGGCGCGCGCCCCGATGATCGTCTACAACCGCAAGGACGCACTGCAGGCGCGCTTCGTGCGCCGTATCACCCGCTCGCGGCTGAGCCCGCCGATCCACTATCTGCCGACCTCCATCGGCTTCGTCGAGGCGGCCGCGCGTGGACTGGGCTGGTGCCTGGCGCCGGAGCAGATGCTTGCAGCCGCCCTGCGCCAGCAGCAGATCGTCGTCGTCGATCCGCAGCGCTGGCTCGACGTGCCGCTGTACTGGCAGCACGTTGCGGTCCGTTCCAGGACCTTGCAGCACATCGGCCAGGCCATGCGCAGCGCGGCACAGCGCATGCAGGGGTGGTCGGTGCTTGCGCACTGACGTGTTGCGAAGGTGCGGGCCGCGCGCGGACGCGGTTGCGGTCTGGGTGCCGCGGAGATCGTGTTCGCGTGTCACGCTGGATCGGATGGCATGCGGTGCCGATGGCGCGGCTGTCCCGCGAGCTCACCCACCTCGTTCGAGGCGCATGCAACAGTGGCGCTCGACCATGCACGGTGCATGCGATCCCAACTGAGCGTGGCATCCGCTTGGCATGCCGGGTGTTCATCAGCATCCCGCGACGTGTACGCGTGAGGCGCGCACGTCAGGCGACCCCGGGCCGCGTTACGCGCGCGCCGTACTGAAGATCCCGGCCAGGCTCTCGCTGAGGATCAACTGTAGGTGCATGCGGTTGAGCTCCAAGCCGGTGGTCATCATCATGTGCAGACCGCCGCACATCGCCGCGACCGCATAGACGCGGGCCTGGAATTCCGCCTCGCCGCCGCTCCAGCCATGGTCGCGCAGCATGCGCCGCAGCAGGTCGCCCAGGTTCTGCACCAGGGACACGTTGAGCCGGCGCGCGTACTGCGCCAGTTCGGGATCGCGTGCCGCGGCCAGGTCCATTTCCAGGTCCAGGCGCCGCCGCCGCTGGTTGGCGTCGGCGACCAGCCACTCTTCCAACGCCCCGGCGATGAAGGCGGTGGCGTCCTGGTGCGGCGGTGGCTGCAGCAGCCACATCGTGCGGATCGCGCGCTCGTAGCCGCGTTCCATCAGCGCCTGGACCAGGCTGCGCTTGTCGTCGAATTGCCGGCGCACCGCGCTGCTGGGCACGTCGGCGGTCCCGGCGATCAGTTCGAAGGTGGTGGCGCCGAGGCCGTTCTCGACGATGCAGCGTTCGGCCGCATCGAGGACGTCATCGTGCAGGCGCTGCTCGCGTTCGCGGGCGCTGTGCAGCCGGACTACGTTGGACATGGCGTGAGCTCGGGGGGAAGCGGTGCCACATGAAGGAGGAAGGCGGCCTGGTGCCGACCGGCGAGGCGCATGCTGCTGGGCGTGTCGCCGTCGCACGCGCAGACGCCGGTGCAGCGCGATTGTAGACGCGATGCGTCGTTGCCGCGCGTGCGGTGGCGCGTCGGTCGATCCTGTTGCCACGAGCGTGACGGCAGCACTCTTGAATGGGTGCGCTGGTGCGCGCTTCGCGCTGGCAAAGAGCGCCGCTGGCATGTCCGCATGATCGGGGGCGTCTGCCTGCACAGGAGCATGAGCAGGCGCGGGGCGGACTCAGCGTTGCTAGCACGACACGACGTACTGCGCAGTGCGGCGACTGTGGGGAATGGGGGGCGCGTGGCTGCCGGAGAACCTCAGGCTGCGTCCATACGCACCTGGGCGATTGGCGGCACTGCCAGCAATTTGGGGAAGTGTGCGGTAGGAACGGCTTCAGCCGCGACCGGCTTGCCGGGAACGCCCCGTCGCGGCTGAAGCCGCTCCTACGAGGTTCGATCGCGGCGGCAGCGGGTTGTTGTGTTTGGCGCTGCTCGTGCGTCGCCGCGCTTACCAGCCGAACGGCGGCGGGCCGTAGGCGCCGGGGTAGTAGCCGCGGCCGAATACCGGACCATCGCCGCGGCCGACGCTGATGCTGATGCCCATCTGCCGCGGCTTGCCGTCGTCGGTGTACGAGGTCTTGCACATGTTCAGATTGGCGGCCTGGTAGTTGCTGTTGCCGCCATGCGTGGAATAGCCGATGCCGGTGGCGACGCTGCCGTGCACGTCGCCGTTGCAGCGGTCGGCCTGCGCCTGCAGGGCCTCGGCGCGCGCCTGCGCTGCCGCGGCCTTCTGTGCCGAGGCCGAAGTACCGCTGGTGTCGCCGTAATAGGCACCCGGCGGATCGGCCTTGGTGCCGGGATCGGCATAGGTGATCGGCTGCTGCGGCACGCTCAGGTCGAGTTTGCGCTTGGCCGCCTCGCTGTCGCCGGTGGCATCGGCGGTCTGGGCCAGGGCCGGGCCGGCAAGCAGGGTGCAGACGAGGAGAAGGAGGCTGCGGTTCATCGGGCATCCGCCAGGAGAAAGGGGCCGGGCGGGGCCGATGGAACGCTCCGCCATGACGCTGACGCTATCAATACCACGTTGAACCCGGCCTGTCGGTGCCGCGCGGCGTGCGGCGGCGCGCCGACGCTGCGGGCACCGGTGCCGCGGCTCAGCCCTGCGCGTGCACCACGTCCAGCAATTGCTGGCCATAGCGGGCCAGCTTGCTGCCGCCGATGCCACCGACCCGCGCCAGCTCGTCCAGGCTGCTCGGGCGCTGCTCGGCGATGTTGCGCAAGGTGCTGTCGTGGAAGATCACGAAGGCCGGCACGTTCTGCTCCTTGGCCAGGCCGGCGCGCAGGTCGCGCAGGGCGTTGAACAGGGGCAGGTCCTGCGCCTGCACCGGCACGCCGGTGCGCGGGCTGCCGCTGCGGTCGCCGCGTTCGCGACCGCGGCTGGGCAGTTCGCGGCGCATCATGATCTTGCGTTCGCCCTTGAGCACCTGGCGGCTGGCGTCGGTGAGGCGCAGGCCGCCGTAGGCGTCGCTGTCCACTTCCAGCAGGCCGGTGGCGACCAGTTGCCGGAACACGCCGCGCCAGGCGCGCGCGTCCAGGTCCTTGCCGATGCCGTAGGTGCTGAGCTGGTCGTGGCCGAACTGCTTGATCTTCTCGCCTTCGTTGCCGCGCAGGATGTCGATCAGGTGGCCGACGCCGAAGCGCTGGCCGCTGCGGTACACGCAGCTCAGCGCCTTCTGCACGGCCACCGTGGCGTCCCAGGCGTCGGCCGGCTGCAGGCAGTTGTCGCAGTTGCCGCAGGGTTGCGGATAGGTCTCGCCGAAGCCGGCCAGCAGCACCTGGCGGCGGCACTGCATCGATTCGCAGTAGCCCAGCAACTGGTCGAGCTTGCGCCGTTCCACGCGCTTGCGCTCTTCGCCGGCCTCGCCCTGCTCGATCATCTGCTTGAGCAGCACCACGTCGCCCAGGCCGTAGCACAGCCAGGCCTCGGCGGCCTCGCCGTCGCGGCCGGCGCGGCCGGTCTCCTGGTAGTAGCCCTCCAGCGACTTGGGCAGGTCGGTATGGGCGACAAAGCGCACGTCGGGCTTGTCGATGCCCATGCCGAAGGCGATGGTGGCGCACATCACGATGCCGTCCTCGCGCAGGAAGCGGCGCTGGTTGTCGGCGCGCACCTCGGCCGGCAGGCCGGCGTGGTAGGGCAGGGCGTTGAGGCCTTCGCGGGCCAGGAAGTCGGCGGTCTCCTCGACCTTGCGCCGCGACATGCAGTAGACGATGCCGGCGCTGCCGCGGTGCGCGCGCAGGAAGTCCAGCAACTGGCGCCGCGCATTGTCCTTCTGCACCACGGTGTAGCGGATGTTGGGGCGGTCGAAGGAGCTGACGAAGTGGCGGGCCTGCGCCAGGTCCAGGCGCTCGGCGATCTCGCGCTGGGTCGGCGGATCGGCGGTGGCGGTGAGGGCGATGCGCGGGGTCTGCGGCCAGCGCTCGTGCAGCACGGTGAGCTGGCGGTACTCGGGGCGGAAGTCGTGGCCCCACTGCGACACGCAGTGCGCCTCGTCGATGGCGAACAGGGCGATGCGGCTGCGCTCGATCAGCGACAGGAAGCGCGGGGTCAGCAGCCGTTCCGGGGCGACGTAGAGCAGGTCCAGCTCGCCGGCCAGCAGGGCACGCTCGACCCGCTGCGCGGTCTCGCCGTCCAGGGTGGAGTTGAGGTATTCGGCCCGTACGCCGAGCTGGCGCAGCGCCTCGACCTGGTCCTGCATCAGCGCGATCAGCGGCGAAATCACGATGCCGGTGCCGTCGCGCAGCAGCGAGGGGATCTGGTAGCACAGCGACTTGCCGCCGCCGGTGGGCATCAGCACCAGCGCATCGTGACCGGCGGCGACGTGTTCGACAATGTCCTGTTGCAGGCCGCGGAACTGGTCGTAGCCGAAGACGCGGCTGAGCAAGGCGTGGGCGGGGGAAGACATCTGTGTAGGATACCGCGCCGCGCAAGGGCGGTTGCCTTCCGGATGTCCGCAGGCGGGTATCAGGCGAAGGTGCGGCGTGCTGTAGGACTCACGGCTAGTGCGGCGATGACGAACCAAGCTTGCCTGGCCGACCTTGCAAGGCGTCGGGGCTGAAGTCCCCCTACAATGCACCCGGCTGGCGCCTCGCAGGTCCCGGTAGCAGCGGCGCCTGTCTTCTTTCGGAATCAGCCGCGACCGGGCCTTGTCCTGAGCGTTGGTCGCGGCTGAAGCCGCTCCTACAAGAAGCAGTTCCTAAACGGGAGCCAGGCGTGACGAGGCAGCGATCGGCATGCATTGCCGCCCAATTCGCGCGGCGGAGCGCACGTGGCGTCGCCCGACCTAGCGGCGCGCCCTGCCTGCCAGGCAGGCAGGGCGGCATCCCTTACTGCAGCAGCGAGCGCAGCATCCAGGCGTACTTCTCGTGGGTCTGCAGGCGCTGGGTCAGCAGGTCCACCGACGGGTCGTCGCCGGCGTCGTCGGCGGTCTTGAGCACCTTGCGCGCGGTGCGGCACACCGCTTCGTTGCCGACCACCAGCTGGCGCACCATCTCGCGCCAGTCGGCGCTGTCGCTGAGGCCTTCCTCTTCCGGAATCGAGGTCAGCGCCGCGTATTCCTTGTACGAACCGGGGGCGTTGAAGCCCAGGGCGCGAATGCGCTCGGCGACGTCGTCCAGCGCCGCCCACTGCTCGGTGTACTGGGTCTCGAACATCAGGTGCAGCGAGTTGAACATCGACCCGGTCACGTTCCAGTGGAAGTTGTGGGTCTTCAGGTACAGGGTGAAGGCGTCGGCCATGTAGTGCGACAGGCCGTCGGCGATCTTCTTGCGATCCCCGCCGCCGATCCCGATATCGATGTTGGGCGCAGACGGCGCCAGCCCGGCCAGCGGCTGGCCGGCGATGGCCTTGCTGGCGGAGTTCTTGGTCTTGCCGGGGGTCTTGCTCTTGGCCATGGGAAGTTCCTCCTGGGGGTTACGGATGAGATGGCGTCACAATAGACAGACTAAAGCATGTGCTGTGATTCAACGTTCAATGGCATCCGATTGATGAACGCTATCGAAAAACCCTCCGTACCGGCACGCCTGCGCGAACGTCGCGCCGCGATCGACGGCGCGCTGACCCGCGACCGCGGCCGCCTGCTGGGCCTATGGTCGCGCTGGCAGGCCGCGCCCGGCAATGCCGCGCTGGAGGCCACGTTCGAGCAGGCGCTGCAGGCGTCGCAGGCGCGTTGCGCCGCGCGCGCGGCGCAGCAGCCGGCGATCATCCTGGATCCACAGTTGCCGATCGCGCGCGAGGCAGAGCGCATCGTGGCGCTGATCCGCGACCACCAGGTGGTGGTGATCGCCGGCGAGACCGGCTCGGGCAAGACCACGCAGTTGCCGAAGCTGTGCCTGGCCGCCGGTCGCGGCGCCGCCGGCATGATCGGCTGCACCCAGCCGCGGCGCATCGCCGCGCGCGCGGTGGCCAGCCGTGTGGCCGAGGAGCTGCGCACGCCAGTGGGCGAGACGGTGGGCTTCCAGGTGCGCTTCAACGACCGCGTCGGCGAGCAGACCCGCATCAAGTTCATGACCGACGGCATCCTGCTGGCCGAGATCGCCAGCGACCGCTGGCTGTCCAGCTACGACACGATCATCGTGGACGAGGCGCACGAGCGCAGCCTCAACATCGATTTCCTGCTCGGCTATCTGAAGCAGCTGCTGCGCAAGCGCCCGGATCTGAAGGTCATCGTGACCTCGGCGACGATCGACACCGCGCGCTTCGCCGCGCATTTCGACGATGCGCCGGTGATCAGCGTGGAAGGCCGCACCTATCCGGTAGAGGTGCGCTACAGGCCGCTCGAGGAGGCGGGCGGCGAGGAGGCCGACGCCGAGAGTGGCGACAACGCCGGCGACCGAACGGTCAACCAGGCGATCGTGGCGGCGATCGACGACATCACCCGGCTGGATCCGCGCGGCGACGTGCTGGTGTTCCTGCCCGGCGAGCGCGAGATCCGCGATGCGCACCATGCGCTGGAACGGCGCAAGTACCGCGAGACCGAGGTGCTGCCGCTGTACGCGCGGCTCTCCAACGCCGATCAGGACCGGGTGTTCAACCCCGGCCCGCGGCGGCGCCTGGTGCTGGCCACCAACGTCGCCGAAACCTCGCTGACGGTGCCGCGGATCCGCTACGTGGTCGATCCCGGCTACGCGCGGGTCAAGCGCTACAGCCCGCGGCAGAAGCTCGACCGCCTGCACATCGAGCCGATCTCGCAGGCCAGCGCCAACCAGCGCAAGGGCCGCTGCGGCCGCATCGCCGAAGGCATCTGCTACCGGCTCTACGCCGAGGCGGATTTCCAGGCGCGGCCGGCGTTCACCGATCCGGAGATCCGCCGCTCCAGCCTGGCCGGGGTGATCCTGCGCATGCTGCAGCTGGGGCTGGGACGGATCGAGG
Source organism: Xanthomonas sp. PPL134 (assembly GCF_040595915.1). NCBI lineage: Bacteria > Pseudomonadati > Pseudomonadota > Gammaproteobacteria > Lysobacterales > Lysobacteraceae > Xanthomonas > Xanthomonas sp. PPL134. The sequence goes on from NZ_JAMDLL010000003.1 coordinate 323,946, forward strand.
ATTTCCCGTTCCTGGAGCCGCCGGACGAGCGTGCGGTGGCCGACGGCTGGCAGCAACTGGTGGAACTGGGCGCGGTCGGCGAGCCGGACCGCCACGGCCTGCGCAAGCTCACCGAGATCGGCCGCAAAATGGCGCGGCTGCCGGTGGACGTGAAGCTGGCGCGGATGCTGGTGGCGGCGCAGCAGCATGGCTGCCTGCGGCCGATGCTGGTGATCGCCGCGTTCCTGGGCATCCAGGACCCGCGCGAGCGCCCGCCGGAGGCGCGCGAGGCGGCCGACAACGCACATGCCAGGTTCGCCGACGCGCGCTCGGAATTCGTCGGCATCCTGCGCCTGTGGGACGGCTACCGGCAGGCGCACGAGGAGCTGACCCAATCCAAGCTGCGCGACTGGTGCGGGCGGCATTTCCTCGGCTTCCTGCGGATGCGCGAGTGGCGCGAACTGCACCGCCAGTTGCATCTGCTGTGCGCGGAACTGGGCTGGACCGAGGAGCCGGAGGAGGCCTCCCTGCGGCCGCTGCTGGCCGGCGCTTCCGCGCCCGCGCCGGCGCGCGATGCCGAGACCGCGGCGCGCGCGACCCGCGGGCAGCTGCACCGCGCCGCGCGCCTGGCCCGCGAAGGCCGTGGCACCGGCACGCCGGCCACGCCCGCACCGGCGGCCCAGGCCCCGCCACCGGCGCCCGCCGAGTCGGGCGAGGCGCCGCGCGCCAGCGAGCGCGAGCGCGCCGCGGCCTACCAGGCGCTGCACCGCGCGTTGCTGGCCGGCCTGCCGACCCAGGTCGGCCACCGCACCGAGAAGGGCGATTTCCAGGCGCCGCGGCAGCGCCGTTTCCTGCTGTTCCCCGGCTCGGCGCTGGCGCGCAAGCCGCCGCCGTGGGTGCTGCCGGCGACGTTGCTGGACACGCAGAAGGTTTGGGGCCTGACCAACGCCGCGATCGAGCCGGATTGGGTGATCGCCGAGTTGCCGCACCTGCTCGCCCGCAAGCATTTCGATCCGCACTGGTCGCGCGCGCAGGGGCAGGTGCTGGCCTCCGAGCAGATCAGCCTGTTCGGGCTGGTGCTGGCGCCGAAGAAGCCGGTGCACTACGGCCGCATCGATCCGCCGGGTGCGCACGAGTTGTTCGTGCGCCAGGGCCTGGTGCCGGGCGAGATCAACACCCGAGCCAGCTTCGTCGCCGACAACCAGAAGGTGCTGGCGCAGGCGCACGAGGAAGAGGCCAAGCTGCGCCGCGCCGGCATCGTCGCCGACGAGGACTGGCAGGCGCGCTGGTACCTGGACCGGATTCCCGGCGAGATCCATTCCGCCTCCGGCCTGGATGCCTGGTGGAAGGCGCTGGCGCCGGAGCAGCGGCGCGCGCTGCACTGGTCGCTGGCCGACCTGCTGCCGGGCGAGGGCAGCGAGGCCGAGCGCTATCCCAAGTACTTCCCGCTGGGCGATGCGCGGCTGCCGCTGCAGTACCGGTTCGAACCGGGCGCGGCCGACGATGGCGTGACCCTGGAGGTGCCGGTGCACCTGCTCAACGCGCTCGACCCGGCACGGCTGTCGTGGCTGGCGCCCGGCTTCGTGACCGACAAGGCCGCGGCGCTGATCCGCAGCCTGCCCAAGGCGCTGCGCCGCAACTACGTGCCGGCGCCGGACTTCGCCCGTGCGTTCTACGAGGCATTCCCGCAGCCCAGCGCCGACGACATGCGTGGCGAGTTGGCGCGCTTCCTGCAGCGTGCCACCGGCGCGCCGCTCAGTGCGCTGGAGTTCGACGAGAGCACGCTGGAGCCGCATCTGCGCATGAACCTGCGCCTGCGCGACGATGCCGGCAAGGTGCTGGCCGAATCGCGCGACCTGGACGCGCTGCGTGCGCGTTTCGGCGAACGTGCCGGGCAGGCCTTTGCCGCGCGCGCCGGCCGTGCCATGGCCGCGACCGGGCTGCGCGAATTCCCGGCCACGCCGATTCCGCTGCAGGTGCCGGGCGAAGCCGGCGTGCCGGCGTATCCGGCGCTGGTGGACGAGGGCGACAGCGCCGCGCTGCGCATCTTCGCCGACCGTGCGCAGGCCGAGTCCGCGCATCCGCGCGGCGTGCGCCGGCTGCTGGAGATCGGCCTGGCCGACAAGGTCAAGCAGGCGCGAAAGCAGTTGCCGGTGTCGCCCAAGACCGGGCTGCTGTATGCGGCGATCGAGTCGCAGGAGCGCCTGCGCGGCGACCTGGTGGAGGCGGCGTTGAACGCGCTGCTGGAGCAGGGGCTGGAGGCGATCCGCGACGCGGACAGCTTCGCCCAGCGCCGCGACGCTGCCGCCAGGCAGCTGTTCGGCGAGGCGATGGAACGGCTGAAGCTGGCCGAGGCGATCATGGGCGCGGCCGCCGAACTGAAGCCGCAACTGGAATCGCCGCTGATGGGTTGGGCCAGCGGCAACCTCGACGACCTGCGCACGCAACTGGCGGCCTTGCTGCATCCGGGCTTCCTGCGCGAGACCCCGGCTACCGCGCTGGCGCAGTTCCCGCGCTATCTGCGCGCGATGATCCTGCGCGCCGAACGCGCCAAGCGCGACCCGGCCCGCGACCAGGCGCGCATGCTGGAGCTGAAGCCCTTCGTCGACGCACTGGCCGACGCGGCCGCGGCTGCACGCGCAGATACGCCGGAGTGGCAGGCGCTGCGCTGGGACCTGGAAGAACTGCGGGTGTCGCTGTTCGCCCAGGAGCTTGGTGCCCGCGCCGGCATCTCGGCCAAGAAGCTGGCGCAGCGGGTGGCGCAATTGCGGTGATTCGGGATTGGGGATTGGTGGCAGGATTCCCGTGCTGTTCCTGCTGCCCGTGGCCGCGGCGTTCGCTTTTGCAGCGTTCTGTGGGAGGGATTTCAGGGCAGGTTTCATCACCCGCGTTCGTCATACGTGTCATTGCATCTGTAGGAGCGGCTTCAGCCGCCACGGTGTTACCGGCAAGGCCTCGTCGCGGCTGACACCGCTCCTACGCGTACGCCCCCGGGATGGTTGAAGGTGCCCTGCATTCCCGATGCTCTGGCGATACTGCGTCGGGGCTGAAGCCCCTCCCACAAAGGGAGATGCCCCGCGTGGAGTGGTCACGGCGACCGTTGTGGGAGGGACTTTAGTCCCGACGCATTGACGCAAAAAGCGTCGGGACTGAAGCCCTTGCACAAGAAAGTTGCGCCGTGTGGAGGGCAAGCGAGTTGCGCGGTAATGGCACGTCTTTCGGGGAGCCAAGCGCCGGCGCAGCAGCATCTTGCCGGTGCGGGGTAGGAGCGGCTTTAGCCGCGACCTTTTTGCGCCAACGCGTTGCGGCTGAAGCCGCTCCTACGACATGCGATCACGGCCCTAAACCTCTCAGGGGCCAGCAGTCCTGCGAATCCCCACTCCCCACTCCCCGCCCTCAATCATCCACCCGCTCGCCCATCAGCTCGCGCTGGCGCTTGTCCAGTTCCTCGGCATAGCGCTTGCGCACGAAGCTTTCGCTGAGCACGCCCAGCACCTTGCCCTGTTCGTCGACCACGGCCAGTTCGTCGCTCTGGGTCAGGTCGAACTGGCGCATGGCGGTGACCACGTCGGTGTCGGCGGGCAGGGCGACGTCGCGGTTGCCGGCGTAGTCGACGATGGCCGCGTCGGCGTTGACGCCGTCGGCATAGGCGGCGGCCAGGGTGACCAGGCCGGCGTAGTGGCCGTTCTCGTCCTCCAGCACCACGCGGGTGCCCGACCCGAGCGGGAAACGGCGGCGGAACTCGGCGACGCTGGTGGTGGCGGCCAGCGGATGCACGTCCTTGCGCATCATCCGTCCGGCGCTGAGATGCTTGACCCAACCCACGTCGCGCGCGCTCTTGATGGTTTCGCCGCGCAGGTGCAGGCGCCAGGTGGAGAACGAGTAGCCGAAGATCTGCCGGACGATGGTGTTGGCCACCAGCACCGCCACCATCACCGCGCTGGCCAGCACGAAGTCGTGGGTGCCCTCGAGCACCAGCATCGCCATCGTCATCGGCGCGCCGACCACGGCGGCGGCCATCGCCGCCATGCCGGCCAGCGAGGCGGCGGTGCCGTCGACCAGGGCCATGCCGCTGCCGAGATTCAGCACGCCGGCGAACAGCCCACCGACCAGCGAGCCCATGAACAGCGAGGCGAAGAACAGGCCGCCGCGGAAGCCGAAGCCCAGCGAGATCGCCGAGCCCAGGCACTTGAGCAGCAACAGGATGCCGAGCCAGCGCAGCGAGGTCGGGCTGGTCAGGTCCAGGTGCAGCGCGCCGTGCCCGGAGGACAGCACCTGCGGGGTGATCAGTGCCAGCGGGATCAGCAGCAGGCCACCGGCCACCGGGCGCGCCCAGCGCGGCAGCGGACTGCGGTTGATCGCCTGTTCGATCGCGCCGATCAGGCGCATCACCGCGACCGCCAGCAGCGCGCAGAGCACGCCGAGCAGCGCATACAGCAGGTAGTCGCGCGCCTCCAGCGCCGAGGCCGCCGACGCCGGCAGCAGGTACGGCTGCACCCCGGCCAGCTGCGACACGAACACCGCGCCCAGCGAGGCCACCGCCACCGGCGCCAGCGCCGAGGGCGAGTACGCGCCGATGACGATCTCGAACGCGTAGAACGCGCCGGCCAGCGGCGCGCCGAAGGCGGCGGCGATGGCCGCGCCGGCGCCGGCGCCGACCAGGGTGCGGATGTCGGCGCGGCGCAGGCGCAGCACCCGGCCCAGGTGCGAGCCGGTGCCCGCGCCCATCTGCGTATACGCCGCTTCCAGGCCCACCGAGGCGCCGACGCCGTTGGAGAACAGGGTCTGCACGGAGACGATCAGGTTGTCGCGCATCGACATGCGCCCGCCGTACAGCGCGTTGGCTTCAACGGCGTCGACCAACTGGCGCTTGCGCGCGCGCGCGGCCATGCCCAGCAGGCCGACCAGCAGCCCGCCCAGCGGCAGCACCAGCAACTGCTGCACGCTCAGTTCGGACATGGCGCTGAGCCGCTCGTCGGCGTCCAGGCCGTACAGCAAAGCCTGCGCGCCGTGCGCCAGGCTGCTCTGCAACAGGGTCAGCAGGCCGGCGATCACGCCGACCAGCAGGGCCAGGGCGATGAACCACACATCGCTGGCGCGCAGGCGCCGGCGCAGCGCATCGGCGACGCTGTGCGAGGCGTCGGCCAGGCCCGGCCGCGGACGCAGGTGCATGGCTGCGACCCTATTTGACGCGGCGGACCTTGGCGCGAGTGTTGTAGGTGCCGACCTGCATGTACCAGACGCCGGCGATGCCGGGGGTGATCTTCACCTTGGGCGCGGTGAGGCGCACGCTGGACAGGCTTGCCGCCTCGGTCTGTTCCCACTCCTGGCCGTTGGCCAGCACGTACTTGCGGCCCTTGCCGAAGCCGGTGAACTCGCCGACCAGGGTGCTCTCGATCGGCTCGGCGCTGCCGAAGTCGAAGAAGCCGCGGTTCTTGGTGATCACCTCGCGGCGGCCTTCCTCCTTGGCCTTTTCCAGCGCCACCGCGGTCTCCTTGGCGACCTTGCCCTGCAGCCAGTCGTTCAGCGCGGCCAGTTCCTGCGGCGACAGCTTGTCCAGCCCGGCGGCCTTGAACTCCTGCGGCGACATCTGCGTCTGCAGATCGCCGGAGACGGTGCGCTGGGCGAGTGCCGGGGCGGCGGATACGGCGAGCGCCGCGCACAGGACCAGGGAGGCGAGACGCGCAAGGGACATGGCGGGGATCCGGGCAGTGGGATGCGCGGTAGTGTAGTCGCAAGCGGTGACGGCGCACCGCCCGCCGGCGCACCCGGGGCCGCGTCGGCGCCCGGCCTCAGTCGTCGGCGGCGGGCGCGACGGCCGCGCGTGGCGGCCGCCGGTACACGAAGTCCGGCGCCGGCGCGGCGGCTTCGCGCTGCGCCAGCGCCTGCAGTGCCGCGTGCGCCGGGGCGCGTTCGCAGACCGGGTCCAGGGTCGCGGCATCGCCGCTCAGCGCCAGCGCCTGGCAGCGGCAGCCGCCCCAGTCGATCTCGCGCTTCGGGCAGCCCTGGCACACCTCGGGCATCCAGGCGCTGCCGCGGAAGCGCACGAAGGCCTCGCCGTCTGCCCAGATCGCCGCCAGCGGCCGCGTGCGCAGGTTCTCGAAGCGCATGTCCGGCAGGGTCTCGGCGGCGTGGCAGGGCAGCACGTCGCCGCGCGGGGAAATGTTGACGAAGCGCTGGCCCCAGCCGCCCATGCAGGCCTTGGGCCGGTGCGCGTAGTAGTCGGGGGTGACGAAATCGATGTGCAGGCGGTCCTGCAGGCGCAGGCGCGCGGCGTCCACCGCGGCCACGGTGGCGTCGATCTGCGCGCGGCTGGGCATCAGCGCGGCGCGATTGCGCAGGCCCCAGCCGTAGTACTGGGTATGGGCCACTTCCAGGCGCTCGGCGCCGAGCTCCAGCGCCAGCTCGATCATTGCCGGAACACGTTCGGCGTTGTGCCGGTGGATCACCGCATTGATCGTCAGCGGCAGGTCGAGCGCGCGCACCGCCGCGGCGAACGCGCGTTTCTTCGCCAGGCTGTCGCGGTAGCCGGCGATGCGGTCGGCGCCGGCGGCGTCGGCGTCCTGGACGCTCAACTGCACGTGTTCCAGCCCGGCGGCGGCCAGGGCCGCCAGCATCGGCGCGCCGCCGGCCACGCCGGAGGTGATCAGGTTGCTGTACAGGCCCAGTGCGCGCGCATGCGCGACCAGCTCGGGCAGGTCCTTGCGCAGCATCGGCTCGCCGCCGGAGAAGTGCGCCTGCAGCACGCCCATCGCCGCGGCCTGGTCCAGCGCCGAGCGCCAGCCGGCGGTGTCCAGTTCCTCGCGCAGGCCGGCCAGTTCGATCGGGTTGGAGCAATACGGGCAGGCCAGCGGGCAGCGGTGGGTCAGCTCCAGCAGGATCGACAGCGGCGGTGGCACCGGCGCGCTCATGCGCGCAGCAGCCGCTTGGCGTGCAACTGCTGCGCCAGTTCGCGCACGTCGCGTTCGACCTCGGTCGGGTCGGCCTCGAATTCGGTGGCCAGGTCCGCGGCGATCGCCGCCAGGCTGCGGGTGCCGTCGCAGCGCGAGACGATGGCGTGGGCGATCTCGTCCAGCTCGATCACCCGCTCCGGCGCCAGCAGCACCCATTGGTCGCGGGCGCGGTCGTGCTGCAGGCGCACGCCAACGGCGAGCCGCGGCTGGCTGCTAGCGTCCAGCGTGCTCATGCCGCTGCCTGCGCGGCGTCGGGAGCGAACGCGTCCGGCCAGGCCACACCCGGCTGCACGTAGGCGAAGTGCAACGCGTCCAGTTGCGACCACAGCACGCCGCACTTGAAACGCAGCGCGTCCTGCACCAGGCGCTGCTTCTCCACGGTGTCGGCGTGGCGCTTGACGTAGTCCAGCGCGAAGTCCGAATCGCGCGGGGCTTCGTGCAGGCGATGCTCGAAATACGCCAGCGCCTCGCGCGAAACGAAGTCGTAGTGCTGCAGCATGCCGGCCACGCGGTGGCTGATGATGCCCGGCGCGAACAGCTCGGTCAGCGACGAGGCGATGGCCTCCAGCAGGCTCTTCTCGCGCACGAAGTGCAGGTAGCCCTGCACCGCGAAGCGGGTGCCGGGCAGCAGGCCGCGGCCGGACTGCACCAGGTCGCGGTCCAGCCCGAGCGCGTCGGTCAGGTGCAGCCAGCGGGCGATGCCGCCTTCGCCGTCGCTGCTGCCATCGTGGTCGACGATGCGTTGGCGCCAGATCCGGCGCAACGCCGGATCGTCCATCCGCGCCAGGATCGCCGCGTCCTTGAGCGGGATGCAGCGCTGGTACTCGTAGCGGTTCAGCGCCCAGGCCTGGACCTGGCCGCGGTTCAGGCGCCCGCTGTGCAGCAGCGCGTGGAAGGGATGCTGGTCGTGGTACAGCCGCGCGCCGATCGCGCGCAGCGCGGTTTCCAGTTGCTCAGGGCTCAGCAAGGCGCTCACGGGCTCGGCCTCGCAGGCGATACGGGGGTTCGGGTCATAGCGCGATCTCCATGCCGTCGTGGGCCACGTCCCAACCGTGCGCGGCGACGGTGGCGCGCTCCGGGGAACCGGCGTCGAGGATCGGGTTGGTGGTGTTGATGTGGATGAAGACCTTGCGCGCCACCTGCAGATCGGCGAAGGCGCGCAGGGTGCCGGCCGCGCCGTCGATGCTCATGTGGCCCATGCGCTGGCCGGTCTTGGCGCTGACGCCGAGTTGCACCAGTTCGTCGTCGCACCACAGCGTGCCGTCGAAGAACACCAACTCGGCGCCGTCCAGCCGCGCGCGCAGGGCATCGGTCAGCGCGGCGCAGCCGGGGATGTAGTGCACGCGGTGCTGGCCGTCGTCGATGGTCAGGCCCAGCGTTTCCTCGACGGAGCCGGCCAGGTCGCCGCTGTGGCGGCTTTCCATGAACAGCGGCACCTTGCCCGGCACCGCGAACGGCGTGACCTGCAACCCCAGCAGCGACAGCGGCGTGTCCAGGGCGAACGGGTGGCGGTGCACGTAGGCCGGATGCAACGCGTCGAACACCGGGTTCTGCGCCAGCAACTCGAGCACGCGGCCGCTGGCATACAGGTCGAAGCGCTGGCTCTCGCGCATCGACAGCAGGCCGGCGATATGGTCGATCTCGCCGCTGGTCAGCAGCACGGCCTCGATCGGGGAATGGCGCTGCTCGCGCTGCGGCCACAGTGCCGGCGTGGCCAGCACCTGCTGGCGAAAATCCGGTGAGGCATTGATCAACAGCCAGCGCTGGCGGTCGACGCTGACCGCGATGCTGGCCTGGGTACGGCGTTGGGCACCCGGGTGTTGCTGCCACGCGCGTTGGCTCGCGGGCGTGTGGCAGTTCCACTGCGGGTGCCCTCCGCCTGCCGCCGATCCCAATACGATGAGGTGCATCCGGTCTCCGTTGGCATAAGGGGATGCCCCCCATCCCCGAACACGCCGCGTCGAGCCTGGCGGTTCAACCCGATGGGCCGCGTTTGCCCACGCACGTGGCTGCGTCATCGCTCGGGCGTGGACAGATGTCCACGTCCTCGCTCTTTCTTGCCACAGGCGCGCGCAAGCACGGCGCGGCATGCTCGGGGATGGAAGACATACCCCGGCCGGTCGCGCTTCGGTCGCGGGAAAGGAGGGTTGCGCGGGTCAGAGCTCGCCGGAGGCGTAGCAGTTGATTTCCGCACCGACGCAGATCTCACGGATCACAGGCTTGTTCCACTTCTTCATGTGCGTTCCTCTTCGAGTCGGTCCAGGGGCGACGGCAGCGGCGCATGCAGGACAGCATGCGGTTGCCATCGCGTTCGAGCATAGGCGCGGGGGTCGGGGCGGTTGTGAAATTCAGGTAAAAGCGTGGCAAGTCGCAACCGGGTCACAGTGAGCTGGCGGTGCGTATGCGCGTGGTGCTGCGCAGGCGTGCGCTCGGCGCAATTGTGAGAACGCGCACAAGCGCGTTAGTGTAGGCGGCCCCGTTTTCGTCGACTGCGTCCGTCCTTGAACCACACCGTCCACTCCGGCCTGGAGGCGTTGCTGCAGCGCCCGGCGGCCGCGACCCTGGCGCCCGCCCTGCGCGCGGCGCTGCTGCAGGCCTGGCAGGCGCAGCCCGAGCCGCCGCGGCTGCCGTGGCCGGTGCTGGCCGACACGCTGGATGCGCTGGCGTTGCTGTCGGCCGACGAGGCTGCGCTGCTGGCCGCGGTGCTGTTCGACCTGCCGGGCTTGCGCGCGCAGTTGCCGCAACTGCCGGTGGCGCCGCCGGCGCGGGCGCAGGCGGTGGTCGGGTTGCTGGAGGCGCAGGACGCCGCCGACCAGGTGTGGGCGCTGCATGCCGGGCGCGAGGCCGGGCGCAACAGCGAGGGCCTGCGCCGGCTGCTGCTGTCGATCGTGCAGGACCTGCGGGTGGTGCCGATCCTGCTGGCGCGGCAACTGGCGCAGATGCGCGTGGCCGACAAGGCGCCGGAGGCGCAGCGCCGCGCGCTGGCGCAGCTGACCCGCGACATCCACGCGCCGCTGGCCAATCGCCTGGGCATCTGGCAGCTGAAATGGGAGCTGGAGGACCTGGCGTTCCGGCACCTGGAGCCGGACACCTACCGGCGCATCGCCCGCGAGGTCGACGAGAGCCGGGTGGCGCGCGAGCGCTACATCGAGGCGGTCAAGAAAATCCTGTCCAAGGCGCTGGCCGAGCAGGGCCTGCGCGCGGAGATCAGCGGGCGGCCCAAGCACATCTACAGCATCTGGCGGAAGATGCAGAAGAAGCGCCTGGCCTTCGACCAGTTGTACGACCTGCGCGCGGTACGGGTGATGGTCGACGACGTCGCCGCCTGCTACGCCGCGCTGGGCGTGGTGCACGCGCTGTGGGCGCCGGTGCCCAGCGAGTTCGACGACTACATCGCCCGGCCCAAGGCCAACGACTACCGCTCGCTGCACACCGCGGTGGTCGGCCCGGAAGGGCGCACGATCGAGGTGCAGATCCGCACCCACGACATGCACGCGCAGGCCGAGCTGGGCGTGGCGGCGCACTGGAAGTACAAGGAAGGCGGCAAGGGGGCGGAGAAGGCCTTCGACCGCAAGATCACCTGGATGCGGCAGCTGCTGGAGCAGTCGCAGGACGGCGAGCAGGGCGGGCTGGCCGGTGCGCTGGACGCCGAGCTGGTCGAGGACCGGGTCTATGCGCTGACCCCGATGGGCGAGGTGATCGACCTGCCGCAGGGCGCCACGCCGCTGGACTTCGCCTACCACGTGCACACCATGGTCGGGCACCGCTGCCGCGGCGCCAAGGTCAACAACCGCATCGTGCCGCTGACCCACAAGCTGCGCAGCGGCGACCGCGTGGAGATCCTCACCGGCAAGGAGGCCGAGCCGCGCCGCGACTGGCTGCTGCCGGCCAACGGTTACCTGGCCAGCGGGCGCTCGCGCGACAAGGTGCGCGCCTGGTTCCACAAGCTGGACCGCGCGCGCAACGTGCAGGCCGGCAAGGAACTGCTGGAGCGCGAACTCAAGCGCCTGGGCCTGCAGCAGGCCGACCTGCTGCAGGCGGCGAAGAAGTTCCATGCCGACGGCGTGGAGGAGCTGTACATCCAGGTCGCGCTGGGCGATGTCGGCCCCAGCCAGGTCGGGCGCGCGCTGCACGAGGCCGAGCGCGCCGCGGCGCAGCCGGCCGCGCCGGCCATGCCGCGGCCGACCGCGCGGCGCACCGGCCTGGGCAAATCCAAGTTCACCGTGCAGGGCGTGGGCAATCTGCTGGTGCAACTGGCGCGCTGCTGCCAGCCGGTGGCCGGCGAGCCGATCGCCGGGTATCTCACCCGCACCCGCGGCGTCACCGTGCACCGCAGCGACTGCGCGGCCTTCGCGCGGCTGGCCGCCAGCCATCCGCAGCGGGTGCTGCCGGTGGAGTGGGGCCAGGCCGGCGGCGGCTACGAGGTCGACGTGCTGGTGCGCGCAGTGGACCGGCGCTGGTTGCTCAAGGACATCACCAACCTGATCGCCCAGGAAGAGGCGCACGTGCTGGAGATCAACAGCGACAACGTGCGCGACAGTGGCCTGGCGCAACTGCGGCTGCGGCTGAAGGTCGGCGACTACGGGCAACTGTCCACCTTGCTCGGCAAGCTCGACGCGCTGCCGGGCGTGCACGAGGCGCGGCGGCTGGGCTGAGCGCCGGCGCCGCGCGGGGCCGCAGGCGTGCCTGCGGCCGCTCTGGCCGTCCCCGGCGGGGCGGGGGCGAGGCGACGCACAGCTGTTCGTCATCGGGCCGACGCTAAGCTTGCGCGGTGAGCATGCCGCCAGATCAGGTCAGGGACGAACCCCAGCGCAGGCCGCGGCCGGTGCCGCTGTGGCGCGACCGGCGTGTCTGGCGCTGGGCGCTGGCGGTGCTGCTGGTGCTGGGCACGACGCTGGTGCTGTTTCGCCGCCCGCTGGCCGACCTGATCTGGCCGGAGACGCGCATCCAGCAATTGCTCGACCAGGGCCACGCGGCGCTGCGCGCGGGCCGGCTCAGCGCCGCCGACGGCAGCGGCGCGCGCGAGCGTTTCGAGGCCGCGCTGGCGCTGGACGGCGACCGCATGCAGGCGCGCGTCGGGCTGGCCGCGACCGGGCGCGCGGCGCTGGGCCAGGCGCGCGCGGCGCTGGCCGCCGGCCGTTATCCGCAGGCGCGCGAGGCGTTGGCCCTGGCGCGTGCGCTGCAGGTACCGCGCGCCGATGCCGATCGCATCGAGGCGGCGTTGCGTGCGCGCGAGGCCGCGCATGCCGGTATCGATCAACTGCTGCAGCGGGCGGCGCAGGCGCGCCGCGACGGGCATCTGGACGATGGCCCGGACGCGGCCCTGCCGCTGTACCAGCGGGTGCTGGAGTTCGCGCCTGAGCGCACCGCGGCGCTGGAAGGCCGCGAGGATGCGCTGTCGGAACTGCTGCAGCACGCGCGCAGCGCGCTGGCGCGCGGCGACCTGGCCGCCGCCGCGGCGCTGGTGGAGCGCGCGCGCGGTTACGACGCCGGCCATGTCGACCTGCCCGAGACCCAGGCGGAACTGAACCGGGCGCTGGAGCGCCTGCAGCACGACGCCGAGCAGGCCCTGCGTCGGCAGCGCCTGGACGCGGCAGCGCGCGCCTTCGCGCAGTGGCGCGCGGCGGTACCGGATGCGGCGGGCGCCAGCGACGGCCTGGAGCGGGTCGCCGCGGGCTATGCCCTGCAGGCGAGCCGGGCCGCCGCCGATTTCCGTTTCGGCGAGGCCGAGCGCGCGCTGCGCAAGGGCCAGGCGCTGGCGCCCGACAGCCGCGCCGTGGCCGACGCCAAGCAGGCGCTGCAGCGCGCCCGGCAGAGCCAGGCCACGCCGCAAGCGCGGGTGTCGCCGGCCGAGCGCGAGCGGCGCCTGCAGCGCCTGCTGGCCGACCTGCAGGCCGCCGAGGCGCGTGGCGACTGGGTCACCCCGCCCGGCGCCAGCGCCTACGACACCTTGCTCGCGGCACAGACCCTGGCACCGCGCGACGCGCGGGTGCGCGCGGCCGAGCAGCGGGTGCTGGCGGCGCTGCGACGCTGTTTCGACGATGCCATGCGCGGCAACCGGGTGCTGGCGGCAAGCGCCTGCTACGACGCCTGGCGCGCCTTGGCCCCGGGCGGCAACGGCCTGGTCACCGCCCGCCGGCGCCTGGCGCAGCGCTGGCTGGCGGTCGGCGACGAGCGCCTGGGCGGCGGCGATGCCACCTTTGCGCGGCAGGCGCTGCAGCGCGCCCGCGCGATCGATTCGTCCACCCCGGAACTGGCCGCGTTCGAGCGCCGCCTGCGCAGCCTCAGCCCTGGGCGTTAGTGCATGCAGTACGGGTTAGGCTTTTCTGCTGGCTGAGGCTGCAATGCGTCGGGGCTGAAGCCCCTCCCACAGGTGCACTCGGACAGCGCATGTGTCGTGAACTTTTTACGGCGCGGGCGTTATCTGCTCAGCACGGCCTAAGGCAGCGGCGATGCGCGCGGCACCGTTGTGGGAGGGACGTCAGTCCCGACGCGATAGAAAACGGCGCGCCACCGCCGCTCACGCCAGGAACGCCTCCCGCACCGTGGCGCGCGCAGCGTCCAGCGAGAAGTGGGTCTCGATGTTGCGCAGGCCGTTGTCGGCCAGCCGCTGCCACAACGCCGGATCGGCGTACAGCTGCGCGATGGCGTCGGCAAATGCTGCGGCCTCGTCGGCGATCAGCACGTCCTCGCCATCGCGCAGGTGCATGCCTTCCACCGCGCAGGCGGTGGCCACCACCGGCTGGCCGTGGGCCATGCTCAGGTTGACCTTGCCCTTGACCCCCGCGCCGAAGCGCAGCGGCGCCACGGCGATGCGCATGCCGTCCATGTAGGCGGCGATGTCGGGGACGTGGCCGAGCAGTTCGACACCGGCGGTGGCCTCGCCGAGGCGGCGGATGTCCTCCGGCATGTCCGCACCGATGCAGTGGAAGCGCACCTCCGGCAAGCGCAGGCGCACCGCCGGGAACACCTCCTGCAGGAACCAGCGCACCGCATCCACGTTGGGCGCATGGCGGAAGCCGCCGACGAACACCAGGTCGCGGCGCTGCGCCCACGGCAGGCCGGGACCGGCGACCTCGTGCAGGTTCGAGATCAGCGCCGTGCGCACTTGCGGCGCTTCGCGCTGCAACTGTTCGCGTTCGACCGCGCTGACCAGCACGGTCACGTCGACCTGCGCCATCACCTCCAGTTCGCGCGCGCGCGTCCGCTCGGCCTCGCGCAGCAGGCGCGCGTCGCCGGCGAGTTCGGCGCCGCGGCGTTCGCGCAGGTAGTGCAGGTCCACGGTATCGAACAGCCGCCGTGCCTGCGGCGCGAACCGGCGCAGCAGCGGCAGGCAGGCGTGGGCGACGTGGTGGCGCACCAGCAGCACGCTGTGGAAGCGCGCGCCGTGCTGCTGCAGGAACCCAGTGAGGGTCTTCAGGTACGGCGCGTGCCATACCTCCACACCCAGCCGCTGCAAGGCCTCGCTGTGGCGGCTGGCGTAGCTGCGCTCGCTGGGCACGAACACCACGTGGGCGCCTTCCTGCAGCAACAGGCGGATCAGGTTGAGCTGGCGCAGCGAGGCGGAGTCGCGGTCCGGCTGCGGCAGCGCTTCGTCAAGGATCAGCACCTGGCGCTGCTGGCGGTGCAGCAGCGCTGGCGTCGGCACCGTGCCCGGCGCCAGGTGCCGCGGCAACACGTCGGCCCACTTGGCGGCGAAGACCGCGCGGTTGCGCACCTGGTAGGCCTTGACCCCGCTGCCGGTGTCGGTGCCGTTGCTGGTGCCTTCGTCGTGGACCACGCGGCTGGCCGGTTGCACCAGCGTGCGCAAGCCGGCGGCGCGCACCGCGAAGGCGAGATCGGTGTCCTCGTAGTACGCCGGCATGTAGCGCGTATCGAAGCCGCCCAGCGCCAGGAAGCGCGCACGTTCGATCGCCAGCGCCGCGCCGCTGCCGTAGTCGACGTCGCGCAGGTAGGCGTAGCGCGGATCCTCGGGCGACTCGAAGCGGCCGTAGCTCCACGCGCTGCCGTCGGCGAAGACCACGCCGCCGGCGTCCTGCAGGCGGCCGTCGGGATACAGCAGTTGCGCGCTGACCAGGCCGGCCTCCGGCAGTTGCGCGAAGGTGTCCAGCAGCGCGTCCAGCCAGCCCGGTTGCGGCACCGTGTCGTTGTTGAGGAACACCAGGTAGCGGCCCTTCGCACGTGCAGCGCCGTCGTTGCAGGTGGCGATGAAGCCGCCGTTGTGCTCGCGCACGTGGTAGTGCAGGCCGACGATCTGCGGCAGCCACTGCGCGGTGGCATCGCTGCTGCCGTCGTCGATGACCAGGATCTCGCAAGGGGCGGCTGGCGGATGCGCGGCCAGCGCGCGCAGGCAGGCGAGCGTATGGTCGACGTGGTTGTAGACCGGGATCACGATGCTGACCAAGGGCGCCGGACTGTTCGGCACCGCGAACGGCGCGAACGGCGCCGGCGCCACCGCAAACAGCGCGCGCTGCGGCGGCGGCAGCGGTTGCGCATGCACGCGCAGGCGTTGCCAGGTGCTGCGCCAGCCGCGCGTGCGCAGGCTGGTCAGGCCGCGCCGGACCAGGCCGGCCAGGCGGTTCAGGGCGTAGCGCGCATTCGCCCACGACATCGACATCCGGCACCACTCCAACTTAAACGAAGAGGCCGCCGCGCCGCGCTGCCCGCTGGGCTGCGCTAGACTCGGCGGAATTTACATTCTCGCATTCCCGTGCCCCGACGCTACGACGATCACGACACCGACGATCAGGACGACGCCCTGGACAGCCCCGCCGCCGTATGGCGCCGGCGCCTGCTCACCTGGGGCCTGGCCGCCGCCGCACTCGGCCTGGGCTTCCTGATTCCATACACGGTCTATCTGAACAAACAGGTCACCCAGCGTTTCGGCGAACTGCGCTGGCAGATCCCCACCCGTGTCTACGCGCGCCCGCTGGTGCTGGCGCCGGACACGGCGATGGACCCGCAGACGCTGAAGACCGAACTGGATGCGGCCAGCTATCGCGCCGACGCCGGTGCCGAGCGCCCCGGCAGCTACCAGCAGGACGGCAGCCGCTTCACCATCGCCAGCCGCGGCTACGTCGACGTCGACGGGCGGGTCGCGCCGCGGCGCATCGAGGTCGGCTTGGCCGGCGGCCGCGTGGTGGCGCTGCGCGATGCGCAGACGCGCAAGGCGCTCAAGGCCGCGCGGCTGGATCCGGCGCGCATCGCCACGCTGTACGGGCAGAAGCAGGAAGAGCGGCGCCTGGTGCGCGTGGACGAGGTGCCGGAACTGCTGGTCACCGGCTTGCAGGCGGTCGAGGACCGCGACTTCAATTCGCACCACGGCATCGACCTGAGCGGCATGGTCCGCGCGGCCTGGGTGATGGTGCGCTCCGGCGGCAAGAGCCGGCAGGGCGCCAGCACCCTGACCCAGCAGTTGGCGCGCAGCGGCCTGCTCGGCATCGGCAAGGAACAGACGGTCACCCGCAAGTTCAACGAGATCCTGTACGCGCTGATCATGGAGGCGCGCTACGACAAGCGCACCATCCTGGAGGCGTATCTCAACCAGGTGTACCTGGGCCAGCGCGGTAGCCAGGCGGTGCATGGTGTCGCGTCCGGTGCGGAGTTCTGGTTCGGCCGCGAACTCGATGCGCTGGCGCCGGAGCAGGTGGCGCTGCTGATCGGCCTGGTCAAGGGGCCGTCCTACTACGACCCGCGGCGCTATCCCGAGCGCGCGCTGGACCGGCGCAACTTCGTGCTGGGCAAGCTGCGCGAGAGCGAGCTGATCGACGAACCCACCTACCGCAAGGCGCTGGCCGCACCGCTGGGCGTGCCGGCCGAACCCGGCCTGGTCGCCGCCAACCGCTTCCCGGCCTATGTCGACCTGGTGCGGCGCCAGCTGGCGCGCGATTACCCCGAAAGCGCGCTGCAGGGCGCCGGCCTGAGCGTGCTCACCGGCATGTCGCCGTCGGCGCAGGCCTATGCCGAAGGCGCAGTCACGCGCACCATCACCGCGCTGGAGACCAACAAGAAGCGCCCGCCGCTGCAGGCCGGCCTGGTGCTCACCGACACCCACAACGGCGAGGTGCTGGCGGTGGTCGGCAGCCGCGACGTGGCCCAGCCCGGCTTCAACCGCGCGATCGAGGCGCAGCGCCAGGTCGGTTCGCTGCTCAAGCCGTTCGTGTACCTGCTGGCGCTGGCGCAGCCGGACCGTTTTTCGCTGGCCAGCTGGGTCGACGACACGCCGGTCACCGTGCAACTGGGCCGCGGCCGCACCTGGAGTCCGGGCAATTCCGATGGCCGCAGTCACGGCACCGTGCGCGTGGTCGATGCGCTGGCGCATTCCTACAACCAGGCCACGGTGCGCGTCGGCATGCAGGTCGGGCCGGAGCGCGTGGCGCAACTGGTGAAGGTGCTGGCCGGCATCGAGGCCGAGGTCAATCCCTCGCTGATCCTCGGCGCCACCGACCAGAGCCCGTACGCGATGGCGCAGCTGTACCAGTTCCTGGCCTCCGGCGGCGAGATCCAGCCGTTGCATGCGGTGCGCGGCGTGCTCGATCCGCAGGGCAAGCTGCTCAAGCGCTACGACAAGACCCCGGCGCCGGCGCAGGAGGGCGACTCCATCGCCGCCAACCTGGTCGGCATGGCGCTGCAGCAGGTGGTCAGCAACGGCACCGCGCGGCAACTGCTCAGCGACGGCCTGGGCAAGCTGTCGCCGGCCGGCAAGACCGGCACCAGCAACGACGGCGTGGACAGCTGGTACGCCGGCTACACGGGCGATCACCTGGCGGTGATCTGGATCGGCAACGACCAGAACAAGCAGACTGGTCTGTACGGCGCCACCGGCGCGATGCGGGTGTGGTCGGGCATTTTCTCGCGGCTGCCGAGCGCGCCGTTGCAGGTGCAGGGCAAGGGCATCGACTGGCAGTGGATGGACCCGGTGGGGTACAACAGCACCGACGCGACATGCCCCGGCGCGCGCCAGTTCCCGTTCGTGGTCGGCTTCGTGCCGGCGTACGCCGCGTGCACGCCGCCGCAGGCGCTGCCGGAAGAGGCCGCGCCCGCCGAGGGCGAACACCAGGGCGGCGGCTGGCGTAGCTGGTTCGGCCTGGACAAGAAGAAAGACCCGCCTGCCGACGCGGCCACGCCGCCGCCGGCGCATTGATTCCCGGATTCCGGATACCGCTCATGACCGCACGTCTTCCCGCCATCGCCGCCTTCAGCCTGCTGCTCGCCTCCTGCGTCAGCGCGCCGCCGCCGCCGCCCCCGGCCGTGCCGGTGGACACCACCACGCCGGCGCAGCGCCTCGCCGCGATCGACGCCAGCGGCGGTGCCGACGACACCGAACTGAGCGTGCAGCCGCTGCGCGATCCGGAAGTCGAGGACCTGCGCGAGAGCGCCAAGCGCAAGCGCACCGCCGGCGACCTTGCCGGCGCCGCCGCGGCCCTGGACCAGGCGCTGAAGCTGGTGCCGGACGACCCGGCGCTGTTGCAGGACCGCGCCGAAGTGGCGCTGCTGCAGAAGGACGATGCGCAGGCCGAAGCCTTCGCCAAGCGCGCCATCGACCTGGGCTCGCAGACCGGCCCGCTGTGCCGCCGCCATTGGGCGACCATCGAACAGGCACGCCTGGCCCGCGGGCAGAAGGAAAACGCCGCCTCGGCGCACGCGCAGATCGCGGGGTGCACGGTGCCGGGGATCAAGCGGTACTAAGGGCCGGGAATGGGGAGTCGGGAATGGGGAATGGGTAAAAGCTGCGTTTCTGGCGGCTCGTCACCCTGGCGGCGTTCGGTCTTCCCGCTCTGCCGACGGCAGTAACAGTGAGCTGGTAGCGCTGCTGCTCCAACCATTCCCTATTCCCGACTCCCCATTCCCATGTCGTTAGCTCACGCAAGCACCGAAGCGCTCAGCGAAGGCGGTGCGCTTGCACGCCAGCTCGATGCGTTCGTGCCGCGGCCGGCGCAGTTGCGGTTGACCGCGGCGATCGCCGAGGCGTTCGAGCAGCGCGACGTGCTGCTCGCCGAGGCCGGGACCGGCACCGGCAAGACCTATGCGTATCTGGTGCCGGCGTTGCTGTCGGGGCTGAAGACCATCGTCTCCACCGGTACCCGCGCGCTGCAGGATCAGCTCTACCACCGCGATCTGCCGCGGGTACGGGCCGCGCTGGGCGTGGGCCTGAGCAGCGCGCTGCTGAAGGGGCGCGCCAACTACCTGTGCAAGTATCGCCTGCAGCAGGCCCGCGGCGAGCCGCGGTTCACCGCGCGCGAGCAGATCGCGCAGTTCCAGCGCATCGTCGCCTGGAGCGGGCGCACCCGCTTCGGCGACATCGCCGAGCTGGACGCGCTGGCCGACGATTCGCCGCTGCTGCCGCTGGTCACCTCCACCGTGGACAACTGCCTGGGCACCGAGTGTCCGTTCTGGGGCGAGTGCTTCGTGGTGCAGGCGCGGCAGCGCGCGCAGGCGGCCGACCTGGTGGTGGTCAACCATCACCTGCTGCTGGCCGACCTGGCGCTGAAGCAGGAGGGCTTCGGCGAGATCCTGCCCGGCGCGCAGGCCTTCGTGATCGACGAGGCGCACCAGTTGCCGGAACTGGCGGCGAACTTTTTCGGCGAAGGCTTCGGCATGCGTCCGCTGCAGGAGCTGGCGCGCGACTGCCTGGCCGAGAGCCGGCATGTCGCCGGCGCGCTGGCCAGCCTGCAGGCGCCGGCGCAGGCGCTGGAACAGACCCTGCGCGAACTGCGCGCGGCGATGGAAGGACTGCCGGCACGCGGCACGCAGTGGCGGCTGCTGGCCAAGCCGCAGGTGCGCGACGGCTTCGACGCGCTGCTGGCCGATCTGGCGCGGCTGCAGGAACCGCTGGCGGTGTTGCGCGAGGCCTCGCCCGGCTTCGACGCCTGCGCGGCGCGCGCGCGCGAACTGCGCACGCGGCTGGGCCGCTGGCTCGGCGAGGATGCGCCGATTCCGGATTTCGAGGCCGAGCCGGAACCGGACGCGCCGTCCAACGACGTGCTGTGGTACGAGTTGACGCCGCGCGGCTTCCGCTGCCAGCGCACGCCGCTGGACGTGTCCGGGCCGCTGCGCGCGCATCGCGAGGCGTCGCACGCGGCCTGGGTGTTCACCTCGGCGACGCTGGCGGTGAAGGGCGAGTTCGAACACATCGCCACGCGCCTGGGCCTGAGCGACCCGATGACCTTGCTGCAGCCCAGCCCGTTCGATTGGGCGCGGCAGGCGCTGTGCTACCTGCCGGCGCTGCCCGATCCGGCGGCGCGCGGCTTCGGCACCGCGCTGATCGCCGCGCTGCAGCCGGTGCTGGAGGCCTCGCAAGGTCGCGCCTTCCTGCTGTTCGCCTCGCACCGGGCGCTGCGCGAGGCGGCCGAAGCACTGCGCGACGGACCCTGGCCGCTGTTCGTGCAGGGCGAGGCGCCGCGCGCGACCCTGTTGCAGCGCTTCCGCGCCTCCGGCAACGGCGTGCTGCTTGGCTCGGCCAGCTTCCGCGAAGGCGTGGACGTGGTCGGCGATGCGCTGAGCGTGGTGGTGATCGACAAGCTGCCGTTCGCCGCACCCGACGATCCGGTGTTCGAGGCGCGCCTTGAGGCGATCCGACGCGACGGCGGCAACCCGTTCCGCGACGAGCAGTTGCCGCAGGCGGTGATCGCGCTCAAGCAGGGCGTGGGCCGGCTGATCCGCAGCGAGCGCGACCGCGGCGTGCTGGTGCTGTGCGACCCGCGCCTGCTGTCCAAGTCCTATGGCCGCACCTTCCTGGAATCGCTGCCGCCGTTCGCCCGCACCCGCGACGTGGAGGACGTCCGCCAGTTCTTCGCCGCCGAGGCCCCGCCGCTGGGCGATAATCCCGAGGCCGGCCTGTCGCCATCCGACTAGCCGCCGCGCCGCTCCTGCTTTTGCGAATCCCCAATCCCGAATCCCCACTCCCGGCTTCTCGATGAACCTTCTCGCCTTCGAAACCTCCACCGAAGCCTGCTCCGTCGCCGTGCTGGTCGGCGACCGCGTGCTGGAGCGCTTCGACCTGGCGCCGCGGCGGCATGCCGAACTGGCGCTGCCCTGGGCCGAGCAGTTGCTGAGCGAGGCTGGCATCGGCCGCCGCCAGCTCGATGCGGTGGCCTTCGGCCGCGGCCCCGGCGCGTTCACCGGGGTGCGCCTGGCGATCGCGGTGGCGCAGGGCATCGCCCTGGCCCTGGAGCTGCCGGTGCTGCCGGTGTCCACGCTGCAGGTGCTGGCGCTGCGCGCGCCGGCCGATGCGCCGCGGGTGCTGGCGGCGATCGACGCGCGCATGGGCGAGGTCTACACCGCGGCCTACGCGCGGCAGGCCGATGGCGGCCTGCAGGCGCTGACCGCGGAGCAGGTGTTGAGTCCGGAGGCCTTCGTGTTGCCGGAACCGGAGGCGGCCTGGGCCGCGGTCGGCACCGGCTTGGCGGCGGTCGATGGCACCTTGCAGCGGCGCTTCGGTGCGCACTGGCGCAGCGCCGACGTGCAGGCGCTGCCGCATGCCGCCGACGTGCTGACCCTGGCCGCGGCCGCGTACGCGCGCGGCGAGGCGATCGCACCGGAACGCGCCGAACCGGCGTACCTGCGCGACAACGTCGCCCTGACCCTGGCCGAGCAACAGGCGCAGCGGGCCGCGCGATGAGCGTCGCGGTGACGCCCGGCGACCGCTTCCGCGGGTGCCTGCTGGGACTGGCGGTCGGCGACGCGCTGGGGACCACCCTGGAATTCAAGGCGCCCGGCAGCTTTACGCCGATCGACGACATGGTCGGCGGCGGCCCGTTCGAGCTGCAGCCGGGGCAGTGGACCGACGACACCTCGATGGCGCTGTGCCTGGCGCACAGCCTGCTGTACCGGCAGGGCTTCGACGCCGCCGACCAGATGAACCGCTACTGCAACTGGTACCGGCACGGCTACATGAGCAGCACCGGCGTGTGCTTCGACATCGGCAATACGGTACGCGCCGCGCTGGAGCGCTATCTGCAGGGCGGGCCGGCATTCAGCGGCAGCGACGACCCGCGCGCGGCCGGCAACGGCGCACTGATGCGGCTGGCGCCGGTGGCGATGTTCTACGCGCAGCGGCTCGATGAACTGGCCGCGCGTGCCGCCGACAGTTCGCGCACCACGCACGCCGCGGCCGAGGTGCTGGATGCCAGCCGGCTGTTCGCGTTCCAACTGCGTGCCGCCTTGCTGGGCGAGGACCGTGCGCAGGTGCTGCAGCCGACGGGCGCGCCGCCGATGCAGACACCGGCGCTGCGTGCGCTGGCCATCCGCGACCACGCCGCGGTGCCGGCGACGCAGATCCGCGGCACCGGCTACGTGGTCGATGCGCTGTCGGCGGCGCTGTGGTGTTTCGCCACGACCGAGTGCTTCGCCGATGCGGTGCTGCGCGCGGCCAACCTGGGCGACGACGCCGACACCACCGCGGCGATCTGCGGCCAGCTCGCTGGCGCGTTCTACGGCCTTCACGGCATTCCCGCGGCATGGCGCGCGCGGGTCCAGGATGCGACGGAGATCGTGGCGTTGGCCGATCGCCTGCATGCGGCCAGCCTCGTGCCGTGAGGCCGGGCAGGAAGCCTGCCACACGCGACCGGCGCCCCGTGCGCATCGCCAGCGCGCCTCAACGCGGCGAACAAAACGACTGCGCAGCCGCCAGGCGGGCGCGGACGGTGCTCGGGATCCGCATGTACCACTTGCACGCTGCGGTTCCTGCGCGCCGCCGGCACCCACCTGGCGACTGCTCACGACGGTTTGTCGGCCACTCTCAGTAGTCGTAGCTGACGCTCAGGCGCAGCGAACGCGGCGACTGGCGCAGCAGGGCCGCGCCGTATACCGGGTCCGGGTTGCCCGGGTCCGACTCCGAGTACGGGTACTTCCACAGCGTGGCCTGGCCGTTGAAGACGTTGAACACGTCCAGGCTGAAAGCCAGTTTGCGGTCGGCATAGGCCGGTCGCCACGACACGCCGAGATCCAGTTGCTGCAGCCACGGCAGGCGGCCCTGGCTGCCCGGAGGCGCCGGCTGGCCCTGGTAGTAGTGATAGGCGATGCCGTAGCCGGAGGGGTCGCTGTGGTCGGGGCCGTAGGAGCCCAACGCACTGAACGGCGAGCCGGAGATCAGCTTGAAGTTGGCCGACACCAGCCACGCGGGGTTGATCTGGTAGTAGCCGTAGAACTTGAACTGATGGGTGTGGTCGTTGCTCTGCGGGCCATTGGTGTGCTCCATCAACTGCGCGAAGTCCCACGCCTGGGTGGTGGACACCGCGGTCTGGCCGATGCCCGACAGCAACTGGCCCTCGGTGGTGCCGTAGCTGCGCGACCAAGTGTAGTCGAGGCGGCCGTACCAGCGCTGGTCGAAGGGGTGCTCCAGCGACAGGTTGAGCCCGTAGTAGTTGCGCTTGAATGCCGGGAAGCCGAACTGCGCGTTGCTCAGCGGCACCTTGACGTAGTTGCCCGAGGTGTCGACCAGGGTGAAGGTGTTGGCCCGGCCCGGGTTGATCAGCCAGCAGCTGACCGGATTGCTGGCCAGGGTCACCGTGTGCCCTTGCGCCGCGGCGGCGGCAAATACGGTATCGCTGTCGCAGTAGTCGTCCACGCCGCTGCGCAGGACGCGGTAGGTGCCCTTTGCGCCGTAGACCCAGCTGTCGCCCCAGGCCTTGGTGAAGCCGAGGATGAACTCGTCCTGGAACGAGGGCTTGATGCCTTGCGTGGCGACGGTCTTGGGATCGGGCAGGATGCCGTAGTTGTTGTTGGCCGAGACCGCGCCGGAGATCTGGGTCAGGCCGGTGGGATAGCCGTTGGCGTCGATGCCGCCGTAGGTGTAATAGGTCGACGTCGCCAGGGTGGCGCCGGCGGCGTTGAACGCCGGGTTCAGCGGCAGCGCCAGGTAGTAGCGGCCGGCGTTGCCGTAGACCTTGAAGCGCGCATCGCCGTCGACGTCCCAGCTGAAGCCCAGCCGCGGCGCCCATTGCCCGCTGGTCTGCTTGATGTACGGCGCGCCGTCGCGGTTGTAGTTGGTGAACTGGTCCAGGCGCAGGCCGAGGTTGAGCAGCAACCGGTCCGTCACCTGCCAGTTGTCCTCCACGTATTGCGCGCGCTGCGCCGAGCGCACCGAGGCCAGCGCGCTGTAGATGTACTTGCGCACGTAGTAGCCGTCCTGGCCGTTGGGGAAACCGCCGGTGGCCGGCACGCCGAGCCCGGTGTTGATCGGCACGTTGGGGCTGGCCTGGCCGTAGATCCAGTAGTAGCCATCGCCCGAGGCCACCGAGCCGCGGTTGAGTGCGCGCGCGTTCTGGTTGTCGATGCCGATGGTGATGCTGTGCGCGCCGATGGCGTAGTTCAGATCCAGGCGCAGGTTGTCGGTGCGGTTGCCGCGCGCGGGGTCGACCAGCAGCGAGGTGGTCTGCGCATTGGTGATCGGGGTACCGCCGGTGTAGGCCGGGTTCTGGAACGAGGTGCCGCTGAGGTAGGTCAGCGCGCCGTTGTAGCTGGGATTGCCGGTGTAGTCGTCGGTGCGCTGCTTGCCGTACTGGGCGCTGAAGGTCAGGCGGTCGGTGAGATAGCCGGTGTACTTGGCGGTCCACAGGTCGCCGCCGGTCTTGGTGGTGTTGGCGTCGCCGCGCAGGCTGCCGATGTCGTAACCGCTGTAGTCGTAGTACTTGCCGCGGGTGATGTAGCGGCTGGAGGCGCCGGTGATCTCCAGCAGTTGGCTGTCGCTGATGTTCCAGTCGAGCTTGGCGTACCAGCTCGG
The DNA here is from genome assembly GCF_040595915.1 of Xanthomonas sp. PPL134. Taxonomy (NCBI): domain Bacteria; kingdom Pseudomonadati; phylum Pseudomonadota; class Gammaproteobacteria; order Lysobacterales; family Lysobacteraceae; genus Xanthomonas; species Xanthomonas sp. PPL134. The sequence continues at coordinate 348,600 of NZ_JAMDLL010000003.1, forward strand.
CCGGCGGTACTGGTAGTCGTAGTAGTAGGTTCCCGGCGTGGTCTCGCGCGCGCCGTAGAAGCGGTCGCCGTCCTGCCGTTGCAGTTCGTACGCGCCGAAGAAGAACAGCTTGTCCTGGATCAGCGGGCCGCCGGCGTAGATGCTCTGGGTGCTGAGGGTGGAGCCGCTCTTGCTGTCCGGCCGGTAAAGGCTGCCGTCGCCAGGCGAGTAGACGTCCTGCTGCGAGGAGCGCAGCCCGTCCGGCTCCCAGGTCGCCTGGCCACCGAAATGCCATTCGTTGCTGCCGCGCTTGCCGACCGCATTGATCACGCCGCCGTCGGAACGCCCGTACTTGGCGCTGTAGCCGCCGGTGTAGACCTCCAACTGGTCGATGCTGCCGTAGGGCAGGGTCAGCCCGCCCAGGCCGCGCAGCGGGTCGGTGGTGTTGAAGCCATTGATGTAATACGCGTTCTCCGCCGAGGAGGCACCGCCGAAGCTGAGCAACTGCGCGCCGGTCGGGCCGATGTAGGTGCCGCTGCCGCTGTTGCCGGCCACGCCGGGCGCCAGTTGCGCGATGGCCTCCGCCGAGCGGCCCAGCGGCAGGCGCTGCAGCTGCTCGGCATTGATCACCGTGCGCGAGTCCACGCTGCTCACGTCGATCGCGGCGGCGGCGCGGTCGGCGCTGACCTGGACGCCGGCCAGGCTGGTGGTGGCCGGAGCGAAGGAGACCTCGGTGACGCCGCCGACGGTGAGGCCGACGCCGTCGCGGCTGCCCAGCACGCTGCCGTCGGCGCCCTTGGCGATGATGGTGTAGGTGCCCAGCGGCAACTGGCCGATGCTGTAGCGGCCGCGCGCGTCGACGGTGACCTCGCGGCTGAGGCCGCTGTCGCTGCGGACCAGGATGCGCTGGGTCTCGGCCGGCGCCTGGCCGGCGACGGCGCCGGTGGTGGACTGGGCCTGGGCCGGCGGGAGGGCGAGGGCGGCACTCAGTGCCAGGGCGAGCAGGGCGGGCCTGCGGAGGGAGCGGTGGTTGTGCATGCGGGGGTGACTCGGGTGGTGGTGGGGCGGGGACACGCCGCGCCGACTCGAATCCGCCCGTCCTGGATGATGCGATGTGCGCGGTAACGTTCCCCCGCTCCATTAACCTTAATGGGCCGCCATCACAGAAATGCCGCGTGGTTATGTCGGCGGCACCAATGGTTATGTCTCTTGCCGCCGGGTGCTCCATGGCGGCCATACCCTCACCCCACCCCCTTTCCCGAGGGGAGAGGGGCTAGCGCCTTTCCTTTTCCCCTCGGGAGAAGGTGCCCCGCAGGGGCGGATGAGGGTGCGGGCGAAGCCTCGTGTGCCCAAACACCCCGAGACGCTGCGCGCCGGACCCTCACCCCAACCCCTCTCCCGGTGGGAGAGGGGCAGCGCCTTCCTTCTCCCCTTGGGAGAAGGTGCCCCGAAGGGGCGGATGAGGGTGCGGGCGAAGCCTCACCCGCCCGAACTTCGCGACTCGCTACGCGCCGGACCCTCACCCCAACCCCTCTCCCGGTGGGGGAGGGGCTGATCTGCTCTACGCTCAGCGGTCGTCGATCAGGCTGCCGCCGGGCAGGAACACCCAGGTGCGGGTCACCTGCAGGATGTCGACGTTGTCGTCGGTGCGCGGCAGCGGCGGGAATGGCTGCGCCAGTTGCACGATCCGCAACGCGGCGGCATCGAGCATCGGCACGCCGCTGGAGCGCAGGATGCGGCTGCTTTCCAGGCTGCCGTCGCGACGCACGCCCACGCTGATCACCACCTGGCCGCCGAGCCGGCGCCGCCGCGCTTCGTCGGGGTAGTTGAGGTTGCCGACGCGCTCGGCGCGGTCGACCCAGGCGCGCAGGTAGTTGGCGTAGGCGTATTCGCGGGTGCTCGCGGAGACGAACTTGCGGTTGGGGCGCTTGGCGTACTGCTCCGAACGCAGATGTACTTCGGCGGCCAGCCGCGCCATTTCGGCATCGCGCTGTTCGCGCTGGGCGTCCACCGGCCGCTGTGGGTCGTCGGTGCGCGGCTGGGTCTGTGCCACCGGCAGCGGCTGCTCGCCGCGCGCGCTGCTGACCACGCGCGGGGTCGGCTCCGGCGCGGCAGCCGCGGTCTGCGCGCGCAGCGCCTGCGGCGCCAGGCCGTCCTGGCGTTGCGGCACCACGCCCGGCTGGCTGTCGCGGGGCCGCTGGGGTTTGTCGTGGTCGCCGCCGCCCTGCTGGTTGGCCTGGGCCAGGAAGTCGGCCTGTTTCGGGGTCAGCGGCGTGCTGGTCTGGCTGAAGATCACGTCCAGGGTCGGCACCAGCGGCGCATCGTCGTCGATCGCAAAGCCCACGCCGAGGATCAGCAGCCCGTGCACGATCAGCGACAGCACCAGGGTGGCGCTGAGCCGTTCGCGCTCGCCGATGCGCGGCGCGGGCGTCGCGGCGGCCGCGCTCATCGCGCCGGGTAGGCCTCGATGGCGTCGAACAGCAGCCCGGCGATGTTGAGCCCGAACTGCGCGTCCAGCTCGCGCACGCAGGTGGGGCTGGTGACGTTGACCTCGGTGAGGTAGTCGCCGATCACGTCCAGGCCGACGAAGCGCATGCCGCGCCGTTTCATCTCCGGGCCGACCTGGGCGGCGATCCAGCGGTCGCGCTCGCTCAGCGGGCGGCCTTCGCCGCGGCCGCCGGCGGCCAGGTTGCCGCGGAACTCGTCGCCCTGCGGAATCCGCGCCAGGCAGTAGTCGACCGCCACGCCGTCGACCAGCAGGATGCGCTTGTCGCCGGCGCTGATGTCCGGGATGAAGCGCTGCGCCAGGGCCAGCTTGCGGCCGCCGTCGGTCAGCGTCTCCAGGATCACGTTGAGGTTGGGGTCGCCCGTGCCGCTGCGGAAGATCGAGCGCCCGCCCATGCCGTCCAGCGGCTTCAGCACCGCCTGGCCATGCTCGAGCACGAACGCCTTCAGCGTGGCGGCGTCGCGGCTCACCAGGGTCGGCGGACAGCACTGCGGGAACAGCAGGGCGGCCAGCTTCTCGTTGAAATCGCGCAGGCCCTGCGGGTCGTTGACCACCTGCGCGCCGGCGCGCTGGGCCACGCTCAGCACGTGGGTGTCGTACAGGAACTCGGCATCGAACGGCGGGTCCTTGCGCATCAGCACCACCTGCCCGGGGCCGAACGCCAGCTCGGCGAAGCCGTCCAGCTCGAACCAGCCGGCCTTGTCGTCGCGCACCCGCAGCGGCGCGGCCTGGGCCAGTGCGCGGCCGTCGCGCAGGGTCAACCCGCCGGGGCGCACGTAGTGCAGGCGGTGCCCGCGGCGCTGCGCTTCCAGCAGCATCGCGAAGCTCGTGTCTTTGGCGATCTTGATGCTGGCGATGGGGTCCATCACCACGATGACATCGAACGGCATGGGGGCACCTGAGAGACTGAGCGGAAGATGGTAGCGGGTCGGCGGGGGCGCCGCGCACCGGGTGCTGGCCGCGGCCGCGCGGTGTCGCACGTCATCCGTCAAACTGTGACATAGTTTGTGCTGTTACGTGGTTCAACGCAGACCGGCAGCGGCGGCCTTGACAGTCGCAGCGGGTCTTGGGATACATGGCGTTTCGCAGCGAAGCCGGATCCGATGAAGCGTCGCGCGCTTGGGGGCAAGTGATGAGTGAAAACACGACTGCGGGTGGGGAACTCGCAGGCTTGCGGGTGATGGTGATCGACGATTCGAAAACAATCCGTCGTACCGCCGAAACGTTGCTGAAGCGCGAAGGGTGCGAAGTGGTGACGGCGACCGACGGCTTCGAGGCCCTGGCCAAGATCGCCGACCAGCAGCCGCAGATCATCTTCGTGGACATCATGATGCCGCGGCTGGACGGCTATCAGACCTGCGCGCTGATCAAGGGCAACCAGCTGTTCAAGGCCACGCCGGTGATCATGCTGTCTTCCAAGGACGGCCTGTTCGACAAGGCGCGCGGGCGCATCGTCGGTTCCGAGCAGTACCTCACCAAACCCTTTACACGCGAAGAGCTGCTGGGCGCGATCCGTACATACGTCAACGCCTGACCAGGGGGAAAGGCAGCATGGCCCGTATCTTGTTGATCGAGGACTCACCGACCGACCGGGCGGTGTTCACGCAATGGCTGGAAAAAGCCGGGCACCAGGTCCTGTCCACCGACAATGCGGAGGACGGGATCAAGTTGGTGCGCGAGCAGGCGCCGAGCCTGGTGCTGATGGACGTGGTGCTGCCGGGCATGAGCGGCTTCCAGGCCACCCGCGCGCTGTCGCGCGACGAGGCCACCCGGCACATCCCGGTGCTGATCATCAGCACCAAGAGCATGGAGACCGACAAGGTCTGGGGCATGCGCCAGGGCGCCACCGACTACATCGTCAAGCCGCCGCGGGAAGACGAACTGATCGCCCGCATCAACCAGCTGGTGGGCTGACATGCGCTCGCCCTTCGACATCCTCGAGGCCTACGAGCGGCGCAGCCTGGCGCACGCCGTGCAGATGCCCGAACGCGCCTTCGACGACGACGTCTGGCGCGGGGTCGGCTACCGCGTCGGCAAGCGCCACCTGGTCTCGGACTTCCGCGAAGTGGTGGAAATCGTGCGCATGCCGCCGGTCACCCCGGTGCCGGGCGCGCAGCCGTGGCTGCTGGGCGTCGGCAACCTGCGCGGCAACCTGTTCCCGGTGGTCGACCTGAAGCAGTTCCTGGAAGGCGAGCGCACCGCGCTGCAGGAAGGCCAGCGCGTGCTGATCATGCGCCAGAGCGGCGGCGACGTGGCCCTGACCATCGACGAACTGTTCGGTCAGCGCAGTTTCACCGAGGCGCAGGCGGTGGAGCCGGGCGATCTGGCCCAGGGCCGCTACGCGCACTTCATCGACCGCGCCTTCCGCGGCGACGCCCAGGACTGGGGCGTGTTCTCGCTGTCGCTGCTGTCGCGCACTCCCGAATTCCGGCAAGCCGCCGCCTGAGCGCGCGCGCTGCCTCCGCATCGAAGACCGAGGTCGCATCATGAGTACTGCTCCGGACGCCCGCAAGGCCAGCAAGCTCGGCAGCGTGGGCACGAGTTTCTGGCTGGGCCTGCTGGCGCTGTCGCTGGTCGTGTTCGGCGCCAACACCGGCGTGGCCACCTGGCAGGGCAACCGCCTGGCCGGCGCCAGCACCGGCGCGGCCGACCTGCAGGTGCTGTCGCAACAGCTGGCCAACCAGGCCCGCGACGCGGTGTCCGGCAACGCCGAGACCTTCAAGCAGTTCAAGCAGACCAAGGCGAAGGTGGAGAGCACCGTCGCCGAGCTCAACGCGCGCTACGCCAACGAGACCGGCGTGTCCGGGCCGTTGCAGACCCTCAACGGCACCTGGGCGCCGCTGGCCAAGAACGCACAGCAGGTGGTGGACAGCGAACCGGCGGTGCTGGCGCTGGCCGGCAATGCCGACCGCTTCGTCGGCGGCGTGCCGCAGCTGCAGGCGCAGTTGAACGAGGTGGTGCGCGCGATGACCGTCGGCGGCGCCCCCGCCGCGCAGATCTACAACACCCTGCAGCAGGTGGTGGTGGCCGGCACCATGGCCCGCCGCGTCACCGAAATGCGCGCCGGCGGCCGCGGCGCCGCCAGCGCCGGCGACGCGCTGGCGCGCGACTCGGTGGTGTTCGGGCAGATGCTCGAGGGCCTGCGCAACGGCAACGAGGAACTGGGCATCGCCCCGGTGCGCAACGCCGCCGCCTTGGCCGCGCTGGAGCAGTCGCAGGCGCAATGGGCGGAAATGAAGAAGGACCTGGACGCGCTGCAGGCCAGCTCGCGCAGCCTGTTCGCCGCGCAATCCGCCGCTGCGGCGCTGACCGCCGGCTCGGGCAAGATGCTGGAGGACAGCAAGAAGCTGTTCGACGCGTTCTCCGCGTTCGGCTCCACCCGCGACACCCGCCTGTTCCCGAACTTCTGGCTGGGCGTGATCTCCGGCCTGCTGGCGCTGCTGTCGATCGTCGGCTTCGTCTGGACCACGGTGCGCAGCCGCAGCCGCGAGCAGGAAATCCGCCTGCAGACCCAGGTCGAATACAACAGCCGCAACCAGCAGGCGATCATGCGCCTGCTCGACGAAATCAGCTCACTCGGCGAAGGCGACCTGACGGTCAAGGCCTCGGTCACCGAGGACATGACCGGCGCCATCGCCGACGCGATCAACTACGCCGTCGACGAGCTGCGCCACCTGGTGACCACCATCAACGACACCTCGGCCAAGGTCGCCGTGTCCACCGAGGAAACCCAGGCCACCGCGCGGCAACTGGCCGAGGCGGCCGGCCACCAGGCCGAGCAGATCGGTTCGGCCTCGGTTCGCATCAACGAAATCGCCGCCAGCATCGAGCAGGTCTCGCGCAACTCCACCGAATCGGCGGAAGTGGCGCAACGCTCGGTGGTGATCGCCGCCGAGGGCGCCGGCGTGGTCCGCGAGACCATCCAGGGCATGGACCAGATCCGCGACCAGATCCAGGAGACCTCCAAGCGCATCAAGCGCCTGGGCGAGTCGACCCAGGAGATCGGCTCGATCGTGGAACTGATCAACGACATTTCCGAGCAGACCAACATCCTGGCGCTCAACGCCGCGGTGCAGGCCGCCTCGGCCGGCGAGGCCGGCCGCGGTTTCGCTCTGGTCGCCGACGAAGTGCAGCGCCTGGCCGAACGCACCTCCGGCGCCACCCGCCGCATCGAAGGCCTGGTGCAGACCATTCAGGCCGATACCAACGAAGCGGTCAGCTCGATGGAGCAGACCACCTCCGAAGTGGTGTCCGGCGCGCGCCTGGCCGAGGACGCCGGCACCGCGCTGACCGAGATCGAGCGCGTGTCCAACGCGCTCAACACCCTCATCAAGAACATCTCCATCGCCGCGCACCAGCAGTCGGCGGCGGCGATCGACATCACCCAGACGATGGACGTGATCCGGCAGATCACCGGACAGACCTCGCAAGGCGCGGGACAGACCGCCGAATCGATCGGCCGCCTGGCGCAACTGGCGGCGGACCTGCGGCGCTCGGTCGCCGACTTCAAGCTGCCGGCGTAAGCGGGCCGGAACCGGGTGGAAGGAAGCGCACATGACGTACCGTGAACAACTCCCGCATGCCGTCGTCGCGCTCGCGCGGCGCGGCGCGTGCCCGGCCGTGGAGACGCGGCGATGAGCGCGCTGCGCGATGCGATGAGCCATGCCGCGCTGGGCTGGGTCAAGCCGGAACTGGACGAGACCCTGCGCCAGGTGCGCGGCGAGATCGAAGCCTTCGTCGAGGAACCGGCCGACACCGGGCGCATGCGTTTCTGCGCCGGCTACCTGCACCAGGTGCAGGGCACCTTGCGCATGGTCGAGCTGTACGCGCCGGCGATGGTCGCCGAGGAGCTGGAACTGCTGGCCACGGCAGTGCAGAACGGCCAGGCGGCCGACCGCAACGAGGCCTGCGCCACGCTGATGCGCGGCACCGTGCTGCTGCCGGACTACCTGGAGCGCCTGCAGGACGGCCATCGCGACATTCCGATCGTGCTGCTGCCCTTGCTCAACGAGATCCGCGCCGCGCGCGGCGAAGCCGGGCTCAGCGAGGGCGCGCTGTTCGCGCTGGCGCCCGACGCTGCCGCCGCCACCGAGGCCGAACTGGACCATGCGCGCGGCAGCCTTGCCGGGCGCAATCGCGAACTGCTCGACACCGTCGGCACCGCGATCAAGGAAGAATTGCTGCGGGTCAAGGACGCGCTGGACCTGCACCTGCGCACCGGCGGCGACGTCGCCGCGCTGCAGACCCAGGTCGACGAGCTGGGCAGCGTCGCCGATACCCTGGGCGTGATGGGCCTGGGCGTGGCGCGCAGCGTGGTGGTGCAGCAGCGCGATGCGCTGCGCAGCATCGTCGACGGCGCGCGCGAGGCCGACGAAGGCCTGTTGCTGGATATCGCCGGCGCGCTGCTGTACGTGGATGCCTCGCTCGACGACCAGGTCGCCTACCTGGGCGCCGGCGGCGACGTGCACGACGACGCCAGCGCTGCCGAGGCGCGGCGGACGGTGGAAGTGCTGGCGCACGAGGCGATCGCCAACTTCGGCAGCGCCCGCGAGCATTTCGTCGCCTTCATCGAGACCAACTGGGACCATGCGCGCCTGGACGAGGTGCCGCGCCTGCTCGGCGAGGTCGCCGGCGCCCTGCGCATGCTGGAACTGCCGCAGCCGGCCGACTACCTGGAAGGCGTGCGCCGCTACGTCGCCACCGAACTGATCGGCAAGCGCCGCGTGCCCAGCGGCCGCCAGCTCGACACCCTGGCCGACGCGATGGCCAGCCTCGAGTACTACCTGGAAGCGCTGCGCGAGCGCCGTCCGGGGCGCGAGGAGATCCTCGACATCACCCGCAGCAGCCTGGAAGCGCTGCGCTACTGGCCGTTGCCCGAGACCGCGCCGGCCGCGCCGGGCGTGTTGCCGAGCGGGAGCGAGGCGGCCGGATCGGTTGCGCCGCCACCGGTGGCCGCCGATCGCGGCGTCGAGTCCGCGCCCCAGCCCATCGCCCCGCCGGCCGTGCCGGCCTGGGATCTGGCGCCGGCCGAGGACGCGCCGGAGACCACGCCGCGCACGCAGGACGCCGCGCCGTCCGCACCGCAGGCGCCGCAATGGAGCCTGGCCACGGACGAGCCCGACGCTGCGGCCGAACCCGCCTCCCTGCCGGCCGACGAGGGTGCCGTGCGCAACGAAGCCGCGCAGGAGTCCACGGCGCCGTCGCAGGGGCTCAGTTTCGATCCGGTCGCGGCCGAACAGGACAGCTGGACCGGCACCGCCGAGCCGCTGCACATCAGCCTCGATTCCCTGGTGCTGGAGCAGGACGCGCTGCGGCCGGAGACGCCGCCCGCGTTCGCGCAGGAAGACGAGGCGGCAGCCGCTTCCGCGGCGTCCGCTTCCGAGGTCGCCGGCTTCGATCCGGTGGCCGCCGAGTACAGCGACGCGGCGCCAGCCGAGACGCCGGCCGCGTTCGCGGGCCTGGGCGAGCACGACGATCCCAACCTGATCATCGTCGACGCGCCGGCCGCTGCAGAAGACACCGACGCTTCCACGCCGCCGCTGATCATCGAACTGGAGGACGCGCCGGCGTTCGCCGATGTGCCGAGCATGGCGGCCGACGAAGAACCTGCACTCGATTGGCATGCCACCCCGGCCTCGCAGGACGAGGGGCCGGCGTCCATGCTGGCCGACGTTGGCGCCGACATCGCGCACGGCGAGCGTCTCGACGCGGCAGGGGAGGCGGAGCCTTTCGATGCCGCTGTCCAAGACGAAGGTGCCGCGCACGCGAGCCCCACCTGGACGCAGGAAGTCGCCGTCCCCGACGGCGTACGCGAGACCGATTCTCCCGCTGCCCTCGATGGCGCGGCGCATGCCGATGCCGACCTCGCCAGCATCGGCGAGGACGCGCACAGCGATGCCGTGGCCGACGCACCATCGGTGCCGGCACAGGCCGAGCCGGAACCCGGGCACCATGCGACGCCGGAGCCGGCGTCGGAACACGCTGCGACTGCCGAGACCGCTGTGCCGGTGTCGGACGCCGAAGCGGCGTTCCTCGCCGACCTGGAAGCGGCCGCGGCGCAATTCGATGTCACCGCTGCCGCGACCGGCGGCGAGCATGCCGCACCCGCCGCCGCGGAGGCGAGCGCCGTGCCCGCTACTGCAAAGCCTGCCCTCGAGACCGGTTTCATCGACGGCGATGGCGAGATCGATGAGGAAATCCGCGCAGTGTTCCTCGAGGAGTTCGACGAGGAACTGGTCAATCTCGGCACGTTGCTGCCGGCCTGGCGCGCCGCGCCCGGCCACATGGAAAGCCTGCGGCCGATCCGCCGCGTGTTCCACACCTTGAAGGGCAGTGGCCGCCTGGTCGGTGCGCGCGTGCTCGGCGAGTTCAGCTGGAAGATCGAGAGCATGCTCAACCGCGTGCTCGACGGCTCGCGCCCCGCCAGCCCGGCGGTCGTGGCCATGGTCGAGCAGGCCTACGCAGTGCTCCCGCAGCTCAATGCCGCGCTGCGCGGCGACGGCGCGGTGCAGGCCGACCTGGATGCGATCCAGGCCGTGGCCGAGCGCATCGCCGCCGGCGAGGACGCCTTCTATTTCGCGACCCCGCAGGCCGCGGCCGTGCCGCGCGCGGGCACGCCGGCATCGGTGGACAGCGTGCTGCGCGAGATCCTCGAAGCCGAGGTCGCCACCCACTTGGAGACCGTGCACGACTGGCTGCAGCACGCGCCGCAACCGGCGACCGAAGCGCTGCTGCGCGCGATGCACACCATGAGTGGTGCGTTCGCGATGACCGACGTGCCGGAAATCACCGCCGTCACCGGCCCGGCCGAGAGCTACGTCAAGCGCGCGCTGGCGTCGGGCAGCGTGCCGAGCGCCGACGGCGTGCGCGCGCTCGAGGAGTCGGCGCGTGCCATCGCCGCCACCATCGCGGAATTGCAGGCGCCATCCCCGGTGATTCCGCCGTTCACCGAACTGTCGCAGCGCCTGCGTGCGCTGGTGGACACGCTGCCGGAAGTGCAGTGGCCGCCGATCGCGTACGACGAGGAAGAGGAAGACCTGTCCGCGTCGGCACCGGCCGACGCCGGCCTGGATGCACAGGCCGTGCAGGCGGTGGAACTCACCGCGGCCGACGACCTGTCGGCGTTCGTGGGCGATGCCGCGCATCTGCACGAGACGCTGCCGGCGGACGACGCGGTCGGGCAGGCCGACGAACGCGCCTCCGACCCGCGTGCTGTCGACGTCCCCGCGGACGCGCTACCGGAGTCCACGCAGGCTGAAGCCGGGGCCACGCTCGATGCTGAGGCTGAGGCTGAGGCTGAGGCTGAGGCGGCCGTGCCGGCATCGGCGAGCGAGCACGCGTCGCCTGCGGCAGAGGCGTCCGCGCAGGACCAGCCACCGAGCCACGACACGGCGTCGGTCGACGCGACGACGCACGACGACCGCGAGGCCGACGAACAGGCGGCATTGGCGCAGGAGGGTCAGCTCGACGAGCTGACGGTCGAGGCGCCATTGAGCGCCGAGCAGGTGCCGGCCGAGTCGGCGCCGGAGGCGCTGGACCCGGGCGCGGAGCAGGACGCGACCGCGGATGCGATCGCCGCCGATGCTGCCACCGGCACCCAAGTCGATGCGCAGGAACTGCAAGCGCCGGAACACGATGGCGAGGCGCAGGGTTCCGAGGATCGCGCGACCGACGCGCAAACCGAGGAGACCCAGGATGCATCCACGCACGCGCAGGATGCGCGGGCACCCGATCACGCGGCAGCGGACGGTGATGCCCAGGCTCACGCAATCGACGCGCAGGCCGAGGACACCCAGGACGCAGCCGTCCACGCGCAGGATGCGCAGGCGTCCGACCACACGGCGGCAGACCGCGATGGCGAGGACCAGGCAACCGACGCGCAGGCGAACGACAGCCAGGATGCGTCCGCACACGCGGAAGCGACGCAGGGACCGGATCACGACGCCGCGCACCGCGACGCCGATGCGCCCACCGACGACGCCGACGAAGCGCACGAGCAGCAGCTCAACGAGGAGGCTCCTGCAATCGGTCTGCGGCAGCAGCCGTCGGCGTCGTCGAACGGCTGGCGCCACGACGGCACAGCCTCGGCCAACGACGATACCGAGGCCGCCGCCGAGCATGGCGATGCCACGCCGGATGGCGCATCGCATCCGGACGAGGTGACCGACGCGGACGGTGCAGCTTCCCTCGCCGCGGACGCGGCGGGCGCGCACACCGACGCCGAGGCGCAGGCAGAGCACGTCGAGCCGATCGACGGCGCACGCGATGGCGTGCCGCAGGACGCAGCCGCTGCAGCGGACCATGCCGCGCACATGCCGCTGTCCGATACCGCAGAGGCGACGGACACGCATCACGCGGCGTCCGACGAAGCGCACCATGCGCCTCATGCCGACACCGCTCAGGACGACACGACCACGGCGGCCGATGCCGACGCGGCAGCGTCTGCCGACGACCTCCACGAAGACACCCATCAGCACGCGTCGGAGGCGGCCGCATCCGCGCCGTCCGAGGTCGACGCCGCGCATGCCGCGGCCGATGGCGCGCGGATCGATCTGTCGGCCGCCGATCTCGGCCCGCTGGACTTCGCCGACCTCGATCGCGAACTGGTCGATATCTTCGTCGACGAAGGCAAGGATCTGCTCGACCACTGCGATCGCCTGATCGCCGAGCTGCGCGCCGCGCCGCAGGACCGCGACGTGCTCGGCGGCCTGCAGCGCGACCTGCACACGCTCAAGGGCGGTGCGCGCATGGCCGGCATCAACGCCATCGGCGACCTCGGCCATGGCATCGAGTCCTTGCTGGAGGCAGTCGCCGCCCATCGCACCGAGCTCGACCGCCAGGACGTGCAGCTGCTGGAACGCGGCTTCGATCGCCTGCACCAGTTGTTGACCCTGACCGGCAACCACCGCGCGGTGGCGATGCCGCAGGATCTGATCGGCGCGTTCGACGCGCGCACGCACGGGCAGGTGCCTGCCGTCGCTGGCGATGCCGAGGCCGATGCCGCTCCGCCGGTCGCGACGGCCGACGCCGCGCTGACCACGGCGGCACTGGCCGCCGTGGCGGCGCCGCTGTCGGCCCCGCTGCCGGTGGAGGGCGCGCTCGACGACGAGTCGACGATCGCGCGGCCGATGCAGGAACAGGTGCGCGTGCGCGCCGACCTGCTCGACCGCCTGGTCAACCACGCCGGCGAAGTGGCGATCTACCGCTCGCGGCTGGAGCAGCAGTTGGGCGCATTCCGTGGCGCGATGGCCGAACTGGACCGCACCAACGCGCGTCTGCGCGACCAGCTGCGGCGTCTGGACCTGGAAACCGAGGCGCAGATCGTCGCCCGCTACCAGCGCGAGCAGGACCAGGCCGAGCAGAGCTTCGACCCGCTGGAACTGGACCGCTTCTCCACGCTGCAGCAACTCAGCCGCGCGCTCAACGAGTCCGCGGCCGACCTGGGCGGCCTGCAGGGCGTGCTCGACGACCTGGCACGCCAGTACGACGGCCTGCTGCAACAGCAGTCGCGCGTCAGTTCGGAGCTGCAGGACGGGCTGATGCGCGCGCGCATGGTGCCGTTCGACGGCCTGGTGCCGCGGCTGCGGCGCGTGGTGCGCCAGGCTGCCAGCGAAACCGGCAAGCAGGTGCACCTGAGCCTGGAAGGCACCCATGGCGAACTCGACCGCAACGTGCTCGATCGCATGGTCGCGCCGCTGGAGCACATGCTGCGCAACTCGGTCGCGCACGGTCTGGAAGCGCCGGAACAGCGCCGCGCCGCGGGCAAGGCGGAGGAGGGCAACATCGCCATCCGCCTGCGCCGCGAGGGTTCGGAAATCGTGCTGGAAGTGGCCGACGACGGCGCCGGGCTCGACCGCGAGGCGATCCGCCGCCGCGCCGAGCAGCGCGGGCTGGTCGCCGCCGACGCGGCGCTGTCCGACGACGAACTGGATGCGCTGATCTTCGCGCCCGGGTTCAGCACCTACGACCAGGTCAGCCAGCTGGCCGGCCGCGGCGTGGGCATGGACGTGGTGCGCAACGAAGTGCGCCAGCTCGGCGGCTCGGTGGACATCCACTCGGTACGCGGCCAGGGCGTGACCTTCACCCTGCGCCTGCCGCAGACCCTGGCGGTGACCCAGGCGGTGTTCGTGCAGATCGGCGACACCACCTTCGCGGTGCCGGTGGCGTCGGTCAGCGGCATCGGTCGCATTGGCCGCGAACGCTTCGAGGCCGGCACCGGCGGCTACCGCTACAGCGGCGAGGAGTACGCGCTGTACGACCTCGGCTCGCTGGTCGGGCAGGCGCCGGCGCGCGCCGAAGGCCAGGCGCAGGTGCCGCTGCTGCTGGTGCGCGCGGGCGATCTGCGCGCGGCGGTGGCGATCGACCAGGTGCTCGGCAACCGCGAAATCGTGGTCAAGCCGGTCGGCCTGCAGATCGCTTCGGTGCCCGGCATCTACGGCGCGACCATCACCGGTGACGGCCGCGTGGTGGTGATCCTCGACATCGCCCCGCTGGTGCGCCGCTACCTGGCGCAGCCGCAGCGGCCGGTGGTGGAGGCGGTGCCGACCGAACAGCGCCGCGTGCCGCTGGTGATGGTGGTCGACGACTCGCTGACCATGCGTAAGGTCACCGGCCGCGTGCTGGAACGGCACAACTTCGACGTGGTGTCCGCGCGCGACGGCGTCGAGGCGCTGGAACGCCTGGAAGAGCGCGTGCCCGACCTGATGCTGCTGGACATCGAGATGCCGCGCATGGACGGCTACGAACTGGCGACCGCGATGCGTGCCGACCCGCGCTACGCCGCCGTGCCGATCGTGATGATCACCTCGCGCAGCGGCGAAAAGCACCGCCAGCGCGCCTTCGAACTGGGCGTGCAGCGCTACCTCGGCAAGCCTTATCAAGAGTTGGATCTGATGCGCAACGTCTACGACCTGCTGGGGATCGCCCGTGTTCGCGAATGACGGCGACGCCACTGCCACGCCGGTCGCGTTGCTGGCCCGCCCCGGAAAGGCGCGCGAGCGCCTGCGCGAAGCCCTGCATCTGGTCGGCGCGGCGATCGTGCTGGAGGACGACCCCGGTGCGATCGACGCGCAGACCCTGGCCGATGCCGGCCCCAGTGCGGTGCTGATCGCGCTGGAGCCGGCGATCGAGGACGCGCTGGAGCGGCTGGATGCGGCGCTGGCGCTGCCCGGCGTCACCGTGATCTTCGACGAGGCCGAGCTGGCCGCGCGCCGCGAGGGCTGGGAAGCGCAGCGCTGGGCGCGGCACTTGGCGGCCAAGCTGCAAGGCCACCAGGACGTGCTGCCGCCCGGCCGCGAGACCGAGACCGGCCTGCAGCCGGAGCCGGGCCTGCCGGCGACGCCGGCGCAATTGCACGACGACGCGCCGATCGGCCTGCACGTCGACGAAGCCACCAGCTTCGCCGAGGCCGCCCCGCAAGACGGCATGTACACCTGGCAGCCGCCGGCCGACGTCGCCCCCGGCTTCGAGGAACTGCAGTTCGCGCGCGCCGAGGCCGCCGCCAGCGAAGCATCTGCGGTGCCGGCCGCACCGCATGCCGATGCCACGCCGGCTGCACCCGCATCCGCACCCGCGGCGCTGCCGGCCAGTGCCTGGTCGCTGGTCGACGACGACACGCCGCTGATCGCGACGCCGCGCGTGCCGCAACGCGAACCGCAATTTTCGACCGAAGGCCTGTCGCTGGTCGCGCTGGAGTCGGAAGAGCCCGCGTCCACCAGCGGCGCCGGCACCCGCGCCGACGTCGCGCGTGGGGCGGTGCTGGTGATGGCCGGCATCGGCGGCCCCGACGCGATCCGCCGCCTGCTTGCCGCACTGCCGGAACGCTTCCCGCTGCCGCTGCTGGTGCAGTTGCGCCTGGATGGCGGCCGCTACGGCAACCTGGTCAAGCAGATCGCGCGCGTGTCCGCGCTGCCGGTGCTGCTGGCCGAGGCCGGCGAGCCGGTGGCCCCCGGCAACGTCTACATCCTGCCCGACGACGTCGGCGTACAGGGCACCGCCGGCCTGCGCTTCGTCGCCCAGGACGCCGGCGCCTCCGTGGTCGCCGGCCTGCCGGCCGCACATAGCGCGGTGCTGTTGCTCAGCGGCAGCGACCCGCAGCAGGTGGAGGCCGTGCTGGCGCTGGCCGCGCAGGGCGCCTGGGTGGCCGGGCAATCCGGCGACGGCTGCTACGACCCCGCCGCCGGCGCGCAACTGATCCTGCAGGGCCATCCCGGCGGCGATCCGGCGCAGCTGGCCCAGGCCTTGACCGCGCGGTGGAGCAGCTGAGCGAGGCGGCACACGCCATTCCCCGCTGTGCCCGCACCGCGCGTTTTTTCCGCTTTCAGGACGAAGTCACTCCATGAGCAGCTACGCCAGCAACGACGAAATCCGCGGTGTCCTCATCCTGGCCGGCAGCGAGCGTGTGTTGCTGCCCAACGCCACCATCGCCGAAGTGATGTCGCGCGTCCCGGTCGAACCGCTGCCCGACGCCCCGCACTGGCTGCTCGGCCAGATCGCCTGGTACGGCTGGAAAGTCCCGCTGGTCTCCTTCGCCCGCCTGACCGGCCTGGGCGCCGAGACCGTCGCTACCAACAACAAGATCGTCGTGCTCAAGGCCCTGGGCGGCAATCCCGACCTGCCATACGTGGCCCTGCTCACCCAATCCTTCCCGCAGCTGATCTCCGTCCCTCGCGACGGCCTGCTCGCCGACGCCTCCGAAGAAACCCTTCCGCCCGGCGTGCACATGCGCGTACTGCTGGGCGAGCAGAGCGCCTTGCTGCCGGATCTGGAGGCGATCGAGGGGATGATGGTGGAGCGGTTTGCTGCGGCGGAGTAGGGTCGACCAGTCCTGCGGCCATCTTGCTTCTGACTGCACGCTGCAACTTCCATCGCCGATGGTCTGCCTGCTTGAGCAGAGCGCGTTTCAGCCCGTTGCCAGGGTAATTGGCTTCGTCTAGCATCATCGATCGTCATGACAAGGATTGTCGTATGCGCAACGTGTGGTTTCCGTTCGCTGTGCTGCTTCGCTCAGGGATCAGCCGATCTGGCCCGATGCCGGGCGTTTTATTTGGATGTCCCCGATCTCGCGACCGCGCCAGCGGCCGCCGTCGGCTATGCGCTATTTCGCGCCAGAAGGAGGCCGGTCGAGTCCCATGGACCCGCTCGACATCCCGCTGCTCCCTGATTCGATTGGATTGATGGACTTCTTGCAAGGACACGCAATGTTCACTACGCCCCGCACTCCCATTTATTCTGGCGCCATGCGCTTCGCGCCTCTGATCGCGATGCTGTTCCTTCTGTCAGGGGCCGCATTCGCAGCGGCAGAAGGGAAGAAGCAGCAATTCCAGCTACGCGATGCGGAGGGGAATGACCGCGGTGTCTATTCCACCCAAGCCGAGGCGGAGGCCGCGATCAAGGCGATTCCTGGGCCTCAAGGCATGGAGGCCGCGTACCAGTACGTCGATACGATCAAGGACACCGTCGTCAAGGAAAATGGGGCCTCGGTGATCACCTATTGGATGGGGCGTACCAAAGCCATTGACGAAGAGTGGATGTATACCACTTGGCATACATCCAAGATTCCGACCGAAGAGCAGGCAGCCGTCATTCTTGCCCAGGAAGTCAGCGCTACAAAGCCCGCGTGCCCTCCAGCTTCAGTCTCGCCGGCAGAGGCTTGGCGAGCTATCTCTGGCCCGTATCCCGAGTATGACATCGGCATCGAAGGTCAGAGCAGAGGATACAACGCTCATACCTATTATGAAGATTGCAGCGGCCCCGACGAGTACATCACGTACATGAGCCGTACGCGGCGTTCCGAATGTCCGAAGCCTTACGCGTCCTGGCACATTAGCGACCAAGGTTGCACGAACAAAGAGATCTTCGCCACCATCGAAGTATCGACGTTGCAATGCGAGAAGCAACAGGATGGCGGCAACTCCGGAATGCGGGGCAACCCCTGCGACGTCAAGACCGGCGAGAAATTCCAGGCCGAGCGCGATCTCGATCTGGGCTGGATCACCCTGACGCGTTACTACCACTCGGGTATCGCACTGAACACGGGTGGATTCGGCCCTGGATGGACCTTCTCGCATAGTCTGCACCTCACCATCCAGGGCGATACGCTGGGCCTGATTGAGGGTAGTGGCTATGCCGTGCCGTTCCGCAAGCTGGGGGCCGAGTATCGCGCAGCCAATGCCTCGGGCGAACGCATCGTCGCCAACGGCGACCAGTGGGTCCTGTATCGCCAGGATGCGATCTACACCTTCGATGCCAAGGGCAAGCTGGTCTCGCGCATGGCCGAGGATGGCAGTGGGTGGGTGTACGGCTACAACGCGCGTGGACGCTTGCAAAGCATCGCGTCGCTGCAGGGGCGCTCCATCGAACTGGTGTATGCCGACGACAACGACGACGCGCTGATCACCGGCATCGTCTCAGGTGGGGTGCAATTGGCCAGCTACGTCTACGACCAGCAGCGCCTGACGAGCGTCACCTATGCCGACGGCAACAGCCGGATCTATCACTACGAGGACACGCGCTTCCCGCGCCATCTGACCGGCGTGACCACGGAAGATGGCCAGCGCTTCAGCACCTTCGCCTACGACGAGATCGGGCGTGCAATCTCCAGCCAGCACGCCGGTGGCATCGACGGCATCACGTTGGCGTACTCGGCTGCCGGCACACGTGTGACCGATGCGCTGGGCGATGTCAACGATTACACGATGACCGATGCCGGTGGTGCTTCGCCGAAGGTCGCCGCCGTTGCCAGAACCGACGGGACGCTACAGTACAGCTACAACGATCAGTCCAGCGACTTCCGCCGCCGGCTCAGCAGCTACACCGATCGCCGTGGCGTCCAGACCCAGCACAGCTACGCCGAAGCGACAGAGAACGGTGTGGCGGTGAACATTCACACCGTGCGCGAGGCGGTCGGGCAACCACAGGAGCGCACCACAACGACGCGTACCGCGGCCGGCAGCAATCGCCTGCTGTCGGTGCAGACCGGTGGGCGTACCGTGTCCTACAGCTACAACGATCGCCTGCAGCCGGCGCAGATGACGAGCAGCGACACGGCCGCAGGCAAGCAGCGCACGGTCACCTACAGCTACTGCGAAGCATCCGACGTGGCCGCGACCGACAGTACCTGTCCGATCCTGGGCCTGCCCAAGACGGTCGACGGCGCGCGCACCGACGTCAACGACACCACCAGCTTCACTTACTACGCCACCGACGACAGCACCTGCGCCGCGTCCCCGACCACCTGCCCGCACCGCAAGGGCGACCTGTGGAAAGCGACCAATGCGTTGGGCCAGGTCACCGAGTACCTGGCCTACGACGGCGCCGGCCGCGTGCTGTCGGTGAAAGACGCCAATGGCGTGGTCACCGACTTCATTTACCACCCGCGTGGCTGGCTGACCGCCAGCAAGATGCGTGGGGCCGATGACAGCAGCGAGAGCGATGACCGCATCACCGCGATCGATTATTGGCCGACCGGGCTGGTCAAGCAGGTGACCCAGCCCGATGGCGGGTTCACCCGCTTTACCTACGATGCCGCGCACCGGCTGACCGATATCGCCGACAACGCCGGCAATACCATCCACTACACCCTGGACAATGCCGGCAACCGGCTCAAGGAAGACACCAAGGACGCATCGGGCGTGCTCAAGCGCACGCTTTCGCGCGTGTACAACCAGCTCGGCCAACTGGCGACGCAGGCCACCGCCCAAGGCGATCCGACCGACTTCGGCTACGACGGCAACGGCAACACCAAGACCGTCACCGACGCGCTCGGGCATGCCACCCAGAACGACTACGACCCGCTCAACCGCCTGGTGCGCACGCTGCAGGACGTGGGTGGCATCGCCGCTGAGACCAAATTCGGCTACGACGCACTGGATAACCTCACCAAGGTCACCGACCCCAAGGGCCTGGACACCACCTACGCCTACAACGGCCTGGGCGACCTGACCAAGCTCACCAGCCCGGACACCAGCAGCACGACCTACACCTACGACAGCGCCGGCAACCGCGCCACCCAGACCGATGCGCGCAACATCAAGACCAGCTACGGCTACGACGCGCTGAACCGCCTCACCCAGGTCACCTATCCGACCACCAGCCTCAACGTCAGCTACACCTACGACGTCAGCCAGAGCACCTGCGCCAGCGGCGAGACCTTTGGCATCGGCCGCCTGACCCGGATGCAGGACGGCAGCGGCAGCACCGACTACTGCTATGACCGCTTCGGCGAGTTGGTACGCAAGGTGCAGGCCACCAACGGCAAGGTGTTCGTGGTTCGCTATGCCTACACCAAGGCTGGGCAGCTGAGCCGCCTGACCTACCCGGATGGGGCGGTGGTGGACTACGTGCGCAACGCCCAGGGCCAGACCACCGAGGTCGGCGTGACTCCGCCCGGCGGCACCCGTCAGGTGCTGCTGAACCAGGCGACCTACTATCCGTTCGGCCCGGTCGCCGGGTGGACCTACGGCAACGGCCGTCCGATGCAGCGCGTGCTGGACCAGGACTATCGCCCGCTAGCAGTCAACGACACCCGCAGCGATGGCCTGGCGGTGGGCTTCGCCTTCGACCCGGTCGGCAATCTCAGCGCACTGACCGCGCCGGGCAACACCGCGCCGGTGATCAAACTGGACTACGACCCGCTGGGCCGGCTGACCGCGTTCAAGGACGGCCCGACCGACACGGTGATCGACGGATATACCTACGACGCCACCGGCAACCGCCTCAGCGCCAAGGTCAATACCACTACGCAGACCTACAGCTATCCGACCACCAGTCACCGCCTGAGCAGCGTGGCCGGCACCGCACGCAGCTACGACGCGGCCGGCAACACCACCGCGATCGGCGGCACGGCCGTGCAGTACGTGTACGGCGCCAATGGCCGGCTATCCCAGGTCAATCGCAACGGCACCAAGGTGGCGAACTACGCCTACAACGGCCGTGGCGAGCAGGTGCGGCGGGTGGGCAAGACCAACGTCTACACGCTGTACGACGAGAGCGGCCACTGGCTGGGCGACTACGACAACAACGGCGCGGTCGTGCAGCAGGCGATCTGGCTGGATGACCTGCCGGTGGGCGTGCTGGCCAAGACCACGCTGCGTTACGTGCAGCCGGATCACTTGGGCACGCCGCGCGCGGTGATCGACCCGGTTCGCGATGTGGCGATCTGGCGCTGGGACTTGAAGGGCGAGGCCTTCGGTGCCACCGCGCCGGACCAGGATCCGGACAAGGACGGCACGGTATTCGTGTTCGACATGCGCTTCCCGGGCCAGCGCTACGACGCGCTGAGCGGGCTCAATCAGAACTATTTCCGCGACTACGAGCCGGGCACTGGGCGGTATGTGCAGAGTGATCCGATTGGGTTGGATGGGGGTATTAGTACATATGGCTATGTGGCCGGTTCTTCACTAATGTTAAGTGATGCCAGCGGTTTGCAGGCTTTCCCCATTAGCTTTGGGCCCGGTATGACTGGTGCTGCTGGTGCCGCTGCGGCAAATGGCTCAAATAACATTGAGAATAAATACGACTTAAATAGCTGCGGACCAAAGGTTACGGAAGAGAATGTTTCGTTGCTTGCAAATTTATTTGAATTGGTCGGTCCGCAAAGTGTTTTCAGCATCAAGGGGTTGCCCTGGATTGCCACTAACGTCGCTGTTGGGCGCGCACAGCAAGCGATAGAAAGGCGGGAGTATAGTCGGATTTGTAAATCGCCAATACCGCCTACGGGCGATAAATGTAAGGATGCTCTTGCGAACCTCCAGCGTCTTAAACAGTGCCTGCAGTTGAGGGACGCTTTTAGTAAAAAATGGTTTAATGATCAGGATGTCGGGCACGTAATCGAGGTTGAAAATACTCGGAGGGCAATTAAGAAGTTGGAGGATTTTATTGGTCGCAATTGTCCCGCAACGATCATTAGCTGAGGTTGTCATGAAAATAGAGGATGTTTTTTCATTGTACAAAGATCTTCCTGAATATGCTGGAATTGATTTGGATAGTGTGAAAAGGGTGAGTCTATTCGGCGACTATCCAATTAATGTTGCAGCGACGCGGGGCTCTGTGCGAGAGATGTCTGCTCTCTTTATTTCTGGTGCAGACCTTAATGCTTCTGGTGAACATGGATATACGCCTCTTCATAATGCGGTTGAGCAAGGTAATATTGATGCGGTTAGGTGGCTTTTAGAGAATGGTGCAGATAAGAGTTTGCTTAACTCGGCAGGTGAAACTCCCGCTGATTTGGCAAACATTTTGTGTGAGACTTTAATTGGGTCGATCTTGAATTCTTGTTGAGGTGTGTTTTTAAGATGCTTGACGCTGCCTTGATTACGACCATGCAGTAGTCGTATGGCATCCGCGGCCGGCGACACAGGTCAAGCGCAGCGGCACCACCGTGGCGAACTATGCCTACAACGGCCGTGGCGAGCAGGTGCGGCGGGTGGGCAAGACCAACGTCTACACGCTGTACGACGAGAGCGGTCACTGGCTGGGCGACTACGACAACAACGGCGCCGTCGTACAGCAGGCGATCTGGCTGGACGACCTACCGGTCGGCGTGCTGGCCAAGACCACGCTGCGCTACGTGCAGCCGGACCACCTGGGCACCCCACGCGCGGTGATCGACCCGACCCGCGACGTGGCGATCTGGCGCTGGGACCTGAAGGGCGAAGCCTTCGGCACCACCGCGCCGGACCAGGATCCGGACAAGGACGGCACTGCCTTCGTGTTCGATATGCGGTTCCCGGGGCAGCGTTATGATGCGCTGAGCGGGCTCAACCAGAACTACTTCCGTGACTACGAGCCGGGCACTGGCCGGTATGTGCAGAGTGATCCTCTTGGAGTGTATGGAGATATTTCTCTTTATGGCTATGTCGCCGGAGATCCTATTTCCTTCTCTGACTCAAAGGGATTGGTGAAGTGGAGCGGCTATATGCATGGGCTTGGACTGGGGCACGTGGCCATAGCGGCGGCTCACTACTATGTCCATGTTCAATCTGAGTGCATAAATGGAAGGCGTGCGATTGTCGACTTGAATTCTGATTTTGTTGGCTTGGGCTTAGGTGTTCCTGTTACATATACAATATCGAATGTGTCTATTGATGATGGATCGAAAGTGATTGATCCTAATAATCTTGTTGGTTCTTCTTCTTTGATGGGGGCGGGTATAGCTGTAGGTGGGGGTGCTGCCTATTCTTGTTTTAATTTGGGAAATGGCAAGTCCTCTTGCTCATTGGGAGGGCAGGGTGGCTGGGATGCAAGCGTATATGGTTATCCGTTTGGATACTCTAGTTTTGCAAATCCCGTAAGGTGGGTGGAATGTGGTTGCAATTGATAAGTTCAATTATGGCGTGCTACTCCTGGTTTTCCTGTCTGCGTTCGTTATTTTTTCTTTTCTTCGTGCTTTTGTGATAATCGCTGCCCGCAATAGTGAAGCGCGGGTTGGTGCTCTAGCCGATGCTGCTGAGATGGAATTGATTCCTTTGAATACCATCAGTCAGCTGATCTCTTTCATATCAATTTTTTTTCGAATATTTATTGAGAATAAAAATTCTGCCATTGGAATTGTGTCTTTACTTACTTTGGCTCTGTGGTTGATGCTTTTTTTGGTTTTACTGGCTGGGTTGGTGGCGAGCTTCTGGGGTAGGATGTAATAATGATAAATTAATTTCATGCAAAATTATTTCTGGCGATGCTGAAAGACATTGATGTATTCTTGGGTGCCTCTGATAATATTGTGTACTTCATCTGTAAAGGTGCCAATGATCATCAGATTTCTCCGGTTGAATCAAGCGTTTGCTGTGGGTGATGCCAGATTTCTAGTGGCGGGTGAAGCGTTGATTGAGGCTTGGTGCGGTTTGCTGTTAATGGGTGAGGTCGCCCTTGCGTAACCAGCGGGTTGTTCAATAGCACCATGATGCGAACTGAAATTCGAGACAACTTCAAAAGTGACGATGTACTGGTTGTCACGGGGTCTGCGTTGGAGATGCAGGCATTTAGTGCGGGCCTGCGTGCCTGTATCGCGTATTCAGATCAGGTGCCTCTCTCCTCGATAATACGTGGATACGAGGGTGTCGAAATCATGTTGCAGCGGCACAACTCACCGCATTCCTCAACAGCGAGCGATTTGCCCGCAGGCGTCCTGTGGCGCATCGGTGAGGATGCAGCCCGTCGTCTAGCAGACCTCATCGACCAACTCTCTTGGCATCCACGGCCAGCGCATCTCTATCTTGATTTTGAGGGTTATGTGCGGACCATCATCATTTCGATAGATGAGTATTGATGATCGGGATTTACATTGAGCAATGGAAACTTTGTGGTTATGAGTGTGGGTGTAGTAAATGAATGGCTCAGGTAATTTGCAGGCTGCGCTTTCCGCTTTTAGGCAACTGGCAATGTTCGAGGATTGCGAGATAAGTGGGCCTGAAAGTCCCGGTATGGATGGCGATACGCCGTTGCACATTGCAGCAATGGACGGTGATCTTAAGGTGGTCGAGCTTTTTATCCCGTTCGTAAAAAACATCGACCTCAGGGGCGGCATTGGTTCTTCGCCTCTTCACTATGCTGTCAGATGGGGCCATCCTGAGGTTGCGAAGCTTCTTTTGAGGCATGGCGCAGATATCAACTTGCAGGACGACTATGGGGACACGCCCTTGAGCCTGATGAAAGGCAAGGCGTGCTTCCACGCAATCCTGCAGGAGCGAGCGAGCCAAGCTGCTCCGTGAAACCAAGCAGCCGTTTGATCTCCTCCCACTCTGCCGCATGATGTAAGGCCACGCGCGCGCCCTCCCGCGTGCCCTCCCAACGCCGGAGCCTCGCATGCCGCAACGCCGTCACTTCCTGAAAACCGCCGCCTTCGGCGCCCTGGCCGCCGGGTTGGGCGGTCTGCTTCCTGGCGCACGCGCCGCCGTGGCCAAGGCGCAAGCCAAGGCCGGCGTCGGCCCCTTGCCGCGCGGCGCAGCACGGGTGATCTCGACCTGGGACTTCGGCGTCGCCGCCAACCAGGCGGCGTGGCAGGTGCTGTCGCGCGGTGGCGCGGCGCTGGATGCGGTGGAGGCTGGGGTGCGGGTGCCGGAGGCGGATCCGGACAATCACACGGTGGGGCTGGGCGGGTATCCGGACCGGGATGGGCGGGTCACGCTGGATGCCTGCATCATGGATCACACCGGTGGCTGCGGGTCGGTCGCGGCGCTGGAAGACATCGTGCATGCGATCTCGGTGGCGCGGCGGGTGATGGAGAAGACGCCGCATGTGATGCTGGTCGGCGATGGCGCGCTGCAGTTCGCGTTGGCGCAGGGCTTCGAGCGCACCAAGCTGCTCACGCCCGAATCCGAGCAGGCGTGGAAGGAGTGGTTGAAGACGTCGCACTACGCGCCCGAGGCCAATATCGAGAACCGCGCCTATCGCCGCGGCACGCTGCCCGGCGGCAAGGACAACCACGACACCATCGGCATGCTGGCGCTGGATGCGCACGGCAACTTGTCCGGCGCCTGCACCACCAGTGGCATGGCCTGGAAGATGCACGGCCGGGTCGGCGACAGCCCGATCATCGGGGCGGGGCTGTACGTGGACAACGAGGTGGGCGGGGCGACCTCCACCGGCGTCGGCGAGGAGGTGATCCGCAACGTCGGCAGTTTCGCGGTGGTGGAGATGATGCGGCAGGGCAAGAGCCCGGCCGAGGCCTGCCGCGAGGTGGTGATGCGCATCGTGCGGCGCAAGCCACAGCTCACCCGCGATCTGCAGGTCGGGTTCCTGGCGATGAACAAGCGCGGCGAGGTCGGCGCGTTCGCGATCCAGCCCGGTTTCAGTTACGCGGTCTGCGATGCGCAGCGGCAGGATCTGTTGCTGCCCGGACAGAGCCATTTCGCGGCGCCGGCGGCATGAGCGGGAGCGTACCGATGGGCCTGGAAGTGGCGGCCGATGCGATCGGCTCGGCGCTGGCCGCGCAGGAGGGCGGTGCAATGCGGGTGGAGTTGTGCGGCGGCCTGGATGGCGGTGGGCTGACGCCGTCGTTCGGCACGCTGGCGGCGGTGCGCGATCGGTTGCGGATTCCGCTGTACGTGCTGATCCGCCCGCGGGTGGGCGATTTCGTGTTCGACGCGGCGGAAGTGGAGGCGATGCGCCGCGACGTGGAGCAATGTGTGCGCCTGGGCTGCGACGGGGTAGTGCTCGGTGCGCTGACTGCGGACGGCGAGGTCGACATGGCGACGATGCGCGAGCTGATCGCCGCAGCGGGGCCGCTCGGCGTCACCTTCCATCGCGCCTTCGATGTCAGTGCCGATCCGCGGCGTGCGTTGGAGGACGTGATCGCGCTGGGCTGCGAGCGGGTGCTGACCTCCGGTGCGCGCGAGACTGCCGAAGAGGGCGCCGACCTCATTGCCGCGTTGGTGCAGCAGGCCGGCGCGCGTTTGAGCGTGATGCCGGGGTCCGGCGTCACCGAGGCCAACCTGGCGCAGCTGCGTACGCGCACCGGGGCGCGGGAGTTCCATGGCTCGGCGCGCGGGCCGCTGGCGTCGCGGGCGCTGGCGCCGCATCCGTATGTGCGCAGCCTGGGCGGCGACCGCATGCAGACCGATGTGGCGCGGGTGCGGCGGATGGTGGCGTTGCTGGCGGAGTAGGACGTCGCCGATGCGTGGTGAGCATCGGATCGCAATGGTGCGGCGGATGGTGGCGAGATTCGCGCATCGCGGCTGACGCCGCTCCCACACGAGGCTGCGGTGGCGGCTGTCGGGCCGCGTGTTTCAACGGTTGCGTTGTTGGGTGCTGGTGGGTACTTCGGTCGCGGCTGAAGCCGCTCCTACGAGGGGCGGCGATTTGGACGGAGGCTGCACCGCGCAGACCACCGCTGATGGGTGACGCGCGGCGCGCTCCCGCATCGCGGTCAGCGCGGCCCGCCCGCTGCGGGCGTGCCGGTCAACCGCTTCGGATCCAGCACCACATGCTTTATGCGGGTGCGCTTCCAGGTGTAGCTGATGTGCACCTTGCCGTCGCGGGTCTGGATCACCGCGGGGTAGGAGAACTCGTCCTTGGGGCTGTCTTCCAGGGTCAGCACGCGGGTCCAGTGCAGGCCGTCGTCGGACAGGGCGACGGCGAGGATGCCGCGGCCGTCCCACCAGTCCTTGCCGGCCTCGGTGGGGTTGTAGACCAGCAGGGAGCGGCCGTCGGCCAGGACCACCGCGTCGGTGCCGGAATTGGGATTGGCCAGGTCGAGCAGGGTCATCGGTTCCCAGGTGCGGCCCTGGTCGCGCGACCAGGTGCTGAACACGTGATTCTGCTGGCTGCGGCCCACGGCCTGCAGGCGGCCGTCCTTGTGCAGCAGCACGCTGGGCTGGATGGCGCCGATCCTGGCCGGGTCGTTCATCGCCGGCCCGCGGGTCCAGTGCGCGCCGTTGTCGTCGGACCACTCCATGTGCGCGACCCAGCCGGCGTCCTCGCTGCTGCTGGGGCTGAGGATGCGGCCGCTGGGCAACTGCACCGGCTTGTTCTTGATCGGGCCGAGGATGCCGGCGGGCAGGCGCTCGGGCGTGGACCAGTGGTGGCCGCCGTCGCTGGAAGTGGTCTGCATGCCCCACCAGCGCTTCGGGTCGGGGCCCACCTTGTAGAACAGCCGCAGCGGCCCTTGCGCGGGCTGGAACAGCACCGGATTCCAGGTCGGCAGCGCCGCGCCCTGCGCCTGCGCGCCGTCGGCCACGCGCTGCGCCGGCTGCCAGCCGTGCGCGTCGCGTCTCGCCACCCAGATGCCGACATCGTCGGCGCCTTCGTGGCGGCCGCCGAACCAGGCCACGAGCAGGCCATCGCGGGTTTCCACCAGGGTGGAAGCGTGGCATTGCGCGGTCGGCGCCTGCGCGTTGACGAATTCGCTGTGGACGATGGGCGAGGGCGGCACCTGCGGCGGGGCGACGGCGGCCGGACCGGCGATGGCGCGCACGGCGAACAGCGACAGCAGGGGAAACAGCGAAGGCGACATCATGTGGTCCGGTCCTGTCCCGTAAAAGGGGATACCTATTTATCATCAATTAAATACCATATGCTGACACCACCGGCAGCGCCGCCTGCCAACCGACGACGATTGCGAGGATCCGCCATGCCGAACCGCCCGCTCTCTCCGCTCCGCTGGCTGGCCGCGCTCGGCCTGACCGCCCTGGCCGCGCCGCCGCTGCTCGCCGAGAACTTTGCCGAGGTCAAACCGTCGCCGCAGCAGGTGGCCTGGCAGGACCTGGAATTCGGGGTGATCGTGCATTTCGGCACCAATACCTTCCTGGATCGCGAGTGGGGCGACGGCACCGCCAGTCCCAAGGTGTTCGCGCCCGATCAGGTGGACCCGGCGCAGTGGGCGCGCGCCTCCAAGGCGGCCGGCGCCAAGTACCTGATCCTGGTCGCCAAGCACCATGACGGCTTCGCGCTGTGGCCCACCGAGGACAGCGCCTATTCGGTGAAGAACAGCCCGTGGCTCGGCGGCAAGGGCGACCTGGTGAAGATGACCAGCGAGGCCGTGCGCAAGGAAGGCATGGGCTTCGGCATCTACCTGTCGCCGTGGGATCGCCACGAGCCCAAGTACGCCGATCCCAAGGCCTACGACAAGTTCTACGCCGCGCAACTGGTGGACCTGGCCTCGCACTACGGCCCGCTCACCGAGTGGTGGCTGGACGGCGCCGGCAGCGCCGGCCACGTGTACAACTTCGACAAGTACATGGAGGAGCTGCGCACCTACCAGCCCAACGCCATGGTCTTCGCCGACACCGCGCTGTTCGAGTACGGCGACGTGCGCTGGGTCGGCAACGAGGCGGGCGTGATCGAGGGCGAGAACTGGAACACCATCGATCGCCATGGCTACCTGCGCTGGCGCCCGGTCGAGGTGGACACGCCGCTGCACAAGCTGCAGTGGTTCTGGCACCCGAACAGCGACCAGACGCTGAAGAGCGTCGACGAGCTGGTGCAGATCTGGGAAGACAGCGTCGGCCGCGGCGGTCAGCTGGTGCTGGGCATCGCCCCGGACAAGCGCGGCCTGCTGCCCGAGGCCGACGTGAAGCGGCTGGAGGAAATGGGCCAGGCGCTGCAGGCGCGCTACGGCGCCGACCGCAACCTGGTGCGTGGCCGGCTCAAGAACGACGACGGCATTGCCGCGGCGGTGGACGGCGACCGCGATACGTTCTGGAGCGCGCCGGACGGCACGCACCACGCCACGCTGGAGCTGCAGTTCAAGCAGCCGGTGACCTTCGACACGGCAATGTCGATGGAATGGCTCAACGACGGCCAACTGGTGCAGAAGTACGCGGTGGAAGTGTTCCGCGACGGCGCCTGGGTCAAGGTGGCGCAAGCGCAGGCGATCGGCCACATGAAGATCGACCACTTCCCCGCGGTCACCGCCTCGCGCGTGCGCCTGAACATCCTGTCCAGCGTCGATGCCGCACATATCCGCGAGTTCCAGTTGTTCAACGTGGGAGCCTCCGCGACGCGTTGAATCTGCCCGCGACGTACGAACGAAGCCGTGCCCGGCGTGAAGCCGGGTGCGGCTTTTTCGTTGGAGCTATGCGCTGCATTTGTAGCGAGGGCACCGGTGTGTAGGCGCGACAGTTCCGGCGAAGGCAGGCGAGTGCCGCCGGTCAACTCCCCGCTCCCCCCGGGAGAGGGGTCGGGGGTGAGGGTACGGGTGCCGGTAGAGAGTAGGGCACAAGCGCAGCCTCTCCACGATTCGTGATCGAAGGTCGATGGCGAAGCCGTCCGGCGCGGTACGCTGCAACGTCACACCCGTGTCTGGCCGGTACGCACGCACGCCTCGAAGCGACCGACCCTGCCACACTCATGCGAGGAGAACGCGATGCTGCCGAATGCAGGCGACGAAACCACGTCAGGCGAGGCGGGGCATGCCACCGCCCGGGCACCCACAGCCGCCGGGCAGAGCGACCCTCGTGGCGATCCCGCCACAGCGATCGGTGCATCGCCGACAGCAGCCGGCGATGCATCCGAGCCTGCGCCCGTCGCGATCCTGGCCAGTGCGTCAGTGCCGGTCGGAGGTGAGGCGCGCATCAGCCAGGCACCGGGCCTGGTGACGACGGCGGCGGTCACGTATGTCGGCGGGGACAGCAAGGCGGCCTTGGCGGCGCAAGCCGTTTTGCTCAAGAAGATGGAAGCGCCGCCGGCCGACGATGCTTCGCAACTTCAGCGAATCGACCCGCCGGCCGATGCCATCCTCGCCGTGGCGACGGCTGCACCGGGCCCGGGAGCCGAGCAGGCCGGAAACACCAACGACGCGCCGGATCACTCCGATGCCAGGTAGCCACTGAGCGCACGCTGCGCAGGCGGCCACGCGTCGCCGCACGACTGCATCCACCACACACACCATTCGCAGGGAGCAGCGCATGACTGACACGCCGGATTCGAAAACCCAGGCCTTGTACGACATGACCCGCCAGTGGTTGGGACGTGAACTGTCCGACGACGAGCGCGCGCAATTGCGCGCATTCGCAGCGTCGACCCAGGAAATGCCGCAGGTGACAAACGCGACGCCCAACCCGGCTGCGTCGTCACGCGCTGCCGAGATCGAACGCACGCAGCAGCGGATCGATGCGGCCAGGCACGCCACCGATACCGCCGGGCGCAGCGCCGATACCGCCATGCGCGAGGGCGACCAGACGGTCCAGGATGCGATCGCGGCCGCAGCGGCGCAGGACAGGAGTTGGCCGAACGGGCCCGCGGGCCTGGCCCCCGATGGACCGACGTCGGTGGGCCAACAGGCCGACCTGCTGGCCGACACGATCAGGCGTCAGGTAAAGGA
Source organism: Xanthomonas sp. PPL134 (assembly GCF_040595915.1). Taxonomy (NCBI): domain Bacteria; kingdom Pseudomonadati; phylum Pseudomonadota; class Gammaproteobacteria; order Lysobacterales; family Lysobacteraceae; genus Xanthomonas; species Xanthomonas sp. PPL134. The sequence goes on from NZ_JAMDLL010000003.1 coordinate 378,842, forward strand.
GGAGGTCGATCGCCAGTTCGCCGCGCTCGCACAACAGATGCAGGCAGTGGTCGGCGCAGCGCGTGCGCAGGACCCGATTGCGCCGCCGCCATCATCGGTCGGCACGCTGTTCGAGAGCGCAGTGTCTGCGCAGCGGCAGAGCAGTACGCTGGCGCAGGCGTCCCTCCCGGAGATGGGGCAGACGCGCGGCCCGGGTGCCACGGCCGGCGCGGTGGAGAAGATCGCTCAGGCCGGTGTCCCCGACAATCTGGCCAGCTTGCTGGTGGTGCTGCAGGCGTTCAAGAACAATACCCCGCCGAAGTCTTGAGCCTCATTGCTGACGACACGCTGCGCGACGGTGCAGCGCGGCACGTCGTTGCGTTTATTGCGGCAGCCGCTGCATCCGCGACGGGCAATCCCGCTAACGCGCGTCGCGGCGGCGGTAGCTCCCAAGAACTTGCGGTGCGTTGGTCAGGTGCACTGTGGGAGGGACTTCAGTCCCGACGCCGAACAAGGTTGGGTAATCGGGAGACCTCGTTGATCGAAGCGCATGATCGTTGACGCCTGCCAGTAGGCGGCCCCTCGCGATTGAAGGCTCACTAGCCCCGTCGGACCTCGCATCCGCAGCGGCGTCGCGCACGACGATCGACGTTCCGCTACACCACGGGGTGCTTCCAGCCACGCTGACGTCGCCTCGTGACGCGTGCGACCGTTTTTTCTGGAAGCGCTTGCCTGAATCAAGTAGCCATCGCTGCACCGCGCACGCATTCCGGCGTGTCGGCCGGTGCACGCGACATCTCGCTGCTGCGGTACGCCTCGCCCCATTCGCGCAGGCTGATCAGCACCGGCGCGAGGGATTCACCCAGCGGCGTCAGCGCATATTCGACCTTGGGCGGCACCTGCGGATAGACGTGCCGCACGATGACGCCGTCCTCCTCGAGCTCGCGCAACTGCAGGGTCAGCATGCGCTGCGTGGCATTGGGAATCAAGCGCGTCAGTTCCATGAAGCGCTTCTTGCCGGAGAGCAGGTGGAACAGGATCACCGGCTTCCAAACCCCGCCGATCACCGAAAGCGTGACTTCGACCGCGCAGCCGCTCTTGCCATCCAGACGTTTCAGACGCATGGTCTTTATACCTACAGAATTGATAGTACCTGCGAAAATTGTACGTTCTTGCGATGCAGGAAGTGCATCCCGACAATGCCTGCAACGCGGCTTCGCTGCAACCGATGCGGCGCCGCCCCTCGCCACTTTTTCGAAGGATGTCGTGCCCATGAAAGCCATTACCTTGCGCCAGCCCGCTGGCCTCGAGAACCTCCACCTTGTCGATCTGCCCGATCCCGGCGAGCCGGGCGCCGGCGAACTCCGCGTGCGCGTGCATGCCAGCTCGCTCAACTTCCACGACCTGGGCGTGGTGACCGGTCGGATGCCCAGCGCCGACGGCCGCATCCCGATGTCCGACGGCGCCGGCGTGGTGGAGGCGGTGGGCGAAGGCGTGGACGAGTTCGCCGTGGGCGACGCGGTCGTCTCGACGTTCTTTCCGACCTGGCTGGATGGCGGCCCGACCATCGCCGATTTCGCCACCGTGCCCGGCGACGGCGTCGACGGCTATGCACGCGAATACGTCGTTCGTCCCGCGCACTGGTTCACGCACGCCCCGCGCGGCTACAGCCATGCCGAAGCGGCGACGTTGACGACCGCAGGGCTCACCGCGTGGCGCGCACTGGTGGTGGATGCGCGCCTGAAGGCCGGCGACACCGTGCTGGTGCTCGGCACCGGCGGCGTGTCGATCTTCGCCCTGCAGTTCGCCAAGCACATGGGCGCCACGGTGATCGCCACCTCGTCCTCCGACGAGAAGCTGGCGCGTGCGCAGGCGCTGGGCGCCGACTTCACCATCAACTACCGCCGCCATACCGACTGGGCGGCCAAGGTGCTCGACTACACCAACGGCCGCGGCGTCGACGTGGTGATCGAAGTGGGCGGACCGGACACGCTGGGCCAGTCCATCCGCGCCTGCCGCATCGGCGGCCACATTGCCCTGATCGGCGTGCTGACCGGCATTGCCGGCCAGGTGCCGACGGTGGCGCTGATGCAACGCCACCAGGCTCTGCAGGGCCTGATCGTCGGCAGCCGCAGCCACCAGCGCGACATGGTCCGCGCCCTCGACGCAACTGGCATCAAGCCGGTGGTCGACCAGACCTTCGCGCTGGAAGACATCGCCGATGCGTTTGCGCATCAGGCGGCGGGGAAGCATTTCGGGAAGCTGTGCTTGTCGATCTGAATCGGGCGGGCGAAGGAAGACAGGGCCGGGGCAGGAGATTGATAACGCCGTTGCACGGCCCTGGCGATCTTCGATGGCGGAATCTTGGCCGACGAGCAGCATGGAACGCTGCTCGTGGTGGTAGGCTTCACGCGCAACGGGGCCCAGGCGTCACGGATGTCTGGTGACGGCAGCGCTTAGCGCCATCCTCAGTGTTCCTGCCGTTACGCGCTATATCTGGGGGTGGCGTGAAAAAGTACCTTCCCGTTTCTCTGGTCATTGTCGCCCTCATCGCAGGGCTGATGGTGCGTGGCGTTGTCGGAGGCGAGAAGCGGGTTGGCGATCTCAGCGGCGGTGAGGTGTCAATTCCCTCTGCAGTCGAACCCAAGGAAACGCCAAGTGACGGTATCCATGTCGAATCTGGTGTCGCTAGATCGCGATCGGCGGAGTATCTGTCCAGGTTTGAAGCAGTAAAGGATAAGGCGTTGCGTGGGGATGCAGCGGCTCAATTGGAGCTGTCCCGGATGTACGATCGCTGCTTCTCCGTCAGCATGTCTCGGCAGCAGTATCTCTCCGGTGTGGATGCAATGGCACTTCAGGCAGCCAAGGCTGCAGCCGCCATGAAAGCAACTGCCAGGCGCATTGCAGACGACTGCGCGTTGGTTGAAGGCGGTTCTCCCATTCCGCTGGATGCGCAAAAGGAATGGTTGAAGGCATCTGCGGCTTCAGGAAATCTGGCTGCAAAAATAAGATTTCATGTGAGATATGCGGGCGAGGCAAGGGAGAGTGTCGCCGATCTGGTGCAGGCGGCGGTCGAGAGGCGAGATTCCGAAGCGATGTTCGAACTTGCGGATCTGCTGTCGACTCAGCCGTCCGATGCAGAACTGGGGCCGTTCGAGACCGTTGCTGGAGATGAGGCATCCGCATATGCCTGGGGAATCGTCGCGTGTCGGATGGGCGCGGAGTGTGGTGCTGGATCGGCGGTCATTGAAGGGTCTTGCTTGAATGGTGCCTGCGCCTCGAACTACGAGCAGTTGGTTCGCAGAGACCTGTTGCCCAAGGGAGAGGGTGAGCGCTTGGATAGAAACATAGCGCGCATAGATTCTCTGCTTGGTCGGAAATGACCGCGCCATCCAATTGATGGGGTTTCGCCTTCGCAAAGTGGGGATGGCGGCATCGTGCGTACCTGGTGGCTGCGTAAGTCCCGCCACGGAACCGCGCCGGCTCGGCCTGACGGGCTAGTCGCCCGCCACGAAGTAGACCATGCGCCAGCCCTGATCCGTCTTGGAGAAGCCTGCGCGGTAATCGATACCGGCGTGGGTCGGGCATTGAATCATGTTCTTGTCGACATACCCGCATGCGTGTGCCGTGAGCCGGGCAAGCGTGCGCAACTCGGATGGCGACGTGCGCCAGCTCTGGATGGCCTGGTCGGCATCGCCGTCCCCACCGAAGCTCCAGACGAATTCCTGCACCATCAGCCCGCGAAGGGACTGCAGATCGCGGTGCGCCGCGGCCCGATGCACGGCGGCGATGGCCGCGCTCGCGTTCTTCGGGAGCTTGGGATGCGGCGTACTGGCCAGAGCGCCGATCGGCGACAGCAGTGCGAGGCAGATGGCGGCTTTCAGGATCGTCATGGGAGTCGCGCCGTGTGTGGTCATGGCGTCGCGAGCGCAGCGCCGCACTTCCGGCATTCCGTGCGTGCCTGTCGATGGCCTTGTGGCGCGTTGAGCGCGGCACAGGCGTCGCAGAAGCGTATCAAGCGAATGGTCTGCCAGAGCCCGTATGCCATGAAACCGACGGCAGCGGCCAGGAAAAGAGGCGGCGCGTCAGTCGCCCAGAAGAAGACCAGCAGCATCACATCGGTGGCGATGCTGCCAACAATGAACACCCGCCGCTTCAGGGGCGCATTCTTGTTGAAGGTGAAGAACGCCAGCGCCAGAAGCCCGATCGCGGCCCAGAACCCGAAGAGGTAGGGATAGAGTTCGTTCAACTGTTGGGGCGTGAGGTGCATGGATGTCCTGTCCGGATGCAGATGTGCTGGTCGGAGTCTAGGGCCTGGCGACATCAGGCGCGCGACAGCCTGCGATGCCCTGGTGTCATCGTGTGGAGGCTGCTGGCCCGGGCGCGTAATCAAACGCCTGCATCGCGCTGCGGAAGTGCGGCGCCGCAGGACGAGCAGAAACGATCCGCGTGGTCCACGTGGTGACCCGACGGGCACTTGGCAACGCTGAGCAGCCAAGGCTTGCGGTAGAGGGAGTACAGCATCGAGAAAGCCATGCCATAGAAAAACATCCAGTGCCCGGAGAATCCGCGCAGCAGGGTGGGTGTCACCCCTTGCACTTTCGGTTGATCGCCCGTCAGGTGGGCGACGATCAAGAAGTTCACGATGGCGTAGGCGAACAGGCCGTAGGTGGCGTAGCGCATCCAGCGTGGAGATCCCGCCAGCGAGCGCTTCCAGCTATGGCGGGATTTCAGGGTGTGATTGAGCCGCAGGGAAAGCAGCACGGTCGGCAACCAGACAACGAAGACGCCGAAGTGCATGGCGAAGACGGCCTCGCCACCTGGCGGTACATACCCGGCAAGCGCCATCACGTGGACGATGAGGCTGAGGACGAAGCCGAGTGCGGCGAGCACCAGCAGGGGAAGCAGGAGCGCGATCATGCGGTGGCTGGGAGGCGATGTGGGTGTGGTGCGCTAGGGAGGCGGCCCTGGCTCGGTCACCTGGACGGCCGGGCCGTCGACGAGCTTACAGAAATAAGCGCATTGCGACCGATGCTTTATAAGAATGACACGACTAACGGGGTCAGATCACTTGGCGGTCGATTTGGATGCCTCACGCGGACAATATCCGGGCCTGATGCGCAGCTTAGTCCTGGCTCGGACCGTACAGCGGATCAGGTGCACTTAGAAAGTCAACTTGACCGCGCTTCTGCAAGGCCTGGATGCGACCGGCCGCTTCGTTGGTAGGCAGCCTGGGAGGTAGTGCCGGTGATCTGGACTGACAGGTTGCCTGTCAGGCTAAGATTTCAGCAAAGAAAACGGGCCTTTAGGCCCGTTTTTCTTGTTCGCAGATACTTGCCGCAGATGTCGACCTACGCTTAGCTCAAGCCCCTTCGGAGCCGCAGGCTTTCCTAGCGTACTTGTAGTCGACCAACACCCAAGTGCCTCCGTTCGAGCCAGAAACGAACTTGTAGCTCCACGACTGGGAGACGCCACCACTGCAGTTCGAGACCGAATACGTGTCTCCGGGCTGTCCGGGCGGTAGCGGGCCCGGCGGGCCATCCCCAGGCGACTGCGGGCGTACACGACCGTCCGTTGTACGGGTATATGTGACGGTAACGTCCTGCAGCTTATCGAACTCCCCGATCAGATGCCCGTTTACATACTGAGCATGCTGCCGAAGCCAAGCCACAACCGCCTGCTGCTCAGGAGACTTGTCGGCATAGGTTGCCGTGGTCGTGATGATGAATGGCGACGAGGGGGCAGCGCCGGCGAAAAGCGGGGCAACGAGAAGCTGAGCCGCGAATACGACTTTCAGCAGGTTCTTTGCGAGGTTCATGGTGATCTTCCATGGCGGATAGGCGCTCACACCAACACGCTATTCCCATCCCTAACCAGCCACAACACCTGGTGACATTTGTCTACAAGATAAAGCCGTTCAGCTAGACCAGAGCGAGATCTCAGCCCTGGACTAACGGGGTCAGGTTCCGTTGAGTTGGATGTTTTGCGGGGCTGTATGTGGGCCTAATACTTACTAAGTACCTTGTCTTCGCTTGGATCTTGTAACCGGTCAGCTCTACGCGGGAAGTCAATCTGACCCCGTTTCTCTGGCCACGCTCACCACCAGTTCGCCGTCGCGCACCTGCACGCGCAGCGTACTGCCGATGGTGAAGCCCAGTTCTTCCATCCAGCGGCCACCCAGGCGCAGCGCGGGCGTGCGCTTGCCGTTGGCGGAGTGGCCGCAGCCGACGGTGCACTGCTGTGGCGGGCGTGGGCGGCGGGGCGGTCGCGAGGCGCGGGCAAGATCGGCGGCGTTGGCGGCGGCGACCTGTTCGGGTGTCAGCATGGGGGTGAGCGACGACTCGACGATCGTCCACTGCGGGCAGTGGCGATGCTTGTGCGACTTGCGCTTGCAGGGAGCGGCGGGGCGGGGTGACGGTTGACGCATGACACAGCCTCCTTGGCAGACAGGAACCCGCGCCGAACGGCGACGGGATGTCGGGAGGTTAGAAACCGCACACAGCCGGCGGGCTTATTTCCCCGAAGGGTGTTGTATTCGCCGCCCTCCCGACGCAGACAGCGCGTCGGAGTGTGCCTGCGAACAGGCACAAAAAACCCACCGGTTTGACGGAGGTGGGTGCCGCTGTGTGAGGAGTTTCTACGCTCCTTGGAGGGGATGGTGCTACTGGTTTTTGAGGATGTCAACTGCTTTCGGCGAGTGAAGGTTTCTAAAGTGAATTGACTCCGGCTATGCAAGCGCCTCTGCTTGAAAAATTTCTAGGTGCGGCCGCCAGAAACTCTATAAGGTCTAAGCTGAAGCTTTCCGGTCGCGATATCTTGAGCAAATTGTTCAGCAATCTGTGGGGCCTTGCTCTCTAGCTCCGCAGCTATTGTTGCCAGATACTGAGCATGTCCCTTGAGTTTTTTCTGCTCTTCGACAAGGTTGGATATTGGCATCAAGGCGTACTTTATGTTCGCATCATCGCTCTTTTCAAAAAATGTCGCGTCTACCGGTGTCTTTTGCTTGTCCAGGCTTGCGGTGAAGAAGATGAAAGCGTCATGGCCAGGAACCCTGCGGCCTGCCCAGTGAGCGAAGATATGACGAATTTGGCGATGCTGTACGAAGATCTCTGCGGCTTTCAAAATTCCTTTTGCCAGATCAATATTCCAAGTGCAACTGTCAGCGCTAGCTACAAGATGATCTAATACGTCCTTTTCGATGAGTTTTAAAGCAAAGGCTGTGGGTTCGCCGAGTCTGATGTGGGTGAGGCAATTTACCACGCGTCGCGATTCAAGATCTGCGATGCAGTAGGTCTGAATAAACGTTCCAATCAGTTCATAATCTTGAGCTGAAAGCGGATCAGTGTCACTTATTATATGCCCAAGAGACAGTCTTGCCTTGAGCAATCCGTCCGTTGCTGGGGCGCTGCGGTTCAGTCTATGGCCTTCCATGACGCCTCCAAGAGTTTAACGCTTAAACTAGGCAGCGTCGCTAAGCGGCCTTGGCTTAATGAGCTGTTAGCCATCGGCCCCGCCTCCTTTTCTGGAAATATAGTCTCTGACCTCATCCGGGCGACAGTGATTAAGCCAAAGAGGATGCCACAGTAGGACGGCAAGACGAGGGACATTGCAGAGGTCAGGGTTGGGTGGAGGGCCAAGAAAACCAGGGTCAGGGTGCACTTTCCCTGCGGAGAGTCTGGACGTTGCCCGCTGGGAAGGGTTGTTCGAACGCACGAAGCTGGCTAGCGCGCAGACCACTATCGCTGCTTCGTGCTGGATGCGATCGACCCAGATGAGACAGCGGCCATCCGCCTCAACTTGAAGCGTCAACACGCGCTGGGCAACGACCGTTTCCGTGAGGCGATTGAACGCCAGCTTGGCCGTCGAGCCGGCCCTGCACGAATCGGGCGGCCGCCGAAGGTCAGATTGGTAGTAGAAGAAGATGGAAGTGCACTCTCACCCCTGTTTTCCCTTGTGCCGCCCAGCATCTTATAGGAAAGTACACTCTGACCCCTGTTTTCGTCGGCTTGAATGAACTTTTATGCAACTTCCAGACTCGCGCGATGAATCCTCTCCAGGAGGTGCCGAAAATGCATGTGATCTGTTTTCTCCTCGCATCGCATCATTAGCTCTTCGGCATCTCGCATAAGCGCGTGTAGCTGTTCTGCTCTCTCCGGAGGGGGCACTCGCCTCGAGGATTGAATTTTCTCTAGGGTATTTAAGATTCGCTCGTACTCGATTGCGGATATTGAACCTCTCCGAGCACCGCGCCCTCTGTCGTGCATTGAAAGCTCCATGAGCTTTCTCATTTCCTGCATTTCAGCACGTAGAACACCGAGAGCTAGTCCCTCCTTATCGCCCTTCAATTCGGGAATCTTTGCGGATTGACTGAGCGCAAGAAGCTTTACGATTGAATTGATGTTGCCCGCTTCACCACCAGCGGTGACAGTAGCTTCGATTGCATCTTTTAGCTCCCTTTGACTTCTTAGTACGTCGTGATACTTCATGTCCTTTGAATATTCAAGGTAACGCAAGGGCGCGATATCAAAGATCTTTGGTGTTCCTACCTCCTGAATTAGGACGACAGGCCTATCAAATGCTTGCCTTATTCCAAGTTCAAAAAATACATTCGGATTTCGGCTACTTAGGTCGCATATGGCAACAGGCGTTTCAATTAATTTCTTGAGTATGTCTAAGTGAATTAGGTTTGTTGCTTTTACGTCATCCGCTCTTACTGCTGTGTAGCCAGCCATCTCGCAAGCTGGGCCCACTACGTTGTCGTACACTTGTTTGAAGTGGCCCGCCGGGTAACCATCCGTATCCGCGATAGGCATGATGATGAAGCAGTCTTTGCTTTTGGCCGTATCAGCCATGGTTCCATCCCCCTGTTGCATAACGCCCGAATTAAGACGCGCCGCAAGGCGGCGTCGGCTTGAATGACTTGTTAGAACGAACTCTGCGCAGCTCTCGGCTCGTGGTTATACACCTGAACGACTTCGTACTTGACATTTATCATTATGCCGCTATCTGGATCGGGACGGCGATGAATCTTCAAAGCGGCGTGTAGCACGTCGCCTGGAGCGATAGTAATCGCGTGCGAGAAGAAGTTGTCATAGAACGACTCGTCAAGTACAGGAGCAGAGATGCGTATGCCGCGCCAATAGAACTCCCACTTGCGTCGCCCTCTGGCTAGGATTGCCCTGGATATTTCCAAGTGAGCATCCTCGATGATGGTGTTCGCGTCGTCCGGCGAGTGGCGATCTATTAGAGCTTTGAACTGGCTCCGAGGAATTACCGGGAGGGCTGGCCAGTTGCCTGTCGGCGTGATCTTCAATCCTGACACGTCACGATCAAGCATGGCGCCACTGAAAACCTGACCCATGGAGTTCTCAAAGCGCTGCGAATTTTCGACAGACTTCTTTGCCTCGTATACATCTCTCGGGACGATGATTATCTTATCCCCCGAGCGAATTTCTACGGACCCGTCATTAACGATGACGGTTGGCTGTTTATCCGACCCTATTGTTTGGTCGTATATCCACGTAGCGATAAGGCCGTAGATGATCGCCTTTGAGGCCTCATGGGAGAAGATGTTCTTGGCTTTCTTTACTATCGTTTTGATAGTCGCTCGAAAGCTACCGTCATCCAATCGCTCGACGACCACTTCGATCGAGTGACCCGGGTTGATGATCGAGTTCGCTTCTTTGATCGCATTTGCCAGGCCGACCAAAGAGGTCGCCAGGGCGTATGCGTTGATCTCCCTGCGATCGGTGTCGAAATGTAGTACGAAGCGGTCCGCTTCGCGCGGAATCTCTACGATTTCCATGAGCCCCCAACTCGTTCTAACTACTATTCGGCGACAAGATGATGTGTAAAACAGGTGTGTAGCGTGCCGATACAGCCGTTTTTCGTAGCAGCACCTGTTGCAGTTTCGATCTTTCGTGGTTCAAGCCGTCGCCTAATACTTGCGTCTAAACCCACAGCCATTCCCCCAGTGCATCCCGCACAAGGTCGACGCTACCACTTGTTGACGAACGTCACAAGTTAAAGGCCGCTCGGCGAACCGCCGGCGGCCTTAATTTGTAGACAAGTTGTTTGACCCCGCGCCATCCGGATTTACCGGGCGGCGCGCTCCGCGGATAAGTCAGTTACTGGGCGTACTCCAAACCTGCCCCGTAACTCCCCGCACGCTCGCATCAGGCGTGCTATCCAAATCAAACACAATCACGCTATTCCCGCCGCTCCGCTGCCAAGGCGCCGGAAAATACAACGCCCGCTGCGGCCCAATCTTCCAGTGCCTTCCCAGGTTATGGCCATTGGCCCAGGCGAAGCCTTTGCCGAAGGCCTGCATGTCTAGGAACGTATCGGCAGGCGTGCCGATCTTCAGCGTGCCGCGGTGGAAGGCCGGGCCATCGACCTTGGCGGTGGTCCAGCCGGTGAGCTTGCTCGGGTCGTCCATCGGCAGGGGGAAGGTCTGCCAGCCGGTGAGGGGCTTGTCGTCGAGCAGCACGGGGTCGACCAGGCCGGCGTGGCCATCGGGGAGGTGGGCGCCGTAGTTGATGCGGCCGGTGTTCTCCACCAGCACGTCGAGGGTGTGGGGGCCGGCGGGGATGTCCACGTCCACCGCCACCTGCTGCAGGCGGCGCTCGGCGCTGCCGGCCAGTGTGCGGTCGACGTAGACGCGGGCGTAGTCGCGCACTTCGCCCAGGTACAGGCTGCCCTTGCGCGGGCCGGTGACGGTGGTGCGGTAGAGGATGTAGCCGTAGGCCTGGCCGTAGCGCTCCATCGGCTGTGGGATGTCGGTGGTGGCGGCCGGGGCGGGCAGGTTGTCCCACAGCGAGGCGGATTCGCGCAGCGGTGTTGCCGGTAGTTCGGCGAAGCGGATCGGCTTGGGCAGCGCCGGCGGAGCGATGCCAGTAACCCGCTGGATGGCGTCGCGGAACAGGGTGAACTTGGGGGTGGGGCGGCCGGCTTCGTCGAGCACGGCGTCGTAGTCATAGCTGGTGGTCTGCGGGGCGTAGTGGTCGCTGGGGTTCTTCTGGAAGTTGGCGCCGTTCATGAAGCCGAAACTGGTGCCGCCGACGAACATGTAGAGGTTCGCGGAGTGGCCCTGGCGCAGGATCCATTCGAATTCGCTGGCCTGCTTGGCGCCATCGGTGGCCGCGTGCTTCTCGCCCCACTGGTCGAACCAGCCGGCCCAGTATTCGCCGACCATCTGCGGTTGCCCGGGGCGGAACTTGGCCAGGGTCTCGAAGGCGTTCTTGGCGTCGCCGGGGGCGAAGTTCACCACGGCCAGGGTGTCGGGCAGGGTGCCGTTGGCGAGCACGTCAGGGCCGTCGGCGGTGAACAGCAGCGCCTTGTCGAAGCCGGCCTGGACGAACATGGCGCGGTTGCGGCGCATGTAGGCGTGGTCGTCGCCGTAGGAGCCGTATTCGTTCTCCACCTGCACGGCGACGATCGGGCCGCCGTTGCCGTTGAGCCGCGGTTTGACCTGGGCGGCGAGCGCGTCGAGGTAGGCCTGACTGGCGGCGAGGAAGCGCGGGTCCTGGCTGCGCACGCGCATGCCGGGTTCGGCGAACAGCCAGGCGGGATAGCCGCCGGCTTCCCACTCGGCGCACACGTACGGGCCGGGGCGCAGGATCACGTTGAGGCCTTGTGCGGCGGCTTCGTCGACGAAGGCGGCGATGTCGTTGTTGCCGCTGAAATCGAACTGGCCCTGGTGCGGTTCCACAAGGTTCCAGAACACGTAGGTCTCCACCGTGTTCAGGCCCATCGCGCGCGCTTTCTGCAGGCGGTCTTTCCAGTAGGCGCGGGGAATGCGCTGAAAGTGGATGGCGCCGGAAATGACCTGGTACGGCTTGCCGTCGCGGATGAAGTGATCGCCCTGGGTGGCGAAGGCGGGCCAGGCGGTGCCGCCTTCGGCCGCGCGTACGCGTGTGGCGGGCAGGGCGAACGCCAGGGCGAGGGCGAGAGCGGCGAGGGTCTTACGCGGCATGGGGGATTCTCGAAAAAAGCGATGCGATTGCGACAGTAGGACGACCGGAGCGCGCGCCAAATTGCATCGGGTCACGCACAGGCGCGGATGTGGGGAACCACCAATCCCGATTCCCCAATCCCCATTCCCGGCCGTCAGCTAAACGAGGGCGGCAGATCATCCTTGCCCGCGCCGAACGCGGTGTTGGGCTTCGGCCCCATCTCCAGTTCCAGCGTGCCGCCGGCGGCGAGGTCGGCATGGCGCAGCCAGCTGCGGGTGTACGGCTTGCCGTTCCAGCGGGCGCTCTGGATGTAGACGTTGGCCGCGCTGTTGCCGTGGGCGACGATGCGCAAGGTGCGGCCGTTGCCCACGTCCAGTTCCGCACGCTTGAACAGCGGGCTGCCCAGCACGTAGTTGGCGCTGACCGGGTCCACCGCGTACAGGCCCAGCGCGCTGAGCACGAACCAGGCGCTCATCTGCCCGCAGTCCTCGTTGCCGGACAGGCCGTTGCGCGCGTCGTGGTATTGCTCGCGCAGCAGCCGCCGCACCATCGCCTGGGTCTTGTACGGTTGCCCGGCGTAGGCGTAGAGGTAGGCGACGTGGTGGCTGGGTTCGTTGCCGTGCGCGTACTGGCCGACCATGCCGTCGATGTCCGGCGGCGCGTCCGCCGGCAGTTCGGAGCTGGTGGTGAACAGTTCGTCGAGCTTGGCGACGAAGTGGTCGCGGCCGCCGAACAGCTCCATGTAGCCGTACAGGTCGTGCTGGTTGAGGAAGGTGGCCTGCCAGGCGTTGGACTCGGTGAAGTCGCGCCACTGCGCGCTGTGGCCCATCGCGCGCGGATCGAACGGGGTGGCCCACTGGCCATTGCTCAGGCGCGGCTGCACGAAGGTGCTTTCGCGGTTGAACACGTTGCGGTACTGACGCGAGCGTTCGCGCAGGTGCTTGGCGTCGTCGTTGGCGCCGACCGCCTGCGCCAGGTGCGCCACCGCCCAGTCGTCGTAGGCGAATTCCAGGGTGCGGCTGACCGATTCGTCGACCTTGTCGCAGGGGATGTAGCCCATCGTCCGGTACAGCCCCAGGCCGTGCACGTCGTCGTCCATCGCGCGCTTGCGCCACGCCGGATACGCGGCCTTCCAGTCGATGCCGGTGAAGCCCTTGGCGTGCGCTTCGGCCAGCACCACGGCGGAGTGGTAGCCGATCATGCAGTCGGTCTCCACGCCCTGCAGCGGCCAGATGGCGACGCCCTGCGGCGATTCGTGGGCGCCGCGCACCAGGCACTGCACCAGGTCGGGCACGCGCTCGGGCTGCACCAGGGTCAGCAAGGGATGCAGGGCGCGGTAGGTGTCCCACAGCGAGTAGGTGCTGTAGTTGTGGTAGCCGGCCGGCGCCTGGTGCACCTGCAGGTCCATGCCGCGGTAGCGGCCGTCGGTGTCGCTGAACAGGGTCGGCGCGATCAGGCTGTGGTACAGCGCGGTGTAGAAGATGCGGCGCTGCGCCTCGTCGTCGCTGTCGATGCGCACGCGCCCCAGTTCCTTTTCCCATTCGGCCACGGCGGCGGCATGCACGCGGGCGAAGTCGAAGTCGGGCAGTTCCGCGTCGAGGTTGGCCAGGGCGTTCTCGGCGCTGACCGCGGAAATGCCGACCTTGACCAGCAGCGGCGCCCGCGCGGCATCGGGGTAGTGCAGCGCCAGTTTCAGGCGGTTGCCGTCGGCGCTGCGCGCGCCCGCGGCCAGCGGCTGGTCGTCGGCGTACAACTGCGCGCTGGCGAACGGCCGCGACAGGCGCATGGCGAAGTAGATGTAGCGGCCCTTGGCCCATTGGTAGACGCGGCGGCCGCCGGTGACGGTCTGCGCGTCGACCAGGCGCAGGCTGGCGTCCTCGACGCGGGTGGGGATCTCGGGCTTGTCCTGCATGCCGTGGCACAGGTCCAGCAGCAGGTGCGCCGGCTTGCCCTTGGGGAAGTGGTACCGGTGCAGGCCGGCGCGCGCGGTGGCAGTGAGTTCGGCATGCACGCCGCTGTCCTTCAGGCGCACGCGGTAGTAGCCGGGCGAGGCGGCTTCGTCGGCATGGTCGAAGCGCGAGCGGTAGCCGGCGTCGGGGTCGTCGAGCGGGCCGGGCTGCAGTTTCACCTCGCCCACGGCCGGCACCACCAGGAAATCGAGCATGTCGCCGACGCCGGTGCCGGACAGGTGGGTGTGCGAGAAGCCCATGATCGAGCCGTTGTCGGCGTGGTAGCCCGAGCAGGCGTCCCAGTCGGCGTTGGAGGTATCCGGGCTCAGTTGCACCATGCCGAACGGCAGCGTGGCGCCGGGGAAGGTGTGGCCGTGGCCGCCGGTGCCGATGAACACGTCGACGTTGCGGGTGAGCTCGGCCTTGGCGCGCGCGTCGGCCGGCAGCGCGTAGCTGCCGGCGCGTGCCTGCGCCAGGCGCGCGATGCCGCTGCTGCCGAACAGGGCCAGGGCGATGGCGCCCTGCAGGAAACCGCGTCGTGTGGCCATGGTGCTGTCCTCGGGGGTGTGCGGCGGTGCGGTGGGGGTTCGGTTTTTTGTAGGAGCGGCTTCAGCCGTGATGGGGCATGACCGAAAACGCCCGGTCGCGGCTGAAGCCGCTCCTACGACAACAGGTGCGGCTTGCGCTGATGCAGATCGATGATCAGTTCGCCGAACAAGGTGTTGGCCCAGGCGAACCAGGGGCGGGTGAAGGTGCTCGGGTTGTCCTTGTCGAAGGCTTCGTGCATGAAGCCGCTGTCGGCGTCGGTGGTCTTGAGCCACTGCAGGCACTGGCGGATCTGCGCGTCGTCGTCGCTGGCCAGCGCGTACTGCATCAGCGACATCGGCCAGATCGTGCCCAGGCCGCTGTGCGGGCTGCCCACGCCCTCGGCGGCGCGGCCGCGATAGAAGTACGGGTTGCGCTCGCTCCAGGCCAGTTGCCGCGTGCGCAGGAACACCGGATCGCGGCGATCGCAGCAGCCCAGGTAGGCCAGGCTCAGCAGGCCGGGCGCGTTGGCGTCGTCGATGAACAACTGGTTGCCGTAGCCGTCCACCTCATAGGCCCAGAACGGCTGGCCGTCGGCGTCGCGCATCTGCCCGAACTGACGGGTGGCGGTCTCGACCTGGTCGGCCAGGACGCGGCACTCGCCGGCGAAGGCGGCGTCGTGGTGCAGCGCCTCGCTCATCGTCGCCAGTTGCCGCAGCGAGGTCACCGCGAACAGGTTGGCGGGGACGAACAGCGGGTACAGGCAGGCGTCGTCGGACGGGCGGAACATCGAGTGGATCATGCCGTTGGGCCGGGTCGGCTGCCCGTAGCCGTCCAGGACCAGGGTCTCGGTGGCCAGCGGCGAGGGCCGCTGGAAGCTGTACGGGCCGCGGCCGTGCAGGCGCTGCTGTTCGCGGAAGGTGCGCACCACCACGTGCATGGCGGCGCGCCAGTTGTCGTCGAACGGCGCGGCATCGCCGCTGGCGCGCCAGTACTCGTGCGCCAGGCGGATCGGATAGCACAGCGAATCCACTTCCCACTTGCGCTCGCCGACGCCGGGCTTCATCTCGGTGATGTCGGCCACCGACCACTTCAGGCGCTGGCTGGTGCCGTCCGGCAGGAACGCGTTGGCGTAGGGATCCAGGCGGATGCAGGCCGCCTGGCGCTGGATCAGCCCGTGGTACATGCGTCGCAGCGCCGGGTCGCGCCTGGCCAGCGGCACGTAGGGATGCACCTGCGCGGAGGAATCGCGCAGCCACATCGCCTCGATGTCGCCGGTGATGACGAAGGTGTCCGGCTTGCCGTTGCGGGTGCCGGTTTCGACCGTGGTGTCGAGGGTGTTGGGGTAGCAGTTCTCGAACAGCCAGGCCAGGCGCGGATCGGCGATGCCGGCCTTGACCGTGCGCAACTGGCGCTCGACCGCGGCGCTGACGAAGCGGCGCTTGCCCGGCGGCGGCCGCTTGCTGGGCAGGGCGGCGGAGGCCGATGCCGCGGCGGCGGCCGGCAGCGCTCCGCTCAGCAGTGCGGCGCCGGCGCTGGCGCCGAGGAAGTGGAGGATGTCGCGGCGGGTGGGCATGGCCTGGAACGCTCCGTGGAATCGACGAACGCTCCCCGCGCGCGGCCGGCACCAAGAGGCGCCGGCCGCGGCCGGGAGGGCAGGTTGATGGTACCTATAACGGACCAATTTGCGACGACCTTACAACGTGTGGCCGTTCGATGCATCCTGCGACCGCACACGCTGCCGGCTCAGTGGTGGTGGTGCGCGCCATGCCAGTGCATCGGTCCCGAGCATACGCAGTCGCCGTCGTCGTCGCCGTTTCCGGCATGGCCGAACAAGGCCTCCAGCAGCCGCCGCGATGGGCTCCACTCGCCGATGGCCGGGTGGATCAGCATCGCCTTGCAGGCCTCCAGGTGGCTGCCGCTGAGCGCGGCGTCGATGGCGGCGTGTTCGTAGGCCTTGACCGTGCGCACCAGGCCCTGGATCGCCTCGGGCATCGGCCGTGCCGGCAGCGGGGTGATGCGGTCACGCTCGATGGTGGAGGAGATCTCGACGATGTCGTCGTCGGCCAGTTCCGGCATGCAGCCCTGGTTGCGCACGTTGACCACGTGCCGCCCCGGCAGCGCGCCGGTCAGCGCGCTCATCACGTCCACGGCGATGCGGTGGTAGCCGGTGCTGGCGCGGAACGGATCCGGCTGCGGCGCGAGGTCGTCGGCGAAGGCCGAGCCGGCCTCGGCCTCCAGCCGCATGTACGAGCCGGAGCGCTGCTGCAGGTAGGCGGCGTAGGTCTGCACCGCGCCGCTGCCGTCGCCGGCGTTGAGGCGGCTGCGCAGGTTGGCGATCAGAGTGTGGTTGAGCTGTTCGATCTCGCTGCCGCGGCTGGCGCCGCTGGCGCGCTGGTTCTCCAGGGCGCGACTGCGCTCGTAGTAGAAGTACAGGTACTCGGTGGGGATCAGCCGCAGCGTGCGCAGCATGTCGAAGTCGAACAACGGCGCCAGGTAGAGCTGGCGCAGGATCGCATCGTCGGCCAGGATGCGGTCGAGCACGTCCTCGCCGCGCACGCGCACCGCGCGGATCCAGCCCAGGTGGTTGAGGCCGACGTACTCGCAGTCCACGTCCGCGGGCGGCTCGCCGAGCGCGCGGGCGATGTTGTGGAACAGCTCCACCGGCGTGTCGCAGATGCCGACCACGCGCGCGCGGGTGTGGCGGCTGATGGCCTGGGTGATCAGCCCGGCCGGGTTGGTGAAGCTGACCAGCCAGGCGTCGGGGCTGAGCCGCTCCACCATCCGCGCCTGCTCGATCGCCACTGGCACCGTGCGCAGCGCCTTGGCGACGCCGCCGGGGCCGGTGGTCTCCTGCCCGGCGTAGCCGTGGCGGATGATGGTGTGCTCGTCGGTGGCGCGCTGATGGATGCCGCCGATGCGGATGCTGTTGAGCACGAAGTGCGCGCCGTCGATCGCCGCTTCCGCCGAACTGGCCGCGTTGACCTGCAGCTCGCCGCCGAACTCGGCGACCACCGCGCGGCCCAGCGCGACCATCAGCGCCAGCCGATCCTGGTCCGGATCGTAGAGCACGATCTCGCGCGCGCCGAGCGCTTCGGCGGCATCGTTGACGCCGTACACCACCAGCGGCGCGCGCACGCCGCCACCGCCGATCAGGGCGAGTTTACGGTTGGGAGAGGAACTGCTCATGGAGACTCCTGAGACGTGGGGGATCGGGAAGGCCGTCGAGCGCGCCGAGCGCGGTGCAGCAGGCGGCGCCGCACAGGCAGCCGCGCTGCGCGCAGGCATCGAGGGAGGCGTGGTCCAGCAGCGCGTCGATGAAGCCGGCATCGAAGGCGTCGCCGGCGCCGGTGGTGTCCTGCACGGCGACCGTGGGCGCGGCGACCCGCCGCGCGCCGGTGGCATCCACCACGCAGGCGCCGGCGCCGCCGAGCTTGATCGTCACCTGCGCCAGGCCCAGCGTCTGCGCCCAGGCGGCGCAGGACGCGGCATCGTCGCCGGCGCAGCCGGCCAGGGCCGCTTCCTTCTGGTTGGGCAGGAAGTGATCGACCGCGCGGCAGGTGGCGTGGTTGTCCGGATCGGCCAGCCAGGCCGGGTTGAAGCCGACGTCCAGCGAGGTACTGCAGCCGGCCGCGCGCAACGCCGGCAGCAACGTGCGCGCCAGCGTCGCCGGCAGCGGCAGCGCGAAGTGCACGTGGCGTGCGGCGCACATCGCCTCCAGCGCGGTCGCGCTGCCCAGCAGCGGCTCCAGCGCGGCGTTGGCGCCGGGATAGGTGAAGAACGAACGGTCCTCGCGCAGCGACACGCTGGCGGTGACGCCGGTGCCAGCGGGATGATCGACCAGGCCCTCGGTGCCGACGCCGAAGGCGCCCAGGCGCTGCGCGAACCAGGCGCGGTCGCCAGCGCCGATCGCGCCGATCAGCGTGACCTTGCGCCCCAGCCGCGCCAACCCGCAGGCGGTGTTGACGGTGCCGCCGCCGAGATCGCGGTGGTAGTGCCGCGCCATCGCTTCCTCGCCCGGCCCGGGCCAGGCGCTGAAGCCGCTGAAGATGTGGTCGAGGTAGACCTCGCCGACCACCGCGACGTCATGGGTTTTCATTGCTGGAAGGGCCATGCTGCCTCGCGTTTGGCCTGGATGAGATAGAGCGCGGTGCCCGCGCACAGCGCCAGTACCGCCGCCAGCAGCCGTGGCAGCGGGCTGGTGGCCAGCAGCGCCAGCCAGCCGCCGACGCTGATCAGCAGCGGCCACGGATACAGCGGCATGGCGAAGCGCGCACGGCGCCGCGGCTGCCGCCGCAGCAGCACCACCGCCAGGCATTGCGCCAGGAACTGGAACAGGATCTGGATGATCATCAGCGTGGCGATCAGGTCGTCCAGCGACAGCGGACAGGCCAGCGCCGAGGTGATGCCGACGAACAGCAGCGACACGGTGGGAAAACGCCCGCGCGGATGCAGCCGCGCGAACACGCCGAAGAACTGGCCGGACGCGGCCGCGGCATACGGCACCCGCGAATAGCCCAGCAGCACCACCAGCGCCGAGCCCCAACTGGCGAGCACGATCAGCACCACCGCGACGGTGCTGCCCACCGGGCCATAGATGGCCTGCATGAAGTCGGCGACCACCGCTTTTGACTGCGCGGCCTGCTGCCACGGCAGCACGCCGAGCAGGGTCACGTTCAGGCCCAGGTACAGCACCGCCACGATCGGGATCGACCACAGCACCGCGCGCGGAATCGTGCGGCGCGGCTTGCGGATCTCGCCGCCGAGCATGCACACGTTGTTGTAGCCGCCGTAGTCGTACACCGCGATCAGCGCCACCGCACCGAAGCCCAGCCAGAAGCCGTGCGGCGAGGCCGGCCGCGCCTGCAGGAACTCGCGCGCCAGCGCCATGTCGAAATGCAGCGCGCCGCTGAGCACGATCCACACGCAGGCGGCGATCACCACCGCGCTGACCAGCAGCGACAGCACCTGCACCAAGCGCACCTGTCGATATAGCAGCGCGGTGTTGAACAGGCACAGCGCCATGGCGATGCCGGTGAGCGCGGTGTGGCTCAGCCCCGGCATCAGGTAGGCCAGGTACTGCGCGCAGCCGACTGCCGCCGCGGCCACCGACAGCGGTGCGGTCAGCAGCGTCTGCCACAGGTACAGGAAGCCGAACAGGCGCCCGGCGCGGTCGCGGCCGTAGGCTTCGCGCAGGTAGTGGTAGGGCCCGCCCGAGCGCGGGATCGCCGAGCCCAGTTCGGCCCACACCAGGCCATCGCACAGGCACAGCAGCGCGCCGACCACCCAGCCCAGCAGCACCGCCGGCCCGGCCAGCGCCGACAGTGCCAGCGGGATGGTGATGAACGGGCCGATCCCGATCATGTTGAGCAGGTTGGCCGACAGCGCGCTCCAGAACCCGAGCGTGCGCGGCGGCGCGCCCTGGTCTGCGGCGGAGGACGCGACGGGGGCGGCGAGCGACGTCATGTGCATGCGCGATCCTGCGGGGAGGGAAGGGGAGCGAAGGCTTGCGTGGCAGGCGCGGGTACCAGGCCGTCGGCGCAGCGCAGCAGGCCCGGCTGCAGGCGATGCAGATCCAGGATCAGCACCTGGTTGGCGCCGGCGCGCAGCCAGGCGCCCGGGCAATACAGGCATTGCTGCGGGCCGATGTCCCAATAGCGCCCGAGCAGGCGCCCGTTGACCCACAGATAGCCCTTGCGCCAGTCGCGCATGTCCAGGTGCACGTCGCCGGGCTGGTCCAGGGTGAACGTGGTGGCGAAGAACAGGCCCGGGCGTTGCGGTGATGTCTGCAGCGGGCGCAGCGACGGCGTCGGGTCCGCGTCCAGCGCCAGCCCGCGCACCTCCCAGCCGTGCAGGTCCTGCCCATCGAGCCGCACCGGACCGAGCAGCCCCTTGCGATCGCCCAACGCCGGGCCGAAGTTGATGTGGCCGAAGCTGTCGACCAGCACCTCCAGATCGCGCGTGTCCCGCTCTGCATCCGGCAAACGCAGTTGCAGCGCGCTATGCACGCGCGGATGCCGCATCCGCGACACGTGGTCCAGTTCGCGGCCGTCCAGATGCACCACCGCGTAGTCGTGGACCTGCCCCAGATGCAGCGCCTGGCCCACGCCGATTCGCCGCCGATACAGCACCAGGCCCTGGTCCTGGCCGAGCAGGCGCTGGTTGTCGATCGGGGTGTCGGTCTGCAGCGCGGGGCCGAGGTTGTCCCACAGCGCGGCCACGGGATTGGCCTGCACCGCATCGAAGTGTGCGCGGTGCGGTGCGGCGGGCACCGGTGGCGCGGGCATATCGGCCCGCGCGGCGATGATCTTGCGCAGCGCGAAATAGGCGGGTGTGGCGCGGCCGGCCTCGTCGATCGGCGCGCCGTAGTCGTAGCTGGTCAGCGCCGGCTGGAACTGCGAGCCGTCGTCCTCGGCATTGGCCCCGGCACTGAGGCCGAAGTTGGTGCCGCCGTGCACCACGTACAGATTGAACGAATAGCCGGCGGCGGCGATGCGGCGCAGCAGCGGCGCGTAGTCGCGGCGCGCGAACTGCGGCTCGCCCCAGTGCGTGAGCCAGCCCGGGTAGCCCTCGGACACCCACACCGGCGCCTGCCCGGCGAAGGCCGTGGCCGCCTGCAGATCGTGCAGATCGGGACCATCGAGCCCCAGCGCGGCGCCGGGCAGCATCGCCTGGCGCCGCCGTAGATCCTTGAGCCCTTCGGCCAGCGAGAACGGTCCGTCGACCCCATGCGCCCGCCACAGCGCGGCCAGCGCCTGCAGATAGCCGACGTCGCTGCCGTGCATCGAGTACTCGTTCTCGATCTGCAGCATCAGCACCGGCCCGCCGGCACTGGCCATCAACGGCGCGATGCGCGGCGCGATCGCCCCGATGTAGCGTTCCACCGCCGCCATGTACCGCGCATCGTGGCGATCGCGCAGACGGATGTTCGCCTCGCGCAGCAGATACGGCGGCAACCCGCCCAGCGTCCACTCCGCGCACACGTACGGCCCTGGGCGCAGATACACCCACAGCCCCTCCTGCTGGCACAGCCGGATGAACCCGACGAAATCGCGCTCGCCGCTGTCCAGATCGAACTGCCCGGGCGCCGTTTCCAGCGTGTTCCACATCAGGTACAGCGCGATGGTATTCAGCCCCATCGCTTTGGCCATGCGGATGCGATGCAACCAATCCGCCTTCGCGATCCGTAGCGGATGCAGTTCTCCACTGCGGATCTGCCACGGCTGCCCGTCCAGCGTGAAGCGGCCCTGTGCGAAACCGAAGGTGTGTGGTTTGCCATCAGGGATGGGAGCTAGCCTTGGTGCAGCTGCGCGCAACACCGGCATCGCGGCCAAGCCCAATGGCGCCAGCAAACCGAATCGGCAGAACGCGCGGCGCTTCATTGTGGGCTCCAGCCGGAGCATTGCTGTTGCTGTTGTTCTTCAGCTTTTGCTTTTCCCGGGTTCCCTCCGCAGCGGCGGAGCTGGCGGGCAAAACCCCCCGCAGGGGGGCGGCGCACAAGGATGTGCGCCGTTTTCGGCCGGGGCAGGGCTCGCCGGGAAAAGGCGAAGCACTGCTTAGCCCCGGCAGGCGGGCAGGCGCCGCGAGGCGACTGCCCCGGACTTGGCTGCGAAGCAGACAAGCCCCGTCCGAAAATCCCGCTAGCGGAGCGGACCCGCGCAGCGGGCGCGAAGGCGGGGTGTGCTTGATCAGCCATTCGGCTGCTGTAAAGCGGCTTCTTTTGGTTACTTTTCTTTGCACAAGCAAAGAAAAGTGACTCGCCGTCAGGCGAAAGCTTTTGCTTTTGCTTGTCTGCCCAAGCAGTACCGGGAAAGCCCGTCGGGACTGAAGTCCCTCCCACAAAAAGCGTGGTGCAGTCGAAGTCGGTAAGGCCTGTCGCGGCTGAAGCCGCTCCTACAACAGCCGAGGCGCGCTTTGCTCGAGGCTGCCGATGCAATCTGGCAGCATCGGGAAAGCCCGTCGGGACTGAAGTCCCTCCCGCAAGAGCCATAGTCCAGGCTTTGTCGGTGGAGCCTGTCGCGGCTGAAGCCGCTCCTACGACAAGCGGGGCGCGCGCTGCTTGAGTGGGCTCCCGATGCAGCCTGAGCCAGGCCGCGCCGGTAACGCCCGTCGGGACTGAAGTCCCTCCCACAAAAAGCGTGGTCCATGCGGAGTCGATAAGGCCCGCCGGGGCCGAAGTCCCTCCCGCAGAGCGCGTGGCACCTCTCCGTAATGGCATTCCAGTGCGCACGCCGCCGCGGCCTAGAACGCGTACTTGACGGTCAACAGCGTCATCATGCCGGCATCGACGATGTCCGACACCGCCAGATTGTGCCGGCCCACGTGTCCCCAGTAACTGTATTCCTTGGTGAGATTGGAGATCGACAGATCCACATTCACCCCATTGTCGAACCGATAGCCCGCATGCAGATCCACCCGCCGCGTCGGCCGCGCCCACAGATCGTCCCACGGCGCGTTCTGGTGCAGGAAGTCGTAGTTCAGCAGATACGAACTGCTGAAGTGATAGCTCAGGTTCACCGAGAACTTCGAGCGCTCGTAGAACAGCTCCAGATTGGCCATCGCATTCGGCGCCGATTGCATCTGCTCGTCTTCGAAGCCGACCATGCCCAGATCCGCGTGCGCATGCTGGCGCGTGGCATTGGCGCTGACGCCCAGCCCGTCGAACGGCGCCGGCAGATCCTGGAAGCGCTGCCGCGCGCTGACTTCCACGCCATAGACGCGGCCGTCGCCGCCGTTGGTCGGCATCTGGTAGAACACCGTGCCGCTGCCGCTGGTGCCCGAATTGGCCTGGCCGGAACCGGCATCGTAGATGTAGTGGTGCAGGCGCTTGTAGAAGCCGGCCACCGAGAAGAATCCGCCATGATCGGTCGCCCACTCGCCGGACAGATCCAGGTTGGTCGAGGTGATCGCCTTCAGGTCCGGATTGCCCTGGGTGATGGTGGTGATGCCGTTGGAGATGTTGATCTGGGTACCGCCGCCCAACTGCACGAACGCCGGCCGCGTATAGCTGGTCCACAGCGCGGCGCGGTAGGTGGTGGCGCTGTCCGGGCGCCAGGTCAGGAACACGCTCGGCAGCGGCTGGTCGTAGTGCGTGCTGTTGGCGGCGAAGTAGCCGACCTGCTGGTTGCCGTCGCTGTCGGTGGGCGTGGTCCAGAAGGTGTTGTGGATGCTGGTGTGCTCGAAGCGCACGCCCGGCACCACTTCCAGGCTGCCGAAGGAGAAGGTCGCCATCGCGTAGGCGGCGCTGACCGCTTCGGTGCCGCGCATCGTGTTGCAGTTGTAGTTGTTGACGTAGAACGCGCTGCCGCAGGTGTCCAGGTCGTCGTCGGTGAGGTGGTCGGCGATGACCTGCGCCACCGCGCCTTCGCTGACCCGCGGCGTGGCCCAGTGGTACTTGCCGGGGAAGATCGCCGCGTAGCCGCCGTTGAAGATGCCCAGGTCGCCCAGGGTGCTGGTGTCGGGCACCGGGCCGGTCCACCAGTCGCGGTTGCTGTAGTGGCGGCTGCTCTTGCTGTACTTCACGCCGAACTGCAGCGTGGTCAGCGCGCCGTCGGCGAAGTCGTAGCGCGCATCGAACTTGGCGCCGCCTTTCTTCTGCCCGGAGTAGATCTTGGTCGATTCGCCGTAGCTGCTGGCGTACAGCGACGGAATGTTGTTGACCTGGGCCAGCAGCGCCGGGGTCAGCTGCGGGTAGGGGAAGGCGCCGCTGCCGTATTGCATCAGGCTGCTGCCGGAGTAGGCGAAGTTGGCCTGGCTGAACTTGTCCTCGCGCCCGTCGATCTCGATATGGTCGGGGCGGTCGTTGTCGCCGAAGCTGTAGAACAGGTTCGGCGACAGCGTCCAGTTGCCGGCGGTCTTGCGCGCGCCCACCTGGAAGGTGGCCAGGTCGGCGATTTCCGGGTTGGTCTCGTACCAGAAGCGCGCGGCGATGCGGTTGATGTTGGGCGAATACACGCCCGGCGTGGCGCTCGGCACGAAGCTGACGTCCTGCGGCAGCAACTGCACGAAGGTGGTGCCCTGGTCGGTCTTGGCGTAGGCGTAGGTGGCGCGCGCGTACACCGACAGGGTGTCGTCCACGTTCCAGTCGAAGGCGGCGTTGCCGCCGTAGCGGCGCTCCCAGCCGGCGACCACGCCGACGTTCATGCCGGTGCTGGTCAGGTTGTCCTGTGGCGCATAGCCGGCCGCGTTGCTGCCGTCGGCATTGGCATGCAGGAATTTCCAGGAGCCGTCATTGAGCGCGCTGGTGGCCGCGGCCACCTCGCTGTTGGTCGAGGTGCGGTAGTCGTAGTAGGCGCTGGCGTAGAAGCCGAACTGCTGCTCGTCGCCGAACTTGTGCTGGAACTCGCCGGCCAGGCCGCCGCCGAGGCCGTCGCCGCCGTAGTCGCGCGCGCGGCTCTCGACGCGGCCGCTGACGGTGACGCTGCCGCTGGTGGCGTCCTTGTAGTCGTAGGCAGTGGGCGTGCGGAAATCCAGGGTGCCGCCGATGGCGTCGCCGTCCATGTCGGCGGTGGAGGTCTTGTTGGCGACGATGGTCTGCAGGCCCGAGGGCGGCAGCAGGCTCAGCTGCACGCTGCGGCTGTACGGCATGCCCTGGGCGACGGTGACGCCGTCGATCAGGTTGACGTTGTACTCGGAGGGCAGGCCGCGCACCGAGGCGAACATGCCTTCGCCGCGCGCGGCGCCGTCGACGCCGCCGAAGTAGCCCGAGCCGCTGTAGGTGATGTTGATGCCGGCGATCAAACCCAGCGCCTCGGCGACGTTGCGCACGGCGGTGTGCTCGAGGTCGTTGGCCGACAGCACGTCCACCGTGTTCGAGGAGTTCATCTTCAGCGTGCTGGCGTCATAGCGGTTGGCCGCCACGCTGATGGTCTGCAACTGCTTGGCCTCGTCCAGCGCGATCGACACCGTGGCGGCGCCGCTGTCGGCGACCTGCACGGTGGTTTCCGGGGCGCTGAAACCGGGATAGTCCAGTTGCAGTGCGTACTGCCCGGCCGGCACGTCGGCGATGACGAAGCGGCCCTGCGCGTCGGTGATGGCGCTGAGCGCGGTGCCGGCGATGGCGACCTTGGCGTGCGCGGCGGGCTTGCCGCTGCTGCGCTCCTTGAGTTCGCCCTGCACGGTGCCGGCCAGCGCCGGTGCGGTGGCGGCAAGGCCGGTGATGGCCAGAATGGCGGCGCACAGCGCCTTGCGCTTGCAATACGGATGGGTTGCCACGTGACACCTCGCTGATCGTGATCGGTGCGGGCACGCGCCGAAGGCGACGCGCCGCTGCGTTCCTGGGAGGCAGACACGGTGGACGGAAGGCGCGCACGCTCGGACCGCACGCCGGGCGGCGTGCGAACAGGACAAGACGAGCGGACGGCGACCGACGCGTGGCGTCTGCCGGCTGGGCGGACCGTTAGACGGCGATCAGTGGCGTGGCGGCGAGTAGCCGGCGATGCACTTGGAGCGCGAACGCAGCGCGCTCAGCTTGTAGCGGCGGGTCATGCGCAGCGGCCCCCGTGCGTGCCCGCGTGGTGCGCGGACGACAGGCAGGGCGCCGGAACTCCGGCGAGGCATCGATCCTGGCTGCGACGACTGCATGACATGGCACATCACCCCTGGAACTGCCCTGGAAAACGCCGCAGTTGCTGCGGCGTTCGGCGCGTCTGGCATCGTCGGCGCGTGGCACCGACGTGTTATCGATACCTCCGTCTCGGAAGACTGTCAATAGGGTGTGAAAAATAAATTCATCCGGCGCCGCGCACCGCGGTCGGTCGGCCCGGCGGCGCGAACGCGGCCGGGCAGTTACGCTGCACCGCCGCATGCGCTGGCGCATTTCGTAGACATGGGGCCAGGCGGCCCAATGGCTCACTTCGGCAGGGCCATGCGCCCGTTGATCGAGAAGGCGGCGTCCTCGCCGGGGGCGCCGGTCCCGGGCTGGCCGCCGCCGACGAACAGGCGGTAGTCGCCGGCCTCGACCGCGCGCTGGCCGCTGCGGTCGACGTCGCTGAGCTGGCGCGCATCCAGCGCGAAGGTCAGCGTGCGCGCCTCGCCCGGCTGCAGGTGCACCCGCTGGAAGCCGACCAGGCTGCGCA
Organism: Xanthomonas sp. PPL134; assembly: GCF_040595915.1. Lineage (NCBI taxonomy): Bacteria > Pseudomonadati > Pseudomonadota > Gammaproteobacteria > Lysobacterales > Lysobacteraceae > Xanthomonas > Xanthomonas sp. PPL134. Next base: position 405,326 of record NZ_JAMDLL010000003.1, read on the forward strand.
GTGGCGACTGCGCGCGCGGCGGGTATTGCAGGTACACCTGCACCACCTCGTCGCCGGCGCGCGCGCCGGTGTTGCGCACGGTGGTGCTCACCTGCAGCGGCTGGCCGGCCTGCAGCGTCGCGGTCGACAGTTGCGGCGTGTCGTAGGCGAACTGGGTGTAGCTGAGGCCGTAGCCGAACGGGAACAGCGGCTCGCCCTTGAAGTAGCGGTAGGTGCGGCCCTTCATGTCGTAGCTGACGTAGGGCGGCAGGTCCTTGGTCGAGCGGTAGAAGGTCACCGGCAGGCGGCCGCCGGGATTGATGTCGCCGGCCAGCGCCTGGGCGATGGCGGTGCCGCCGGACTGGCCCGGATACCACGCGGCGATGATCGCGTCGGCGTGCTGCTTGGCCCAGCTCAACGCCACCGCGCTGCCGCTCATCAGCACCACGACCAGCGGCTTGCCGCTGGCCTTGGCCCGTTCCAGCAAGGCCTGCTGCGCCGCCGGCAGGGCCAGGTCGTTGCGGTCGCCGCCGTCGAAGCCGGGCACGTCGATGCGCAGTTCCTCGCCTTCCACGTCCGGCGACAGGCCGACGAAGGCCACCACCGCGTCGGCCTGCGCCACCGCGCGTTTGGCCTCGGCCAGTTGCAGCGCCGGCGGCGCCAGCCACTCCAGGCGCAGGCCCTGGTCCTGGCCGCGGTGTTCCAGCTCCAGGCGGATGCGGCGCGGCCGCGCGTCGTCGAAATGCAGCACGGTCTCGACGTTGCGGCCGTCGGCGTTGTGCATGCCGGCCGGCAGGTGCTTGTCCTCGGCGTTGCCGGCGATCACCAACTGGTCGTCGACGTACAGGCGCACCGGGTCGTGGCCGGCGCAGTCGAAGCAGCGCGCCACCCGCACCGCCAGGGTGTAGTCGCCGGGGCCCGGCGGCAGCAGTTCGCCGCTCCAGCGCACCGAGTAGCGGTCCTTGTCCACACCCTTGGCCGGGGCCACGTGGTCCCAGTTGAAGCCGACCACGCGGTCCTGGCGCTGCACGCGCGGCGTCCCGGCCAGGTCCAGGTTGTCGAAGTATTCGCCCCGCAGCCCAGGCTGGCCGTCGCTGCGCAGCGCGGTCTCGGGGATCATGCCGGGCACGCCCGCGGCCAGCGGCGCGCCCTGCGCATAGGCGACCTGGGCGGTGCCGAAACGCGTGCGCAGCCCTTGCAGCGGCGTCACCGGCTGCACCGAGGTGCCCTGGTAGTTGGCTTCCAGCGCGGCCAGCGCGTCGGCGTTGGGGCCGAGCACGGCCAGGCGCAGGCCCGGGCGCAGCGGCAGGGTGGCATTCGCGTTCTTCAGCAGTACCAGCGATTGCTGCGCGGCCTGCAGCGCCAGGGCGCGGTGCGCGGCGCTGTCGATGTCCCTGGCGCCCAGCCGCGCATACGCATCGCGGCGCGGCGGCTGCAGCTCGCCGAGCCGGTAGCGCGCGGCGAACAGGCGCACCAGCGAGCGGTCGAGCAGCGCCTCGTCGGCCTCGCCGCGGTCGAAGGCGAGGCCGAGGTCGCGATAGGCGTAGCCGCAGTTCAGGTCATGCCCGGCCTTGAGTGCCGCGGCGGACGAGCCGGCATTGTCGGGGCGGTAGTAGTGGAACTGGGTCATGTCGTCGATCGCGTCGCAATCGGACACGACGAAGCCCTTGAAGCCCCAGTCGCCACGCACGCGGCCATCGAGCAGCCAGTCGGCGGCGCAGGCGGGCGTGCCGTGCAGCGCGTTGTACGCGCACATCACCGAGCCGGCCTGGCCGTCGACGATGGCGGCGCGGAACGCCGGCGAGTAGGTGGCCTCGAAATCGTGCGGCGACACGTCCACGTCGAAACCGTGGCGGCCCGGTTCCGGCCCGCTGTGCACGGCCAGGTGCTTCGGCGTGGCGATGGTGCGCGGGTGCGCCGGATCGTCGCCCTGCAGGCCGCGGATGAAGCCGACCGCCAGCCGTCCGGTGAGGTAGGGGTCCTCGCCGTAGGTCTCCATGCCGCGACCCCAACGCGGGTCGCGGAAGATGTTGATGTTGGGCGACCAGATGGTCAGCCCGGCGTAGCGCGGATGGTCCTTGCCGGGCCCGCCGGCGAGGTTGAACTTGGCCCGCGCCTCGGTGGAGGTGACGGTGCCGACGTCGTGCAGCAGTTCGGGGTTCCAGGTCGCGGCCAGGCCGATCGCCTGCGGGAACACCGTGGCCTCGCCATTGCGGGCGATGCCGTGCAGGCCCTCGCTCCACCACTCGTAGGCGGGTACGCCCAGGCGTGGAATCGCCGGTGCAGCGTTCATCGCCTGCGCGATCTTCTCGGCGCGGGTCATCTTCGCCACCAGCGCGGCGGCGCGGTCCTCGGCCTCGTCGGCGTGGGCGAACGGGGCGGCGAGCAGGCCGATCGCACACAGCGCCTGTGCCAGCGGCTGTAGGAGCGGCTTCAGCCGCGACCGCACGCCGGCCGATCCGCGGAGCATCTCCCCGCCCATCACTTCGCCTCCGCCGGTTCGGCCGGGGCACCCGCCAGGGTGCTGCCCAGGTCGCGCACCTGCAGCGCCGCGCGCACCTGCTCCAGCGTCGCGCTGCTGCGCACGCGCACGGTCAGCGGCTCGCCCGGCAGCAGGTCGAAGGCGTTGTCGGACAGGGTCACGTCGAGGTCGCCGACGCTCAGCCACACCTGCGCCGCGAGCGTGGCGCTGCTCAGGGTCAGCGCGTAGCCGTCGCCATCGGCGCGCAGGTCGCTGCGGATATCGGCCTGAGGCCACTGCAGGTGCTTGGCCGCGTCGAAGTACACCAGGGTGCGCGACAGCACGCGCTCGCCGTCGAGCAGTTCGAACACCGCCACGCTGCGGCGCGGATCGGCGCGGCGCAGCAACTGCGCATCGCTGAAGCTGCCCACGCGCACGCTGGACAGCGGCGCCAGGGTCACCGGCTTCTCGGTCTTGCTCAGCACCTTGCCGGACAGGTCCATCACCCGCATGCGCCAGCGCGCGGCCAGCGGCGTGGTGCGGTCGGAGACCAGCGACACGGTAGTCTGGCCCTTGTCGTCGCGCAGTGCGGCGATCAGTTCCGGCGCGTAGAAGCGGCGCGCGTGGTACTGCAGCGCCTTCCAGCGGCCGAAGTAGTCCAGGCTCGACCACGAGGCGCCGGGCCACACGTCGTTGAGCTGCCAGTACAGCGAGCCCATCGCCTGCGGCCGCGACGCGCGCAGGTGCTCGGCGGCCAGGGTGATGCCCTCGGCCTGCATGATCTGGCTCAAATAGACGAAGCTGGCGAAGTCCTTGGGCTCGCCGAACGCACGACGGATGTACAGCAGCAGGCGCTGGTTGCCGTTGCCCTTGTCGAACTTCTGGTGCGCGCGCATCACCGGCGATTCGGGCTGCAGGTCGCCGGGTTCGGCGAAGGCGCGGATGGTGCGCAGTTCCGGGAACGACTGCAGGCCATACTCGGACATGAAGCGCGGGGTCACGTTGAGGTACTCGGTGACCGGCAATGCCGGGCCGCCCCAGACCTTCCAGTAATGCATGTCGCCGTCGTCGGGCTGGTCCGCGGCGCCGTCGAAGTCGGTGCCCGGCGAGGTCGCCCAGTACGGGGTGTCGCTGTCGTACTTCTGTACCGCCTCGCGCAGCACCGTGCCGAACAGCGTGGTCATGCCGCGGACGATGCGCTCGCGCTCTTCCGGGTCGATCGACTGCTTGAACTTGATGCGGTCGCCCCAGTTCTCCCAGCCGGTCTGCACTTCGTTGTTGCCGCACCAGATCACGATGCTGGGGTGGTCGCCGAGGCGCCGCACCTGCTCTTCGGCCTCGGCGCGGGTGTTCTCGCGGAAGGCGACGTCGTAGGGCGGGATCGCGCCGCCGAACATGAAGTCCTGCCAGATCATGATGCCCAGGCGGTCGGCGTCCTCGTAGAAGCTGTCCGGCTGGTAGTGGCCGCCGCCCCACATGCGCAGCATGTTCATGTTGGCGTCGCGTGCGGACTGCAGGAAGCCGCGCATGCGCGCGGCGTCGACGCGGGTGGGGAAGCTGTCGAACGGAATCAGGTTGGCGCCCTTGGCGAACACCGGGATGCCGTTGACCACCAGGGCGAAGCTCTTGCCCCACTGGTCCTTCTCGCGGCGCAGTTCGACGCTGCGCAGGCCGGTGACGCGCTGCACGTCCAGGCGCTCGCCGGCGGCATCGCGCAGGTGCGCCTTGAACGTGTACAGGTCCTGGCGGCCGTAGCCGGCCGGGAACCAGCGCTGCGGCTTGGCGATGCGCACCGGCACGGTCAGCGTGTTGGCGCCCGGGTCGAGCACCGCGCGCTGGCTGAACTGGCCGACGCGCTGGCCGTCGGGGCCGAGCACGTCCAGGTCAAGCTGCACCTCGCCGCTGCGGCCGGCCTGCACCTGCAGTTGCGCCAGCAACTGCGCCGCGTCGGCGTCCACGCGCTGCTGGGTGATGCGCAGGCCATCCACGCGCAGGTCGTCCCAGGCCTCCAGGCGCACGCCCTGCCAGATGCCGGCGGTGACGATGCGCGGGCCCCAGTCCCAGCCGAAGTTGTACGGGGCCTTGCGCACGTAGGTGGAGCTGTGCCGCGCCACCGGCTCGTCGCCGAATGCCGAGTCGTAGGCGCCGGGCAGCGCATACGGCTGCTTGGACAGCCACGGCTGGATCTTCTTGATCGGCGAGGCGATGCGCACTTCCAGCACGTTGTCGCCGCGCTTGAGCAACGGTTTGGCGTCGACCCGCCACTGCCGGAACATATTGTCGGCGGCGAGCAGCTTCCTGCCGTTGAGATAGACCTCGGCGAAGGTGTCCAGGCCGTCGAACACCAACTCCAGGTGCGGGCGCGCCAGCAGGGCCGCGTCGACCTGGAACCGGGTCTGGTACTGCCAGTCGCTCAGCCCGGCCCACTGGATCTGCGCTTCGTTGTCGCGATAGAACGGATTGGGCACGACCCCGGCGGCGATCAGGTCGGTCTGCACCGTGCCCGGCACCTGCGCCGGCAGCCATTGCGCCGCCTTCGGATGCGCCTTGGCGTTGGCATCGCCCGGCGCCAGCCGCACCTGCCAGCCCTGCTGCAGCGACAGCGTCGTCGGCGCCGCCGCCTGCCCCAGCGCCGGCAACACCAGCGCCAGCAGCAGCCCGAGGCGGGCGGGAAGGCGCGTGCGCGACGCGGAACGGGAGCGGCGGGGCGGCTGGGTCATGCGAGGGTCTCCGTGGTCAGTGCGCGGCGGCGGGGGGCGCCTGCGCCGCGGTGTCGATCAGATGGATGGCGCCGATGGCGTAGTACGGGCCGGCGATGGGCGCGGTGGAGCGCAGGCACAGGTCGTGCACGCCGGTCTGCTTGGGCAGCCGCGCTTCCAGCGCGAACTGGTCGCCCAGGGTCTTGCCGGCCGGCAGCGGCAGCCGCGCCAGCAGTTTGCCCTTGCAGTCGCCCAGCCGCACCTCGAACTCGCCGCGCGCGCTGTGCGCCGGGTAGCGCTTGACCTTGGCTTGGTCGTGCGCCAGCCCGTAGTTGCGCGCCAGGCGTGCGGCGTCGATGCGGATGCGGTCGATGCCGTCCAGGCGTGCGTCGGCATAGCGCCAGCAACTGGTGAACAGGTCGATGTTGAACACCGGCGTGTCCTGCTCCGCCAGGTCCGGCAGCAGCGGCACGCGCAGGCCCAGTTCGCCGCCGGCGCACGAGCTCAGGCCCTGGGTGTCGCGGCTGAGCAGGTTGGCGCGGTCGAGGATGCGGCTGCGCGGCGCGGCCAGCAGGCGGCCGTCGTCGGCGAAGGTGGCCGCACGTACGGTGACCGGCAGGGTCACCGCGAACGGCGCGGTGTAGCGCGGCGAGTCGGCCTTGGGCTCGCTGCCGTCGGTGGTGTAGCGGAAGCTGCCGAACTTGGCTTGGTTGCCCAGCACCACGGTGGCCTGGCCGCTGTCCAGCGCCGCGTTGTCGCCGCCCTGCACGGCGATGTCCGGGGCGAAGGCGCCGTCGCCATAGGCGATGCCCTGCAGGCGGTAGCGGTCCAGCTGCGCCGGCATGCGCTGCAGGAAGCCGTTCCAGTCGCGCGCGGCCATCGGCGACCAGCCGGCCTCGGCCACCGCGCTCAGCCGCGGGAACAGCGCATGGTCGATATGCCAGGCGGAGGGGATGTACTCGCTCCACAGCGCCGCCTGCACGCCGAGCACGTGCTTGCTCTCTTCGGGGCTGAGCGCCGCCGGCACCGGGTCGAAACCGTAGACCTTCTGCAGCGGCAGCGTCGCCAGGCGGCCGTTGGGCTCGTCGTTGCGCGCGCTCTGCAGGTTGTCCAGGTACATCCAGCCGGCCGGCGCCAGCACCACGTCGTGGCCCTGCTTGGCGGCGGCGACTGCGCCGTCCACGCCGCGCCAGGACATCACCGAGGCACTCGCGGGCAGCCCGCCTTCCAGGATCTCGTCCCAGCCGATCAGGCGCCGCTGGTGCTGGGTCAGGTAGTCGGCCAGCTGCTGGTTGAACCAGCCCTGCAGCGCGTGCGCATCCTTGATGCCGAGCTTGCGCATCTGCGCGCGCACCGCCGGCGAGCGTTCCCACTGGTCCTTGACCGCTTCGTCGCCGCCGATGTGGATGTACGGCGAGGGGAACAGCTGCAGCACTTCGTCCAGCACGCCCTGGATGAAGGTCATGCTCTTGTCGTTGGTATTGAACAGGTAGGGATTGACGCCCCAGTCCACCGACACCTTGGGCCGCTGCCGGGTCACCCCGACCAGCTCCGGGTACGCCGCCACCGCGGCCTGCGCGTGCCCGGGCATGTCCAGCTCCGGCACGATGGTGATGTGGCGCGCGGCGGCGTAGGCCACCAGGTCGCGGATCTGATCCTGGGTGTAGAAGCCGCCGTAGCGATCGGGCAGGCCATGGGTGCCGGCGCCGGGCGGGGTGCGCCAGGCACCGATCTCGGTGAGCTTGGGATAGCGCTTGATCTCGATGCGCCAGCCCTGGTCGTCGGTCAGGTGCAGATGCAGCAAGTTGAGCTTGTGCTGGGCCATCGCGTCGATCAGGCGCTTGACCGTGTCAGGGCCGTGGAAGTGCCGCGCCACGTCGAGCAGCACGCCGCGCCAGCCGAAACGGGGCCAGTCGCGGATGTGCACCTGCGGCACGTCCACTTCGCCCTTGCCGGCGTCGGGGGTCATCAGCTGCCAGGCGCTGATCGCGCCGTAGAACAGGCCGCGTTCCTCGCGCGCCTGGATCAGCATGGTGCGCGGGTCCACGTCCAGCGTGTAGCCCTCGGCTTGCGCCACCTCGGTATTGGGATTGAGCTGCAGGCGGATGCTGCCGTCGGCGGGGATGGTCTCCTCGCGCACTTCCAGCGACAGCCCGCGGGTCTTGCTCAGCAACTGCGACAGTTGCTCGGCCACGCGCTGCGCGCCGGGGTCGTCGAGGGGCACCGACAGCGCAGCGCCGGCGCGGATGGTCAGGGTGCCGCCGTCGCGCTCGGCCTTGGCCGGCGCCGGGATCAGCGGCAACGGCGTCTTGTCGTCGTCGTCATCGTGTTTCGGGGCCGGCGGCGGCGCCGCGGCGGGCTTGGCCGCGGGCGCCGGAGTCGGCGGCGGTGCGCGGTCGCAGCCGCCGAGCAGGCTGCCACAGGCGAGCAGGGACAACCCCAGCCAGGCGTTGCGGGAGGCCGCCGCGATGCGCGCGGCGGCGGGCATCGGGCGGTGCGGCAATCGGGGGTGTGCACCCACTGCAGTCATCGGTCTACCTCAAGCGATCGAGATGCGTATCGTAGAGGCTGCGGGGTAGCCTGAGGTGAGCGCGGCGCGTTCGGCGCGCGCCGCATGCGCCGCGTGTCGCATCTCGAGCGCGCGGCCGCTCAGCGCGCCGCGGTCGGCAATTCGTCCCAGACCTTGGGATCTTCGGCGCCCAGCACCCAGCAGCTGAAGCCTTCCAGGCCGTACTGCTTGACCAGGTCGTAGCGGGCGCGGAAGCTGCGCGCGTCCGGGCGGAACACCCATTCGCGCATGTCGTCGCGGTAGAAATAGAACCACGACTCCTGCTCCACCGGATCCCATTGCACGGTGGCGTTCTGCTCCACCGCCAGCGGGAACGACTCGTCGGCGTCGATGTAGTCGGCGGTGATGTTGGAGGCTTCGGTGCCGTCGGGCTTGACCGGATTGCCGGTGTACCAGCGGTAGCCATAGGTGGCGATGCCCAGCGACAGCTTGTCCTTCGGCACCTGGGTCAGCGCGTAGTCCAGGTGCTTCTTCATCCACACCATGCCGTCCACCGGGCCGGGCGTGGTCCAGCGGGTGTGCTGGTCGTAGGTCATCAGGCTGATCAGGTCGGCCGAGGCGCTCAGCGCCTTGAGGTCGTAGGCGCCGCGCCAGTACTCCCACATCCACTTTGCGAATGCGCCGCCCTCGGCATAGCCCGGTGCGTTCGGCACCACCGCCACCGACAGCTTGAAGCCGGCCTTGTGCAGCGCCTCGGCGGTCTGCTTGACCATCAGCGAGTAGGCGTCGCGGTCGGTCCAGGCGATGCTCTCGAAATCGAACTGGAAGCCGTAATAGCCGTGCTTGCGGCCGTGGATCAGCAGCGCGGCGATCATCCGCTGCTTGGCGTCCTCGTCGTGCAGCAGCTTGTGGAAGCCGTCGCGGCCGGCGGTCATCGACAGGATCGGCATCACCCGCAGCTTGTGCTGCTTGGCGATCTCGTACAGGTACAGGTTCGGGGTGCCGTTGACCAGGCCGCTCTGGTCCACGCCGTACCAGGTCGGCACCACCACATCGATCTTGTCGAGGTGGGCCAGGAACGAATTGGTCGATTTCTGCGTGTTCATCAGATAGAACAGCGCAGTCGGGTTCTTGGCCATGGCTGGGGCGCAGACCAGGGCGAGGGCGAACAGCAGCCCTGCGAAACGCTTCATCATCGGGAGGGATCCGTTGGCGGGGTGGGGGAGGACAGATCGATGCGGAACACGTAGGCGTGTTCGCCCACCGGCTTGGCCGGCAGGCGCAGGTGCAGGCCGTCGGCGCGCTGCTCGAACGGCACCGGCTTGCCGCTGGCGAGCAGGGTGACGCCTCGCACGCCGTCGGACGGCTTCAGCGAGCGGATCAGCGCCTGGCCGTCAGCCGGCCAGCCCAGCTCGATCGCGTACAGCGCGCCGTGGCCGGTGGTGAAGCGGAAATCCGCGGGCGTGTACGGCTTGGTCTTGGTGTCCTGGAAGGTGCCGCCGACCACTTCGGTCGGGCCTTCGCCGTAGCTGCGCCACGGCGTGCTGTCGTAGATCGCCTCGCCATTGGTCTTGAGCCATTTACCGATCGACAGCAGGATCGCGCGTTCGGTGTCCGGGATCGAGCCGTCGGCGCGCGGGCCGATGTTGAGCATCAGGTTGCCGTTCTTGCTGACCACGTCCACCAGCATGTGGATGATGAAGGTCGGCGTCTTGTAGGTGTCGTTCTCGACATAGCCCCACGAGGCGTTGCTGACCGAGGTGTCGGTCTGCCAGTGGGTGGGATGGATGCCGGTGAGCTGGCCGCGTTCGATGTCCAACGTGCCGGCGCCCTCGGGGAAGGCGCCGAGCTTGTAGTTCACCACCACGCCGCCCTTGGCCGCGCCGTGGTTGTAGTAGTACGAGAGCATGGTCGGCAACGTGCCGCGGAAGGTCGGGTGCGCGATCCACCAGTCGAAATAGATCAGATCCGGGTCGTAGCGGTCGATCAGTTCGGTGGTGCGCGCCAGCCAGTCGTCCAGCCAGGCTTGCGAGACCGGAGTCCAGTCGTTGTGCACGTCGGCGTCGTCCTTGCCCGGCAGGCGGACCTGTGCGGGGCCGTACAGGCCGGCGTAGCGCGGGTCGTTGACGTCCGAGTCGAACTGGCGGCCACCGTCGAAGAACCAGTCGTGCTCGGCGCGGTGCGAGGACAGGCCGAAATGCAGGCCCTGCGCGCGGATCGCCTTGGACAGCTCGCCGATCACGTCGCGCTTGGGGCCCATCTTGACCGCGGTCCAGTCCGACAGCTGCGAGTCGTACATCGCGAAGCCGTCGTGGTGCTCGGCCACCGGCACCACGTAACGGGCGCCGGATTCGCGGAACAGCGTGGCCCAGGCCTGCGGATCGAACTTGGGCGCGGTGAACAGCGGGATCAGGTCCTTGTAGCCGAAGCGCGACTGCGGGCCGTAGGTCTCACGGTGATGCAGGTAGTCCTTGCTGCCCTGCTGGTACATGTTGCGCGAGTACCACTCGTTGCCGAAGGCCGGCACCGAGAACACGCCCCAATGGATGAAGATGCCGAACTTGGCGTTGTCGTACCAGGACGGCGAGCGGTACTGCTTGAGCGAGGTCCAGTCGGGTCGGAACGGTCCGCCGCGCGCGCCATCGTTGGCTTCGCGCACCAGGCGCGCGCGTTCGGGCGCGTACTTGGCGGTGGCCTGCAGCCACTGCTGGTCGATCTGTTCCGGACTGAGGGTGGTGGCGGTGGGGGCCGTCGGCGACGGCGCGTCCGCGGCGCCGGCGGGCAGGGCCGTCAGCGCAAGAATGAGGGCCAGCGCGCTGGCCAGGGTCTGGCGTGCGGCTCCGGCGTGGCGGGATCGGTCCGCACGGGGGCGGGTCTCGGTCGTCATGGAACGGCACTCCTTGTTGCAGAAGACGATGCCGGCGCCGCCGCGCCGGACACGAAACGGCGCGCCACCGTGGAGGGACGGTGGCGCGCCGGTGCTACATCAGAACTTGAAGTTCAACTGCGCCTGGTAGCCGCGGCCGTTCTTGTACATGCCGATCGGCGCGTACTTGACCTCGTTGTACCAGTAGTAGGTCGAGTCGAGCAGGTTGGTCGCGCTGAAGCTCACGCTCATCCAGTCGTTGATCTCGTACGAGGCGGTCAGATCCAACTGCTTGTACTCGTCGGTGAACACCTGCGAGTTCAGGCGGCCGACCTGGGTGAAGTACTTGGAGCGGTAGCTGTAGTTGACGCGCACCATCCACGGGCCGTTTTCCCAGTAGGGGATCACGTTGTAGGTGTTCTTCGACAGGTACGGCAGGTTCAGGCCGGTGCTGGCGTCGGCGGTGGCGTAGGTGTAGTTCGCCTGCAGGCCGAAACCGTAGCCGAACGCCTGCTGGTAGTTCAGCGAGGCGCCCTTGACCTTGGCGTTGGAGACATTGACCGGCGAGCTGATCTGGTAGATGCCGCTCACCCCATTGATCGGGTCGGTCAACTGCTGCGCGGTGGTAACGGTCACGATATAAGAGCCGATGTCCCGATAAAACACTTCACCAGACAGCATGCTGGACGGGGCAAAGTACCACTCCGCGGCCAGATCGTAGTTGGTCGACTCGTAGGGCTTCAGGTCCGGGTTGCCGCCGCTACCGGTCAGGTTGCACGACGTATTGCCGTTACAGGTCGTGCCATCGCTGCTGGTGCTGTTGAGCGAAACAGATCCTGCAAGATCCTGGTAACGGGGACGCGCGATCACCTTCGCTGCAGAGAAGCGCAGCACCTTGTTGTCATCCAAGTCGTACGCGATGTTGAAGCTCGGCAACGGCTTGTAGTACTGCTTGGTCGAGGTCACCGGGGTGTAGGTGCCGCCATTGGAGCTGAGCCAGTACAGCGACTTGTCCTTGGTGTCGACATAGCGCACGCCCAAGTTACCGCGCCACTTGCCGGACTCGAAATTCATCTGCGCATAGAGATCGCTGGTGATCTCCTTGACATCGAACATCTGGCCGTACTTGCTCTCCAAGGCGCCCTGCGGAAGAGACTTCAGATAGGACAGCACCGAGTTCAGGTTGGCGGTCGGCCAGTTGACCAGGTCCGAACTGGCGTGGAGTCCATCGTACAAGCCGCTCGGAGTGGTGCCCGGGTTGAATGACGTCAGCAGAATGTCTTGGTTGGCATAGATCGCATTGCCGCGCGAGTCCTGGCCGTTTTCGTGGTTGATGTACTTGTAGCCGACCTGCAGCTTGTTCAGCGGACCCCAGTCCAGATCGCGTGCGGCATCGAACTGGAAGTACTTCTCTTTGTCCTGGGTGGTGGTGTACTCGATACCACCGGCCTGTTGACCCGACTTCAGGCCCCAGTTGCTAGCGCTATTGTTGCCGTAGGTAACCCCGGTGTTGGTCCCGTCATAGTTGAAGTTGTAGCCACCGTCCTGCAGCAGGAACTTCATCAGGTACTCGGGGTCCTTGCCGCCGGTGGCCTTGGTGGCGCCGGCCTGGGTGGTGAACACCCACTTGTCGCCATAGAAGTCGTGGCGCAGGTTCAGGCTCTTGGTGGTGACGTTGCTTTCGCGGTAGTTGGTGTCCAACTGCGCATACGGCTGCTTGCCGTTGCCGGCGCCGTCGGTGACCGTGGCCTGGGTGATGTAGCCGTTCTGCACGGTCGCGCTGGTGATCTTGTCCTGATCGCCACAGCCCGGGCAGACGTAGCGCGATTCGCTGAAGTTGTTGTACTTGCCCTTGATGTAGAGGCCGGTCAGGTTGAACTCGTTCTGATCGTTCGGCTTCCACTGCAGTGCGCCCTGCAGGCCGTTGCGCTCGCGGGTCTGCTGGAAGAAGGAACTGTTGATACCCACCGGGATCTTGGCGGTCGCGACGTTACCACCGTCGCCGGAGATGCGCGCGGTCGGCGGGATGCCGGCGCCGGTGTTGTAGCCGAAGAACTCGATGCCGGCGCGCGACAGGTCTTCCTTGTCGTGGGTGGCGGAGATCAACGCACCGAAGGTCTCGTCGTCGTTCTTCCAGCTCCACAGCGCCGAGCCGCGCGGATTGCCTTCTTCCGAACGGTCGTTGTAGTTATAGCCGATCGAGCCGCGGATGGTGTTCTTCGGCAGGTCCAGCGGCTTGCGGGTGTGCACGATCACGGTGCCGCCGATCGAGCCTTCGTCGATGCGCGCTTCCGGGGTCTTGTAGACCTCCATCAGGCCGATGATTTCCGGCGACAGCAGGGTGTAGTTGAAGGTGCGGCCGCTGGTGTCGGTCGGGTTGCCGCCCCAGTCGCCCGAGGCGATGGTCTGGCCATTGAGCAGCACGCGGTTCAGCGCCGGGTCGGTGCCGTTGATGCTGACCTTCTCGCCTTCGCCGAACTGGCGGTCCACGCTGATGCCCGGCAGGTGCGCCAGCGACTCGGCGGCGTTGGTGTCCGGGAACTTGCCGATGTCTTCGGCGCTGATCGCATCGACGATGGAGTTGGCCGAGCGCTTCACCGACTGGCTCTTCTCCAGCGAGGCGCGGTAGCCGGTGACGGTGATGGCATCCAACTGCTGGACGTTCTTGGAATCCGCGTTGGCGGAAGCGGGCGCTTCCTGCGCGGCGGCGTTACCGGACAGGTACAGCGCGGCCATGATGCTGATGGCTAAGGTCGTGGTGCGGCTATTCATTGGCTAAACCTCTGGGTGAGTACTTGGGCATGAGGTGCCAACCGATGTTCCGGCGTGCTGGCCGCTGCCCGGCCTTGTGGATGGGCGCCGCGCCTGGTGGCGCTGCGCGGATCGCATCTCGATGCGCGTCGTCCGGTCGCTGACGCGGAAGTAGCCAACCGGCGGCATCGAGGGCGCCGGTTCTTCCTGTGTTCCTGCAGGTAACAACCAAGTCCAGCAATGAAGCAGTGCACCTGCTGCCTGGTCCGGGCGCGGCTGCGTCCGTGCCCGGCGCGGGCGTGGTCTCGTCGGTTCGGGGGATGCCGATTGCGGCGTCAGCGCGCGTCCTGCCACTTGGCGCGGGAGGAGCGGCGATGCGTCGCTGTATCTGAATCCCCTGAACGTGGCATGTCTTGAAGTTGTAAAACTTGTGTGAGCCGAGTCTGTCGTAGCGCTGACAGCGTTGTCAACACCCGTTTCACGCGGTTTTGACTATTGCAAGCAAGGCTCGCCGCGGCATCTTTCTGCTGGCTTTCACAGGGTGTCCGCGGGCTGGTCTAGGTGCTTGTCTACAAAAGAAAACATGCCGGAAGCTGGTGGCGCCACCGCCGTTGTGGCCGACCGGCCCCGGCGCGGCAAGGTCTGCGGGCTTGCCCCGCATGTGGCAAAAATTTGTGCGATGCGGCGAAATTTTGCGACGGATGTTCACCCATGCAACGGGCAACGCGACCGACCCTCCGGAGCGCCAGGCGATCACCCATAAGAAAGCGACGTGGTGAAGACAAAACGACGAACCGGTGAATTTCACCTTGACAACGTTGTCAAGGTGGTCGGACACTCGATCGATCAATCGGCCGAATCGGCGCGCGCCTGCTCTGGCGCAACGGGAGAAGACGTGTCCGCAAGCAGTTCATCAGTGGCAGCGGCCGTGCCGCGCGCCGAGCCTTTCATTGCTGCCGATGTCGGCGGAACCCATGTCCGGATCGGCCTAGTCGCACGCGCTGCCGGCGCTGGCCCTGCGCCGGCGGTCGATGTGCTGGACTATCGCAAGTACCGCTGCGCCGACTATCCCGGCCTGGCCGAGATCATTGGCGAATTCCTCGATCAGGTGCAGGGGCCGAAGCCGACCCGCGGCGTGATCGCCAGCGCCGGTTATGCACTCGAGGATGGACGCGTCATCACCACCAATCTGCCGTGGACGCTGTCGCCGCCGGAGATTCGCGAACGCCTGGGACTGACGGCGCTGCCCCTGGTCAACGATTTCGAAGCGGTGGCGTATGCGGCGGCGTCGATGGACGCCAGCGAAGTGCTGCATCTGGCCGGGCCGCGCAAGGCGCAGCGTGGGCCGGCCTTGGTGATCGGCCCGGGCACCGGCCTCGGTGCCGCGGTGTGGATTCCGACCCACGGCGGCGCCGTGGTGCTGGCCACCGAGGCCGGCCATGCCGCGCTGCCGGTCGGCAACGATCTGGAGCTGGCGTTGGCGCAGCGCTTGTTGCGCGACCGTTCCTATGTGCCGGTGGAGCATTTCCTGTCCGGCCCCGGTCTGCTCAATCTATATCGCGTGCTGTGCGACCTGCGTGGTGCCACGCCCACGCATGCCGCGCCGAGCGACGTCACCGCGGCGGCGCTGGCCGGCGACGATCCGCTCGCGCACGAGGCGCTGTCGGCGTTCTGCGGCCTGCTCGGCAGCGTGGTCGGCGACATGGCGCTGCTGTACGGTGTGCAGGGCGGCATCTACCTGGCCGGCGGCTTCCTGCCGCAGATCGGCGCGTTCCTGTCCGCGAGCAGTTTCGTCGAGCGCTACTTGAACAAGGGTGCGATGCGGCCGGCGCTGGAGCAGATCCCGGTGAAGCTGGTCGAACACGGCCAGCTCGGGGTGATCGGTGCGGCGAACTGGTTCCTGCAGCAGCGCGACTGAGGCGCTGGGTCCGGTCGCGTCGGCACAGGCCGCGTCCTGCGGTCGGCGTGCGTGCGAGTGCATCCCGCAGGCTTTGATCTCTGGTGCATGCCGGCGCTTGCGCTGCCGCATCGCGCCTACAGGGCGTGCCTGGCAGCAACAGGAAGTGTCCTGTAGGAGCGGCTTCAGCCGCGACGGACTTCCCCGCCCGGCGCTCCTGCAGGAAGCGAGAGCATGTGGAGCACCTTCCATGACATTCTCCGGCCCGCATTGGCCGGATTGACGGTGACGATTCACGACCAGGTCGCCGAGGGCGACAAGGTGACCACCCGCAAGACCGTGTCGGGCAGGCACACGGGCACGCTGTTCGGGGTGGAACGGGAAGCCTGGTCGCGGCTGAAGCCGCTCCTGCGTGTGTGCGCTGGCCGTAGTGATGAACGGCGCCCGACGCATCGCTTCCGCAGGGCAAGGTCAGCTTCGGCATGAGCCGATGATTCGCCGTTCCCGACGGGGTGGGCTGCAGTCCAGGTGGGTGGCTGCGCCCGTGTCGCTACATATAAGAAGGAAGGACGCCGACGGAGGCCCGATGGCATCGCGTCGCGTCCGGTGGCACGCCAACGCCTGCGGCGCGTCCGGCGCGGCGTCGCCGCCTACATTGCGGCGTGCGCGAACTCACAAGTCGCCGTGATGCGCCTGCAGCGCCGCGATCGCGGCCAGGCCGGCGGTTTCGGTGCGCAGGATGCGCGGCCCCAGGCGCAGGCCGACGAAGCCGGCCGCCTCCAGCGTGGCGCGGTCGCGCGGCGACCAGCCGCCTTCCGGGCCGATCGCGATCGTTGCCGCGTCGCCGCTGATCTCCAGCGCGCGCAGGCGGTGTTCGCCCTGCGGGTCGAGGATCAGTCGGCATGGGCTGTGCGCGGCGGCGCGCGCGGCGTCGGCCAGGGCCAGCGGCGCGCTCAGTTGCGGCACGCGCGCGCGACCGGACTGTTCGCAGGCCGCGATCACCACGCTGCGCCAGTGCGCCACGCGCTTGTCCACTCGCGCCGCGTCCAGCTTCACTTCGGTGCGCTCGGCCCACACCGGCACGATCGCGGCGACGCCGAGCTCGGTGGCCTTCTGCAGGATCAGGTCCATCTTCTCGCCGCGCGCGACGCCCTGCAGCAGGGTGATCGCCAGCGGCGACTCGTTGTCGGCCGGCCGCGCCGCACCGATGCGCACGCTGGCGTTGCGCTTGCCGGCCTGCAGCAGTTCGGCGTGGTAATCGCTGCCGTCGCCGTTGAACAGCACGCAGGGGTCGCCTTCGCGCAGCCGCAGCACGCGCAGCAGATGGTTGGCGACGTCCTCCGGCAGGCTCAGCTCGGCGCCGGCATGCAGCGGCAGGTCCACATGGCAGCGGGTCAGGCGCATGCCACCGCCTCGTCGATCGCCGCCAAGGTGGTCTCGGCCAGCAGTGCCAGCTGCGCGGCATCCACGCAGTAGGGCGGCATCCAGTACAGCACGTCGCCCAGCGGGCGCAGCACCACGCCGCGCGCCAGCGCGGCACGGTAGGCATGCAGGCCCACGCGCGCCGCCGCCGGGAAGGGCGTGCGCTTGTCGCCGTTACGGGTGAGTTCGAACGCCACCACCATGCCGGCCTGGCGCACGTCGGCCACGTGCGCATGCTCGGCGAACGGCGCCGACAGCGCGCGCATGGTTTCGGCGGTGCTGCGGTTGCGCGCGATCACATCGTCCTCCTGCAGGATCCGCAGCGACGCCAGCGCCGCCGCGCAGGCCAGCGGGTTGCCGGTGTAGCTGTGCGAATGCAGGAAGGCGCGCTCGCGGCTGTCGTCGAGGAAGGCGTCATAGAGATGCTGGGTGGCCAGCACCGCCGACAGCGGCAGGAAGCCGCCGGTCAGGCCCTTGGACAGGCACAGCAGGTCCGGCATCACCCCGGCCTGCTCGCAGGCGAACAGGGTGCCGGTGCGGCCGAAGCCGGTGGCGATCTCGTCGGCGATCAGGAAGGCGCCGTTGGCGTCGCACAGTTCGCGCGCCCGGCGCAGATAGGCCGGGTCGTGCATGCGCATGCCACCGGCGCACTGCAGGCGTGGCTCCAGGATCACCGCGCAGATCTCGCCGGGATGGCGGTCGAACAGGTCGGCCAGCGCATCGGCGGCGGCATCGGCGCGTTCGCGCGCGCTCTGCCCGGGCGCGGCCTGGTAGGCGTCGGGCGAGGGCGCGAACAGCGCCTCGGCCAGCAGCGGCGCATACACACGCCGGTACAGCGGGATGTCGCCGACCGCCAGTGCGCCGATGGTCTCGCCGTGGTAGCCGTTCTCCAGCGCGACGAAGCGGGTGCGCCCGGGCTCGCCGCGGTTCTGGAAATAATGGAAGGCCATCTTCAGCGCCACTTCCACGCCGGCCGAGCCGTTGTCGGCATAGAACACCTTGGCCAGCGGCGCGCGGCCCTCCTGGCGCGGCGCCAGCGCCAGCAGCTGTTCGGCCAGCAGCACCGCCGGTTCGTGGCTGAAACCGGCCAGCATCACCTGTTCCAGCTGCGTGGCCTGGGCGGCGATGGCCGCGGCGATGCGCGGTTCGCCGTGGCCGAACAGGTTGGTCCACCAACTGCTCACCGCATCCAGGTAGCGGCGGCCGCCGTGGTCGATCAGCCAGGCGCCTTCACCGCGTGCGATCGGGACCAGGGGCAGGGTATCGGGGTGCTCGCGCATCTGCGTGCACGGGTGCCAGAGCACGGCCAGGTCGCGCTGGCGCCACGCGTCGGCCATCTGTGCTGCGGTCAGGTCTGATAGCATTTCGCGCTCATGAACAGGTTCTTCGCTCCGCGCATTCTATCGATCGACGCCGCCCGGCGCCGCAGGGTGCCGGCGTGACCCGTCCGTTGCCGGTCATCCATGCCGTGCGCGAGCGCAGCGAATCGGCCACCGAGCGCCGGGTCGAGGAACTGGACCTGGA
Source organism: Xanthomonas sp. PPL134 (assembly GCF_040595915.1). Taxonomy (NCBI): domain Bacteria; kingdom Pseudomonadati; phylum Pseudomonadota; class Gammaproteobacteria; order Lysobacterales; family Lysobacteraceae; genus Xanthomonas; species Xanthomonas sp. PPL134. Next base: position 423,434 of record NZ_JAMDLL010000003.1, read on the forward strand.
GTTCAGCAACGGCGAACGCCGCGTGTTCCACCGGCTCAAGGCGCCGGGCCACGGCGCGGTGGTGGTGGTGCCGATGCTGGATGCGCAGACCGTGCTGCTGGTGCGCGAGTACGCCGCCGGAGTGCACCGCTACGAGCTGGGCCTGGTCAAGGGCCGGATCGACGCCGGCGAGACGCCGCTGCAGGCGGCCGACCGCGAGCTCAAGGAAGAGGCCGGTTATGGTGCGCGGCAACTGCGCGTGCTGCGCGCGATGACCCTGGCGCCGACCTACATGAGCCACCAGTCGTGGCTGGTGCTGGCGCAAGATCTCTATCCCGAACGACTAGCCGGCGACGAGCCGGAGGAATTGGAAGTGGTGCCCTGGAAACTGGCTGAACTGGATCAACTGATGTTGCGTGAGGATTTTTCCGAGGGGCGTTCGCTGGCGGCGCTGTTCATCGCCCGCGAGTGGCTGGGTCGCGCCGAATGATCCGTCTGACCAGTGATTTGCGCGAAACCGTGATCGCCATCGCCATCGATGCCGCCGCGGCGATCATGTCCGTCTACGCCACCGGCTTCGAGGTGGAGCACAAGGCCGATACCAGTCCGTTGACCCAGGCCGACCTGGCCGCGCACCAGATCATCGTCGAAGGCCTGGAACGGCTGACCCCGGACCTGCCGGTGCTGTCCGAGGAATCGGCACAGATTCCGTGGGAGGTGCGCCAGCACTGGACCACCTACTGGCTGGTCGACCCGCTCGACGGCACCCGCGAGTTCGTCAAGCGCAATGGCGAGTTCAGCGTCAACATCGCGCTGATCCACCAGGGCGCGCCGGTGTTCGGCGTGGTCCAGGCGCCGGTCGATGGCCGCGTCTGGCACGCCGTGCGCGGCGAGCAGGCGTACCGCCGCGAGGGCTTTCGCGATACCGCGTTGAACACGCGGTGCCCGGCCACCGCGCCGCTGCGGGTGGCGGCGAGCCGCTCGCACCGCGACGCGCGCACCGACGCGCTGCTGCAGCGCATGGGCGAGATCGAATTGGTCGCGCAGGGCTCCTCGCTGAAGTTCTGCCGCATCGCCGACGGCGACCTGGACGTGTACCCGCGCTTCGGCCCGACCTCCGAGTGGGACACCGCCGCCGGGCAGTGCGTGCTGCAATCCGCCGGCGGTGCGCTGCTGGCCGCCGCGACCGGCAAGCCGTTCCGCTACAACCGCCGCGAATCGCTGCTCAATGGCGACTTCGTGGCGCTCGGCGATCCGGCGCAGCCCTGGCGCGACTGGCTGGGCTGAGCCGCACCGCACGCGCGCGCCGCATGGCGCGCGCTCTGCCACACTAGGGGACAGGCGGCAGCGGTGCCGTCGCACCGGAACCCGCCCGTGACCCCAGCCCGCTACGACCTTCCCGCCCTGCTCGACATCATGGCGCGCCTGCGCGATCCCGCGCAGGGCTGTCCCTGGGACCTGGAGCAGGACTTCGCCAGCATCGCCGCCTACACGGTCGAAGAGGCCTACGAAGTGGCCGACGCGATCGACCGCCAGGACCTGGCCGGGCTGAAGGACGAACTCGGCGATCTGCTGCTGCAGGTGGTGTTCCATGCGCAGATGGCGCGCGAGCAGGGCGCGTTCGGCTTCGACGACGTGGTCGCGGCGATCTGCGACAAGATGGTGCGCCGCCACCCGCACGTGTTCGGCGACAGCCAGGTGGCCGATGCCCAGCAGCAGACGCTGAAGTGGGAAGAGATCAAGCGCGCCGAGCGTGCCGCCGCCGGCGAGCGCGACGGCTCGGCGCTGGCCGGCATCGCCCGTGGCCTGCCGGAATGGCAGCGCGCGCTGAAGCTGCAGTCGCGCGCGGCGCGGGTCGGCTTCGATTGGCCCGGCCCGGCGCCGGTGCTGGACAAGGTGCAGGAAGAACTGGAAGAAGTGCGGGCGGAGCTGGCGCACGGCGCCGCGGCCGACCCGGCCCGCCTGCAGGACGAGATCGGTGACCTGCTGTTCGTCTGTGCCAACCTGGCGCGGCATGCCAAGGTCGACGTCGGCGCCGCGCTGCGCCATGCCAACCTCAAGTTCGAGCGCCGCTTCCGCGCCATGGAACGGCTGGCGCAGCAGGACGGCGGCGCGCTGGACGGTCTGGCCCTGGTAGAGCAGGAGGCGTACTGGCAGCGCGCCAAGGACGAAGAGCGCGCCGCGGCCGGATGAAGACGCTGCTGCTGTTCGTGCTGACCGCCGTCGCGGAAATCGTCGGCTGCTACCTTCCTTATCTCTGGCTGCGCGAACAACGCAGCGCCTGGCTGCTGGTGCCGGCCGCAGGCAGCCTGGCGGTCTTCGTCTGGCTGCTGACCCTGCACCCGGCCGCCAGCGGCCGCGTCTATGCGGCCTACGGCGGCGTCTATGTCGCCGTCGCCTTGCTGTGGCTGTGGGCGGTGCAGGGCATGCGTCCCACGCGCTGGGACCTGCTCGGTGCCGGCCTGTGCATGCTCGGCATGGCGGTGATCATGTTCGCGCCGCGGCAGGGTTGAGGCCTGCGCGATAGGCGATCCTCGAAAAGTCTATTGCGACGAATGAGAGGCGGACTCCGTAGGAGCGGCTTCAGCCGCGACGGGCGCTCTCGGTGACGCGCGTTGCGGCTGAAGCCGCTCCTACGACGCGCACGGCGTGCCCCGCGGAGTCGCGGCACAGCGCGTTAGAGGTGCCCTGAAGCCGCTCCTGCAGGGGAGTTCGCAGCCCATTGTGCCGAGGCGATGCGATTTGCTGGTGGTGCCCTCCAGGTACGCGGTTTACACCAGGCTGCAGCGTTGCGGGCATGCCTGGCGCGGCACTGTCGCTCACCACCTGTCCGTGTCCGGCGCCTGCGCCCCAGGAGGCGTCACACGCTGCGAGCATACGCCCATGCTCCCGGCGTATGCTGGTGTCCTGCGTCGCCTCGGGAGGGCCATCGCATGCGCCGCTTCGCCAGTTTCCGCGAGTTCTATTCGTTCTATCTGAGCGAGCACCGCCATCCGCTGTCGCGTCGGCTGCATTTCGTCGGCAGTGTCGGCGTGCTGGCGAGCCTGCTGCTGGCACTGTGCACCGGTCAGCCGCGCTGGCTATGGGCCGCGCCGGTCTGCGGTTACGGCTGCGCCTGGATCGGCCATTTCGTGTTCGAGAACAACCGCCCGGCCACCTTCAAGCACCCGCTGTACTCGCTCGCCGGCGACTGGGTGATGTTCAAGGACATGCTGCTGGGCCGCATCCGCTGGTGACCGGCACGCTTGCGTGCGCTGGCTATACTGCCGATTCGATTCCTTATTCTGGTTAATGGAGCAACCTGATGCCGTCTACCTTTTTCCTTACGCTGGTGATCCTGTTCTTCGGCGTGGTGGTGCTGTTCAAGACCGTGCGCATGGTGCCGCAGGGATTCCAATGGACGGTGGAGCGCTTCGGCCGCTACACCCACACGCTGTCGCCCGGCCTGCACTTCCTGATCCCGTGGGTGTATGGCGTGGGCCGCAAGGTCAACATGATGGAGCAGGTGCTGGACGTGCCCAGCCAGGACGTCATCACCAAGGACAACGCGGTGGTGCGCGTGGACGGCGTCGTGTTCTTCCAGGTGCTGGATGCCGCCAAGGCCGCGTATGAAGTGTCGAATCTGGAAATCGCCACCATCGCCCTGGTGCAGACCAACATCCGTACCGTGATCGGCTCGATGGACCTGGATGAGTCGCTGAGCCAGCGCGAGACCATCAATGCGCAGCTGTTGAACGTGGTCGACCATGCCACCAATCCGTGGGGCATCAAGGTCACCCGCATCGAGATCCGCGACATCCAGCCGCCGCGCGACCTGGTCGATGCGATGGCCCGGCAGATGAAGGCCGAGCGCGAGAAGCGCGCGCAGATCCTCGAGGCGGAGGGCTCGCGGCAGTCGGAGATCCTGCGCGCCGACGGCGAGAAGCAGGCGGCGGTGCTGGAGGCCGAAGGCCGCAAGGAGGCCGCGTTCCGCGACGCCGAGGCGCGCGAGCGGCTGGCCGAGGCCGAAGCGCGGGCGACGGCGATGGTGTCCAAGGCGATCGCCGAAGGCGACGTGCAGGCGATCAACTACTTCATCGCGCAGAAGTACGTGGAGGCGTTCAAGGAGCTGGCCACCGCCCCGAACCAGAAGTTCGTGCTGATGCCGATGGAGTCCAGCGGCATCATCGGCTCCATTGCCGGCATCGCCGAACTGGCGCGCGAGGCGCTGAACAAGCAGGCCACCCCGCCGGCAGTGCCGCGCGTGCCGCCGCGCAGCGGAGTCTGAGCCATGCGCATTGAGGTAGTGGCCTGGGGTGCCCTGACCTTGTTGCTGTTCGCTGCCGAGTCGCTCGCGCCGGGCGCCTTCATGCTGTGGATGGGCTTTGCCGCGGCGGCGGTGTTCCTCGCGGTGCTGGTGTTCCCGGACATCTCCCTGCTGCTGCAGGTCGGCGCGTTCGTGGTGCTGAGCTTCGTCTCGATCCAGGTGTACCGCACCTGGTTCCGCAACCGCGGCCGGACCAGCGACCAGCCGTTGCTCAACCGCCGTGCCGAGCAACTGATCGGCCGCGTGGTGACCCTGGACCAGCCGATCCACGGCGGCCGCGGCCGCGCCAAGGTCGACGACGCCTTCTGGGTCGTCGGCGGCCCCGACCTGCCGGCCGGCAGCACCGTGCGCATCGTCGGCGTGGACGGGATGACGCTGCTGGTCCAGGCGGCTTGAAAGCCGGGATTGGGGATTGGGGATTGGGGATTGGGGATTCGGGATTGGTGCCGCGAGTGCGCGGCACCTCTGCCTTCCTAATCTTCCTGCGCGTAGGAGCGGCGATCAAGCGCGAGTCCTTCGGCTCAGGACGCCCGCTCTTGCGAATCCCGAATCCCGATTCCCCAATCCCCGGCCCTTCTGCGGGGCGCGGCTGAAGCCGCTCCTACGGTAGCGGCGATCGAGCGCCAGTCCTTCGGATCCAGGACAGCCGCTCTTACGATTCCCCATTCCCGACTCCCCAATCCCGGCTCACAGCCAGCGATAATGGGGGACTTTTCTCACGGACCCGCGCCATGACCCAGAAGACCATCCTCAACGACAGCCACCGCGCCCTCGGCGCCAAGATGGTCGACTTCGGCGGCTGGGACATGCCGATCCACTACGGCTCGCAGATCGACGAGCACCACCAGGTGCGCCGCGACGCCGGCATGTTCGACGTCAGCCACATGACCGTGGTCGATCTGCACGGCGAGCAGGTCCGCGCGTTCCTGCGCCACCTGCTGGCCAATTCGGTGGACAAGCTGAAGGTGCCGGGCAAGGCGCTGTACACCTGCATGCTCAACCCGCAGGGCGGGGTGATCGACGATCTGATCGTCTATTACATGTCCGATGCGTTCTTCCGCCTGGTGGTCAACGCCGCCACCCGCGCCAAGGACCTGGCCTGGATCGGCGAGCAGGCGCAGGCGTTCGGCGTGCAGGTGCGCGAGCGCGACGACTTCGCGATGATCGCGGTGCAGGGGCCGAACGCGCGCGCCAAGGCGATTGGCCTGCTGCGCGAGCAGGACCGCGCCGCCGCCCAGAAGCTCGGCCGCTTCGCCGCGCTCGAGGCGACCTCGGTCGACGGCGTGCCGCTGTTCGTCGCGCGCACCGGTTACACCGGCGAGGACGGCTTCGAGATCGTGCTGCCGCAGCAGCAGGCGCCGGCGTTCTGGGAGGCGTTGATCGGCGCCGGGGTCAAGCCGGCCGGCCTGGGCGCGCGCGACACGCTGCGCCTGGAGGCGGGCATGAACCTGTACGGCCAGGACATGGACGACAGCGTGTCGCCCTACGAGGCCGCGCTGGCCTGGACCGTGACCCTCGACGAGGGCCGCGACTTCATCGGCCGCGCCGTGCTTGAGGCGCAGAAGGCCGGCGGCGCGCCGCGGCAGATGATCGGCCTGGTGATGGACGAGAAGGGCGTGCTGCGCCACGGGCAGAAGGTGCTGACCGCGAACGGCGACGGCGAGATCCTGTCCGGCACCTTCTCGCCGACGCTGGGCAAGGCGATCGCCTTCGCGCGGGTGCCGGCCGGCGAGCCGGGCGCGGTGCGCGTGGACATCCGCGGCAAGGAGGTGCCGGTGCGCGTGGTCAAGTTCCCGTTCGTGCGCGAAGGCCAGGTCCAGCCCGGCGTGCTCGGCTGAGTCCCGTCCTCGGCCGCGGCGCGTGCGACGTCGTTCCCACGCGCGCGGTTCGCTACACTAGCCTCCCATCCTCGATACCGTCTTCTTCCGGAGCAGCCCCATGAGCGAGATCCCTGGCGACCTCAAATTCCTCAAGTCCCACGAGTGGGCCCGCGTCGAGGGCAACGGTCGCGTGACCATCGGCATCTCCGACCACGCCCAGGGCCTGCTTGGCGACCTGGTCTACGTCGAGCTGCCGAACGTCGGCGATCACGTCGAAGCCGGCAACGGCGTGGCCGTGGTCGAGTCGGTCAAGGCCGCCTCGGACGTGTACAGCCCGCTGAGCGGCAAGGTGGTCGAGGTCAACACCGCGCTGAGCGACAAGCCGGAAACGATCAACGAAGACGCCTACGGCGAAGGCTGGATCCTGGTGCTGGAAGCGGACGATGCCGAGCAGTTGAACGAACTGCTGTCGCCGGACGAGTACGCCGAACTGCTCGAGGACGACGGCCACTGAGCCGACCGCCCGTCGCGACACCCGAACCGGCCGCCTCGTGCGGCCGGTTTTTTTTGGGGCTGCGCGCAGCGGCCACGTCGTCCGCATCGGCGTCGCCCTCCTCGGCATGGCCGTCGCGGCAACCTGCGTCGCTGGCGTCGTGGCATGCGTCGATGCGAAGACGGCGTGAGGTTATGGCCGGGCTGCACCGCGAGTGCAGCACGGTTGCCGCGCGTGGCCGCGTCCGCTGCATGCGACCCGCGCGCCGCGCGGCGCCGGTTTTCCGACGCGGCACAGGTGCGGCACGGCATGCGGCACGGTGTGGATCAGGGGGGAACAGACAGCGGCGACGCGGTGTGCGTCTCGCATGTCGTCGCTGCGCGCCGGCGAGGCGCGCGCCGGCGCCAGTCGGCGACCTGTTCGATCGGTGTCGCTCGACGCAACCGCGCGAAGGTGTCGGCGACGGCATGGCGTGGAGGTGGGCGAGGGTGGTCGCCTGCGTTGTGGCATGGCGGCGACGTGCGCGCAGGTCGCGTCGCAGTGACGCGAGGCGCCACGTTTCGGTGGCGCCTCGCGCGACGCATCGCATGCGTCGCGACCGGCGCACGACGCAAAAAAGTTTGCGCACTTTTGCGCATTTGCACTTGTGCGATGCCGGAACCGCGCGTGGTCGCGAAATTTTTTTTCAGCTAGCGGACAGCCTGGCGTCTACTCCCGCGATTGCTGCCGACGCGTCGTCGCGACCGGTCCGCAATGCGATCGCGGCGTCGTGTCGTTACAGAAAACACGGAAATTTCCCTGCTTTTTTTGCGCGCGCCGTTTTCCTTGTGGTGCCGGCATCGGCGATCGGTGGCGTCGGCAAGGCGGCTGGCGCGGCATGCGGCGGTCGCGGCGCGCGCGCCAGCGAAAAAAAAATTGCGCGGAAGTGTTGACAGTAAAAAAAACCGTGATTAGGTTTCGCCCAGCAGACGTTGCTGCGCAAGCGAGTGAATCGGATCGACATCAGAACGCGAAGCACAACTTGGACATCCGCCAGGAACCCGAAGATGGTGGAGTTGGAGTCGCTTCCCTCCGAGAAACGCAACGTCTCCCCTGGCATCGCACCCGTATCGACATCCGGTACGGGTGTTTCTGTATCCGATCCGGCCCGCAGCGCGCGCCGGCGGTTCCCGCAGGCGGAGCATCGCCGCGAGGTTGCTTTAACTGGGCATTTTCAATCCATAGTTCACTGACGAGGAGCCATCCCATGGCCACGAAAAAAGCTGCGAAAAAGCCGGCCGCTAAGAAGGCGGTCAAGAAGACTGCCGCCAAGAAGCCGGCAGCGAAGAAGGTTTCGGTAAAGAAGGCGGTCAAGAAGGTCGCTAAGAAGGTGGCCAAGAAGGTCGCCAAGGTGAAGAAGGCGGTCAAGAAGGCCGTTGCCAAGAAGGCAGTGAAGAAGACGGCGAAGAAGGCCGCCACCAAGAAGACCGCGAAGAAGGCCGTCGCCAAGAAGGCGGTGAAGAAGACCGCGAAGAAGGCTGCGACCAAGAAGACCGCGGCGAAGAAGACGGTGAAGAAGTCGGCTGCCAAGAAGCCGGCCGCGAAGAAGGCCACCGCCAAGAAGACCGTGGCGAAGAAGAAGCCGGCCGCTCGCAAGAAGAAGGCCGCTCCGGTCGCGCTGCCGGCCACGCCCGCGCCGCTGATCTGATCCATCCCGATCGCTGTTCCTAGACTCTCTCCCCGGTGCCCAGCGGGGAGGGAGTTTTTTATTTGCGGCGTCCTGCCGTGCGCGATTGCATCGCGCTTCTCTGCCCGACGCTGGCGGCGGCATCCGTGTTCTCGATCCTCGAAGACTGCTCGCTGCGTGCGGCTGGCCAGGTGGCGATGTGGTCATCGTGCCCCTGTGTCTCGCACCGCCGATCAGCGGCCGCCTGCCGCGTCCGCCCGTTTCAACCACCTCGACCGTTCTCCGTGCCCTGATCGCCAGATCGGCAGGTGGGGATCTGCCTGTGGGTCTCGCATGGGGACGCGGCTGCATGTCGGGACGACCGCTGCGCGATCGGATACCTGCGACGGCTGCGCATCCATCAGGTCATCCCGAGTGCATGTGCCGCCCCGGCGATCACGTGCGCACCGCACGTGCACGCGGGTGCGGCGACGGGCCTGCGCGAAAGCGGCAGGTCAGCCACCATGCGGCGGTGGGCGGCAGTGGAGGGGATCGCATTGAATGCACCGACCGACCATGGATCGGCTGGTCGTCGGAATGGGGGCCGCTGCGGCTACCGAGGCGCGCCTGACATCCAGCGGCTCAGCCAGGCAGCGTGCACTACGCATGCAGCGCGTCAGCGTGCCTTGCCCGACGGTGGGCAGCACATCGCTGCTTCCGCGCATTGCGTGGATTGCAGTGGATCTCTGAGCACCTGTTTTCGCCACCTTGAGCCGGGGACCGCTTGTCCTGTTGGAGCAGCGCCACGACGGGTGTTCCGGGTAAAGCCCGTCGTACAAACTACTTCTCGTCGTGGAGAGAGTGGCCAGCAGGCGCGATCTGCGTGTGCGTGCTGCCCAGCGCTCGCGCGGCGGTGAGCCACGCCGCCAGCACGCCAGCGGCAGCGTGCGGCGATTCGGGGTGCCTTGCCCATCCGACGTGGGACCGCGGAGGACGCCAAGAGGGCGCAGTGCACGCCCTGCGCGTGATCGTGGAGGTCAGGGCCCGCCATTGCCGTGGCTTTAACCGTGCGCTTCGACCGCCGCTGCCGTCGGGCTGACGCAGTCGCTGGACGTTCGTCGTGCAAGGTCGTCGGCTGTTGCTTCCGCGCCCGCGCCTTCGCGATGTGGCCCTGCCGCCGCATCACCGCATCGTCGCAAGCGGGGCAAGGCTGCGTCTCTGCAACGGAGCAGGGTGTATTGCAACGCAGCGCAGATCAGCGCTGCAGACAGCAGAAAGGCGGCTTGCGCCGCCTTGCTGCGAGGATGCTGCGGGAGGCCGCGCTCAGTGCGGCGAGGCCACCGACTTGGACGAGGACGCGCCCTTCTTGTCCTTCGGGTCCGGACGCTCGGCCATCAGGTTGTCGCTGCCGAAGTCGGTGTCCACGTCCAGCCAGCGCTGCGCCGGCAGGCCGATCGCGCGGTCGAGCACGGTCGGCAGCAGGCCCGAAGGCAGGCCGCTTTCGCCGTTCCACAGGATCGCCACGCCGAGGTCGCGTTCCGGCACCAGCGCGATCAGGCCGCGGTAGCCCTGCACCGCGCCGGCATGGAAGATCACCTGGTGGCCGGAGTAGTCGAACACGCGCCAGCCCAGCGCGTAGCTGGCCGAGTTGACGCGTGCGCGGCGCCAGCCCGAGCGCATCTCGCCGGGGGTCAGGATCAGCGGCGCGTGCAGGGTCGCCAGCAGCGGCTCCGGCAGCACGTCCGGGCGATGCCCGGTCTGCGCGATCAGCCACTGCGCCATGTCGCTGATGCTGGCGTTGACGCCGGCGGCCGGCGCCAGGCGGTAGTAGGTCGGCTTGGGCGTCAGCGAGACCCAGCCGTTGCGACTGCGCACGTGCGGGCGCGCCCAGCGCGGGCTGGCCTGGATGCCGGCCAGGCCCATGCTGGCGTCGTTCATGCCCAACGGCTTGAAGATGCGGCGTTCCACCGACTGCTCGTAGAAGCTGCCGGACGCGGCGAACACCACGTCGCCGATCAGGCTGAAGGCGACGTTCTGGTAGGCGTAGCACTCGCCCGGCGCGCATTTCAGCGGCGCATAGGCCAGCTTGTGGCTGAGGGTGTAGTAGTCGAGGTTGGATTCGACGTCGCGGTCGTAGGCGTTGTAGGTGAGGCCGACGCGGTGGCTGAGCAGGTCGGCCACGTTCAACTGGCGCGTGGCCACCGGGTCGCTGAGCTGGAAGCCGGGCACGTAGTCGACCACCTTGCTGTCCCAGCGCAGGGTGCCGTCGGTGACCAGCAGGCCGGCCATGGTGCCGGCGAAGGCCTTGGACAGCGAGGCCAGGCGGAACACGGTGTGCGCATCGACCGGTTCGGGACGGTTGACGTCGGTCACGCCGTAGCCGCGCGCGCTGAGCACCTGACCGTTGTGCACGATGGCCATTGCCAGACCGGGCACGCGCTCGCCATAGGTCAATTGTTCGGCGACCGACTCCAGCGCGGCCACGTCGAAGTCCTTGGCCAGCGGCAGTACCTGGCTCTGGGTCAGCGACGCGCGGTAGGGCAGCGGCTGGGTCGGCGAGGTATAGCGGGTGGCTTCGGTATGCAGCGGCGGCGGCAGCGGTTGGGCGGGCGCCGGCGTCTGTGCGGTGGAGGACATCGCAAAGGGCAACAATGCCCCGAGCAACCCGGTTGCCACCGGTCGAAGGAGCCGGTGCCTGCTGTTCTGTGTCATTGCGCCTGAGGCCTGTGAGGTGCTGCCGGCAACGATTCTAGCGCCGGATTTCTCGAATGCACAAACTGGGAGAAGATGAATAGGCATCGCCTTGATCCTGCTGGGGATTTCCCGCGTCGGACGGGGGTGTGCAGGCCTGCCGGCGGAGCGGTGGCGGGGACTGCGGCGGATGCCCACGGACATGCAATCGCCGTGCCGCGCAAGCCCGCCTTAGCCCCTCTCCCACGGGAGAGGGGTTGGGGTGAGGGTGCGTCAGCCCGCACCAGCGAAACCGCCCTAGCGCCGATCGGCAATCGCCCCCCACGAAGCAGACCTCCTGCATCGTCCCGCCGCCGTCTCAGCCCTCCCGCAGAACGGCACGCCCACGGATCAGGTCGGCAGCGCGCTCGGCGATCATCATCGTCGGGCCGTTGGTATTGCCGCTGACCAGGCGCGGCATCACTGAGGCATCGACCACGCGCAGGCCGTCGAGACCGCGCAGGCGCAGCTGCGGGTCGACCACCGCCTGCGCGTCGCTGCCCATGCGGCAGGTGCCGATCGGGTGATAGATGGTCTCTGCCTTGGCGCGGATGAAGGCGATCAGCCCAGCCTCGTCCAGGTCCTCGCGCGTCGGCAGCAGCGGCGCGCCGCGCCACGCATCGAACGCCGGCTGCCGCAGGATGTGCCGCGCCAGGCGCGCGCATTCGACCAGCATGCGCAGGTCGAAGCCGTCGGGATCGCTCAGGTAGTTGGCCTGGATCCGCGCCGGCGTGCGCGGGTCGGCGTCGTTGAGCGCGATGCGGCCGCGGCTGCGCGGCTGCAGGTGGCACGCGTGCAGGGTGAAGCCGTCGCCGGGCAGGCGGTTGCGGCCGTGGTCGTCGAGCATGGCCGGCACGAAGTGCAACTGGATGTCGGCGCGCGCATCCGGCGCCAACGACGAGCGGATGAAGCCACCGGCCTCGGCGATGTTGCTGCTGCCGGCGCCACGGTGCCCGCGCAGGAAATAGTCGAAGGCGATCTTGGCCTGGTTGCGGCGGTCGTAGCTGATGCCCGGGCGGGTGCGGTACAGCGTGCAGACGTCCAGATGATCCTGCAGGTTGGCGCCGACCTGCGGCTGGTCCAACTGCACCGTGATGCCGTGGCGGCGCAGCGCGTCGGCCGGGCCGATGCCCGAGAGCATCAGCACCTGCGGCGAGTTCACCGCGCCGGCGCTGAGCAGCACCTCGCGCGCCGCGCGCGCCTGCACCTCGCGGCCGCCCTGGGCATAGGCGACGCCGACCGCGCGTCCGCCTTCGATCAGCAGGCGCAGCACCAGCGCGTCGGTGACCACCTGCAGGTTCTCCCGTGCGCGCGCCGGCGCCAGGTAGGCGACCGCGGCCGAGCAGCGCGCGCCGTCCTTCTGGGTGACCTGGTACAGGCCCACGCCCTGTTGCTGCGGGCCGTTGAAATCGGAGTTGTGCGGGAAGCCCGCCTCCTGCGCCGCGGCCACGAACACGTCCGAGAGCGGGTTGTGGTAGCGCAGGTCGGAGACGTGCAGCGGGCCGTCGCCACCATGCAGCGCATCGCCGCCGCGGCTGTTGCATTCGCTGCGGCGGAAATAGGGCAGCACGCCGCGCCAGTCCCAGCCATCGGCACCGTCGGCCGCCCAGTCGTCGTAGTCGGCGGGCACGCCGCGCACGTAGCACATCGCGTTGATCGAACTGGAGCCGCCCAGCACCTTGCCGCGCGGCCACCACAGCCGCCGATCGTTCAAGGCCGGCTCGGCCTCGGTGAGATAGTTCCAGTTGATGCGGCGGTTGTTGGCCAGGCGCGCCAGGCCGGCGGGCATGTGGATGAAGGGATTGCGGTCGCGCGGGCCGGCCTCGATCAGCAGCACCTTGCAGTCGCGGTCCTCGCTCAGGCGGTTGGCGAGCACGCAGCCGGCCGAGCCTGCGCCGATGATGATGAAGTCGTACACCCGCGGTGTCCCCTGAGTTTCTGGCGCCGACGCTAGTCGCCGAGGATAGAGCATATGCTCGGCGTGGACCGCCGCCGGGCGCAGCGCGCGCGGGGCGCGGGTGGCGGAGGGCGCGCACGCTGGCGGTGTTGCGGTGCATCAGCTACCGTGCGCGTTTTCCGCCCCCGAAAATCGCCGATGTCCCGTTCCTGCGCCAGGGTCCGCCGCCGATGAGCGCCACCCCGCATGCTCCCGGCGCGCTGGCGCGGCTGCGCGGCGCCCTGCGCGATTCGCCGCCGCTGGCGTGGGCGTTCCTGTACTTCTTCTCGCTGCTCAGCGGCTACTACGTGCTGCGGCCGGTGCGCGAGGCCATGGGGGCCTCCGCCGACGTGGCCGCGGTGTTCCCGCCGGCGATGATCGCGTTCTTCGCGGCGCACGGCATGCCGCTGAAGGAGTTCGCGCTGCAGGTGCTGTTCACCTGCACCTTCCTGATCATGCTGTTGCTGCAGCCGGTCTACGGTGCGTTGGTCAGCCGCTATCCGCGGCGGGTGTTCCTGCCGGTGGTGTACGGCTTCTTCATCGCCACGTTGCTGCTGTTCTACGTGCTGTTCGACAGTGGCGTGCCCGGGCGCGGCATGGCCTTCTTCCTGTGGATCTCGGTATTCAACCTGTTCGCGGTGGCGGTGTTCTGGAGCTTCATGGCCGATGTCTTTAGCAACGCCGAAGCGCGCGCCTGCTATGGCTACATCGGCGCCGCCGGCACGCTCGGCGCGTTCCTGGGGCCGGTGATCGCCAGCAGCCTGGTCGAGCGCATCGGCATCGCCAACCTGATGCTGGTATCGGCCGGCTTCCTGGTGGTCAGCGTGATCTGCCTGCTGCGCCTGCGGCTGTGGGCGGTCGCCCGCGAACGCGAGCGCGGCGTGCTTGGCGGCGAGGCGCCGATGGGCGGCGACGTGCTGGCCGGGCTGAAGCTGATCGCGCGCGAACCGCTGCTGCGCTGGCTGGCCCTGATGTCGGTGTTCGGGGTGGGCGTGGGCACCTTGCTGTACAACGAACAGGCGGCGATCGTGCGCCGCCTGTACACCGATGCGGCGGCCAGTACCGCCTTCTACGCCAGCATCGACCTGGCGGTGAACGCGCTGACCCTGGTCCTGCAACTGCTGGTCACCCGCGCGCTGCTGTCGCGCTTCGGCATCGGGCCGGCGCTGCTGATCCCCGGCTGCGCGATCCTGATTGGCTATTCGGTGCTGGCGGTCTCGCCGTTGCCGATGCTGGTGGCGGTGGTGCAGGTGATGACCCGCGCCGGCGAGTTCTCCCTGGCCAAGCCGGCCCGCGAGACCCTGTACACGCGGGTCGGCCGCGAATGGCGCTACAAGGCCGGCGCGGCGATCGATACGGTGATCTACCGTGGCAGCGACCTCAGCTTCGCCTGGCTGTACAAACTGCTGTCGGGCTTCGGCTCGCAGGTGGTGTTCGTCGCGGGCCTGCTGGCCGCCTCCGGCATGACCCTGGGCGCGTGGCGGCTGCTGCGCGAGGCGGCCAAGCTGCCGCCGGAACGCACGCCGCCGACGCGCTGAGGCGGCGCCGCGAAGCAGGGGACTGGCCGCCCATCGGGACGCTGGCTATGCTGGCGCCCTGTTTCCTGTGCCGGATAGCACGATGATCCTGTTGGCTTCGATCCTGGTGGGCGCGGTCGCGCTGCTGCACCTGTACATCCTGGTGCTGGAGATGGTCCTGTGGACGCGTCCGCTGGGCATGAAGGTGTTCCGCAACAGCCCGGAGAAGGCGCAGGCCACGCGCGTGCTGGCGGCCAACCAGGGGCTCTACAACGGCTTCCTAGCCGCCGGCCTGGCCTGGGGCCTGGTCGCGCAGCGGGTCGACGTGATGCTGTTCTTCCTCGGCTGCGTGGTCGTGGCCGGCCTGTACGGCGGCTGGAGCGTCAGCCGCCGCATCGTGTTCGTGCAGGCGCTGCCGGCGGCGCTGGCCATCGCCGCGGTGCTGCTGGCGTACTGAGCCGCACACCGCACACCGCACACCGCACACGCGGCGCAGCGATCAGGCCGAGGTCGACGCGCGTGGCGACACCCACATCGCGATGCGCGCGAAACACACCACCTGTTCGCGTGCGTCGCGGATCTCCACGCTGACCGGCAGGTCGTAGCTGCGCTCGGCGGCGACGATCGCCACGTCCGGGGTGGCCACCGCATGCATCGGGCCGAGCGCCTTGCTGCGGTATTCCACCTGCATGCCCTTGGGGATCCAGCGCATCGACGGCGGCAGGCTGGCGTCGACCATGAGACCGCCGGCCAGTTCCGCCAGGTTGCACAGCGCGATCGCGTGCACGGTGCCGATGTGGTTGCTGACCCGCCGCCGATGCGCGATGCGCGCCTCGCAGCGGCCCGGCTGCAGGACGGTGATGCGCGGCGCGATGCTGGCGAAGTAGGGCGCCTTGAAGCAGACCGCGCGCGCGAACAGCCAGGAACCGGCTGGCCAGCGTTGCATGCGGCGATAGAGCGAAAGCAGTTGGCTCATGGCTGTCTCCTCAAACGCACGACGGCGGACCGAAGTCCGCCGTCGTGGGTGTCGCATGGCCGGGACGATCAGGCCGCTTCGCGCGAATGCCCGTCGTCGGCCGCCGCAGCGGCGCGCTGGTAATAGCTCGCCGAACGCAGCTCGTCGGTGTCGAAGTCGTCGACGCTGATCGTGTCCATGGTGATCTCGCGCAGTTCCTCCAGCTGACGGCGCTCGTCGGCAGACAACACGCCTTCGCGCACCGCCTCGTCCAGCTGCGAGGCAAAGTCCAGCGACTCGATGCCCTTGCTCTTGAGCGCCTTCAGGAACTTGCGCTCCACCGGCTCGGCCAGCACGGCCTTGGTCAGGTAGCTGGCGATGCGGCCGCCGGGGTTGTTCTCGCACGGGGTCAGGAACACGCCCTGGCCCAGGCGGTCGCGGGCTTCGTTGGGGGTCATCAGCAGCGCGGCGACGCGGTGGCCCAGGCGGTCGCCCGGCGCTTCGGCACGGCGGCCCCACGGGAAGATCAGCGCCCACATCAGCCAGCCGACCGGACGGATCGGGAAGTTGCGCAGCGCCGCCGACAGCGCCAGCTCGATCTTGTGCACGCTGTCGTGGAAGGCCCAGGCCAGCAGCGGCTGGTCGGTGGCCGGTGCGCCATCGTCGTGGTAGCGCTTGAGCATGGCGCTGGTCATGTAGATGTGGCTCAGCACGTCGCCCAGGCGCCCGGACAGCGACTCCTTGAACTTCAGCTTGCCGCCGAGCATCAGCATCGACACGTCGGCCATCAGCGCCAGGTTCGCCGAATAGCGGTCCAGCTTGCGGAAGTAGCGGCGGGTGTAGGCATCGCCCGGCGCGGCACCGATGCGCGCGGCGGTCAGGCCGAACCACAGCGAACGCACCGCGTTGGAGATGGCGAAGCCGATGTGGCCGAACAGGTTGCGGTCGAACTCGTCGACGCCGGCCTTGTGGTCCGGGTTGCCGGCGGCCTTCATTTCCTTCATCACCCACGGATGGCACAGGATCGCACCCTGGCCGAAGATCAGCAGGCTGCGGGTCATGATGTTGGCGCCTTCCACGGTGATCGCGATCGGCGCGGCCTGCCAGCTGCGGCCGGCGAAGTTGCGCGGGCCGAGGATGATGCCCTTGCCGCCGACCACGTCCATCACGTCGCTGATGACCTCACGGCTCATGGTGGTGCAGTGATACTTGGCGATCGCCGACGGCACCGACGGCACGTCGCCGCGGTCCACCGCCGCGGCGGTGGCCTGCGACAGGGCGCTGATCGCATAGGCCTTGCCGCCGATCCGCGCCAGCGCCTCTTCCACGCCTTCGAAGCGGCCGACCGACAGGCCGAACTGCTTGCGGATGCGCGCATACGCACCGGTGACGACCGCGCCGAACTTGGCGCCGCCGCTGGCGGTGGAGGGCAGGGTGATCGAGCGGCCCACGGCCAGGCACTCGTTGAGCATGTTCCAGCCCTTGCCGACCATCTCCACGCCGCCGATCAGCTGGCTCAGCGGGATGAACACCTCGCGGCCATGGATCGGGCCGTTCTGGAACGGCGAGTTCAGCGGGAAGTGACGGCGGCCGATCTCGACCCCGGGGGTCTCGCGCGGCAGCAGCGCCAGGGTGATGCCGATGTCCTTGGTGTCGCCGATCAGGCCTTCCGGGTCGTACATGCGGAACGCCAGGCCGACCAGGGTCGCCACCGGGGCCAGGGTGATGTAGCGCTTGTCGAAGGTCAGCTTGACGCCGAGCACGTTGGCGCCGTTCCACTCGCCCTTGCAGACGATGCCGTAGTCGGGGATCGAGGTGGCGTCGGAGCCGGCGAACGGACCGGTCAGGCCGAAGCAGGGCACTTCCTGGCCCACCGCCAGACGCGGCAGGTAGTAGTCCTTCTGCTCCTTGGAGCCGTAGTGCAGCAGCAGTTCGCCCGGGCCCAGCGAGTTGGGCACGCCGACGGTGGAGCTGACCACGCTGGAGACCGAGGCGATCTTCTGGATCACCTTGTGGTGCGCCAGCGCGGAGAAGCCGAGGCCGCCGTACTCCTTCGGAATGATCATGCCGAAGAACTTGTTCTTCTTGATGAAGCTCCAGATCTCCGGCGGCAGGTCGGCATGGACGTGGGTGATCTCCCAGTCGTTGGTCATCCGGCACAGCTCTTCGACCGGGCCATCGAGGAAGGCCTGCTCTTCGGCGGTCAGCTGCGGCTTGGGATAGTTCAGCAGCTTCTGCCAATCCGGATCGCCGGTGAACAGTTCGCCTTCGAAACCGACCGAACCGGTTTCCAGGGCGATGCGCTCGGTCTGCGACAGCGGCGGCAGCACCTTGCGGAACACTTTCAGCATCGGTGCGGTGAGCAGCGGCTTGCGCACGAACGGCAACAGCAGCGGCACCGCGATCACCGCCAGCACGACGGCCGCGACGATGGTGGCGACGTGGCTGGCGCCGAGCAGCCAGCACGCGACCAGCAGCGTGGCGCTCAACGCGGCCCAGACGGCGAGCCGCATGCGGTGATAGGCGGCGAACGCGCCGGCCAGCAACAACACGAGGAAGGGGGCAATGATGCTCATGGGCGTGCTCCGGGGAGGTACTCGGTGACGGCGGACGATGCGCCGGCGCAGGCCGGTGGCAGGGCGTCCAGGTAGTGCAACACAGTGGCGGTAAATGCGGCGTTGTCGTCGCCGGCCAGCATATGCGTGGCCTCGGGCAGATGCGCATGCTGCGCATGCGGCACCAGCGACAGGAATTCTTCGATGGTCTGCGGCGTGACCAGGTCGCTGCGGCCGCCGCTGATCAGCAGCAGCGGACACTGCACGTGCGCGGCGGCCTGCGCGATCGCGCCCTGGTGCTGGTCGCTGTCGCGCGCCAGCTCTTCGACCAGGCGCGGATCCCAGTGCCAGTACCAGCGGCCGTCGGTGTGCTGGCGCAGCACGCTGCGCAGCGCCTCCGGCGATTTGCGCGCGCGCTGCGGCAGGTAGGCGGCAATGGCGTCGCCAGCGTCGTCCAGGCTGGCGAAGCCCTGCGGATGCGCGCTCATGAAGGCGAGGATGCGCTCGACTCCGGCCGGCTGCCAACGCGGGGTGATGTCCACCAGCACCATCGCGCGGAACAGGCCCGGCCAGCGCGATTCGGCGATCAGCCCGAACAGCCCGCCCATCGAGGCGGCGACCAGCACCGGCGGCGGCGACATCTCGCCGGCGACCACGATCAGGTCGTCGGTGAACTGCTCGCCGCGATAAGGAAGGTCCGCCGGGTTGCGTGCGGAATCACCATGGCCGCGCGCATCGTAGGCAACGCTGCGGTAGCCGTGCGCCTGCAGCGCCGCGGCGGTCGTCGCCCACGCGTGCCGGGTCTGGCCGAAGCCATGCGCGAACAACACCGAACCGGCCTCGCCGGGACCGGTGACGGTCGCGGCCAGCGCCAACTCGCCGGCACCCGAGAGGGTGGCCGAGGCGGCATGCGGGACGGTGGCGGGTGCGGAAACCATACGAGATAGTATGGTCGCCATGCGCGGCATGTCAATACGATGCAGTATGGGTGCGAAAAGCCAATGCTGCCGGGCATTTGCGCCCGCCCCGCGAAGGCCACATACTGCAACCGACGTCCCCGTATGGTTAAATCCACGGATGAATACCGCGCCCGCTCCTTCCTCCGACGACGGCGCCGCTTCCGGCGGTGGCCGCAACAACCGGCTCAGTGCCGAAGACTGGGCGCAGGCTGCCCTGGACCTGATCGCCGAACAGGGCGTGAGCGCGGTGGCGGTGGAGCCGCTGGCGCGGCGCCTGGGCGTCACCAAGGGTAGCTTCTACTGGCACTTCCCCTCGCGCGATGCGCTGCTGCAGGCCGCGCTGGAACGCTGGGAACTGGTCGAGCAGCAGCAGGTGTTCGGCAGCCTGGAAGAGGTGCCGGATCCGCGCACGCGCCTGCGCGCGCTGTTCCAGTTGGTCGCGCACGAGGTCAAGCCGCATGTCATCTACAGCGAACTGTTGAAGGCGCTCGACCATCCCGCGGTGCGGCCGGTGATCGACCGGGTCTCGCAGCGGCGCATGGAGTATCTGATCGCCTCGTTCCGCCAGGCCGGGCTCAGCCGGACCGACGCGCAACACCGCGCTCGGCTGGCCTATGCCGCCTACGTCGGCTTCCTGCAGCTGTCGCTGCAGTTGCACCAGCCCAAGCAGGCGCGCGAGGACTTCGAGGCCTACGTCGAGCACGTCATCGTGACCTTGATTCCCGGCTGATGGCGCGCGGTCCGGTTGCTGCCGACGTGCTGGAGGCCGTGCATCGGCACGTGGCCGAGGGCGACTACCGGGCTGCCGATGCGTTGTGCGAGCGAGCCCTGAGCGCAGCGCCCGCCGATCTGGCGCTGCGCCGCACACATGCGATGTTGCTGATGGACAGCGGCGCGTTCGCGCGTGCCGCCGAGGCCTGGGCGCTGGTGACGGCGGCCGAACCCAGTGCGGAGGCCTGGAGCCGGAGCGCGATCTGCCTGGCCCGGCTAGGCGAGCATGCGCAGGCCGTGCCCGCGTTCGAGCACGCCTTGCGGCTGGCTGCCGACGCCTTCCTGGTGCGGCTGTGGTATGCCGAAAGCCTGGAGGCGCTCGGGCGCCACGACGATGCGCTGCCGATGTACTTCGCGGCGGTGCGCACGGCGCAGGCCAGGGGACGCTGGCTGGATCAGGCCAGTACCGCGCCCGAGTTGCGGACGCGCGTGGTGGCCGCGATGCAGCGGATCGATCAGGGGCGGCATGCGTTGTTCGTCGCGGCGATCCAGCCGTTGCTCGATCGCTTCGGCGAGACCGCGCTGCGCCGGGTAATGGCGGCATTGCGCATCTATCTCGGGCTGCAGCCGCGCCCGGCGGACGATGGCCAGCACCCGACCTTCCTGTACATCCCGGAGCTGGATCCGTCTCCCTACCTGGGGGCCGCGCGGTTCCCCTGGTACGACCGGCTGCAGGATGCCGCCGCCGGAATCGTCGAGGAGGCGCATCAGGTCCTGGCGTCGCGGCAGTCGGTGCAACCGTTCCTGGATTTCAGCAACGGCACCTCGCCGCAGGACTATCTCGCCGGCCAGCGGGGCGACGGTGCCTGGGATGCGTATTTCTTCTACCGGCACGGGCAGGCCTACGCGGAGAACCAGCAGCGCTGCCCGCGGACGGCGGCCGCGTTGGCGCAGGTGCCGTTGACCCGGATCGATGGGCACGCACCGGAGGTCTTGTTCTCGATCCTGGCGCCCGGCACCACGATCAAGCCGCATTACGGCGTGACCAACGCGCGCGTCGTGACCCACCTGCCGTTGATCGTGCCGCCGGACTGCGCGCTCGAGGTGGCCGGCATCGCCCATGCCTGGGAGGTCGGACGCCTGGTGACGTTCAACGACACCTGCCTGCACCAGGCCTGGAACCACAGCGATCGGGTGCGGGTGGTGATGATCCTCGACACCTGGCACCCGGATCTGGACGAAGCCGAGACGCTGGCGCTGCGGCAACTGGTGGAGACGATCGGCGCGTTCAACCTGCGCGCCGGCGTGTGAGCCGTGCCTGCCGCGTCGCGTACCGTTTAGTTCGTGGCGACGCTCAGCGCTTGAACATGAGGTAGGTCGACAGGATGTACTTGTCGTTGGACACCGGCGGCTCGCCGACGTGCTGGTACATCCAGTAGGGCGGGAACATCAGCAGCCTGCCTGCGCGGGGCGTGGTTTCCACGTCGAGGTCGCAGAAGCGTGTGGTTCCTCCCTCGCGGACGTCGTTGAGGTACCACAGGAACACCAGGTAGCGTTCCGAGACCGCGTCGACCGCGTCGAAGTGCGGCTGGAAACGATCGGTGCCGCCGACCTGGTACTTCTTCAGGATCAGCCGGTCGATGGTCGGCCGGTACGGAATGGGCAGGGTCAGGCCCAGCTCCTGGTTATAGCGGGCCAGGTAGCGCTCGACCCTGTCCAGGAAGAAGCCCAGGAAGGCCGGATCGGCCAGTTTGCCGATGTCCAGTTCGGTCCAGTTGCTCTCGCCGAGCGCGGCGTGGAGCGTGCTGCCGTTGCGCAGGTGGTGCGTGCGGGAAGATTCGAACCCGTCGATCAACTGCTGGCAGAACGGGATGGGTAGCGCGTCGTCGTAGGTGCGGATGTAGTCGCTCAGCGCTTTCATGGTGCGCGCGCCTCCAGGTCATAGCCCCAATGTGTCGCGACCGGCTGCAGGATCGGCAGCGCACTGGCCAGCCAGGGCGCATAGGGATGCCAGCGTCCCACCGCGCGCTGGTTCACCGGTTCCACCACCTGCGCGTAACTGGGGGTGCTGATGTAGCCCTTGCGTGCGGCATGTTGCGCGAAATCGGCCAGGAAGCCGGCCTGGTCGATGCCCAGGAAATCGCCGATGCGTTGCACCTGCGCAGGGAAATCGGCCACCGTTTCCTCGTACTTGAGGACCAGCAGCTGCGGCTGCAGTAGCGCCTGATGGTGGATCCAGAAGCGCATCGCGTTCACGTAGCTCTTGGCCAGGCGCTCGAGCGTGGAGCACAGCACCATGAAGGCGGGCGAGCGGAAGTTCTGCATGTAGCAGCTCAACAGCACGTCGCAGGGGTGGCGCAGGGCGAGAATGATCTTCGCGGCGGGGAACATGCGCAGGATGACCGGCAGGCGCAACATGTTCAGCGGATTCTTGTCGACCAGTTGCTGGCCTGGGGCCAGGGCCACGACCTTGGCGACTTCCGCCCAGTACACCTGGCGCATTGCCTCGACCTGGGCGTGGTCCAGGGCATCCAGGTCGTACGGATAGCGCTTGCCCTGCGCTTCCATCCATTCGATGCAGCGCTGCAGGATCGCGCGCTCGTCCATCGACGCGTAGCGCGGATGCGCATCGAGCATCTGTTCCAGCATGGTGGTGCCCGAGCGGGGGAAGCCGACGATGAACACCGGCGAGGCGTCGCTGTGCGGCGCCGTGTCATGCGTGTCGGTCGCGAACGGGGTCTGCAGCCACTGGCTGGAGATCTGCAGCGGTTCTTCGCCGGAGTGGGCGATGTCCGGCACGGTCTCGGCGGCGAGCTTGAACTGGAGCGCATGCGCCTTCTCCAGCATGGTCATCGCCGCGGCGGGCTCGCCCTGCTTGTCGTCGATGCCGGCCAGCGCAAAGTACGCATTGGCCTCGATCTGCACCTGCGGCCGCAGGTCCAGCAATTCGACATTGGCGCCGCGTGCAGCGGCGTAGTCCTTGCGGCGCAGCGCCAGCGCCGCCTGCAGTTGCAGCAGGTCGATGCGGGTCTGCCGGTCGTCCTGCACGGCGATGGCGCTCGCCTGCTGCCACAGCGCCTCGGCCTCGGGGATGCGATTGGTGCGTTCGTGCAGTTGCGCCAGGCGGATCAGGTTGGAGAGCGACGGCGCCTGGCCGTGCAGCGTCTGCGACAGCAGTGCCTCGGCTTCGTCGGTTCTGCCGACCTGGATCAGTGCACCGGCCAGGTCCTCGCGCAGGTCGTCGGGCAGGTGTGGCCACAGCGCTGGTGGCGGGAGCAGGGCGGCGGCGCGTTGCGCGTCGCCGCATTCGAAGCAGGCGATGGCGGCGTGGATGCGCGCTTCCGGTTGCGCCGGATCCAGGTCGACCGCATCCAGCAGGCGGTGCCGTGCACGCGCGATGTCGCCCATGTCCAACAACAGCAGGCCGTGGTCGACCAGGTAGTGATAGGTCTGCGGCGCCAGCGCAAGCGCCTGGCGGTAGGCCTGGTCGGCGTTGGCATGCTCGCCAAGGGTGCGCAGCGCCATGCCGAGATTGGCCCAGTGCGCCGACTCGTGCGGCTGCAGACGGGTCAGGGTGCCGTAGTGCGTGGCGGCTCCGGCCACGTCGCCGCTCTGTTGCAGCGCCATTGCCAGCAGCGTGAGCCAGCCGGCGTCGTGCGGCATTGTGGCCAGCGCTTGCCGGCACAGGTCTGCTGCGGTGTCGGCCCGGCCTTGTTCGATGAGATGGATCGCGTGTTGCAGCTGTGGTGCGTTCATTCCGGTCTGCCAAAAAAGAGGGCCGCGCGAATGCGTCGCGCGGCCCTCGTCGTCACGTCAGGAGCGGACTGAGCGAACTCAGAAGCTCATGCTGTAGCGAGCCCACAGGTAGCGGCCAACGGTGTCGAAGCTGTTCACGTCCGTGTTGGCGTTCAGCACGTTGTTCTGATACAGCATGGGCGGCTGCTTGTCGAACACGTTGTCCAGGCCCACTTCCACCTTCGAATTGAACCACGGCAGCGCGTAGTTCACGCTGACGCTGTGCAGGAAGTAGGAACCGTAGGGGACCACCACGTTCGGATAGCCGGCGTCGGCGCTGCGGTTCTGCGCCGGATCGGCGCTGCCGATGTCGAACGGACCGACGTAGCGCACGCGCCAGCTCGCGCCCAAGTCGCCCTTCTGCCAGTTCACGAACAGGCGGCCGCGGACACGCGAGTACAGGCCGTAGCTCTTGTTGTAGGTGCCGGCGATATGGGTCACCACGCCCGCCGGATCGGCCGGGTTGGTCTTGTTGTCGTAGCGCGCGATGTAGGTGCCGTCCAGGCCGAAGGTGTAGCTACCCCAGGCGGTGTCCGGCAGACGGTAGCGCAGCGCCAGATCCCAGCCCTTGGTGTCCAGGCGGCCCAGGTTGACGATCGGCTCGCGGATGAAGTTCACCTGGCCGTCGGAGTAACGGTTGATGAAGCCGCAGAACGGGCTGCTGTTGTCGCTGTAGCAGATGTCGGCCACGGTCTGCGCATCGGCGCGGTTGATCGTGTCGTTCAGGTACAGGCGCCAGTAGTCCAGGCTGGCCGAGAAGCCCGGCAGCCATTCCGGGTCATAGACCACGCCCCAGTCGAACGACTTGCCCTGCTCCGGCTTCAGAGCGAAACCGGCAGCGGTCGAACCCGACCACACGCCGGTGGTCTGCGACATGCCGCTCGGGGTGATGCCGGTGGCGCCCGGGATGGCGGTCGCGCCGGCGCCGGCGCCGCACGCCGCTTCATGGTCGCGCGGGGTGCCGGTGCGGCCGTAGCCGATGCAGGGGTCGGCGAAGTTCGGCGCATCGCCGCTGGCGCCCGCATACAGGTTCTCGATCGTCGGGGCGCGGAACACTTCGGCGACCGTGCCGCGCAGCAGCAGGTTCTGGATCGGACGCCACTCCAGCTGGACCTTGCTGTTGGTGGTGTTGCCGAAGGTGTTGTAGTCCGAGTAGCGCGAGCCCAGAGTCAGCGCCAGCAGATGCGCGAACGGGACCTCGGACAGCAGCGGGACGTACAGTTCGGCGTACAGCTCCTTCACGTTGTACTTGCCGCTCAGCGGCGTGCCGCAGGCTTCCTGCGAGATGAAGCAGTTGCCGTTGGCATTGGCGATGGCGATGTAGTCGACCGCGTTCTTCTGGTACTCCTCGCGCCAGGACACGCCCACCGCCAATTGGGTGGCGCCGGCCGGCAGCGAGAACAGCTCGCCGCTGGCGTTGGCTTCGAAGCTGCGCATCTGGTAGGTGGTGGAGTAGGTCGGACGCGCTTCGTACTTGCCGAGCGTCGCGACCGTCTGCGGGTCGTTGATGTTGAAGATGTTCAACGGGGTGCAGCCAGCGATCACCGCGCCGGCGCTGCCGCACTTGACCACGCCATCGGTGTCGCGGAACGACGGGCCCAGCGCGTCGCGCAGGCCGGCGTAGTACACGTAGCCGTAGCTGGTGTTTTCGCGGGTGTAGTGGCCGTAGTTCATGGCCGCGTCCCACTTCCAGGTGCTGTCGCCGACGAAGCCTTCCAGGCCGGCCACGACCTGGTCGGTGATGGTGCTGTAGTAGGAACGACGCTGGCCCAGCGAGGTGAAGCGGGTGAGCAGCTGGTTGTACTGGTTGCCGCCGTTGTCCGCGCCGAAGTTGGTGCCGAACGGGTTGTAGAAGTTGTTGGCGGAGATCACCACCTTGTCGCCACGGGCGTCGAACGGCAGCGGCGCGATCGCGAAGTTGGAGCTGGTCTTGTTGTGGTAGACCTGGGCGAAGGCGTTGATGCTGTCGGTGATCTGATAGTTGGCCAGGAAGAACGCGTTGGTGCGCTCCTGCGGTGTCATGATCAGGTTGGTGGCCTGGTAGTTGAAGGAGTCGGTCGCGCCGGAGTAGCAGCGATAATCGCCCTGCGAGGCGCCGGTCGCGCCGGGCTTCAGGGTGACGGTGGAGCAGCCGCCGTACTGCGGACGCAGTGCGGTCGGCACGGTGATGCGGCCGCGCGGATTGCGGCTGGAGCCGAGCACGGTGACCGCGCCGCTGTACAGGTAGGTCGCGTCCTTGGAGTACTTGCGGTTGGCCGAGGAGATGCCGTCGAACTTGTTGTAGTTCAGGCCGACCATGATGTTGCCGCGGTCGCCGACCTGACCGAAGGTCAGCGAGCCGCCGCTGCGCGCGCCGTCGCTCAGGTGGGTCGCCTGACCGTAATCGAGGGTGACCGCCAGGCCTTCGAAGTCCTTGCGCAGGATGAAGTTGACCACGCCGGCCACGGCGTCGGAGCCGTACACCGCCGAGGCGCCGCTGGTCAGCACTTCGATGCGCTCCACGGCGCTGGCGGGGATCGAGTTGACGTCGTTGTTGACGACGCGACGGCCGTTGACCAGCAGCAGGGTGCGCTCGTCGCCGAGGCCGCGCAGGTCGACCGAGGACTTGCCGTCGCCGCCGCCGTTGTTGACCGCCGGGGTGGCCGGCGCGCCGGACATCGCCGGCAGTTCCTGCACCAGGTCGCCGAGGGTCAGCTTGCCGGTCTGCTCGATCGCGGCGCGATCGATCACGACCACCGGGCTGGCGGTCTCGGTTTCAACGCGGGCAACGCGCGAGCCGGTGACCTGGATGGTGTCCAGGGTCTTGGACGCATCGTTGGACGCGGTGTCCTGGGCCGCGGCAGCGCCGGTGCTGAGCAACGCGGTGGTGCCGGCAGCGAGTGCGAACGCGATCGCGTCGCGCAAGCGATGGGTCTTGCAATTCATTGGCTCTCTCTCCGAAAGGTGTATGTCAGCTGAGTTCTCCTGCGGAGGCGCCGAAAATGCGATGCCAAAAACCGCGGGGTGAGCCGATGTTAACTTTGTCTTCAGAGAAATTAAAGAGTCGTTAATGAGGGTGCAATTTAAGTGATGTGCATCACGTAAACTCAGGCAACAAAAAAGCCTCCGCGAGGAGGCTTTTTCTTTGCGGAACAACGTGTTGCGACCGTTCGCTAGAGGTCCTGCTCGTAGCGCACATAGGGGATGGTCCCCTCTTCGGTGCTGATGTTGTTCGGCGAGAACGGGTTCTTGCCGCGGGTGATGACGTTCTCGGCACCGACGGTCAGCTGGCCGCTCCACGGGGTGCGCCAGGTCAGGCCCACGCCCAGGCCGGTCCACTTGCCCGGCTGACCGGGGGCGTCGACCACGCGGCCGATGACGTTGGCGCTGAACGAGCCGTAGCCGCCGCCGATGCTCAGGCTCTTGCTGTCCCAGCGGTCGAGCATGGCCGGGGTGGCGTCGGCGATCGGCACCAGGCGCGCCTTGGCGTAGGTGCCGCCGATCGAGACGAAGCCCTCGCGGCCGATGTTCTGCTGCGCGAAGACGGTCAGATCGTTCTGCTCCATCCGCATCGACGGCGTCTTGTTGGCGCCGGCCAGCCAGGCGGGGAGGTTCTCGCGGCCGGTGCCGGCCGACAGCGACAGACGCCCGCCGGGGCGGTTGAAGGTGGTGGTGGCGGCGACATGGTGGCCGCTGGTGCCGTCGTCGTCGCCCAGGCTGGCCAGCATGCAGTGGCTCGCCAGCCCGCTGATGCTGCTGCCGCTGGCGCTGTTGCACAACAGGCCCAACGAGTCGCCGGAGGACAGGCCGAACGCGGCATCCAGGGAGTTGCGGCCGAAGTGCCAGCGCGCGCCGACCGCCTGTTCGCCGGTGGGCTCCAGGTACAGCAGCGCCTCGACCTTGCCGCTGCCTTTGTTCCAGACCGGCAGCACGGTGCGGTCCTGGCCGTTGGCCGGCTTGCTCTGCGCGTGCGCGCCCGTGCTCGCCGCGAGGGCGATCAGCAGGGCGAGCGGTAGGCGCAGGAAGGGTCGCATCAGCAGTCTGAGACTTGGGGCGGGCACGAAAGTTCCCGCCGGACAGGGTGGTTGATGCTAGTGGGTTTATGTTTCTTTAACAAGTCGGACTCCCCGGTCGCGACGCGCATTTCCGCTAGTGCAAGCGCTCCGAGGACGTCGGTTCAGCCTGCGTTACGGCAAACAATACTCCGAATTCCGTCAAGGGGAAGTCATAGTGCCGGCCGCAGAATTCGCAGCGGATCTCAACTTGGCCGGTGGCCTCGGCCGCGGCCCGGGCTTCCTCCTCTCCGAGGGAGCGCAGCATCGCGGCCACCCGTTCGCGCGAGCAGGAGCAGCCGAAGCGCAGCGGACGGTCGCCGAGCAGTTCCGGGGTCTCCTCATGGAACAGCCGGTGCAGCAGGGTCTCGGCCGGCGTCGCCAGCAGTTCGGCCTCGCCGACGGTCTCGAACAGCGCACCGGCGCGGTTCCAGCCGTCCTCGTCGCCGGCGTCGCCGGGCAGCTTCTGCAGCAGCAGGCCGGCGGCGTGGCTGCCGTCGGCGGCCAGGATCAGCCGCGTCGGCAACTGTTCGGACTGGCGGAAGTAGTCCTCGAAGGCTTCGTCCAGCTCGGCCGAGGACATCGCCACCAGGCTCTGGTAGCGCTGCGGTTCGCGCGGGTCCAGGCCGGGGTTCTCGATGGTGATCGCCAGCAGGGCGTCGTCGCCCAGCGCGCGTAGGTCGCGCGGCGCGTCCTGGCCTTCGCTCAACTGGACGATGCCGCGCAGCGTGCCGGCCGCGGTGCACTCGGCGAACAGGGTGCGCAGCGCGCCCTGGCTGCGCAACTGCACCGACAGGCGACCGTCGACCTTGGTGTGGCCGGTGAACAGGGCCGCGGCGACGCAGGCCTCGCCCAGCAGTTCGGTGGCCGCGGCGGGGTAGCTGGCCGGCGCCAGGATCTCGCGCCAGG
Source organism: Xanthomonas sp. PPL134 (assembly GCF_040595915.1). Taxonomy (NCBI): domain Bacteria; kingdom Pseudomonadati; phylum Pseudomonadota; class Gammaproteobacteria; order Lysobacterales; family Lysobacteraceae; genus Xanthomonas; species Xanthomonas sp. PPL134. The sequence continues at coordinate 451,775 of NZ_JAMDLL010000003.1, forward strand.
TGTCGTGCAGGCGCACGTGCACACCGCGCACACCGGCGCCGGGTAGCAGGAAGCGGGTCAGACGATCGTCGGAAGAATGCATTGCGGCCTCGCTGCGCATGGGAAGATGGCGACCGCACGAGAGTGGATCGTCACGGTGGACCAGATCGAAGAGAGCATAGGAATGGGGGCGGCGCGCCGCGATGCAAGTGGTGCTGCGCCGGTGCGTCCGCGGGCCAGGCGCTGGCGGCGCTGGCTGCTGCTGGCGCCGTTGGTCTTCGTGCTGGCGAGCGTGTCGCAGGTGCTTCTGCTGCGCTTCGTCGACCCGCCGTTCTCGGCGATGATGCTGGAGCGCCAGCTCGGCGCCTGGGCCGGCGGCGACTGGTCGTACCGCATCGCCTACGACTGGCGCGATACCGCGCAGATCGCGCCGAGCCTGCCGATCTCGCTGGTCGCCGCGGAGGACCAGCGCTTTCCCAGCCACCATGGCTTCGACCTGGACGCGATCGAGAAGGCGCGCGACCACAACGCGCGTGGCGGGCGCCTGCGCGGCGCCAGCACGATCAGCCAGCAGGTCGCCAAGAACCTGTTCCTGTGGCAGGGCCGGAGTTGGTTGCGCAAGGGGCTGGAGGCCTGGTACACGGTGCTGATCGAGGCACTGTGGTCGAAGCAGCGCATTCTCGAGGTGTACGCCAACGTGGCCGAGTTCGGCGACGGCGTGTACGGCGCCCAGGCGGCGGCGCGCAGCTTCTGGAACAAGGACGCGGCGCAACTGACCCCGGCGCAGAGCGCGCTGCTGGCGGCGGTGCTGCCGGCGCCGCAGCGCTACAACGCCACGCGCCCCGGCCCCTATGTGCAGGGGCGGGCCAACTGGATCCAGCGCCAGACCCGGCAACTGGGCGGCCCGGCCTACCTGCAGGCGCCGTAGGCCTGAAGCCCTCTCCCCTCGGGAGAGGGGTTGGGGTGAGGGTGCGGCCGCACGTGCGCATTGGGGTTCAGCGGCAGGCGGACCCTCATCCGCCCCTTCGGGGCACCTTCTCCCAGTGGGAGAAGGAAGTCTGAGCCCCTCTCCCCTCGGGAGAGGGGTTGGGGTGAGGGTACGGCGGCGCGCGCGTGTGGGGTCGGCGGCAGGTGGACCCTCATCCGTCCCTTCGGGGCGCCGTCTCCCAGTGGGAGAAGGAAGTCTGAGCCCCTCTCCCCTCGGGAGAGGGGTTGGGGTGAGGGTGCGGCCGCACGTGCGCATTGGGGTTCGGCGGCAGGCGGACCCTCATCCGCCCCTTCGGGGCACCTTCTCCCAGTGGGAGAAGGGAAGAGCTCCCGCTTTTGCCAAGCGAAGCGCCCGCCGCTGGTGAACGCGCAGGCCGCTCCGTACCATCCGCCGATGGAATCCGAACGCCTCACCGTCGTCGTCACTGCGTTCAACGAGGCGCAGACCCTGCCGCTGTTGCACCCCCGCATCCTCGCCGCGCTCGACGCCGTGCCGGGGCTGGAGGGGCGCGTGCTGTACGTGGACGACGGCAGCCGCGACGCAACCTGGGACACGATCCAGACCCTGGCCGCGTCCGATCCGCGGGTCGGCGCGCTGCGCCTGTCGCGCAACTTCGGCAAGGAACTGGCGCTGACTGCGGGCCTGGACTGTGTCGAGCGCGGCGCGGCGATGCTGCTGGATGCCGATGGGCAGGATCCGCCGGAACTGATCGGGCAGTTCGTGGCGCATTGGCGCGCCGGCTACGACGACATCTACGGCACGCGCCTGGTGCGCGAAGGCGAGGGCTGGCTCAAGCGCGGCACCGCGGCGTTGTTCTACCGGGTGATCGGGCGCCTGTCGAAGACGCCGATCCCCGCCGATACCGGCGATTTCCGCCTGTTGTCGCCGCGCGCGCTGGCCGCGCTGCGGCAGTTGCGCGAGCGCCACCGCTTCATGAAGGGGTTGTTCGGCTGGATCGGCTTCCGCCGCCTGGCGGTGCCGTACCGGCGCGCGCCGCGGCTGGCCGGGCGCAGCAAGTTCAGTCTGTGGCGGCTGTGGAATTTCGCCCTGGACGGCATCACCGGGTTCTCCACCGCACCGTTGCGGGTGGCGACCTACCTGGGGCTGGCGACGGCGGTCGGCGCCTTCCTGTTCGCGATCTGGGTGGTGGTCAAGGCGGCGCTGTGGGGCGACCCGGTAGCGGGCTGGCCGACGATGATGGCGGTCATCCTGTTCCTGGGCGGCGTGCAGCTGATCGCGCTGGGCCTGATCGGCGAATACCTGGGCCGCCTGTACGAGGAATCCAAGCAACGTCCGCTGTACCTGGTGGAGACCTGGCGTGCACCGGGCGAAGGAGTATGCTCGGCCGTGCGATCCAGCGAACCGGGAGGCAGCGATGCGCACGGTACGGCAGGTCTTGAGCGAAAAGGGCAATGAGATCCATGCGGTCGCGCCGGACACGGCGGTGATCGAGGCGCTGCGGCTGATGGCCGCCAAGGGCATCGGCGCGGTACTGGTGCTGCAGGACGGACAGCTGTCCGGCATCCTGTCCGAGCGCGACTACGCGCGCAAGGTGGTGCTGCAGGACCGCTCCTCGGCGACCACGCCGGTGCGCGACATCATGAGCAGCAAGGTGCACACCGTGGATTCCGCACAGAGCGTGCAGCAGTGCATGGAACTGATGACCGGGCACCGCATCCGCCACCTGCCGGTGGTGGACGCCGGCCGCGTGATCGGCGTGATCTCGATCGGCGACCTGGTCAAGGCGGTGATCGAGGAGCAGCGCCAGGAGCTGGATCAGTTGCAGGAGTACATCAGGAGCTGAGGGGCTGGGAATCGGGAGTTGGGAATCGGGAACAGGAAATCAAAAGCGCCGATCTCCTTAATCCACCTTGAGACATCGGTGGCCCGACGAGATGGATGCGCGGAATCCGCTTTTGATCCTGCGACTCCCTATTCCCGATTCCCCATTCCCGGCTTCAATGCCCGCACTGAATATCCTTGCCCGGCCCGGTCTCGATGGTGGCCAGCAGCGCGGCGGGCGGGGCGATGCTGCCCAGGGCGATGGCGATCGCGCCGCGGACGCCCAGGGCCTTGAAGTCGGGGCGGAAGCTCGGGTCCTTGAAGGTGCCGCCGACGCGCAGCGGCGAGCGCAGGGCGAGGATGCTGTGGTCCTTCGGTTGCGCCTTCAGCAGCAAGTCCAGGCGTTCCTGGCTCAGGTCGATGGTGCCGCTGCCCACCAGCAGGGTATCGGTGCTGTCGAAGGCCAGGCCGCGCGAGGTCATCAATCCGTGCTGGACGCCGAAGTCGCCGAACGCGCAGCGCACCGGGATCTCGCGGTCCTTGGTCACCAGGTACTTCAGCGATTCGGCGATATCCAGGCCGGCCAGTTCCATCACCAGGTTGCTGATGCGGCCCTTGCCCATGCCGATGGCGACGTTGCCGTCGGCGCTGCCGAGCATCTGCGCGATGGAGTTGCCGCTGCCGGCCAGCGCGATCTCGCCGCCGATCGCGCCGGCCGCTTCCTTGGCCAGTTTGCCGTCGGGGAACAGCTTGCCCAACTGCACGCCGCGGATCGACACCTGCGCGCGGGTGAACAGCGTGGGTTTGCGCGCATCCATGCGGATATCCGAGCGCAGGTCGCCGCCGGCCACGCCGAAGTTCAGCGGTTGCAGCAAGAGCACACCATCATCGAGCTTCAGGTGTGCGTCCATGTCGTCCAGCGGCAGCGACGGCGCATTGATGCGCTGCGCTTTCCAGCGCACGTCGGCATCCATCGCGCGCAGCTTGCCGAGGTCGTACGGCGTGGACGGTAGCACCTTGTCGGTGGCGGCGAGCTTGGCTGCCTGCGCCTTCTGCTCGGCGTTGGCGGTCTCCCCGGCGCCGGTGCGCGGCGGCGCGCCGACGAAGCCGGCCAGGTCGTCGAAATCCAGCCGCTGCGAACGCAGGTCGGCGCGCAGGAACGGGCGTTGCCCGGCGGTGTCGATCTGCACCGTGCCGGCCAGGTCGCTGTCACCGGCGCGGCCGCGGAAGTCCTGGTAGCGCCAGCGCTCGCCGTCGCGCTGCAGGCGCCCGTCGAGTTGGTAGGGCGGCGTGGAGGGGATGGCGATGCCCAGCAGCGGATACAGGTGCGCCATGTCGGTGCCGGCCAGTTGCAGTTGCAGGTCGAACACACGCAACTGGAACGGATTGGTCAGCGTGCCGCGCATGTGTGCGCGGGTGCTGCCGGCGCTGCCGCGCAGGTCGACGCGGAACGGATGGTCGCTCTCGCTCAGTTCCAGCGGCGAGGCGGTATTGCCTTTCAGGGTGAAGGGATTGCCGCGCCAGCGGCCGTCGCCGCTGACCGCGATCGGCGGGGCGGCATCGCCACGGCGGCGCTGCCCGACCTGGCTGTCGACGGCAATGTCGATCTCGGTGCGCCCGACCGGATCCTGGAAACGAAGATGTCCCTGCTGCACCAGCAAGGCGCCCAGGACCACCGGCCTGCCGCCGTCGTCGGACTGGCCGAACGCCCAGTTGCCGGGCTGTCCGGCCGGGCCGGTCTCCAGCAGCAGATCGGGCTTGGTCAGGCGGATCTCGGGAATGCGCACGCGGCCGCGCAGCAGCGGCCACAGCGCGATATCCAGTTCGGCGCGGTCGGCGCTGGCCATCTGCGGCTGCTTCGACCAGTCCGCATTGGCGAAGCGCAGGCGATCGCCGCGCACGGTGATGACGCGGCCCAGGTCCACGTCGAGGTTGCCGTCGATATGGAAGGCGCGGCCGGTGCGTGCCTGCACCGCGCGTTCCACCGGCGCCTTGAACCAGTTCCAGTCGAAGATCAGGATGATGACGAGCAGGAGCAGCACCAGCGCGCCGAGCACGAACGGCCAACGCCGCAGGCGGCCGTCGTTGCGCCGCCAGGGCCAGGAGCGGCGGCGTGCGCCGGATGCGGAAGCAGGGTCGGGTGCCATGCGGCCATCCTAGGCAGCCGCCGTGCACGGGGTGCGAAAGCGAACTGCTGCCTCAGAGCACCTGGCCGGTCACCGCCACGAAGTGGCAGACGCTGCCGGCGAGCACGAACAGATGCCAGATGGCGTGGAAGTAGCGCACGGTGTCGCGCTGATAGAAATACGTGCCCAGGGTGTAGAACAGGCCGCCGGCCAGCAGCCAGCCCAACGTCCAGGCGTCGATGGAGCGCAGCAGTGGTTCGATCGCCACCACGATCAGCCAGCCCATGGCGATGTACAGGATGGTGGAGAGCAGGCGGAAGCGGCCGGTGAAGAACAGTTTGAAGATCACGCCGGCCACGGCGATGGTCCAGATCGCCGCGAACAGGCCCCAGCCCCACGGGCCGCGCAGGCCGATCAGGGTGAACGGGGTGTAGGTGCCGGCGATCAGCAGGTAGATCGCGCAGTGGTCGAAGATCTGCAGGCGCGCCTTGGCGCCGGGATGCGGAATGGCGTGGTACAGGGTGGACGCCACGTACAGCAGCAGCAAGGTGACGCTGAACACGATGGCGGTGGCGAGCTGCCAGCCGTCGCCGTAGATGGCGGCGAGGGTGATCAGCACCGAGCCGCCGGCCAGCGCGGCGATCGCGCCGAGGCCGTGGGTCAGCGCACTGGCGAGTTCATCGCGCCAGTCCGTGGAAGGCTGCGCGTCGGCGTTCGAGTAAGCGGGCGACCGGTCTGCATCCATGGGTCCGCACGGTAGCGCAATTGCGAGCGGTTCGCATCCGCTGCAGCGCAGGACTGCGACGCCGTTGGGCGTGCGCTCAGCCGGCGCACGCCCGCGGTCACATGGCGGTCATTCCACCGCCACGCTGTGCGCGTGTTCGCGGGTGGCGGCGAAGCGCACGTCCGGCGCACGTTCCTGCGCCAGTTGCAGGTTGACCCGGGTCGGCGCCAGGTAGACCAGTTCGCCGGCGGCGTCGATGCCCAGGTTCATCGCGTTCTTCTCGCGGAACTCTTCCAGCTTCTTGGGGTTGTCGCAGTGCACCCAGCGCGCGGTGACCACGCCGACCGGCTCGAAGCTGGCGTCCACGCCGTACTCGTCCTTGAGCCGGTAGGCGACCACGTCGAACTGCAGGGTGCCGACCGCGCCCAGGATCAGGTCGTTACTCATCAACGGGCGGAAGAACTGGGTGGCGCCTTCCTCGGACAGCTGCGCCAGGCCCTTCTGCAACTGCTTGAGCTTGAGCGGATCGCGCAGGCGCGCGCGGCGGAACAGTTCCGGGGCGAAGTTGGGAATGCCGGTGAACGACAGCGACTCGCCTTCGGTGAAGGTGTCGCCGATGGAGATGGTGCCGTGGTTGTGGATGCCGATGACATCGCCGGGGTAGGCCTCGGCGGCGATTTCGCGGTCGCTGGCCATGAAGGTCAGTGCGTTGGCCAGCTTGACCTCCTTGCCGGTGCGCACGTGCAGGGTCTTCATGCCGGCGGCGAAGCGGCCCGAGCAGATGCGCATGAAGGCGACGCGATCGCGGTGCTGCGGATCCATGTTGGCCTGGATCTTGAACACGAAGCCGGTGAGCTTGTCCTCGCCGGCCTGCACCTGGCGGCCGGTGGTGGCGCGCGGCTGCGGCGGCGGCGCGTGCTCGGCGAAGAAGTCCAGCAGCGGCTGCACGCCGAAGTTGTTGACGCCGGAGCCGAAGAACACCGGGGTCTGCTTGCCGGCGCGGTAGGCCGCCAGATCGAAGGCGTGGCTGGCGCCCTGTACCAGTTCCAGTTCCTCGCGCAGTTCGGCCAGCATCTGCTCGCCGATCTTCTCGGCCAGACCAGGCGCGTCCAGCGACGGGAAGATGGTCGAATCCTGGCGGGTGAAGTTGCGGCCTGGCTCGTACAGGTGCACTTCGCCGGTCACCAGATGCACCACGCCCTTCAGGCGCTGGCCCATGCCGATCGGCCAGGTCACCGGGGCGCACTCGATGCCCAGCACCGTCTCCACCTCGTCGAGCAGGTCGATCGGATCCTTGCCCTCGCGGTCGAGCTTGTTGATGAAGGTCATGATCGGCGTGTCGCGCAGCCGGCAGACTTCCATCAGCTTAATGGTGCGCTCTTCCACGCCCTTGGCCACGTCGATCACCATCAGCGCCGAGTCCACCGCGGTGAGCACGCGGTAGGTGTCCTCGCCGAAGTCGGCGTGGCCGGGGGTGTCGAGCAGGTTGATGATCTTGCCTTCGTACGGGAACTGCATCACCGACGAGGTCACCGAGATGCCGCGCTCCTTTTCCAGCGCCATCCAGTCCGAGGTGGCGTGGCGCGCGGCCTTGCGGCCCTTCACCGAGCCAGCCATCTGGATCGCCCCGCCGAACAGCAGCAGCTTTTCGGTCAGCGTGGTCTTGCCGGCGTCGGGGTGGGAAATGATGGCGAAGGTGCGGCGGCGCGCAGCTTCGGTGGCGACTTCGGACATGGGCGGCACGCCCGCAAGGGGCGTCATCGGCAACGGAGGAAGCCGGCGATTATAGCGGGCTTCCCGTATGGGCCGTTCAGTTGAGCAGCCAGGGATGCGGGCGCTTGCTGGACTGGCGCGCCACCAGGTTGTAGGCGATGACCATGCCGAGCAGCAGCAGGCTCCAGGCTGGTGCCAGCCAGTGCGGCGCCATGGCGCCGGGCAGGCCGACCTGGCCGATGCTGATCCCGCCCAGCATGGCCAGGACGAACTGGACCGCGCTCAGCGCCAGCGCGCCACGCGGCCAGCGCATGCAGGCCAGCAGCAGGCTGCTGGCTGCCAGGGTCGCGGATAGGGTGATCGACACGGTCAGCGGGTAATAGGCCGGTGGCGCATGCTTGAGCACGCCAAGTAGCCAGGACATGCCCAGCCAGGGCAGCATCGCCGCGATCGCGCGCTTCAGGATTACCTGGTTGAACAGCTTGCCGGCCTGCCCGGGGGCGCCCAGGCCGGGCAGTAGCGCGCTTTCCATCAGCCCCAGGTTGCCGTGCTTGCGCCACAGCCACAACCGTTGCAGGAACTTCACGCTGGACAGGTTGGCCATGACGTTGGCCATGACCAGCGGCAGCGTCGGCGATTGCGTGCGCAGCAACAGGGGCGTCCACAACACCAGCAGCAGCGCCGGCGTGACCAGCGCGGCCAGGAGGGTGTTGGCCGCGCTGCCGGGAGCGAAGCCGGGGCCGAGCGCATAGCGCATGGTGCGTTCTGGTTGATGGCGCAGATCGGAGGGAAAGGCGGGGCGTGCGATGCCCTGGATCCAGCCCAGGCGCCCACCCTGCGACTCGACCGCCTGCTTGGTGGTGCCGTCGCCGGGTTGGCGCTGCTGCAGGCCGATCCACATCGGGCGCGTCCATGCCGACAGCGCATCGGCCGGGCGACCACGCAGGTACCGGTACGACCACATGCTGGTCAGGCCGCAGGCGAGCGCGGCGAGCAGCATGCTGGCGCGCGGATGCATGGCCAGTGGCGCGAAACTGGCCTCGGGGAACAGGCCGCCGAACGTCCCCGGCAAGATGCCGATCAAGGGTGCACACCACGCCGGCAGGGTGGCGACCAACATGCCGAAGCTTGCGCTGAGCAGCAGGACAGAGAGGGAGAGGCCAGGGTCGACGGAACGCGCGGCCAACAGCAGCGTCGGCAGCAACACCGTCATGATCAGCGCGGCGCCGAACAGGCTGGCGCAGCGCGTTGCCACGCCGGGCAGGCGGAGTTGGCGCCCCTGCTCGAGCAGGCTCAGCAGACGAGCGCCCAGCAGCATCCACACGAACATCGCCAGGATCGCCGTGAGGATCGGCGGCAGGATGTAAGCGGCTTTTTCAGGCAGCCAGGTGCAGGCGAAGGCGGCGGCCAGGGCTGGCGGGTACAGCCACCCGGTTACGCCCGATGCCCTGTAGAGCAGTCGCAGATCTGCAGGAAGACGGCTCATCCGACCACCTCGATGAACAGGTCTTCCAGGCCCAGCCGGTCGATGCGGATGCCGGGGACGGTCAACAGCGCGGACGGCAGCTCGGTGGCATGCAGTACCACCACGATGCCGCCGTCGGCGCCTTGGCGGCGCGCCAGTTCGCCGCGCAGCGGTGCCTCCAGCGTCGCGGCCGCCGACGCGGGGATGCCGATGCGCAGTACGCGGTCCTTGAGTTCGTCCAGCGGCTGGTCCAGCAACAGCCGGCCCTGGTGCAGGAACGCCACGCGCGAGGCCACGCGTTCCAGGTCGCTGACGATGTGGCTGGAGAACAGCACGGTGGTGCCGGCGTCGCAGGTTTCGGTGACGATCTCGCGCATCAGATCGCGGCGTGCGACCGGATCCAGCGCCGAGGCGGGTTCGTCCAGGACCAGCAGTGCCGGCCGTGCGGCCAGCGCGCGCACCAGGGCCAGACGCTGGGCCTGGCCGGGCGAGAGCTTGCCGATGCTCTGGGTACGGTCAAGTTCCCAGCGGCGCAGCAGCGTGTCCGCGCGCTGCGCGTCCCAGTGCGGGTAGAGCTGTGCGGCGAAGGCGAGCAGTTCCTCCACGCGCATCCAGCCGAAGGCCTGCGGCTGCTGCGGCACGAAGCCCAACTGCGCCTTGCGCGCATCGTCCAGGCGCAAGGCCGGGCCGCCGAACACCCGCGCCTGGCCGCGTTGCGGCTGCAGCAGGCCGAGCAGGCAGGCCAGCAGGGTGCTCTTGCCGGCGCCGTTGCAGCCGATCAGCCCGACCACCTCGCCACGTGCCACCTGCAGGTCAACGCCCTGCAGCACCGTGCTGGTGCCGAAGGCCAGGTCCAGGTCGTGCGCCGCCACCGGCAGGTCCATGTCCAGTTCGGCCGGTTCTGCGGCCGCCATCGCCACGCTACTCATCGCCAGGTTCTCCAAACAACTGTTCAAGACGTTCGATCACGGGATGCGCCGGCAGGCCCAGTTCGCGGCAATGCCGGACCAGTTCCTGCAGGCGCGGTTCGATCAGCTCCAGGCGCTGCCCTTGCCGCTGCGGTGCGGCGGCGGTCGCGGCGATGGCCATGCCGCGGCCGCGCAGGCGTTCCAGCACACCCTCTGCCTCGAGCTGGCTGTAGGCGCGCGAGACCGTCATCGGGTTCACCGCGTGGGCGGCGGCGACCTCGCGCACCGAGGGCAGGCCGTCGCCCGGGCGCAGTTGCCCGGCGGCGACCAGGCGCCGGATCTGCTCGGCGATCTGCCGGTAGATCGGCTCGGGGGCGCTGGGTTGCACGTGCAGGTGGGTTGCATCCATGTGTATTAATACATCAATACACTTGGCGCATGTCAAGGCGTCTGCCGACGAACGGTAGGCGGTGCGCTCAGGGTGGGGTGGGATGGGCGAAGCGCAGTTCGCCCAGTGGGCCGGCCATCCGGAACGGCACCGATTGCAGGCGCAGGCCGCGGTTGAGCTGGAGGGCGAAATGCAGGTGCGGGCCGCTGCTCAGGCCGGTATTGCCGGACAGGCCGAGACGCTCGCCGCGCCGCACCGCCTGGCCGACCCGCACCTGCACGCCGCCGGCGGCCAGGTGCGCATAGATCGCCATGCTGCCGTCGGCGTGCACCACCCGCACCAGATTGGCGGCCTGGCCCAGGCGTGGATCGGTGCCGGACTCGCGGAAGTCGTCGCGTACCTCCATCACCACGCCCTCGCGCGCGGCCAGTATCGGCGTGCCCTCGGGCAGGGCGAAGTCCAGCGCATAGGCATTGGCCGGATCGCGATGGCTGAACGCGCCGCCGAAGCCCTGGTCGATGCGCACCGGGCGATCGGCGAAGGGCAGGGCGTACAGCACCGCGTCGGCATGGGCGCGCGGCGAGCCGGGCACCGCCTCGATGCGCAGCCGGGCGCCATCGGCGCCCGTCTCGGCCAAGTTGCCGGGCGGATACAGGCGTGCGACCACGCGGCGCTCGCCGGCGGCCAGCTCCACGGTCAGCGGCAGCGCGGGCACGGCGGTGAAGTCGTCGTTATCGCCCAGCAGGCGGATCTGCACCGGGCCGCCGAGCGGATTGCCCAGCGCGACCTCGCGCAGGCCGCTGTCGCGGGCCTTCACCTCCAGCCATGCCGGGGGTGGTGGTGGCACGGCCCGCGGGGCATTCCAGCGCAGCAGCGGCTGCGCCTGCGCGCCGGTCGCTGCCGCCAGCGACAAGACCACGGCAAGCCAGCGGCGGGGACGGCGTCGGCGCACGGACGTGAGGCGCGATGGGGGAAACGGAGTATGGCCGAGGCCAGGGATCGAAAAATCATATCGCTTCATCCGAATAAAGAGATTGACATTGCCGAAAATCGCTGGCATCGTGGCTCCACCATCGAGACCGGCGGAGGGACAGGCCCTTTGATGCCGGGGCAGCCAGCGGACGCGCAAGCGTTCGTGTAGGTGCCAAATCCTGCGGGGACCCACGCGTCCGCCGAAAGATGGTTCGATCCATGCCCTCTGCATGGCGAACGCGAGCTCCGCGAAGCTCGATGGCCGTTCCTCTCCGGATACCGCCATGCGCCTCGTGAACTCGCCTGATCGCCCCACCTCCGCCATTCCGTCCCACGACCGCGTTGCTGCGCCGGCCGACGGCGTGCACGCGATGCGTGGCGAGATCGCCGTCGCGTTGCCGCTGCGCCATGCCGGCGTGCAACTGCTGCGCCTGCGCTACGAGTTGAGCGGCCCGGTCGCCGCACCGGTGGTGTTCGTCGCCGGCGGCATCTCCGCGCACCGTCATCTGGCCGCCAACGCCAGCTTTCCCGAGAAGGGCTGGGCCGAAGGCCTGGTCGGGCCGGGGCGGGCGCTGGATCCGACCCAGCGGCGGCTGCTGGCATTCGATTTCGTCGGCGCCGACGGCAGCCTGGACGCGCCGATCGACAGCGCAGACCAGGCCGATGCCATCGCCGCGCTGCTGGACGCGCTGGACATCGCGCAACTGCAGGGGTTCGTCGGCTACTCCTACGGCGCGCTGGTCGGCCTGCAACTGGCGGTGCGGCATCCGCAACGCCTGCACAAGCTGATCGCGGTCAGCGGCGCGCACCGCGCGCATCCGTATGCCGCGGCCTGGCGCGCGCTGCAGCGCCGCGCGGTGGCGCTGGGGCAGCTGCAGTGCGCCGAGAGCCACGGGCTGTCGTTGGCGCGGCAGTTCGCCATGCTCAGCTATCGCACGCCCGAGGAATTCGGCGAGCGCTTCGACGCGGCGCCGGAAGTGATCAACGGCCGCGTCCGCGTCGCCGCCGAAGACTACCTGGACGCCGCCGGCGCGCAGTACGTGGCGCGCACCCAGGTCAACGCCTACCTGCGCCTGTCCGAATCCATCGACCTGCACCGCATCGATCCGGCCGCCGTCGCCGTGCCCACGGTGGTGGTGGCGGTCGAAGGCGACCGCCTGGTGCCGCTGTCGGACCTGGTCACCCTGGTCGAAGGGCTGGGCCCGCGCGGCAGCCTGCGCGTGCTGCGTTCGCCCTACGGCCACGACGCCTTCCTGAAAGAAACCGATCGCATCGACGCGATTCTCGCCACCGCCCTTCGCCCCACCGGAGTTGCCGCATGAGCACTGCCCACGACACCGATCTGCCCTGTAGTGCCGCCACCGCTGCGGTCCGCGCCGGTATCGACCGCGACACCGCCTACGGCGCGGTGACCCCGCCGATCGTGCTGTCGTCGAACTTCAGCTTCGACGGCTTCGGCAACAAGCGCCAGTACGACTACACCCGCAGCGGCAACCCCACCCGGGACCTGCTCGGCGAAGCGCTGGCGGAACTGGAAGGCGGCGCCGGCGGCGTGATCACCGCCACCGGCATGGGTGCGATCAATCTGGTGCTCAACGCGCTGCTGCAGCCCGGCGACAAGCTGGTGGTGCCGCACGACGCATACGGCGGCAGCTGGCGGCTGTTCAACGCGCTGGCCAAGAAGGGCCACTTCGAGCTGATCACCGCCGACCTGACCGATCCGCGCTCGCTGGCCGATGCGCTGGCGCAGGCGCCGAAGCTGGTGTTGATCGAGACCCCGTCCAACCCGCTGCTGCGCATCACCGACCTGCGCTTCGTCATCGACGCCACGCACAAGGCCGGCGCGCTGGCGGTGGTCGACAACACCTTCCTGTCGCCGGCGCTGCAGACCCCGATCGCGTTCGGCGCCGACTTGGTGATCCACTCCACCACCAAGTACGTCAACGGCCACAGCGACGTGGTCGGCGGCGCGGTGATCGCCGCCGATCCCGAGCTGCACCAGCAACTGGTGTGGTGGGCCAATGCGCTGGGCCTGACCGGCTCGCCGTTCGATGCGTTCCTGACCCTGCGCGGCCTGCGCACGCTGGACGCGCGCCTGCGCGCGCACCAGGAAAACGCGCAGGCGGTGGTGGAGCTGCTGACCACGCACGCCGCGGTGCGCCAGGTGTACTACCCCGGCCTGGCCTCGCATCCGGGCCACGCGGTGGCGGCGCGGCAGCAGCGCGGCTTCGGCGCGATGATCAGTTTCGAACTGGCTGGCGGCGAGGCCGAGGTGCGCGCCTTCGTCGACGGCCTGCGCTACTTCACCCTGGCCGAATCGCTGGGCGGCGTGGAGAGCCTGATCGCGCACCCGGCGACCATGACCCATGCGGCGATGACCGCCGAGGCGCGCGCCAAGGCCGGCATTTCCGACGGCCTGCTGCGCCTGTCGGTGGGCATCGAATCCAGCGCGGACCTGGTCGCCGACCTGCAGGCCGGCCTGCAGCGCGCGCAGCGCGCCGGCGAGGCGCTGGCACGCAAACGGGTGGACGCGTGAGCAGCGGGTTGGCCGATGCGCCGGCGGCGCCGCTGCGTGCGGCGCCCGCCACCGCAACTGCGCGGCTGGGCCTGCTGGGTACCGGCACGGTCGGTCGCGCCTTCGTCGCGCGTTACCAGGCGCTGCAGCAGCGCCGGCCCGGCTTGCCGACCTTCGCCTGGCTGGCCAATTCGCGCACCGTCGCCGACTGCGCGCTGGCACCGGCGCAGGCGCTGGCCGCAGCCAATGCCGCCGCGCGCACGGCGCAGGCGGTGACGCTTCCGGACGACCTGGGCCGGGGCGACATCGTGGTCGACGCCACCGCCAGCGAGGCGGTGGCGCAGCGCCATGCCGAGTGGCTGCGGCGCGGCGTGCACGTGGTCACCGCCAACAAGCTCGGCCAGGGCGCCGCGTTGGCGCGCGCCGAACAGATCCATGCGGCGCGGCATGCCGCCAGCACCCACTACGGCGACAGCGCCACGGTCGGCGCCGGGCTGCCGTTGCTGAGCAGCCTGCGCGCGCTGGTCGCCGGCGGCGACCACATCCACGCGGTGGAAGGCGTGCTGTCCGGCTCGCTGGCCTGGCTGTTGCACCGCTACGACGGCCGTCGTTCCTTTTCCGAGTGCGTGCGCGAGGCCGCGGCCGCCGGCTACACCGAACCCGATCCGCGCGAGGACCTGTCCGGCGAGGACGTGCGGCGCAAGTTGCTGATCCTGGCCCGTGCCGCGGGCCTGCCGTTGCGCGCCGAGCAGGTGCAGGTGGCGTCGCTGGTGCCGGCAGAGCTGGCCGCAGTGCCGCTGGCGCAGCTGGATGCCGCGTTGGAACTACTGGACGCGCCGTTGTCGGCGCGCCTGGCGCAGGCGCAGGCCGACGGTGCCTGCCTGCGCTTCGTCGGCCGCTTCGATGCGCACGGCGCCTCGGTCGGCCTGCGCGCGCTGCCGCTGACGCATCCGCTGGCCAGCGGCGCCGGCACCGACAACCGCGTCGCCATCCACAGCGACCGCTACCTGCAGCAGCCGCTGCTGATCCAGGGGCCGGGCGCCGGTGCCGATGTCACCGCGGCGGCCTTGCTCGACGACGTGCTGCGGATCGCGGTGCGCTGAACGAAGTGAACGACGCCCGCACTCAGTCGCGGGCATCGCGATCGGGCTTGGCTGGCGATGACGGCCAGCCGGCAAGTTGTGGGCATGGCCCGCAACGCAGAGGCGGCTGCGGTGCGGGCCACGTGGTGCGGCCATCGCGCGTCGCGCGGCGGCTGGCGCCTCACCTCATTGCAGACCCTGGCCCATGGTCTTCAGCAACTCGCCCTGGTAGTCGCCGCTGAATTCCCAGAAGAACGCGCCGCCCAGGCCCTGGGCCTTGACGTAGTTCATCTTCTCGGTGACCAGTGCCGGGTCGTCGTAACTCCAGAAGGTGCTGCCGTCGTACTTCCAGTGCGCGCGCGCCTGGGCGTCGACGTAGCTGGTGCCGGCGCGGCCGCGCAACACCTTGTAGTCCTCGATGCCGGCTTCGTAAGTGCCCGCCGCGGCGCTGCCGCTCTGGTACAGGCCGTGGTTGACGTTGGGCACGTTGGTCCAGCCGCGCCCGTAGAAACCGATGCCGAGGTTGAGCTTGGCGGCCGGCACGCCACGGTCGAGGAAGGCCTGGATGGCGTCGTTGCTGTTGTAGTAACGCTGGTCGCCGCTGGATGGATCGGCCGGCGATTCGAACAGCGCCGAGTGATGGTTGGTCTGCGGATCCCAGGCGCCGTGGAAGTCGTAGGTCATCACGTTGAGGTAGTCCAGGTATTGCGCGTACAGGTTCGGGTCGGTGACGCGGATCTTGTCGATGCCGGCGCCGACCGCCACGGTCAGCAGCAGTCCCGGCCGCACTTGGTCGAGCTGGCGGCGGAACTCGGCCAGCAACGCGGTGAAGTTCTGCCGGTCCTCGGGCGTGCCGCAGGCGATGCCGCAGGCCACCGGGTATTCCCAGTCGATGTCGATGCCGTCGAACACGCCAGCCGCGGCCGCGTTGCCGCCGGCGCCGTCGGTGATCGGCAGGTTGCCGCGGATGTAGGCGTCGATGCAGGAGGCGACGAAGGCCTGGCGGTTCTCGGCGCGCGCGGCGCTGGAGAATCCGCGCGACCAGGTCCAGCCGCCCAGCGAGATCAGCACCTTCAACCCGGGGTGCGCGGCCTTGAGCTTCTTCAACTGGTTCCAGTTGCCGCGCAGCGGCTGGTCCCAGGTGTCGCCCACGCCGTCCACGCTCTGCGCGGCGGAGAACGCCTTGGTGTAGTCGGCGAAGGCGTCGCCGCCGGCGCCGGTGCTGCTGTCGGAGGGCTGGGTGACGCCGACTTCGCAGCGGTTGTTGCGGACGTTGCCGAACGCGTAGTTGATATGGGTCAGGTAGCCGGCCGCGCCGCTGGTCTGGATGTCGCGCACCTGGTAGTTGCGGCCGTAGATGCCCCATTGGGTGAAGTAGCCGATCACGCGCTTGCCGCCGCCGGCGCTGGCGGGCAGGGTGCGCACGCTTAGCGTGGCGCTACTCGCCGAGACGTTGCCGGCGTTGTCGCGGGCGCGGACCGCGTAGGCGTACGCGGTGTCGGCGGTCAGCGCCGAATCGGTGTAAGCGGTGGTGGTGGAGGTGCCCACGCGGTTGCCGTCGCGGAGGATGTCGTAGCCGGCCAGGCCGCTGCCGCCGGCATTGTCGGCGGCGGCATTCCAGCTCAGGGTGATGGCGTTGCTGGCGCGTGTGGCCGCGGCCAGGCCGGTCGGCACGCTGGGTGCGGTGGTGTCGCTCGATGGCGCCGCGACGGTGATCGCGACCGCCGCGGAGGTGCTGCGCGCGCCGGCGTTGTCGGTGGCCACGGCGGTCAGGCTGTAGCTGCCGGCCGCCGCGCCGCTCCAGGCGAGCGTGTAGGGCGCGCCGCTCACGCTGCCCAGCGAGGTGGCGCCGCGGAAGAATTCGACCCGCGCGACGCTGCCGTCCGCATCATTGGCCGAGGCCTGCAGGGTGATGGTGTTGCCGACCACGAAGCGGGTGCCGGCGGTGGGCGCGGTCAGGGCCACGCTCGGCGGCTGGTTGGCCGAACTGCCGTCGCAGGTGCCCAGGTCCTGATACCAGCCGCAACTGGTGCAGTAGGTCGGCGCGGTGTTCCAGATCGGACCGTTGGCGCGGTACAGGTGACCGGCGTAGGTCAGGGTATCGCCGGCGGCGTAGATCGTGGCCGGATTCCAGGCGGCGACCCCGCTGCACGCGGCGGCCCAGGCCTGGCCGGGCATGAGGCCGGCCAGGACGAAACAGCAGAACAGCAACCACGATCCAGCGGATTTCGTGTGCATGGTGACGCCTCCGATGCGGTAGGTAACGCGACTGAGGAGCGGCGGTTCGCCGCTGTCTGGTTCCTTGGATCCGATCACCCGGGAGCGTGTGGCGCCGACGTCGTGTGGCGTTCGTGCGCGGACCGGGCAGGCGCAGGGTTCTGGCCAGAAGACAACGTTGTCAACAGACAATTCAGACGAATGCGAGATGTATCCAAAATCACCGCGATGACAACGTTTTCATGAACGGCTGATGCTGCAGCGCAATGGCTGCATATCGGGCACGTCTGCGTATGCGGGGCGCGGGCTGGCACGGTGCGTGGCGGGGCGAGGTGCGTGCGGCGCCCCAGGCGACGTGCTGTCGCCGCCGGCACGCCGCCACGATGCGCGACACGCCGCGTTCGTGCCGCCGTGCCGGCACCAATGGCGTGGCGAATGTGGGGTCAGGGCGCCTTGACCAGCGCCTCGAGCAACGCGGCATTGAAGCGCTGCGGCGCTTCCACCTGCGGGGAATGGCCGAGGTCGTCGAAGGCGACCAGACGCGCGCCGGGGATCGCCGCGGCCGCGCGCTTGCCCAGGGCTGGATAGTCGCCCAGGGTCGCGGCCAGCGCTGGTGGGGCCAGATCCTTGCCGATCGCGGTGCGGTCGCGCTGGCCGATGAACAGCGTGGTCGGTACCCGCAGTTGCGGGAAGCGCTGCACCACCGGCTGGTTGAACACCATGTCCGAGGTCAGCGCCTGGTCCCAGGCCACGCGATCGCCGCCGGGGCCGGCGTACATGCCCGCCTGCATGCTCACCCAACGGTCGTACTCGGGCTTCCACTGGCCGCCGTAGTAGACGGTTTGCTGGTACTGCTTGATCGAGGCCGCGTCGGTCCTGCGCTCCTTGGCGTACCAGGCGTCGACGCTGCGCCAGGGCACGCCGGCCGCCTTCCAGTCCTCCAGCCCGATCGGGTTCACCAGCAGCAACTGGCTCACGTCCTGCGGATACTGCAGCGCGTAGTGCGCGGCGAGCATGCCGCCCATCGAATGGCCGACGACCACGGCGCGGGTCACCCCGGCCTGTTGCAGCAACGCATGGGTGTTGGCCGCCAGTTGCGCGAAGGTGAACTGGTAGGCCTGCGGCTTGCTCGACTTGCAGAAGCCGATCTGGTCCGGCGCCAGCACCCGGTAGCCCTGTGCCACCAGCGCGGCGATCGTCGATGCCCAGGTCGCCGCGCAGAAGTTCTTGCCGTGCAGCACCACCACCGTGCGCCCGTTCGGCGTGCCGGTCGGGGCCACGTCCATGTACGCCATCTGCAGCGACTGGCGCTGCGACTCGAAGCGGTACCAGTGCACCGGGTAGGGATAGGCGAAGCCTTCCAGTTGCGCGCCGTAGCGCGGCGATGCGTCGGTGGCCGTGGCGGATGCGAGCGGCGACAGGGCGAGGGCGGCGAGCAGCAGGCAATGGCGCATGGGAGCGGGGCGGCAGGCGTGATGGAGCACGACCTTAGCCCGGCCCACGCGTGCGAGGCGTCAACGCATTACGCCGGCGGCAGGCTGCCGCCGTTGTGCACCAGGGTCAGGCAGGCGTGGCGCTGCATCTGCCCCAGCGGTTCCTGCAGCGCCGCCAGCACCTGTTCGGCCTGTGCGCCGAGCACCGGCCGGTACGCGGCCCAGCCGTTGCGGCCCTTGGCCTTGGCCTGGTACAGCGCGCGGTCGGCCAGCACCAGCAGCTGTTCCCAGCCGAGCAGGTTGTCGGGATCGTGCACGAACGGGAATTCGGCCAGTCCGATCGAGCAGGTGACCCGGCCCTGGCGGCCGTGGTCGAACACGAACGGGTGCGCGGCCACCGCGCGGCACAGCCGTTCGGCGGCCATGGTGAGGTTCTCGCGCGGCGCGGAGCGCAGCACCAGCAGGAACTCCTCGCCGCCCCAGCGCACCACGTAGTCGCTTTCGCGGGTCAGCCGCACCAGCAACTGCGCCATCTGCTGCAGCACCGCGTCGCCGGTGTGATGGCCGCCGCTGTCGTTGATCGACTTGAAGTGATCGATGTCGATCAGCGCGAACAGCATGCCCGAGGACAGCATGTCCTCGTCGTTGGCGGCCATGCGCCGGTACAGCGCGATGTCGCTGGGAATGTGCAGCGACAGGTAGCGGCGGTTGCGCAACTGGGTCAGTTCGTCGGTGAAGCTGGCCTCCTGCAGGCGCTGGTTGGCTGCCTGCAGCGCCTGCGTGCGATCGCGCACCTGGCGCTCCAGGATCTCGCGCTGGCGCCGGTTGTGCAGCCGCGCCAGGCACACGGCAGACAGCAGCAGGGCGAACGCGCCCAGTGCCAGCAGCAGCTTGTAGGACGCCGTTTCCTGGAAGCGCAGCGCGATGCGCAGCGGCAGCCGCGCCGGCGCCGCCGCCCACACGCCGGCGTTGTTGCTGCCGGTGACCTCGAACACGTAGTCGCCGCCGGGCAGGTTGGTGTAGCTGACCGACCGCTGGCGGATGTCGTCGAGGGTGCGCCAGTTGCGGTCGTAGCCGAGCAGCCGGTAGCGCAGCTCGACGTTCTGCGGCGCCTGGAACGAGGCGGCGGTGAACTCGAAGTCGAGGTCGCGCGCGGCTTCGGGCAGCGGCGCGGGCAGCGCCTGCGGTGTCAGCCACTGGCCCAGCGCGCGTACCCGCTCCACCACCGGCTGCGGCGCTACCGGATTCTTGACGATGCCGGCGGTGTCCAGGGCGACCACGCCGTCGCGGCTAGGCAGCCACAGCGCGCCGTGCTCGATGAAGCCCTTGCCGTTGCCGGCGCCGTTGCAGCACATGCCCTGCACACCGCCATGGCGCTGCGCGCGCTCGGTGAGCATCAGTTCGGCGTTCAGCGGCGCCTGCGGCGACGCCGCGTGGCGCTGCAGGTCGGCCAGGCGCACGCGGTAGACCCCGCGCAGGCCGGCCACCCAGATCCCGCCGCGGCCGTCGTCGGCGATGAAGAAGGCGGCGTTCACCGGCAGCCCGTCCTGCTCGCCGAACGCATACCAGTGCGTCCCGTCGAACAACCACAACTGCTCGTTGAGGGTGCCGACCAGCCACTGCCCATCGGGCAGTTCGTGGATCGCGGTGATGTCGGCGCTGGCCAGCGCCGAGCCCGGCGGGGCGAGGGCGACCAGGCGCTCGCCGCGCAGTTCGTACAGGCCCGACTGCGCGCCGACCAGCAGGCGGCCGCCACGGGTCTCGTGGACCAGGCGCACGCGCGGATCGCGCAGGCCGTCGGTCGTGCCGTAGCGGCGCAGCCGCGTGCCGTCGCTGCGGAACAGGCCGTCGTCGCTGGCGAACCACAGCCGCTGCGCACGGTCGCGGACGATGCCGCTGACCTGCAGGTCGCGCAGCGGCGCCATCCAGGCCGGCTGGCTGAGCCGGCCGTCGCGGTACAGGGCGGCGCCATGGCGCGTGCCGATCCACAGTTGCCCGGGTTCGGCCAGCAAGGTGTAGGGCGCCTCGTTGTGCAACTGGGCCAGGCTCAGGTGCTGCTGGTAGCGGCCAGCGCGCAACTGCGACAGGCCGCTGTCGGTGCCGACCCACAGCGATCCGTCCGGGTCGCGGGCCAGGGTCCAGACCAGCGCGTCGTCCAGCCCTTCGTGGGTGCTGTAGCGGCGGGTCCAGCCGTTCCACAGCCGGGTCGCGCCGTTCCAGCTGCTGCCCAGCCACAGGTTGCGCTCGCGATCCTCGAAGATGGCGTTGACGCCGATGTTCGGCTTGCTTTCCGGGCTGCGCTCGACGATCGCGCCATCGCGCACGCGCAGCAGCGCGCCGGGCTGTCCCACCCACAGGTTGCGGTCGCTGTCTTCGAACAGGGCCTGCACCG
Organism: Xanthomonas sp. PPL134; assembly: GCF_040595915.1. Taxonomy (NCBI): domain Bacteria; kingdom Pseudomonadati; phylum Pseudomonadota; class Gammaproteobacteria; order Lysobacterales; family Lysobacteraceae; genus Xanthomonas; species Xanthomonas sp. PPL134. The sequence goes on from NZ_JAMDLL010000003.1 coordinate 472,459, forward strand.
CGCGTCGGCTCAGGCCGCTGGCATCGGGCAGCCATTGCCAGCGCCCGTCGCGGCGCAACAGCAGGCCGTCGTGGGTGCCGGCCCAGACCGTGCCTTGCGCCTCCAGCAGGTGCTGCACCGGCGCGGCGCCGGCCTCCTGCGGCAGTGCCAGCGCCTCCGGCGCGTCCTGGCCGGCGACGAAGCGCAGCACGGCGCCGCGCGTCCCCACCCACAGCGCGTCGGTGCGCGGCAGCAGCGCAGAGGCGCCGCCGGCGATGCGGTAGCGCAGCTGCAGGCGATCGTCCTGCACCGCGTACACGCCATCCTGCGCCGCGACCAGCACGGTGCCGCGCGCATCGGTGGCGATCGCCTCGATGTTGAGCAGCGGCGCCTGGGGATCCTGCGGCAGCAGCGTGGCGAAGCGTCCGTCGCGGTAGCGCGACAGGCCGCGGTAGGTGCCGATCCACAACGTGCCGGCGGGATCGACGTGCAGCGCCTTGATCAGGTTGCCCGGCAGGTGCGCCGGCGCGCCTTCGTTGAACGAGGTCATGCGCACGCCGTCAAAGCGGGTCAGCCCGCCCATCGTGCCGATCCACAGATAGCCCTGGCGGTCCTGCGCGAACGCCTGCACGCTCAGCTGCGGCAGGCCCTGGTCCAGGCCCCAGCCTTCACGCTCGTAGTGGTTGAACTGCTTGTCCGGCTGCAGTGCCCGCGCCTGCGGCACACACGCGCTCCACGCTGTCGAGAGCATGGCCAGCTGTAGCGCCAGCAGGCGCCAGGAGGCGTGTGGGAAACGCAAGAGCATGCCAATGCCGGATCGGCCGACGTCTCTTGCGTTAGCGGCATCGCCGCGCCGATCTTTATCCGCGCAGCGACGGGGACGCTGGCGATCGCACGGGCCAGCGTCCAAGGCGGCTCAGCACTCGATCACGTTCACCGCCAGCCCGCCGCGGCTGGTTTCCTTGTACTTGTCCTGCATGTCGCGGCCGGTGTCGCGCATGGTGCGGATCACCTTGTCCAGGGACACCTTGTGCTTGCCGTCGCCGCGCATCGCCATGCGGCTGGCGTTGATCGCCTTGACCGCCCCCATCGCATTGCGCTCGATGCACGGAATCTGCACCAGGCCGCCGATCGGGTCGCAGGTCAGGCCCAGGTTGTGCTCCATGCCGATCTCGGCCGCGTTCTCGATCTGCCCCGGCTTGCCGCCGAGCGCGGCGACCAGGCCGCCGGCCGCCATCGAGCAGGCCACGCCGACCTCGCCCTGGCAGCCGACCTCGGCGCCGGAGATGGAGGCGTTTTCCTTGTACAGGATGCCGATCGCCGCGGCGGTGAGCAGGAAGTCGAACACGCGCTGTTCGTCGGCGCCGGGGCAGAACCGGTCGAAGTAATGCAGCACCGCCGGAATGATGCCGGCTGCGCCATTGGTGGGCGCGGTGACCACGCGGCCGCCGGCGGCGTTTTCTTCGTTGACCGCCAGCGCGTACAGGTTGACCCAGTCCAGCGTGGTCAGCGGATCGCGCATCGCCGCTTCCGGCTTGGACGACAGTTCGCGGTACAGCGCCGGCGCGCGCCGCGAGACGTGCAGGCCGCCGGGCAGGGTGCCTTCCTCGCGGATGCCGCGCGTCACGCAGGCCTGCATCGCGCCCCAGATCTCGCGCAGGCCGTCGCGGATCTCGTCCTCGCTGCGCCAGCACTTCTCGTTCTCGAACATCAGCGCGGCGATGCTCAGGCCGCTGCGCGCGGCCTGCGCCAGCAGCTCGTCGCCGCTCTTGAACGGGTAGGGCAGCGGCGTCTCGTCGGCGACGATGCGGTCGTCGGCGGCGTCGTCCTGGTTGACCACGAATCCGCCGCCGACCGAGTAGTAGTCGCGGGTGGCGACGACTTCGTCGTTGGCGGCATAGGCGGTGAAGCGCATGCCGTTGGTGTGGTACGGCAGCTTCTGCCGCTTGTTCATCGCCAGGTCGCGCTTCTCGTCGAAGGCGATCTCGTGCTGGCCGAGCAGGTTGATGCGCTTGCTGCCGCGGATGCGCTCCAGCGCGCCGGGAATGATGTCCGGGTCGATCAGGTTCGGACGCTGGCCTTCCAGGCCCAGCAGCACTGCCTTGTCGGTGCCGTGGCCGCGCCCGGTCAGGGCCAGCGAGCCGAACACCTCCGCACGCACCCGCACTACGTCCTGCAGGCGACCCTGGTCGAACAGCCAGCGGTGCACGAAGCGCTCGGCGGCGCGCATCGGCCCCACGGTATGCGAGGAACTCGGCCCGATGCCGATCTTGAACAGGTCGAAGGTGCTGACAGCCATGCGCGTGCCGAAGGGTGGGCGAAAGACCGTCTATTCTATGCTTCCGGCGCACGGCACAGGTCCGCAGCGCAGCATTGGACGCGAGCATGTCCCTGATCCTGTACCAGCGCGACGACTGCCATCTGTGCGACCAGGCCCTGCAGGTGCTGGCGCAGGCGCGCGTGGCCGAGCCGGACAGCGTGTTCATCGACGACGACGCGGTGCTGGAGGCGCGCTACGGCGTGCGCGTGCCGGTGCTGCGCGCCGCGGACGGGCGCGAACTGGACTGGCCGTTCGATGCCGCCGGCGTGCGCGCCTGGCTGGCCGCGTTGGACGAACGCGCCTGAGCCTCGCATAAAAAAAGCGGCGGACCCGACGAGGAAATCCGCCGCTCAGCGGCCGCGCGCCGCGGCCTGTGGCGAATCACTTCGCCTTGAATACCACCTTGGTGCTGATCGCGGTTTCGTTGGGGATGGTCTTGGTATCGGCCCAGTCGCCGCCGCCCACGCCGAAGTCCAGGCGCTTGACCGTGGCCTTGCCGGCCAGCACCGGTTGCGCGCCCGGGGTCCAGGTGAAGGTCAGGGTCACCGGCTTGGACACGCCGCGCAACTCCAGGGTGCCGTCGGCGGCGAACTGGTTGTTGCCCAGTGCGCGGAACTTGTCGGCGCGGTAGTGCGCGGTGGCGAACTTGGCGACGTTGAAGAAGTCCGGGCCCTGCAGGGTGGAGTCGCGGTCGTTGTTGCCGCTCTTGGCGCCGGCCAGCGGGATGGTCACGTCGAGCTTGGCGCCGGCCAGGTTGGCCGGGTCGAAGCTGAGCTTGGTGTCGAAGCCGGGGAACTGGCCGGTGAACACTTCGCCGTCGTACTTGCTGGCGAACACCAGGGTCGAGCCGGGGGCCTGCACATAGTCGGCGGCCTGGACCGCCGGAGCGGCGGCGAGCAGGGCCACCAGGCTGGCGGCGACGGCGGCGGGGGACGCGAAACGGGTCGACATCGAAACGGCTCCTCAGGACTTGGGGGTGAGCCAACCGCGCGGCAGCATCCGCGCCAGGGTGGCATCGCGTTGGAACAGGTGGTGGTAGAAGGCGGCGCCGGCATGCGCCAGGACCACCGCGATCAGCAGCCAGAAGCCCCACTCGTGCACCGCGTGCGACAGGTCGCGCAGATGCTCGTTCGGAGCGCTGAGCTTGGGCACGGCGACCAGGCCGAACCAGCGGAACGGGCGCAGGCCGCTGCTGGAGTCGTACAGCCAGCCGGACAGCGGGAGGGCGAAGATCATCACGTACAGCAGCACATGGGTGGCGCTGGCGATGCGCTCCTGCCAGCTGGGCGTGCCCGGCACCGGCTTGGGCGCGCCGGCGTACAGGCGCCAGCCCAGCCGCACGATCACCAGCGCCAGCACGGTCAGGCCCAGCGACTTGTGCGCGGTGTAGACCCAGAAATACTTGGGCGTCTTCGGCAGCTCGCCCATGGTCAGGCCGACCACGCCGAGCAGCAGGATCAGGGCGGCGATCAACCAGTGCAGGGTCTGGCTGACGCTCCCCCAGCGTTCGGCGCTGTTGCGTGCGCTCATGGCGTGTCGTCCTGCGCGGCCGGCGCCGCCGGCGCGGGGGTATCGGTGGGTGCGGCCGGTGTGCTGCTGCTCGGTGCCGGCTCCGGCTCGGCCTTGGCGCCGCCTTCGCGGGTGGCCTCGGCCTCGATGCGCAGGTCCACCGTGCCGCCGATCACCGACGGCCAGGCACTGATGCCGAAGTCGGCGCGCTGCAGCGTGGCGGTGGCGGAGAAGCCGGCGGTGCGGCGGAACGGCGGCAGCGGATGGCGCTTCACAGCGTTCAGGGTCACGTCCAGGGTCACCTCGCGGGTGACGCCGTGCAGGGTCAACTGCCCGATCACCTTGGCGTGCTGCGCGTCGATCGGCTCCACGCGGGTGGAGACGAACTGCGCCTCCGGGTAGTGCTCGCCATCGAGCAGGTTGTGCGCCAGCGCGGCGCGGTTCCATTTCTCGTCGCCCAGGTCCAGCCGCTGCAACGGCACCCGCGCCTGCAGCCGCGCGCTGCGCCAGTCGTCCGGGTCGAACACCAGGGTGCCGGTGCTGCCGGACACGGTGCCCAGCGCCTTGGAGAACCCGGCGTGCTCGATCGCGAACAGCACCCGCGTGTGCACCGGGTCCAGCGCGTACTGCGCCGGCGCGGCGAAGACGGCGCCCGGCAAGGCCAGCAGGAGGGCCACGAGAGAGGGTTTGAGCATGGAGCGGGGCCGCGCGGGGAGGTCGCCGGATTCTAGTCACAGTCCGGCCCGGCTGCGTACCTGCGGCGCGTAACGGTTCGTTGCATGCCGCGACAGGTGTGATTTTTACGCCGGCGCGGGGTATAAGAACGCTGCCGCGGCGAGCGGCACACGGAGCGGCCGCCGCGCGCGTCCGGCCCCGGCAGTGCGCCGGTGTTCATCCGCCGACGTCTTTTGCCGGAGCCGATGTCCATGTCCCCCATCCCGCGTTCCCCACGCCCGTGGCGCCGCTGGGGGCTGCTGTGCCTGTTGGCGCTGGCCGGCCTCTGCGCCGACGCCTGCGCCGGCGTGCCGGAACTGCCGCGGTTCCGGGTGTTCTCCAGCGAGCAGGGGCTGCCGTCCAGCGACATCTCCGCGCTGCAGCTGGACCGCGACGGCTATCTCTGGATCGCCAGCGGCGACGGCCTGGCCCGCTACGACGGGCGCGAGTTCCGGGTCTGGCGCCACGACCCGGCCGATCCGGCCTCGCTGCGCTGCAACTACGTGCAGGACATGCATATCGACGCGCGCGACCGCATCTGGGTGGCCTGCGAGGGCGGCGGGCTGAGCGTGCTCGGCGCGGACCGGCGCGGCTTCCGCCACTTCAACATGGCCACGCAGCCGGCGATGCGCAGCGACGAGGTGTTCGCCATCGCCAGCCGCGGCGACGCGGTGTTCTTCGGCACCTACCGCGGCGGCCTGTACCGGCTGGGCGGCGATGGCCGGGTGCAGCGCATCCGCGCCGGCGACCCGGCGGTGGACGCGATGCTCGACAGCGCGGTGCTGACCCTGGCCTTCGACGATGCCGGGGTGTTGTGGGTGGGCACCTTCAAGGGGCTGCTGCGCTACGACGGCCAGCGCGTCAGCGCGTATCGCATCGACGACGGCGTGCCGGACAAGGCGCAGGTGATCACGTCGATCACCCCGCTCGGCGACGGCCTGTGGTTCAGCGGCAATACCGGCCTGTTCCGGCGCGACAGCGCCGGGCGCTGGCTGCGCGCGGACTGGGTCGACGCGCTGCACCGCGCGGTCAGCGCCATCGCCGAGGACGGCGCCGGCGGCTACTGGCTCGGCAATGGCGAGGGCCTGTGGCACAAGCCGGCCGACGGGCCGGCGCGGCGGGTGGATACCGGTGGCGCGGCGGTGTCCGGCGCCAGCGTGGTGGAGGCGGTGCTGCGCGACCGCGAAGGCGGCCTGTGGGTACCGCTGCCGACGCGCGGCCTGGGCTACCTGCGCCCGGACTGGCGCCGCCTGGCGGTGCTGAGCACCGCGCAGGGCCTGCCCGCCGACCAGTACGTCGGCCTAGCGCCGGCGCGGGCCGGCGGAGCCTGGCTGCTCGGCTCCGGCGCCAGCGTCTTCCGCCTCGACACCACCAACGGTGCGCTGAGCGCGCCGCACTGGGCCAACGGCGCGCCGAGCGGACGCATGCTGTCGGTGCTGGATGACCCGCGTGGGGCGCTATGGATCGGCGGCAGCAGCACGCTGCTGCGCGGCCCGCTGGACGGCGGCAACCTGCAGCGCTGGACCCGCGCCGCCGGCGAGGCCGATGCGATCCCGGACGGCACCCTGGCCTGGCTGCAACTGGACGCCCGCCAGCGGTTGTGGATCGCCGCGCCGGGCTACGGCCTGCAGGTGCGCGATGGCGCCGGCCACGTCCTGCAGAACATCCCCGGCGGCCAGCACGGCCTGGCCGGGACCGACATCGCCGCCTTCGCGATGGCCCCCGACGGGGTGCCATGGGTGGCCGCCGAGCGCTTCCAGCACTGGGACGAGGCGGCCGGGCAGTTCCGTACGCCGCCGGAGCTGGCCGGCGAGAAGGTGCAGTCGTTCGCCTTCGCCGACGCGCGCACGCTGTGGCTGCATCGCCTGTCCGGCCTGGAGCTGTGGCGGTACACCGGCACGCACTGGCAGCGCAGCCAGCGCTACGCGGTGGCCGACGGCCTGCCGGCCACCGAGTCCAGCGCGCTGGTCGCCGATCCGCAGGGCCGCGCCTGGCTGGGCATGCGCCGCGGCCTGTTCCGGGTCGATCCGCGGCGCACCCCGGCGGTGCGCGCGTTCGGCACCCGCGACGGGCTCGGCAGCCAGGAGCTGGTGCGGCGCGGCCTGTTGATGACCGCCGACGGCGTGCTGGTGGCCGCTGCTGCCGACGGCAGCGTGGCGCTGCTGGACACGCAGCAGCCGGATCCGGTGCCGGTGCCGCTGTCCCTGAGCATGGAGAGCGTGCAGGTGCGGCGTGGCCCGCGCCTGCTGACCCTGCCGACGCGCGGCGACTTCACCCTGCGCTCGGACGACCGCGACCTGCGCGTGGCGGTGCGGCTGCTGTCCTACATCGATCCCGAGCACATCGTCTACCGCTTCCGCCTGCCGGGCTACGACCGCGACTGGGTCAGCACCGGCGCCAGCGGCGAACGCACCCTGCCGCAGCTGCCCGACGGCGCGCAGGTGCTGGAGATCCAGGCGCGCACCCGCAACGGTGCCTGGTCGCCGACGCTGCGCCTGCCGTTCCGGGTGCAGCCGCCGTGGTGGCGCAGCGTCTGGGGCATCGTCGGGATGCTCGCCACCGCCGGCCTGCTGCTGCTGGTGTCGCTGCGCGCCTACCGGCGCCGCCTGGGCCGCCAGCATGCTTGGGAACTGGCCCTGCACAAGCAGGAACTGGCCGAGCAGGCCTCGCTGGCCAAGACCCGGTTCCTGGCCACGCTCGGCCACGAGGTGCGCACGCCGCTGACCGGGGTGCTGGGCATGAGCGAACTGTTGCTGGCCACGCCGCTGGATCCCAAGCAGCGCGGCTATACCGAGTCGATCCGCCGCGCCGGCACCCACCTGCTGCACCTGGTCAACGACGCGCTGGACCTGGCGCGGATCGAGGCCGGGCGCCTGCGCCTGGAGTCGCAGCCGTTCGCGCTGCAGGCGCTGATCGCCGAGGTGGTCAACCTGATGGCGCCGCTGGCGCAGGCGCGCGGGCTGCGCTTCGATCTGCACGACGCCATGCCCGGCCCGACCACGGTGGAAGGCGATGCGCTGCGGGTGCGGCAGATCCTGTTGAACCTGCTCGGCAACGCGATCAAGTTCACCAACAGCGGCTCGGTGGCGCTGACGGTGGCGCCGGCGCAGGACAGCCACGGGCTGTGCATCGAGGTGGCCGACACCGGCCCGGGCATCGGTGCCGAGCAGCAGGCGCGGCTGTTCCAGCGTTTCGAACAGGGCGACGGTCCGCGCACCGCGGTGCGCCAGGGCGGCAGCGGCCTGGGCCTGGCGATCAGCCAGGAACTGGCGATGGCGATGGGCGGGCGCATTCAGGTCGAGAGCCGGCTCGGGCACGGCGCGCGTTTCCGCGTGGGGCTGCCGCTGCGCTGGCGCCCGGCGCAGGAACCGGCGGTGGTGGTGCCGGCGGCGGCCCCGCGGGCGCGCACCGCGCTGCGCATCCTGCTGGTCGAGGACGAACCGACCGTGGCCCAAGTGATGGTCGAACTGCTGCGCGGCCGCGGGCACAAGGTGGTGTGGGCCGCGCACGGCCTGGAGGCGCTGACCGAGGCCAGCCAGGGCAGCTTCGACATCGGCCTGCTCGACCTGGACCTGCCGGCACTCGACGGCCTGGCGCTGGCGCGGCAGTTGCGCATGCTGGGCTACGGCTTCCCGCTGCTGGCGGTGACCGCGCGTTCCGACGGCGAGGCCGAGGCGGCGGCACGCGCGGCCGGATTCGCCGGATTCGTGCGCAAGCCGGTCACCGGGCAGATGCTGGAAGCCGCGATCGACGCGGTGCTGGACGGCGCGCCGCCGCCGCTCTGAGCCGATGCCGGGCCGGTTGCCAGCGCCGGCGCTTATCGCCGACGATGGCACCGGTGACGCGGGACGGATGCCCGTCGGGGGAGACAGAGGCGATGCGGTCGAGACGGATCTTGGGATGGCTGCTGCTGGCGTGGTCCGCCGTCGCCGGCGCGGCAGTGCCGCCGACGCCGCAGCCGCGCCAGCTGACCGTGGCCGACGGCCTGCCGTCCAACAGCATCAACGGCTTTGCCGAGGACAAGCTCGGCTACCTGTGGCTGGCCAGCAGCGACGGCCTGGCCCGCTTCGACGGACGCGGCTACCGCATCTGGCGGATCGAGGACGGCCTGCACGCCAACAAGATCTGGTGCGTGCACGTGGACGCGCAGAACCGGGTCTGGTTCGGGACCGACGGCGCCGGCCTGGGCATGCTCTCGGCCGACCGCCGCCAGTTCCGCTATTACGATCGCAGCACGTATCCGCAGATCGGCGGCACCACGGTGTGGGCGATCGCCTCCACGCCGGACGGCAGCATCTGGTTCGGCACCGCCACCGGCGGCCTGCACCAGGTGCAGCCGGACGGCCGCCTGCGCCGCTTCATGCCGATCCCCGGCGATGCGCGCAGCCTGCCTTCGGCGACCGTCACGCACTTGGCGACCACGGCCGACGGCACCCTGTGGGTGGGAACCCGCAGTGGCCTGGCGCGCTGGACCGGGCACGACTTCCAGCGCGTCGACGCCGCCGCGCTGCCGCGGCCGGAGGTGCAGGGACTGACGCCCGAACGCGACGATACCCTGTGGGTGTCCACCCAGGGCGGGGTGCGCCTGCTGCGCGCCGATGCCAGCGTGGTGGAGCCGTACTGGCGCAACGTGCCCGACGAGAGCGTGCTGGCGATGCTGGTCCACGACCGCCACGGCACGCGCTGGTTCGACACCATGGACGGGCTGGGCCGCGAGAGCGAGTCCGGCGTGATCCGCAACGTGCCGCTGTACAGCAACTCCGCGCACGGGCTGGTCAAGCCGAACTGGGCGCTGGCCTTCGAGGACCGCGAGGGCGGCCTGTGGTTCGCCAGTTCCAATGCCGGCCTGTGGCACCTGCCGGCGAATTGGCAGCAGTTCTCGGTACTGTCCTACCGCGTGGACGACCCGGAGTCGATGGGCAATCCCTACGTGCTCGGCACCGCCGCCTCCCGCGATGGCGGCGTGTGGCTGGCCGGCACGCGTGGCGTGCTGGACAAGCTGGATCCGGGCACCGGTGTCGTGCATCGGCACATGCAGGCGATGTTCGGGCGCGATTGGTCGCGCGCGATCGCCGAGGATCCGCAAGGGCGGCTGTGGGCGGCGACCTTCGGCGGGCTGCTGCGCTACGACCCGGTCAGCGGCGAGGTGCGGCGCTGGGCCAAGGATGCCGCCGTCGACCCGGCGATGCCGGCGGAAGTGGAGAAAATCGCCTTCAGCAGCGACCGCCACGCGTGGATCTTCAGCGATATCGGCGGCGTGCAGGTGCGCGACCTCGACGGCCGCGTGCTGCGCACCATGGCGCCGGGAACCGCCGGCCTGCCCGCGGAACTGGTGGTGGCGGAAGTGCGGCCCGGGCCGCAGGGCCAGCTCTGGCTGCTGGGGCAGCACGGCCTGCTCGCCTGGGATCCGGCGCAGGCGCGTTTCGCGCCCGTGCCCGGCGCGCCGCAGCGGCCGCTGAGCACCTTCGCGATCAGCGACGGCAATGTGGTGTGGCTGGCCGGCGTCGGCCAACTGGAGCGCTATCTTTGGGATGGCCGCCGGTTGAGCCTGCTCGACCGCATCGATGCCGATCAGGAATTCCCGGCCCTGGCGCCGAATGGCCTGGTGGTCGACGCCAGTGGCGTGGCCTGGCTGAGCAGCGTGCGCGGGCTGATCCGGGTCGATCCGGCGAGCAAGGCGATCCGCTCCTATGGCGTGCACGACGGCCTGCCGAACCAGGAGTTCCGCGCCCGCACCCTGGTGCAGGCGCGCAGCGGGCAGATCCTCGGCGGCACCCCGGACGGGGTGGTGCTGTTCGAGCCGGCGCAGGTGGTGCCGTCGCGGCGACAGCCGCCGCTGGTGATCGAGCGCATCGGCGTGCGCCGCGGCGAGCGCGGGCTGGATCTGCTGCACGCCGACCATATCGCGCTGCAGGAAGGCGACCGTGATCTGCACGTGGTCGCGCGCCTGCTGTCGTTCTCCGACACCGACGCCAATACCTACCGCTTCCGCCTCAGCGGCTACGACCCGGACTGGGTCGACGTGGGTGCCAGCGGCGAGCGGCTGTTCTCGCGGCTGCCGTCGGGCCACTACACCCTGGAGATGCAGGCGCGTACGGCCGACAAGGTATGGTCGAAGGTGATCACGCTGCACTTCCGCGTCTTGCCGCCGTGGTGGCGCAGCCCCTGGGGCGTGGCCGGGCTGGCGGTGCTGGCGGTGCTGGCGCTGTGGCTGCTGGCCTACCTGTACCGGCGCCGCCTGCGCCGGCGCGCCGCCTGGCAACTGGCGGTGCACAAGCAGGAAGTGGCCGAGCAGGCCTCGCTGGCCAAGACCCGCTTCCTGGCCACGCTCGGCCACGAAGTGCGCACGCCGATGACCGGCGTGCTGGGCATGAGCGAACTGCTGCTGGCCACGCCGCTGGACCCCAAGCAGCGCCGCTACACCGAATCGATCCGCGACGCCGGCTCGCACCTGCTGCGCCTGGTCAACGATGCGCTGGATCTGGCGCGGATCGAGGCCGGGCGGTTGGAACTGGAGCAGCAGCCGTTCGACCTGGTCCGGCTGATCGCCGAACTGGAAGCGATGATGGGGCCGATGGCGCGCGGCCGCGGCCTCGCCTTCGCCCTGGACAACGCCATGCCGCCGCACGTCACCGCGCGCGGCGACGCCACGCGGGTGCGGCAGATCCTGCTGAACCTGCTCAACAACGCCATCAAGTTCACCGAGCACGGCAGCGTGCAGTTGCGGGTGGCGCCGCTGCAGCCGCAGCAGGGCGTGCGTTTCGAGGTCGCCGATACCGGGCCGGGCATCAATGCCGAACAGCAGGCGCGGCTGTTCCAGCGCTTCGAGCAGGCCGACGGACCGCGTACCGCCGCGCGCTACGGCGGCAGCGGCCTGGGCCTGGCGATCAGCCAGGAACTGGCGGTGGCGATGGGCGGACGCATCGAACTGCGCAGCCGCCTCGGTGCCGGCACCCGTTTCCTGGTCGAACTGCCGTTGCCGTGGACGCCCGAGCCGCTGCCGCAGGCGCCGCGCGACACCCGCGGCTCCAGCAGCGCCGCGACGCCGCAGCGGATCCTGCTGGTCGAGGACGACCCGACCGTGGCCGAGGTGGTCGGCGGCCTGCTGCGCGCACGCGGCCACCACGTCACCCACGCCGCGCACGCGCTGGCCGCGCTGACCGAAGCGGCGGCGAGCAGCTTCGACATCGCGCTGCTGGATCTGGACCTGCCGGGCCTGGACGGCCTGGCCCTGGCGCGGCAGTTGCGCGCCTTCGGCTACGCCATGCCGCTGATCGCGGTCACCGCCCGCGCCGACGCCGACGCCGAACCGCAGGCACGCGCCGCCGGCTTCAGCGGCTTCCTGCGCAAACCGGTGACCGGCGAGATGCTGGCCGACGCGGTGGAGGGGGAGCCGGGCGTCGACGAAGTGCCAGGAGCCGGGGAGCGCGATGGCAACGACGGTGGCCCTTAGCCCGCGCGTCGCGCCGCCATCGTCGTCGTAGGAGCGGCTTCAGCCGCGACGGGGCGTTCCCGGTGATGCCCCGTCGCGGCTGAAGCCGCTCCTGCGAGAGCCCCAGCCCGTAACGCGCCGCCGTTACGAATCCCCAATCCCCAATCCCGGCTACTCCGCCACCTCTTCCACCTGCTTCGGATGCGGCCGGGTATCCGGCAACTGCCAGAAGATCAGCGTCGAGGTCAGGGTGATGGCGCCGACGCAGACGAAGGTCGCATGCAGCGCCGCGGTGGCGCCGTGGGTATCGCCGAGGTGGGTGTTGAACGCCGCCAGCAGGCTACCGGCCGCCGCGGCACCGAAGCCGGTGGCCAGCATCATCACCATCGACAGCAGGCTGTTGCCGGCGCTGGCCTGGTCGCGGTCCAGGTCGCGCAGGGTCACCGTGTTCATGACGGTGAACTGCAGCGAGTTGACCGCGCCGAACAGCGCCAGTTGCAGCAGCCGCCAGCCGAGCGGCTGGCCGGCGTCGAACAGCAGGAAGCTGGCCATCGCGGTGCCGACCAGCATCGTGTTGGTCATCAGCACCCGGCGGTAGCCGAAGCGTTCCACCAGCTTCACCGCCGCGCGCTTGGAGGCCATGCCGGCCAGCGCCACGGGGATCATCATCAGGCCGGCGTCCATCGGGCTCATGCCCAGGCCCACCTGCAGCAGCAGCGGGATCAGGAACGGCATGCTGCCGCTGCCCACGCGCGAGAACAGGTTGCCGAGGATGCCGATGCGGAAGCTGACGACCTTGAACAGGTGCAGCGGGAACAGCGGCGCCGCCGCGTTGGCCGCGTGCAGCCAGTAACCGATCAGTGCCGCCAGCCCGCCGATCGCCAGCAGCATCACGAAGGCGTGGCGCAGGCCCAGCTCGGAGATGCCGTCCAGCGCCAGCGACAGCGCGACCATGCCGAAGGCCAGCATCGCGTAGCCGACCAAATCGAAGCGGGTGCGCTGCTCGCCGTAGAAGTCCGGCATGATCTTCAGCGCCGCGGCGAACCCGATCGCGCCGATCGGCAGGTTGATCAGGAACACCCAGTGCCAGGACGCCACCTGCACCAGCCAGCCGCCCAGGGTCGGCCCGACCAGCGGCCCGATCAGCGCAGGGATGGCGATGAAGCTCATCGCGCTGAGGAACTGCGCGCGCGACACCGAGCGCATCACCGCCAGCCGGCCGACCGGCAGCAGCATCGCGCCGCCGATGCCCTGCAGCACGCGCGCGGCCACCAGATACGGCAGCCGTGGCGCCGCCGCGCACAGCAGCGAGCCGAGGGTGAACAGCACGATCGCGGTCAGGAAGGTGCGGCGCGTGCCGTAGCGGTCGGCGATCCAGCCCGAGGCGGGAATGAACATCGCCACCGCCAGCGCATAGCTGAAGACCACCGACTGCATCTGCAGCGGGCTTTCGCCGAGGCTGCGCGCCATCGCCGGCAACGCGGTGTTGACGATGGTGGCATCGAGCATCTGCATGAAGATGGCCAGCGACACCAGCCACAGCAGCGGACGGAAACTGCGCGCGTTGGGAACGGCGATCGGATCGGAGGAGGGCGCGGACATCGGCACGCAGGGGCGACGCGAGGGGGACACTAGGATCGCGCAGATCGCGTCGCCGTGTCGTGCAGTCGCGTGCAGTGCGTGTAGGCGATGCAGCCCGCGCTCAGCGAGCGGCGCCGTGCAGGCCTCCGCAGACGGCGGCATGCGCGTGTTTTTGTAGGAGCGGCTTCAGCCGCGACGGGCATTCCCGCAACATCCTGTCGCGGCTGAAGCCGCTCCTACGAAGCGCAAGAGATCGAGCGCGCGGTCAGATCGCCGACCGTGCGCGAGACTGCAATCCCGAATCCCGAATCCCGAATCCCGGCGTTCAACCACGCCGACTATGCCGCTGCACCGCCGCCACCAACGCCCCGACATGCTCGGGCTGCATGTCCGGCGACAGGCCGTGGCCGAGGTTGAACACGTGGCCGTCCAGCGAGCCGCCGTTGCCGTCGGCGTAGCTGCGCAGCACGCGCTGCACTTCGCGGTCGATCGCCTCCGGCGCGCCGTACAGCATCGCCGGGTCCAGGTTGCCCTGCAGGGCGACGCGGCCGCCGGTGCGGCGCGCGGCGTCGGCCAGGTCGATGGTCCAGTCCACGCCCACGCCTTCGGCGCCGGAGCCGGCCAGTTCTTCCAGGTAGGGCGCATTGCCCTTGCCGAACAGGATCAGCGGGGTGCGCTCGGCGCCGTCGCCGCGCGCCAGTTCGCGGGCGATGCGCTGCAGGTAGGGCAGGGAGAACTCGCGGTACATCGCCGGGCTCAGCACGCCGCCCCAGGTGTCGAACACCTGCAGCGCCTGCGCGCCGGCCGCGCGCTGCGCCGCCAGGTAGGCGATCACCGCGTCGGTGTTGACCGACAGCAGCGCGTGCAGCGCGGCCGGATCGTTCAGCGCCAGCGCCTTGATCCGCGCATAGTTGTCGCTGCCGCCGCCCTCGACCATGTAGCAGGCCAGGGTCCAGGGGCTGCCGGAGAAGCCGATCAGCGGCACGCTGCCGTCCAGTTCGCGGCGGATCACCCGCACCGCGTCCATCACGTAGCGCAGCTCGGTCTCCATGTCCGGCACGCCGAGCTTGGCGATCGCCGCCGCGTCGCGCACGGGGTGGCGGAACTTGGGGCCTTCGCCTTCGACGAAGTACAGCTCCAGGCCCATCGCATCGGGAATGGTGAGGATGTCCGAGAACAGGATCGCCGCGTCCAGCGGGAACCGCGCCAGCGGCTGCAGGGTCACCTCGCAGGCCAGCTCCGGGGTCTTGGCCATGGCCAGGAAGCTGCCGGCGCGGGCGCGGGTGGCGCGGTACTCGGGCAGGTAGCGCCCGGCCTGGCGCATCAGCCACACGGGGGTCTGGTCCACGGGCTCGCGGCGCAGCGCGCGCAGCAGGCGGTCGTTCTTGAGCATGGGGGATTCCTTAGCGCGGCGCGTCGGCGCCACGGGTGAACATGACCTGGAAGCCGCGCTTGAGCTGGGCGTCGCGGGCTTTCTCGAAGGCGGCGTTGGCTTCTTCCTGCTGCAGGTAGAGTTCGCGCCGCAGCTGCGCGCGGCCGCCGATCTGGCCGCTTTCGCGCAGCAGCTCCCAGCCGCCGAACAGGTCCGGCTGCAGGGTCAACTGCAGGTAGCGTGGCGGCTCGTTGCCGTCGGGGCGTTGCTGGAGGAAGACGCGCATGCGCCGATTGTAGCGGGTGCCGGTGTGGGCGACGTGGCGCGGCCGGCGGAACGCAGCGGGCCGGCCTCAACCGGCACGGAAGCCGCGGCGGTAGGCCGAGGGCGGCACGCCCAGGGCGCGCGCGAACTGCTGGCGCAGCGCGCCGGCGCTGCCGAAGCCGCAGCTGGCGGCGATCCGCTCCAGGGCCAGGTCAGTGCGCTCCAGCAGCTGCTGGGCGCGGACCAGGCGCTGGTGCGCCAGCCACTGCACCACGGTGGTCCCGGTCACCTGGCGGAACTGCCGGGTGAAGCTGCGCCGGCTCATCCGCGCGTGCGCCGCCAGCGCGTCCAGGCGCAGCGGCTGCTCCAGCCGCTGCAGCATCCAGTCCAGGGTCGGGCCGAGCAGCGCGTCGCGGCGATTGGCCGGCAGCGGCTGTTCGACGTACTGCGCCTGCCCGCCCTGGCGGTGCGGCGCCACTACCAGGCGCCGGGCGATGCGGTTGGCGACCTCGGCGCCGTGGCGGCGCCGGACCAGGTGCAGGCAGCAATCGATGCCGGCCACGGTGCCGGCCGAGGTCAGCACGTCGCCGTCGTCCACGTACAGCACGTCCGGCTGCAGCCGCACTTGCGGGTGGCGCTGCGCGAAGCGCGCCAGCGCCGCCCAGTGGGTGGTGGCGGGGCGGCCGTCGAGCAGGCCGGCGTCGGCCAGCACGAAGGTGCCCAGGCACAGGCCCACCACCTGCGCGCCGGCGGCATGGGCGCGGCGCAGCGCCTGGCACAGCGCTGCCGGCGCCGGCTCGGCGGCATCGCGCCAGGACGGCACGATCACCGTGTCGGCGCCGTCCAGCGCGTCCAGGCCGTGCTGCACCTGGATGGCGAAGCCGGCATCGGTGCGCAGCAGGCCCGGCTCGGCGGCGCACACGTGCAGGTCGAAGGCCGGCAGGCCGGTGTCGGGCCGCGCCTCGAACACCTGGCAGGGCACCGCGAGGTGGAAGGGGCTGATGCGGTCGAAGGCGACCACGGCGATGCGATGCGGCGACATGGCCCGATTTTAGCGAAAACGGTGTTTCGGGCCACTCGTCGGGCCGCGGGCGCCCGCCGACACTGGCGATCCTTTCGCCCCGGAGCCACCGCATGTCCTCTCCCCGCCGCGCCCTGCTGGTCATCGATGTCCAGAATGCCTACTTCGACGGCGCGCTACCCATCGCCTATCCGCCGGTGGCGCAGTCGTTGCCCAACCTCCTGCAGGCGATGGACGCGGCCCAGGCGCACGGCGTGCCGGTGCTGGTGGTGCAGCACACCGCGCCGGCGCAGTCCCCGGTGTTCGCCGACGGCAGCCCCGGCTGGGACCTGCACCCGCAGGTCGCCGCGCGGCCGCACACGCGGCTGCTGCGCAAGACCAAGCCCAGCGTGTTCGCCGGGACTGACCTGGCCGACTGGCTGCAGGCACAGGCGATCGACACCCTGACCGTGGCCGGCTACATGACCCACAACTGCAACGCCTCCACCGTGTACGAGGCCTTCCACCGCGGGCTGGCGGTGGAAGTGCTGGGCGACGCCAGCGGTGCGCTGCCGTACGCCAACGCCGCCGGCCAGGCCAGCGCCGAGGAGATCCACCGGGTGTTCGGCGTGGTGTTCCACAGCAATTTCGCCGCGGTCGCCGACACCGCGCAGTGGATCGCGGCGGTGCAGGCGGGGCGGCCGCTGCCGCGCGACAACGTGCTGCAGTCCAGCCGCCGCGCGCGGGGCCTGGCATGAGCGCCGCGCCGCGGGTGCTGCGGGCGCGCGACTTCACCGGCACCCGCGCCTGGGAGGCGCTGCCGGTGGCGCTGCTGGACGGGATCGGCGTGCGCATCCACTGGACCGACCAGCCCTATGTCTGGCACGTCAACGATGGCCAGGAGGTGTTCGTGGTGCTGGACGGGCAGGTGCAGATGCACTGGCGCGTGCACGGCGTCGAGCAGGCCGCGCTGCTGCAGGCCGGCGACGTGTTCCATGCGCCGGAGGGCACCGAGCACGTGGCGCACCCGCAGGGCGCGGCGCGGGTGCTGGTGGTGGAGCGCGACGGCAGTCCGTGAGCGTTCGGGCGCACTCTTGGCCGGCGCGCGCTGCGGTCCTCGCCCACGCGGTGGCGGAGACGTGGGTCCGTCGATGACGTGTGCACAGCGCGGCGCACACCGCACCTGATGCTGTGCGTTCTATCACGGAGCCATCACTGTCGATCTGGCGTCATTGGGACAGGCTATGCCGCTGCGTGCGCACAGAGATCCTGGTGTCACGGCATCGCCATTCACCACGAGTGCGGACGCGGCCGGCATGCGAAGCCAGAGCGATGGGCGATTCCCTGGACAGCACCTTGATGTCGGCGCGGGACGGGATCCCGCGAGGCCTGCTGCCACCTTCGACGATGTCATGCCGCTGCGCGCGCCACGGCGGCGCGCGAGCGCTGATCAAACGCCACGCAAGGCGCGCGGCCTGGGGCGGATCACCGTCTTCGCCGGACTGGCCGCGCTGTGCCTGCTGATCCTCGGCGGCTGGTACTGGGCCGCGCACCGCCAGCAGCCCGCGCCGGCGCCCGAACCCTTGCGCGTGCAGACCATGACCGTCGCACCGCACCGGGTGCCCGACATCATCGAGACCTCCGGCACCCTGCTGTCGCCGCAGACCGTGGAGGTGCGCGCGCAGGCCGACGGGGTGCTGCAGTCGGTGCTGATCCATGACGGCGAACAGGTCCACGCCGGGCAATTGCTGTTCACCATCGATCCGCGGCCGCTGCGGGCGGCGTTGGCGCAGGCGCGCGCCACCCTGGCCCGCGACCAGGCGCTGGCGGCGGATGCGGCCGACACCGAGGCGCGTTACGCCAAGCTGTCCAGCACCGGCGCGGTCGATCCCAAGACCTACACCACCGCGGCCGACACGCTGCGCTCGCTGCGCGGCACCGTCGCCGCCGACCAGGCGCAGGTCGAGCAGACGCAGCTGTCGCTGGCCTACACCCAGGTCCGCGCCCCCATCGATGGCCGCGCCGGCGCCATCGCGGTCAAGCCGGGCAATTTGGTGTCCAGCGGGTCCAGCACCGCGCTGGTGACGCTCAACGTCAGCACGCCGATCGAGGTGCGCTTCGCCCTGGCGCATGTGCAGGTCGATGCCGTGCGCGCCGCACCGCTGGGGCACCAGGGCCTGGGGCTGCCGGTGCTGGCGCTGGATGCGGTGAACGGCACGCTGCTCGATCGCGGCGAGCTGGCGTTTCTCGACAATGCCTTCGACACCAGCAGCGGCACCCTGGAGCTGCGCGCGCGCTTCGCCAACGCCGGCGCCACGCTGTGGCCGGGACAGTTCGTCACCGTGCGGGTGATCCTGGCAGAGGACCCGCAGGCGCTGTCGGTGCCCGAGAGCGCCTTGCAGCAGGGACAGCAGGGGCCGTACGTGTACTGCGTGGTCGGTGGGCGCGCCGTGGCGCGGCCACTCAGCGTGGCGCGGATGATCGACGGGCAGGCGGTGATCGCCAAGGGCCTGCGTGCGGGCGACCGCGTCATCCTCACGATGCCCAACGAACTGCGCGACGGCACCGCCGTGCAATCCGGCAACCCGCACGCCACGCCGAAAGCGGCGGCGGGACGGCCTGCGTGAACCTGTCGGCGCTGTTCATCCACCGCGCGGTGATGACCTCGGTGCTGATGATCGGGCTGATGCTGGCCGGCGCCATGGCCTACTTTGCGCTGCCGGTGAGCGAGCTGCCCGACGTCAGCTTCCCGACCATCACCGTCAACATGTCG
The DNA here is from genome assembly GCF_040595915.1 of Xanthomonas sp. PPL134. NCBI lineage: Bacteria > Pseudomonadati > Pseudomonadota > Gammaproteobacteria > Lysobacterales > Lysobacteraceae > Xanthomonas > Xanthomonas sp. PPL134. The sequence continues at coordinate 491,403 of NZ_JAMDLL010000003.1, forward strand.
CTGCCCGGCGCCAATCCCGAGACCATGGCCGCGGCGGTGGCGACGCCGCTGGAGCGGCAGTTCAGCGGCCTGCCCGGGCTGGACACGATGAGCTCGACCAGCAGCGTGGGCAGCACCCGCATCGTGTTGCAGTTCGCCTTGAGCCGCAATGTCGATGCCGCGGCGCAGGACGTGCAGAACGCGGTCTCGCAGGCGGCGGGGCTGCTGCCGCGCGAGATCAACCCGGCACAGATCCAGAAGGAGGATCCCAGCGCCGCACCGATCATGCACCTGATCCTGCGCTCCGAAACCATCGCGCTGCCGCTGCTCAACCAGTTCGCCAAGGATCGCGTGGCGCTGCGCCTGGCCTCGGTGCCGGGTGCCGGCCAGATCGACGTCAACGGCGCGCAGAAGTACGCGGTGCGCCTGTTCGTCAATCCGCACCTGCTCGCCGCCCGCCACCTGGGCTTCGATCAGGTGGTCTCGGCGGTGCAGGCGGGCAACAGCAACGCGCCGGCCGGCACGCTGATGGGGCGTGCGCGGTCCTACACCGTGCGCGCCGACGGCCAGCTCAAGCGCGCGGCCGATTTCGATGCCATGGTGCTGACCTATGCCGACGGCGCGCCGGTGCGCCTGCGCGACGTCGGCCATGCCGAGGACAGCGTCGAGAACCTGCAGACCGCCGCCTCGCTCAACGGCCAGCGCGCGATCGAGATCAACATCCACCGCCAGCCCGGCGCCAACACGCTGTCGGTGACCCAGGGCATCCAGGCGGCGCTGCCGGGAATCCGTGCGCAGCTGCCCGGCGACGCCCAGCTCGACGTGCTCTACGACCGCGGCGACTACATCGGCGCCTCGGTGGAGGACGTGGAATGGACCCTGGTCGGCTCGCTGGTGCTGGTGATCGTGGTGATTCTTCTGTTCCTGCGCAGCTGGATGGCGACCCTGATCGTGGCGCTGGTGCTGCCGACCTCGCTGATCGGCACCTTCGCGGTGATGCGCCTGCTGCACTTCAGCCTCGACAACATCTCGATGCTGGCGCTGACGCTGTCGGTCGGCTTCGTGGTCGACGATGCCATCGTGGTCATCGAGAACATCGTCCGCCATGCCGAGCAGGGCGCCAGCCGCATGGACGCGGCCATCGCCGCCTCGCGCGAGATCGGCTTCACCGTGCTGTCGATGACGGTGTCGCTGTCGGCGGTGTTCTTGCCGATCGTGTTCATGGGCGGGCTGGTGGGGCGGCTGTTCTCCGAGTTCGGCATGGTCATCGCGATCGCGGTGATCCTGTCCGGCATCGTCTCGCTGACCCTCACGCCGATGCTGGCCAGCCGCTGGCTCGACCCGAGGAAGAGCACGGGCTGGGTGTTCGAGCGCTTCGACCGGCTGGTCGACGCCAGCGAACGCGGCTATGCGCGCTCGCTGGCCTGGGCGACCGAGCGTATCGGCCTGATGTGCGTCATCGGCCTGGCCACCCTGGTCGGCACCGCCGGCGTCTACGCGGTGGTCGAGAAAGGCTTCATCCCGCAGGTGGATTCGGGAAAGATCGACGGCGACACCCGCGTGCCGGAGGGCACCGCGTTCGCCGACTTCGTCGCCAAGCAGGCGGCGGTGGTGAAGATCATCCAGCGCAATCCCAACGTGGCCAATGTCGAATCGGTGATCGGTTCGGACAATTCGCTCAGCAACAGCGGGCGCCTGCTGATCGGGCTCAAGCCGCTGTCCGAGCGCAGCGGCAGCGCCGAGGAGGTGATCCAGGACGTGCGCAAGCAGGTCGCCGCGATCCAGGGCATCACCCTCAACATGCGCAATCCGCCGGCGATCGACATGGGGCCGACGGCCTCGAACGGCTCGCTGCAGTACGTGCTGCAGTCCACCGACCAGAAGGCGCTGTACGCCCAGTCCGACACCATCCTGCAACGCCTGCGGCAACTGCGCGACGTGCAGGATCCGCAGAGCGACCTGCAGCTCAAGAACCCGGAGATCGAGGTGGTGCTGCACCGCGAGCAGGCGGCCGCGCTGGGCGTCACTGCCGCCGGCCTGCAGGACACCCTGGCCAGCGCCTACGGCGGCCGCAAGATCAGCACCATCTACGGCGACACCGACCAATACGAGGTGCTGCTGCAGGTCGACCCCGCGGCACAGGCCGACCTCAACGGCCTGGATGCGCTGTCGTTCAACGGCAACCAGAACCCGGGCATCACCGCGATCGGCACGCAGACCTCCAACAGCAGTTCCGGCACCAGCGCGGTGCTGACCGCGGCCGGCGGGCCGATGGTGCCGCTGCGCGCGGTGGCCGACGTGCGCATGGGCGTGGGGCCGGTGGCGATCAACCATTACGCCGGCTTGCCGGCGGTGACCTTGTCGATGAACCTGGCGCCGGGCGTGTCGCTGGGCGATGCCGCCGCCGGCATCGGCAACCTGATGGCGCAGACCCTGGGCAAGGGCGACGCCCGCGCCATCAGCGGCCAGTTCGCCGGTTCGGCGCAGGCCTTCGAGAATTCGATGAAGACGCTGCCGATGCTGCTGCTGATCACCGTGCTGCTGATCTACGGCGTGCTGGCGATCCTGTACGAGAACGCGCTGCATCCGATCACCATCCTGACCTCGCTGCCGCTGGCGGGGTTCGGCGCCATCCTCATGCTGGTGCTGTTCCGCCAGGAGCTCAATCTCTTCAGCTTCGTCGGCCTGATCCTGCTGGTCGGGCTGGTCAAGAAGAACGGCATCATGATGGTGGACTACGCGCTGGACCTGGAGCGCTCGGGCGAGGAACGCTGGAAACAGCCGCGTGCGGCGATGCTGGAAGCGGCGACGGTGCGCTTCCGCCCGATCATGATGACCACGCTGGCGGCAGTGCTGGGGTCGTTGCCGATCGCGCTGGGCGTCGGCGCCGGCGCCGAGGCGCGCCGCCCGCTCGGCATCGCGGTGGTCGGCGGCCTGCTGTTCTCGCAGGCGCTGACCCTGTACCTGACCCCGGCCTTCCACATCGCGATGGCCGAATGGCTGGCGCGCCGCCGCGCGCGCCGCGACGGCGCGGCGCCACCGTCTGCGCCGACGCGGCCGGAGCCGGCCTGATGCGCGCGCTCGTGCTAGGCGCCGCGTGCCTGCTGTCGGCGTGCAGCCTGACGCCGGCCTATGTGCGGCCCGCTGCGCCGATCCCGCCGTCGTGGCCGGTCGGCGATGCCTACCTGGCGCAACACGAGGCCACGCTGCCGTCGCTGGGCTACCGTCAGGTGTTCGGCGACCCGCGGCTGCAGGCGCTGATCGCGCAGGCGCTGGACCACAACCGCGATCTGCGGATCGCCCTCGCCGCTATCGCCCAGGCGCGGGCGCAGTACCGGATCCAGCGCGCCGCGTTGCTGCCGGAGGTCGGCGCCAGCGCGACCTATGCGCGTTCCTACCACGGCAAGGGCGCGGCCCCGGCCGACGGGGCGCAGGGCGGCACCACCGCGGCCGCGCCAGCGGCGGGCTATGCGAGCAGCTACGACCTGGGCCTGGGCGTCACCGCCTTCGAACTCGATCTGTTCGGCCGGCTGCATGCGATGACCGCGGCCGCGCAGCAGCGCTACCTGGAACAGGAGGCGGCGGCACGCGCCACCCGCCTGACCCTGGTCGGCGACATCGCCACGGCCTGGCTGACCTATGCCAGCGACCGCAGCCTGCTGACGATCGCGCAGGACACCGTGCGCAGTGCCGGCGCCAGCGTGGCGCTGACCGCACAGCGCGTGGACGGCGGCATCGTGCCGCATTCGGCGCTGGACCAGGCCAACCAGGTGCTGCATGCCGCGCAGGCCGACCTGGCCGCGCAAACCACGGCGATGGCGCAGGACGTCAATGCGCTGCAGTTGCTGGTGGGCGCTCCGGTCGATCCGGCACTGCTGCCGGCCTCGATCGAGGAGGCCGCGGCGCGCATCGGCGATCCGCCGGCCGGCCTGGATACGGCCATCCTGCTGCGCCGGCCCGACGTGGTGCAGGCCGAGTACGAACTGCGCGCGGTCAATGCCGAGATCGGCGCCGCCCGCGCCGCGCTGTTTCCGCGCATCAGCCTGAGTGGCCTGTTGGGGCTGACCAGCACGGCGCTGTCGGACCTGTTCACCCATGACGCCTTCAACGGCTTGTTGGGTGCTAGCGCCGCCTACACCTTGTTCGATGGCGGCGCGGCGCGTGCCAACGTGCGCTACACCGAGGCGCAGCGCGACGCTGCCGTGGCCAGCTACGAGAAGTCCTTGCAGACCGCCTTCGGCGAAGTGGCCGATGCCCTGGCCCGGCGCGGCACCATCGATGCGCAGTTGCGCGCGCAGCACGCTCTGCTCGCCGATGCCGCCAATACCTACGATGCCAGCGCGCAGCGCTACCGCGTCGGCGTGGAGAGCGCGCTGTCCAACCTGGATGCGCAGCGCAGCTACTACGCCGCGCAGCGCAGCCTGGTCGCGGTGGAACTGACCGCGGCCACCAATCGGGTGACGCTGTATCGCACCCTGGGCGGGGATGCGTCGCTGGAGCGCGCCCAGCCCTGAGTGCGCGGGGCGCGGGTTGGCGGGACGCTGCAGCCGGGACGCTGCATGGCGTGCCGCCGGTGGTGCGCTTACTTCAGGTGCTCGCGCAGGCCGTCGCCCGCCTGCTGGATGGCGGTCCGCACCGCGGGCACGTCGCGCAGGGCATTGAGCAGGCCGAAATCGTGGATCAGCCCGTTGTAGCGGGTCACCGTGACCGTCACTCCGGCCTGGTCCAGCTTGCGGCCGAAGGCTTCGCCCTCGTCGCGCAGCACGTCCAGTTCGGCGGTCTGGATCAGCGTCGGCGGCAGGCCGGCCAGTTGCGCCGGGGTGGCGCGCAGCGGCGAGGCGGTGATCTCGGCACGGGCCTTGGGGTCGGTGGTGTAGTTGTCCCAGAACCAGGTCATCATGTTGCGGGTGAGGAAGTAGCCGCTCTGGAACTGCTGGTACGAGCCATCGTCGAAGCGGGCGTCGGTCACCGGCCACAGCATCAGGTCGTAGCGCAGCGCCGGCGTCCCCGCGGCCTTGGCCTGCAGCGCCACGGCCGCGACCATGTTGCCGCCGACGCTGTTGCCGGCCAGCGCCAGGCGCTGGCCGTCCACGCCGATCTGCGCGCCGTGCTCGGCGACCCAGCGGGTGGCGGCGTAGGCCTGGTGGATGGCGACCGGATACTGCGCTTCCGGCGACGGCGTGTAGTCCACATAGACCGCCACCGCGCCGGAGGCGTTGACCAGGTCGCGGATCAGGCGTTCGTGGGTCGGGAAGTCGCCCAGCACCCAGCCGCCGCCGTGGAAGAACATGAAGGCCGGCAACACCTGGCCGGCGGTGTGCGGCGGCCGCACGATCACCAGGTTCAGTGGCTTGCCGTCGGCCTGGATGGTGGTGCGGCTGACCTCGGCCGGCGGCAACGGCGTATTGGCCTGGGCATCGCGCAGCACCTGCCGCGCCTGCGCCGGCGTGAGCTGCTCGATCGGCTTGCCGCCGCTGCCGTTGAGCGCATCGAGGAACGTCGCGACCGGGCGCAACGGCGCGGGCTGGTCGGCCGGCGTTGCGGCGCTGGCGGCGCCGATCGCACCGGCCAGCAGCGAGGTGGCGAGCAAGGGAAGCAGGGTCTTCATGGCGGTTTCCTGTGGCATGCCGGGCAGGGTGCCGGCGACAGGAGTGACTTTGCGCGCCAAGGCGATACGATGGGTGGCGAATCGTCCGCGAAACTTTACCCGGAGTCCTGAGTGACCGACCGCCTGGCCGCCTTGTTGACCCACTTCTCGGTCAGCGCCGAGGTCTTCCACGCCGGCACGCTGTGCGGCCTGCACCGGCTCGACGATGGCGACCGCGGCCAGTTGCATCTGCTGCGCCAGGGCAGCGTGGTCGTCCACAACGGCGATGGCAGCGTGCTGCGGATCGACCGGCCCAGCCTGCTGCTGTACCCGCAGGCCATGCCGCACCGCTTCGAGACCGATGCGCAGCGCGGCGCGGATTTCGCCTGCGCGCATTTGCGCTTCAGCGGCGGCGCGGCCAATCCGCTGGTGCGCGCCTTGCCGGCCTGCATCTGCCTGCCGCTGGACGCGCTGCGCCAGGGTGAGACGCTGCTGCACCTGCTGTTCGAGGAAGCGTTCGCCCAGCATTGCGGGCGCCAGGCGGTGTTGAATCGCCTGTTCGAGGTGGTGCTGGTGCACGTGATCCGCGAACTGATGGAGCAGGGGCTTACCGATGGCGGCATGCTCGCCGGGATGGCCGATGCGCGGCTGCGGCTGGCGTTGACCAGCATCCACGACGCCCCGGCGCAGCCGTGGACGCTGGAGAGCCTGGCCGCCCGTGCCGGCATGTCGCGCAGTGCGTTCGCGCGCAGTTTTCGCGAGACCCTCGGCTGCACGCCGGGCCAGTACCTGCAGGACTGGCGCATTGCCCTGGTGCAGCGCGGCCTGCGCGAAGGACGGCCGCTGAAGCAGCTTGCCGACGAGGTGGGTTACGGCAGCGAGGCCGCGGTGTCGCGCGTGTTCAAGGCGCAGGTCGGGCAGACCCCGCGCGCGTGGCGGCAGGCACGCTGAGTGCGGCTGGGGGCGTGTGCAGGCGCGCCAGCGCCACCGGCGCGCGCGGGCGACTGCTGCGTAAGCGCTGCGCCGGCTCAGCCGGCGGCCAGTACCGCCAGCACCTCGGCCTCGTCCACGTCGGGCACGATCTCGGCGTGGCCGATGCCGCGCCACAGCACCAGCCGCAGGCGACCGGCCAGGTTCTTCTTGTCCAGGCGCATGCGCGCCAGCAGCGCCTCCGGCGCCAGCCCCGCCGGCAGCGCGGTCGGCAGGCCGAAGTCCTGCAGCAGCGCGCGCAGTTTCTCCGTGTCCTGCGCGCTGGCCATGCCCAGCCGGGCCGACAGTTCGGCAGCCAGCACCATGCCCACCGCCACCGCTTCGCCGTGGTTGAGGTTGGCGTTGTCCGGGGCGCCGTAGCCCTGTTCGGTCTCGATGGCGTGGCCGAAGGTGTGGCCGAGGTTGAGCAGGGCGCGCTCGCCCTTCTCCAGCGGATCGCGGGCGACGATCTCGGCCTTGTGCTCGCAGCTGCGCGCGATGGCCTGCGCCAGCGCCGCCGGCTCGCCGGCCAGCAGCGCGCGCCGCTCGGCATGCAGCCATTCGAAGAACAGCGGGTCGCGGATGGCGCCGTACTTGATCACCTCGGCCAGCCCGGCGCGCAGTTCGCGCGGCGGCAGGCTGCGCAGCGTGGCGGTGTCGGCCAGCACTGCGCGCGGCGGATGGAACGCGCCGACCAGGTTCTTGCCCTGTGGGATGTCCACCGCGGTCTTGCCGCCGACCGAGGAGTCGACCATCGCCAGCAGCGTGGTCGGCAGTTGCACGCAATCCACGCCGCGCATCCAGCAGGCGGCGGCGAAGCCGGCCAGGTCGCCGACCACGCCGCCGCCCAGCGCCAGCACGCAGGCGTCGCGGGTGGCGCCCAGGGCGGCCAGCGCGGCGATCGCCGCGGCGAAGTGGTCCAGGGTCTTGGAGGCCTCGCCGGCGGGGATCACGAAGTCGCCGATCTGCAATTCGGGGCGCGCCGCCAGCAGCGCGTCGCGGACCTGCGCGGCATACAGCGGCGCCACCTGGCTGTCGCTGAGCAGCAGGACGTGGCGTCCGCGCACGTGGGTGGCGAGGGCGGTGCCGTCGTCGAGCAGGCCGGGGCCGATGCGGATGGTGTAGGCCGGGTCGCCAGCGACCTCGACCGTGCGCGATGCTGCCGTCATGCAGTGGGTTCCGGAAGTTTCCACGACGCGGCCAGGCGCACGACCAGCTGTGCGGTGGCTTCGGCCGGGGTGAAGTGGTCGGTGTCCAGGATCAGGTCGGCGACCTCGCGGTACAGCGGTTCGCGCACCGCATGCAGGTCGCGCAGCACCTGCTCGCGGTCGCCGCGCTGCAGCAGCGGACGGCTGCGATCGCGGTGCAGCCGCTGCAGTTGCGCGGCCACGCCGACCCGCAGGTACACCACGAAGCCGTGTTCGCGCATCTCGCGGCGGCTGTCGGCGTTGAGCACGGCGCCGCCGCCGGTGGAGATCAGGTGGCCAGGCGTGCTCAGGATGCTTTCCAGCACCGCGCGCTCGTGCTCGCGGAAGCCGGCTTCGCCGGCGTGCTCGAACAGCGAGGCGATGCTGGCGCCGGTGCGCTCGACGATGGTCTGGTCGCTGTCGACGAAGACCAGGCCGAAGCGCTCGGCCAGGCGGCGGCCGATGACGCTCTTGCCGGCACCCATCGGGCCGACCAGCACCAGGTTGGGGGCGGGATTCATCCGCCGATGCTAGCAGAGACCGGTGCCGCCTCGCGCGCCGCGCAGACCCCTCGGGCGGGCGCCGCGCGGCGAGGCGTGCGTCGCGCGGTGCATGGCGCGACAATGGCGCATCGTCCGCCGAGTGCCTGTCGCCATGCCCGATCTCTACGCCGAAGCCCTGTCCACGTTCGCCGACCTGTTCGCCGAGGCGCGCACCAGCGATGAGGCCGAATACAACGCCATGGTCGTGTCCTCGGCCACGCTGGAGGCGCGTCCGTCGTCGCGGGTGGTGCTGCTGAAGGCCTACGACGCGCGCGGGTTCGTGTTCTACACCCACCTGGACAGCCAGAAGGGCCGCGAGCTGCAGGCCAATCCGCAGGCCTCGCTGCTGTTCCTGTGGCGGCGCATGCGCGAGGACGGGGTGCAGGTACGCATCGACGGCGAGGTGCAACTGGTCGCCGCGGCCGAGGCCGACGCCTATTTCGCCTCGCGGCCGCGCATGAGCCAGATCGGCGCCTGGGCCTCGGCGCAGTCGCGCACGCTGGCCTCGCGCGAGGAATTCGAGGAGCGCGTGGCCAAGGCCGAGGCCACCTTCGAGGGCCGCGAGGTGCCGCGCCCGGACGGCTGGGGCGGGTTCCGCGTGGTGCCGCGCAGTGTCGAGTTCTGGTACGGCGCCAAGTACCGCCTGCACGAGCGCTGGCGCTACGAAGCCGACGCCGCCGGCCACTGGAGCAAGCGGATGCTGTTCCCGTGAGGGGTGCCGGCCCGGCCTGCCGCGTCGCCGCCGCTGTCAACGCGTGTCCGCGCGAGGCGCGGTGAGCATGGGCCCGCAGCGCATCGTCTGCCTGACCGAAGAGCCGACCGAAACGCTGTACGCGCTCGGCGAGCAGCAGCGCATCGTCGGCATCAGCGGCTTCACCGTGCGCCCGCCGCAGGCGCGCCGCGACAAACCCAAGGTCAGCGCCTTCACCAGCGCCAAGATCGGCGAGATCCTGAAGCTGCAGCCGGACCTGGCGATCGGCTTCTCCGACATCCAGGCCGACATCGCCGCCGAACTGGTGCGGCACGGCATGGAGGTCTGGATCGCCAACCACCGCAGCGTCGACGGCATCCTCGACTACGTGCGCCGGCTCGGCGCGCTGGTCGGCGCCGGACCGCGCGCTGACGCCTACGCCGACGAGCTGCAGCGCGGCCTCGACGCCATCGCCGCGCAGGCCGCCACCTTGCCGCGCCGGCCGCGGGTGTACCTGGAGGAATGGGACGAGCCCATCATCACCGGCATCCGCTGGGTGGCCGAACTGGTGGGCATCGCTGGCGGCGACGACGTGTTCCCGGAACTGTCGGTGCAGCCGCTGGCCAAGGCGCGGATCCTCGCCAATGGCGACGAGGTGGTGCGGCGTGCGCCGGACATCATCCTCGGCTCCTGGTGCGGCAAGCGCTTCCGCCCCGAGCGCGTCGCCGCGCGGCCGGGCTGGGCGGCGATTCCGGCGGTGCGCGACGGGCAACTGTTCGAGATCAAGTCGCCGCTGATCCTGCAGCCGGGGCCGGCCGCGCTCACCGACGGCGTGCGCGCCATCGCCGACATCATCCAGGCCTGGGCCAAGGGCGTGGGCGCGCGCTAGGCGCGCGCCTGCCAGGCCACCAGCCGAACGGGCGCAACGCGCATCCATGGCCGCGTCATCGTGCGGCCATGGACGATCGCCGCTTCCGCGATCCTTCTTGTCGCGCACGCCACCACGCCGCGGCAGGCGCCAGACGCGGCGATTCCGTCAGCCGGACGCAGGCTGGGTACGGCCGGCGATGCCCAGGCCGAGCAGGGCCATGAGCGCGGCCACGGCGAACGTCGACAGATAGGCCGCGGCCGCCGAATACGCCAGCAGCGCGGCGAACAGCGAGCCGCCGATCGCCAGCGTGGTCGCCACCGCGATCGCCTCGCTCAACTGCAGCGCCGAACTGTTGCGGCCCTGCCGCGCCGGCGGCGACAGGGTCAGGGTCAGCACCGCCAGGGTCGGGTAGATCAGGCCCATGCCCAGGCCGGTGGCGGTCCAGCCGCCGATCGCCAGCACCGCCGGCACCGCCGGCAGCAGCGCCAGCGTCGTGGCCGCGATGCCCAGCGCCATCAGCGTGCAGCCCAGCCGCAGCCGCCGCAGGCGGGTGGCGTCGCGGCCGTAGTGGCCCTGGTACCAGGAGCCGGCGAACCAGCCCAGCGCGCCGGCGCTCAGCGCCACGCCCGCCCACACCGGCGACAGCCCGCGTTCGCGCGACAGCAGCAGCGGCAGGAACGCCTCGCAGCCGAAGAATGCCGACCCGGCGATGCCGCGCAGCGCGATCACGCTGGGCAGGCCGCGTGCGGCACGTAACGTGCCAGCAGGCAGCAGCCGCCAGGTGCACAGCACCAGCAGCGCCAATGCGGCTGGCAGCAGCAGCGCCGCCCACAGGCCGCGCTGCTGGCCGCCCAGGTACAGCAGGCAGACACCGGCCGCCGCGCCCAGCGACCACAGCCGCGACGCGCCGCTGGCGCCGTCCGCGCTCGCGGCGGGCGGCAGGCGCCGCAACGCCGGCCACAGCAGTGCTGCCGCGGGTAGCGCCAGCAGCGGCACCGCCAGGAACACCCAGCGCCAGCCGACGTGCTCGACGATCAGCCCGCTGATGCTGGGGCCGATCAGCGACGGCACCACCCAGCCGGCGGAGAACGCGGCGAACATGCGCGGGCGGATCGTCTGCGGATACAGCCGCGCGACCAGCACGTACAGCACCACCGAGATCGCGCCGGCGCCCAGGCCTTGCACCAATCGACCGGCCAGCAGCAGCGTCATCGACGGAGCGAAGCCGGCCAGCAGCAGGCCGCACACGAAGCAGGCCAGCCCGGCCCACAGCGGCGCCGCCGGCCCGTGCAGGTCGCTCCAGCGCCCGGCCACGGTCATGCCGATCACGCTGGTGGCCAGGGTCCCGCCGAAGGCCAGCGCATACAGCCGCAGGCCGTCCAGTTCGCGGGCCACGGTCGGCATCGCCGCGGCCACCGCCAGCGCCTCGAAGGCGATCAGCGAGACCAGCGCGACCATCCCGATGGTCGTGGCGCGATAGGCCGGCGCCAGCACGGAGCCGGCAGCGGCGGGGGCGGGCGGGACATCGGCGGCGGTGGCGTGGTCTTGCATCGGGATACCTGGGAAAGCGGATGGACGGCTGCCGGTGGCGACTTGCATCGGCGCCTGCAGGCCATGCAGCATGCAACCTCAACCGGACTCGAGGTCAAGCGATGCAGGAGGAACTGAGCGTGGGGCAGGTTGCCGCGCGCAGCGGCGTGGCGGTGTCGGCGCTGCATTTCTACGAGAGCAAGGGCCTGATCCGCAGCGCACGCACCGCCGGCAACCAGCGCCGCTACACCCGCGACGTGCTGCGCCGGCTGGCGGTGATCCGCGTGGCGCAACGCGTCGGCGTGCCGCTGGACAGTGTCAAGGCCGCCTTCGCACAGCTGCCCGACGCGCGCACGCCGACCCGTGCCGAATGGGCGCGGATGTCGGCGGCCTGGCGCGAGGAACTGGACGCGCGCATCCTGCAGCTCACTCGCCTACGCCACCAGCTCACCGACTGCATCGGCTGCGGCTGCCTGTCGCTGCGCCGCTGCCGGCTGAGCAACCCGGCCGATACTCTCGCCGCGCACGGTGATGGCCCGCAGCGCTGGGCAGAGGACTGAGCGGCGCGTCTGCGCGCGGCAACCACGTGTGGTGTCGGTGCGGTCGCCAGGTCTGGCCTGCGTAGGAGCGGCGTCAGCCGCGACGGGGCTTTCCCGGTCACGCCCGGTCGCGGCTGATCCAAAACCGGGGACAAGAGCCGCTCCTACGAGACGCGACGGCGACGCAATGTGGGGTCGAGTGGTGTGGGAGGGACTTCAGTCCCGACGCGGTACAGGTGGATGTCGCGGCGCTGCCGCTTGTG
>NZ_JAMDLL010000004.1:0-379702 GCF_040595915.1 Xanthomonas sp. PPL134
TGGCTCAACGCGATCGCGCGTGATCAGGCAGCGTATGCCCCTCCTGTCATCGCGGCTGCATGACAGTTGACTCCTACGACGACAGGCGCAGCACCACGCACGAGCGCGATGGGTCACGGCGCAGGCCGCTCCGGTGCGCTGCAGTTGCTGGCGTCGGGAACGCCCGGTCGCGGCTGAAGCCGCTCCTACGACAACAGGTGCGCCACCGTGCGAGCGCGATGGGTTATGGCGCAGGCCGCTCCGGCGCGCTGCAGTTGCTGGCCTCGAGCAGGTGCTGGCGGCGTTCGAACTCCGCGCGCAGCGCCTCCGCATGCTCGGGAACGGCGAAGCGCCAGTGGGTTTCGGCTTCGGCCACGTAGTTCTTCCAGGTATCGCACAACTGCTCGGCGGGCAGGGGCTGGCACTGGTCGCGTAGCACCTCGCAGGCGCTGCCGCCGGCCTGGTTGGGTCCACCGTCCAGGTCCGTCGTGTGCAGCGGCACGCAACGCGGCGGCGGTTCGGCGACCTCACCGATGTAGGACGCCTGCTCGCGGGTGGTGCAGGTGTACAGCGGCGGGGGCGGCAGCTTCGGCGGTGGCGGTGGAGCTGCAGCAGCCGTGGTGTCGACCGGGGCCGCCGCGTCCGCAGGCGTGACGGCGGTCGGTGTGCTTGCAGGGGGCGACGATGGAACGGGCTTGGCTGAGAGCGTGGTCGGCAGTGCGGCGCTGCTCACGCCCTGCATGATCTTCTTCTGCTGACGCATGCCCTTGGGGCAGGGCATGTTCTGGATGGTCAGGTTGTCCTGCGCATCGGTGCAGCGATAGAACACCACCGGTTCGGCGTGCGCTGCGCCGGCGCAGGCCAGCAACGCGGCCAGGCAGAGCGCACGGCGCATCAGGTGCCGCCGCAGTCGCGCGCCAGGCGCGCATCGATGCCGCGCTGTTCGGTTTCCAGCGCACGGCGCTCGCTCTGCAGGGCGCTGTTGTAGCGACGAATCAACTCCCAGCGGCGGTCGCTCAGGCGCGCGCAGACCTCCTGCTCGGGCAGCGCCGTGCAGGTGTCGCGGATCAGCGTGCTGCCGGCCGGCACGATCACGCCGGCGCCGGCGGCCACTCCCGGCGGCGGCCCTGGCGGGTGTGGACGGCCGGGCGGAGGCGGTCCCGGCGGGCCGGGCGAGCGGCCATCGGGGCCGCGCCCGGACGGCCGCGCGTACGGGCTCTCGGCATAGCCATAGGCCCACAGCGGCACCCAGCGCGGATTGCCGGCGTTGTCGTCGCTGGTGTAGCGCGTGCCTTCCGGGGTCACGCACTCGTACATCGGCTGCGCCGGCTGCACGGTGACGATGCGCAGTTCGCGCTGCGGCAGCGGTGCCGGGGAGGCCTCGCCGCGCGCCGGATCGGTGCTGATGGTGGTGGTGGGGCGCGGCGGCGGATCGCGCGGGCGCTGCATGTCCAGCACCTGCTGCCGGCGCGCATTCTCGCAGGGCGCATTCTGCAGGCTGACCGCGCCGGAAGCAGCGATGCAGCGATAGATGCGCACCGATCCGTTGCCGCCGTCACTGCTGACCGTTTGCGTCTGTTGCGCCCAGCCGGCGCCGATCCAGGGCGACAGGCTCAGCAGCAGCAAGGGGCGGAGAAGGCGGCGCATGCGCGCATCTTGCGCGCCTTGGCCGGCCAGGGAAAGGGCGTGCATGCGGGCATTCAGGACGCGATGGGCGCGGGTGCACAGCAGGGTTTCGTGGCGCATCGGCATCCGCGAGTCAGCCGTCGCGCTTCCTGCCGCATCTCGCAGCGGTTGCGAGGTGTTGCCGGCCTCGGCCAGGGCGTGCTCGTGCGGTGAGGGCGCGTTGCTCCGGCAATGCGAGCTGCGCCCAACCCTCATCGCGTCTGCGGGGCACCTTCCCCGAAAAGGGGGCCGTGGTCCCGAGGGGAGCAGGGAAGCGTGCAAGCCCCTCTCCCACCGGGAGAGGGGTTGGGGTGAGGGTGCGGCGCGCGAGCGCCCACGTGGCCATCGCCGTTGCCGCCAGCCGTCACTGCAATGGAGGTCCGGCGTGCCGTGGAAGCCAGGGCCTCAGGCGCGCAGGATCTCACCGCTGGCGGCGTCGCGGATCGGGGTGGGCTGGGCCAGGCCGCCGGTGTCGCCGTCGAGCAGGCCGTCGAGGTCATTCAGCACCAGCGGATCCAGTTCGCTGCGCTGCCGCGCCGGCGGCTCGCCGCCGCGGTTGGCGCTGGTCGACACCAGGGCGCCGCCCCAGGCCCGGCACAGGGCGGCGACCAGGGGATGGGCGCTGATCCGCACCGCGATGCCCTGGTGCGCGCCGGTCACCCACGGCGGCGCGTGCGCTGAGGCGGGCAGGATCCAGGTGTGCGGTCCCGGCCAACTGGCCAGCACCGCGGCCAGCCGGTCCGCCGGCAGCGCCGACAGGTCGAGCAGCGGGCGCAACGGATCCAGTTCGGCGGCGACCACGATCAGGCCCTTGTCCACCGGCCGCTGCTTGATCCGCAGCAGGCGGGTCACGGCGGTCTCGTCGTGCGGATCGCAGCCCAGGCCCCACACGGCTTCGGTGGGATAGGCGATCACGCCGCCCTGGCGCAGGACGGCGACGGCATGGCTCAGCGACAGGTCGGTCATGCGCGCATCATGCGGCACGTCCTCGTCTAAGGACAATGAGGGTCGGTGCGGGCAGGCCGGTTGGCGCAAGGCGTGTCGGGCCGGGCGATGCGTCGCGGCCGGTCCTGCAACCAGGGCAGGCAAGCGCCGCTGTGCAGCGGCGGGGCGGACGTGGGCGCGCTGTCGCGCCCGATGTGCGCCAGCAAGATCGCGGGCTGGCGATGGCGCAGGTGCAATGCGGCGAGCGGCGGCGGTTCGCGGGCTACTGGCGCGCGCCCGGCGCTGCTGCGCCGCCGCGGCACCCCAGTGAGCGCTGCCGCGACTGCGGCAGCCCGGCAAGGGTGGCTCAGCCGCCCTTGGCCACGGTCTTCTTCGCCGCCTTCTTCACCGCTTTCTTGGCGGTCTTCTTCGCGGCCTTCTTGACCGCCTTCTTCGCCGCCGGCTTGGCCGGGGCGTCGGCCGCGGCCTTCTTCGCCGCGCTCTTCTTCGGCGCGGCTTCCTTCTTGGCCGCGGCCTTCTTGGCGCCGAAGCCCTTGCGCACCGGCTTGCCGGTTTCCTCCAGCAGCTTCTGCACTTCGTCCAGGCTCAGCGTGGCCGGTTCGCGATCCTTGGGGATCTTGCCGTTGAGCTTGCCGTCGCTGATGTACGGGCCGAAGCGGCCGTTGAGCACCTGGATGTCGCTGCCGGGGAATTCCTTGATGATGCGGTTGCGCGCGATCTCTTCCTTCTCCTCGATCAGGAACACCGCACGGGCCAGATCGATGGTGTAGGGATCGTCTTCCTTCTTCAGCGAGGCGTAGACGCTGCCGCGCTTGGCGAACGGGCCGAAGCGGCCGATGCCGACGCTGACTTCCTCGCCCTTGTCCTGGCCGAGGCTGCGTGGCATCAAGAACAGCTCCAGCGCCTCCTCCAGGGTGATGGTGTGCATGCTCTGGCCGGGACGCAGCGAGGCGAACTTGGGCTTGTCCTCGGCATCCTCGGCGGTGCTGCCGATCGCCGCATACGGCCCGAAGCGGCCCAGGCGCACGCTCACCGGCTTGCCGGTCTTGGGATCGGTACCGAGCTCGCGCGCACCGCTGGCTTCGGCACGGTCGACCGATTCCTTCTTGTCCTCGACCAGTTCCTTGAACGGTTCCCAGAAGCGCGACATCAGCGGGATCCAGTCCTCCTCGCCGCGCGAGACCGCGTCGAGCTCGTCCTCGAGCTTGGCGGTGAAGTCGTAGTCCACGTACTGGGTGAAATGGCTGGACAGGAACTTGGACACCGCACGGCCGACGTCGGACGGGCGGAAGCTGCGGCCTTCCATCTCGACGTACTTGCGGAACAGCAGGGTCTGGATGATCGAGGCGTAGGTCGAGGGACGGCCGATGCCGTACTCTTCCAGCGCCTTCACCAGCGCCGCTTCGGTGTAGCGCGGCGGCGGCTGGGTGAAGTGCTGCTCGGCCAGGATGCGCTCCAGCGGCACGCGATCGCCGGGCTTCATCGCCGGCAGCTTGCGGCCTTCGTCCTCGTCCTCTGCGCTCTTGTTGTCCTTGCCTTCCTCGTACACGGCGAGGAAGCCGGGCACCACCACGGTGGTGCCGCTGGCGCGGAACACGTGCTCGCTGCCGGCCGACAGGTCCACGCTGACGGTGTTGAGCGTGGCCGGGATCATCTGGCAGGCCACCGCGCGCTTCCAGATCAGCTCGTACAGCTTGCGCTCGTCGTCGGTGAGGAAGCGGGCGACCTGGGCCGGGGTGCGCAGCGCCGAGGTCGGACGCACGGCTTCGTGCGCTTCCTGGGCGTTCTTGGACTTGGTCTGGTAGGTGTTGGGCTGGTCCGGCAGCGAGGCGATGCCGTAGTCGCGCGCGATCACGTCGCGGATCTCGGCCAGCGCGTCCTGCGACAGGTTGACCGAGTCGGTACGCATGTACGAGATCAGGCCGACCGTGCCCTCGTCGCCGATCGCCACGCCTTCGTACAGCTTCTGCGCCACCTGCATGGTCTTGCGGGTGGTGAAGCCGAGCTTGCGCGAGGCTTCCTGCTGCAGGGTGGAGGTGGTGAACGGCGGCGCCGGGCGGCGCTTGCGCTCCTTGCTGGCGACGTCGGTGACGTGCAGCGCGCCCTGCGCGGCCTGCTGGATGCGCAGGCGCGCGGCCTCGGCGGTATCGCCGTCGGTGATGGTGAACTGCTCGAACTTCTGCCCGTCGAGCTTGATCAGCTTGGCGTTGAAGTGCTGCGAGGGATGCGCGCAGTCGGCGGCGATGGACCAGTACTCGCGGGCGACGAAGGCCTCGATCTCCTCCTCGCGCTCGACGATCATGCGCAGCGCCGGCGACTGCACGCGGCCGGCGGACAGGCCGCGCTGCACCTTGCGCCACAGCACCGGCGACAGGTTGAAGCCGACCAGGTAGTCCAGCGCGCGGCGCGCCTGCTGCGCATCGACCAGGTCGCCGGCGATCTGCCGCGGCTGCGCCATCGCTTCCTTGATCGCGCGCGGGGTGATCTCGGTGAACACCACCCGGTGCAGCGGCTTGCCCTTGAGCAGCCCGCGCTCCTGCAGGATCTCGGCGATGTGCCAGCTGATCGCCTCGCCCTCGCGGTCCGGGTCGGTCGCCAGGTAGATGTCTTCGGCCGCCTTGGCCGCCTTGGCGATGGCCTCCACGTGCTTCTCGTTCTTGTCGATCAGCGCGTAGCGCATCGCGAAGCCGTCGTCCGGGTCCACCGCGCCTTCCTTCGGGATCAGGTCGCGCACGTGCCCATACGAGGCCAGGACGTGGAAATCCTTGCCGAGGTATTTGTTGATCGTCTTGGCCTTGGCGGGCGATTCGACGATGAGCAGGTGCTTGGACATGGCGGGTCGGGCTTCGATGGGCGTGGGCGGACGCCCTGGGGGCGGTAGGGTGGCGCAATTGCTCCGGTTAGTGAAGCGTTGCGGTGTCGCAGAGAAGCCGACGCCCGGGACGGAACCCCCAGGCGTTCAGCTACGGCGCTTATTTATTAGTGGGCATGTCCGACGCCCGCTGTCAAGCCGGCGCCGGCCGGCCGGGCCGCCGCGCAGGTGGCAACACGGCTCCGGAGCCTACCGGACTCAGTGCCAGCCGCCCTTGGCGGCCATGCCGATCGCCAGGGCGACCACCAGCATCGCGCCGGCCATCAACAGGCCGAACAGCGACAGGATCACCACGGTGACGGTGCCCAGCTTGCGCTGCTGCCATTCCGGATGGTCGGTGTAGGCCCACTTGTCCACCACCAGGGTGTCGCAGAGCATGTCGTGCAGGGCCTGCTTGCGCTCGGTGAAGGCCGCCATCAGCAGGCCGATGCCCAGGGTCAGGCTGCTCAGCATGAAGCCGAAGTAGCGGCCCACGCCGCGGGCCACGGTGATGCGGCTGCCGTCGGTGCGCACCACCTTGATGCCGACCGCCATCTTGCCCAGCGTGGCCTGCTTGGTGGAGGCGTGGAACAGGCCGTAGTACAGGGCCGAGATCGCCAGCGGCACCAGGTACACCATCAGCAGCATGACGATGCCGGCGGCGGAGGTGAAGTTGGGCTGGTTGCCAACGCCACTGACCCCCATGAAACCGAGCAGCACCACGAACTGGATCACGTTGGCGACCATGCCGACCAGGAACGCGTCGATCAGGTAGGCGGCCACGCGCTTCCAGAAACCGGCCTGCACCACCTCGCCGCCGCCGACCACCCGCGCACCGCCGTCGAGTACGGCGCTGGGGGCCGCGTAGGGTGATGCGACTGCGTGGGGCGCGGGCGCGGCCCAGGCGTCGGGCACGGCCGGCGTCGGAGCGGGGGGCGGCACTTCTCCGCCGACCTCCATCGGTGCCAGCGCGGGAGCCGGGGGGGGCGATTGGGCCAGGCCGAGCTCGTCGACGAACTCGGCCAGGGTGCGCCATTCGCTCAGGCCCTCGCGCCAGACCAGGGTGGACAGCCCGATCTCGCTGCGCTGGAAGCGCTGTTGCAGGTCGGCGGCCGCCAGTGGGCCATGGCGCTGCTGCGCCGCATCGGCGTAGTACCACTCAGTCATTCTGTTCCCCGGGAGTTGCAGTCGAAAACGGTGCGCCGGTCAGCCGCCGCGGCAGTGGACCGGCAGAACGCGATCGTCCAGGTCGGAACTGCAGTTCCAGGCGGACGTGCGCTCATCGTAGTCCAGCCACAGCGCTTTGCCATCCAGACGCTTTTGGTCGGGCACGCGCAGCGTGGCCTCCAGGCCGCAGTGGCCATTGTCGAAGCGGCCGACCCGCACCTGCGCGATGGTGTCGCCGGCATAGCTTTGCGGGGTACCGAAGCCGGTGTCGCCGTTGACCGCGCAACGGTGCTCCTGCGCGGCGAAGGCGGCGACCTGGTCTTTCAGCGGCGCCAGCGTGCCGAGCGCCTGCGCGACCTTCGCACGTGCCAGATAGTCCTGGTAGGCGGGCAGGGCGATCGCGGCGGCGATGCCCAGGAACGCCAGCAGCAGCACGCCGACGATGGTGCCGACGATGGCCGTGATCGCGCAGCCGGACAGGCCGCTGCGTGGCGCGGCAGCGGCAGCGGCAGTGGGGCCCGCGGGGGTGGTGGCATGCAGCGGTGGCGGCAACGGCGGCGGGGTGGGCGCGTCGGGCAGGCCCAGCTCGGCGGCGAGCGCGTGCAGCGGCCGCCACTCCGGCAGGCCCTCGCGCCAGACCAGGGTCTCGCGCTGCAGGCGGCCGTCGTGCAGGCGTTCCAGCAGGGTCGACGCCGGCAACGGGCCGTGCCGCTCGCGTGCGGCGTCGACGTAGTACCAGAGCGCGGGGGAGGAAGTGTCTTCGTGCATCCGTGCGCGACCGTCAGCGGCTCAGTGGACCGGCTCCGGCTCGTCGACGAACATCTGCGTTTCCATCCACGCGTACGCCGCCTCGGCACCGGGCTGGTTGAACAGCACCATCAGCACCACCCACTTCAGGTCGTCCAGGTCCAGCTCGTCCTGGTCCAGGGCCATGGCCCGGTCCAGCACCAGCTCGCGCTGGTCGCTGTCGAGAATGCCGTGTTGTTCCAGGAACAGCAGGAAGCCGCGGCATTCCACGTCGAGCTTGTCCAGTTCCGGACCGTGGTAGATGCGGATCGGGCCATCGATGCGCGGCTGCGCCACGGCCGGGCGCTGGTCGGCCAGGGCGTCGAGCCAGTCGAACGCCTTGCTGATCTCGGTGGGGCTGAAGCCGGCCTGGATCAGGCCATTCTGGAGGGAGTCGCGATCGCGGACCGGGTCCGCGTCTTCGCTGAAATAGTGTTCGAACAGGTACAGCAGGACATCCAGAATGCTCTCTTTCATTGCCCCTCGGCCTGCGTCGCGAGACGCTGTGGAGGTGAAGAAACTAGGGTTTGCGGGTGTAACGACCGCGTTCGACCGCCACGTAGCCATCCAGTTCCATGGCCAGCAGCATGGAGGACGCCGCTGCGGCCGTCAATCCGCTGCGTGCGATGACTGAATCCATACAGATGGGGTCGTGGCCCAGCGCCTGCCACAAGCGCTGGTAGTCGGGATGGGGGAAGACCGGCGTGGCGCCGCGCGCGGTGCTGGTTCCCTGTGTGGGGGCGTTCAGGCGTCCGCGCAAGGCGTCGGCGAGTTCGGCGGCCAGCGGCGCGACGCCGGCCAGCACTTCCTCGGCGCTTTCCACCAGCCCGGCGCCGTCGCGGATCAGCCGATGGCAGCCGCGCGCCAGCGGGTTGTGGATCGAGCCGGGCAGGGCGAACACCTCGCGCCCGGCTTCGGCGGCCAGCCGCGCGGTGATCAGCGCGCCGGAGCGGGTGGCCGCCTCGATCACCAGGGTCGCCAGGCTCAGCCCGGCGATGATCCGGTTGCGCGCCGGGAAGTGGCCCGCCCGCGCCGGCGTGCCGGGCGGATGCTCGCTGACCACCGCGCCGCGTGCGGCGATCTGGCTGCGCAGGGCGGCGTGCTGGCGCGGATAGGCCAGGTCCGGGCCGGTGCCGACCACCGCCACGGTCAGCCCGTCCGCGCGCGACAGTGCGGCCCGGTGCGCGGCGGCATCCACGCCGCTGGCCATGCCGCTGGTCACCGCGAAGCCGGCGGCGGCCAGGGCCAGGGCGAAGCCGTACGCGTTGTCGCGGCCGCCGGCGCTGGGCGCGCGACTGCCGACCACCGCCACGGCCGGGTGCCACAGCGCCGCCGGGTCGCCGTCCACATACAGCGCCAGGGGCGGGTTGGGCGTGCGTCGCAGCAGGGCGGGGTAGTCGGCATCGTGGCAGCCGAGCAGGTGCCGGCCTGGCTGCGCCAGCCAGCGTTCGGCGGTGTCCAGCGCGGCGCGGTCGGGCCGCTGCAGCGCGGCGATCTGCGCCGCGTCCAGGCCGGCGGCATGCCAGCCGGCGGGACCGGCAGCCAGCGCCGCGGTCGGGCTGCCCTGCTGCTCCAGCAGCTGCCGGCGCGGGGCGCTGGCGCCGCCGGCCAGTGACAGGACCAGCAGGGCCGGGTCGGCGGGGGCGTCGATGGGAGCGGTGACAGGCGGGGACATGCGCCCAGGCTAGGCCGCAAACGCAGACGGCGCCCTCGGGCGCCGTCTGCAATCGCTGTAGGGGGATGCCCCGGCGGCGGGTCAGCGTGCGTCCGGATGCTTGACGTCGTAGCCGATCCGGGTCGGCTTGATGCCGTCCATCACCAGCGCGTAGCTGACCTTGTCGAAGGTGCGGAACACCATCGCGTGCGCGGCGTACTCGTCCGGCAGCGCCACGGTGGTGCCGCTGCCGCCGGTGAAGCCGTCGTCGGCGCGCGAGGTGTTGGGGTGGCGCACGCGATCGTTGACCCGGGTGCCATGCCGCCACAGCGACACCACGGTGCCGTTGTCGATGCCTTCGCGGCGGCCACCGGAGATGGCGATCACGTCGCGCGGGCCGGCCGCGCTGAACGCATCGGCCACCGCCAGCACCCGCAGGCCGGCGGCCAGCGCCTGCTCGGACGGCGGATGCGGCACGAACTGCAGGTCGTAGGGCTGCGCCTCGACCGGGATCAGGCGGTCGCCGGCGCGCACTTCGCGGGCGTTGTCCTGCAGCAGCAGGGCGGTCGCCTGGCGGCCATCGGCGGACACCCGCGCGACGGTGCCGATGTTGACCTGGGCCAGTTCGTAGCCGAGGGTTTCGCGGCGCTTGTCCGGCGGCACGAAGGTCTGCCACAGGTTGCCGCTGCCGGGAATGCTGCGGCCTTCGGCGTTGAGGTCGTCGCTGAGCTTGGGCAGCAGGTAGCGCACGGTCGGACGGACCACGGCGTAGCGCTGCCCGGCCTGGGCCTGGCCGAGGCCGACCGCGTAGACCAGTTGCCCGTCGGTGGCGCGCAGCCGGTTGTCTTCGATGCCGACCACGTAGGGCAGGTTGTCGATGCGGTCGACCACGCGCAGGTTCTTCAGGAACGGCTCCACCTGCGCCAGCGGGATCGCGTCGATCGGCGCGTCCTGGCGCGGACCCGGCTTGACCTCGGCATGCGCCACCCGGTCCAGGTAGGCCAGGCTGAGCACGTCGCCGGGGTAGATCAGGTGCGGGTTGTGCACCTGCGGATTGGCCTGCCAGATCTCCGGCCACAGCCAGGGCTTGCCGAGGAAACGCCCGGCGATGTCCCACAGGGTGTCGCCCTTGCGCACCACGTAGGTGTCGGGGTGTTCGGCGGCCATGCTGGCGGAAGCAGCATAGGTCGCCACGGTGAGCATCGCCACGGCGACGACCGTGCGGAGTCGATTGAACATGAGCGCGGAGCCTGATTCCCCAACAGGTTGGCGCACTATAGTGCAGAACCCTGGTGCGGGCGCAAGCGCCGGGCGCAGAAACGGGTAGAATCCGCAGGTCTTGCCGAATCGTCCGGCACCCCCATCTTGGGTACCGCTATGGCCCTGCTCCCCATTCTCGAATTCCCCGACCCGCGCCTGCGCACCAAGGCGGTGCCGGTCGACGCCGCCGAAGTCACCTCCGCGGCCTTCCAGCGCCTGCTCGACGACATGTTCGAGACCATGTACGACGCCCCCGGCATCGGCCTGGCGGCCAGCCAGGTAGACGTGCACAAGCGCTTCATGGTCATCGACGTCAGCGAGGAGAAGAACGCCCCGCAGGTGTTCATCAACCCGCAGATCGTGCAGCGCGACGGCGAACAGGTGTACCAGGAGGGCTGCCTCTCGGTCCCCGGCATCTACGCCGACGTGACCCGCGCCGACGCCATTACCGTGCGCTACCTGGACCGCCAGGGCCAGCCGCAGGAACTGAGCACCGACGGCCTGCTGGCGGTGTGCGTGCAGCACGAGATGGACCACCTCGACGGCAAGCTGTTCGTCGACTACCTGTCCCCGCTCAAGCGCGAAATGGTGCGCAAGAAGCTGGCCAAGGCGCGCAAGCACGTGGCTTGAAGCGGGGAACCGGGAATGGAGAAACGGGAATCGTAAGTGCGGTACCCGTGGCCTTTCCGGGTTCGCGCTTTTCCCATTCTCCATTCCCTATTCCCGGTTCCCAGCCTCCATGAAAATCGTCTTCGCCGGTACGCCGGACTTTGCCGTGCCGTCGTTGCGCGCGGCTGCGCAGCGCCATGAAGTGGTCGCGGTCTACACCCAGCCGGACCGCCCGGCCGGGCGTGGCCGCGGGCTGACCCCGTCGCCGGTCAAGCTGGAGGCGGTGGCGCGCGGCATTCCGGTGCTGCAGCCGCAGACGCTGCGCTCGCCGGAGACGCTGCAGGCGCTGCGCGCGCTGCAGCCGGACCTGATCGTGGTGGTGGCCTACGGGCTGATCCTGCCCAAGGCGGTGCTGGCGATCCCGACCCATGGCTGCTGGAACGTGCACGCCTCGCTGCTGCCGCGCTGGCGCGGCGCCGCGCCGATCCAGCGCGCGATCGAGGCCGGCGACAGCGAGACCGGGGTGTGCCTGATGCAGATGGAAGCGGGGCTGGACACCGGCCCGGTGCTGCTGTCGCAGCGCACGCCGATCGGCGCCGACGAGACCGGCGGGCAGTTGCACGACCGCCTGGCCGCGCTCGGCGCGCAGGTGCTGGCCGACGGCCTGGGCCTGCTGCGTGCCGGTCTGCGTCCGGTGGCGCAGCCGCAGCCAGAGGCCGGCGTCACCTATGCGCAAAAGCTGGACAAGGCGCAGGCGCGGCTGGACTGGCAGCAGCCGGCGGCGCAGCTGGCGCGGCAGGTGCGTGCCTTCGATCCGTGGCCGGTCGCCGAGGCGATGCTGGCCGGCGAGCGGGTGCGGGTGCGCGGTGCGATCGCGCTGGATCTGGCCCACGGGCAGCCGCCGGGCACGGTGCTGACCGCGTCCAAGCAGGGCATCGACATCGCCTGCGGCCAGGGCGCGCTGCGCCTGCGCGTGCTGCAGCGCGAGGGCGGCAAGGCGATCACCGCCGCCGACTACCTCAATGCGCGGCGCGACCTGCCGGTCCTGGCGTAAGGCGCCGGGCATGCCTGCGTACGCCGCGTTGGGCCTGGCAGGCGCGGCCGTGCGCGCGTGCTCGCTGAGAGGTTGGCGGGCGTCCACGGCCTTGCGCGGCGCCGCTGCGCACACGCATCACCACAGCACTGCATGCGCGCGGAGGCATGCGACGTCCTGGAGCGCGCGCCGATGACCGCGACGCCTGCCGCCGCGTGGCCGCCGGGCGTGGCCCCGCGGGTGGTCGCCGCCCGCGTGCTGACGGCGGTGATCGACCGCGGCCGCTCGCTCAAGGCCGAACTGGCCACCGCGCTGCCGACGCTGCCGGATCCGCGCGACCGCGCGCTGGTGGAGGCGATCTGCTTCGCCGTGCTGCGCCGCCGCCCGGCCTACGAGGCGGCGCTGCGGATGTGGTTGCAGAAGCAGTTGCCGCAGCGCGACGCCGAACTGCGCGGCCTGCTGCTGGCCGGCTTCGCCCAGCTCGATGCGCTGGGCCTGGCGCCGCACGCGGCGCTGTCGGCAACGGTCGAAGCGACGCGCGCGCTGGATCGGCCGCGCCAGGCCGGGTTGGTCAACGCATTGCTGCGGCGCGCGCTGCGCGACGGGCTGCCGGCGGTGGCTGCCGACGCGGGCTGGCCGCTGTGGCTGCGCGATGCGCTGCGCGCCGACTGGCCAGAGCAGGCCGAGGCGATCTTCGCCGCCAGCCAGCAGCCGGCGCCGCTGTGGCTGCGGGTCAACCGCCAACACGGCACCCGCGACGCCTACCTGCAGGAACTGGCCGCGGCCGGCATCGCCGCGCAGGCGTCGCCGCTGCTGGCCGATGCGATCCGCCTGGAAACGCCGATGGCGGTGGGGGGCTTGCCCGGCTTCGCCGACGGGCGCGTGTCGGTGCAGGACGGTGCGGCGCAGCAGGTCGCCGACGTGCTGGCGCCGGCGCCGGGCGCGCGCGTGCTCGACGCCTGCGCGGCACCGGGCGGCAAGTCCGCGCATCTGCTTGAACGCGATCCCAGTCTGCGCCTGACCGCACTGGACGTGGATGCGCGGCGGCTGGCGCGGGTCGGCGAGACCTTCGCGCGCACCGGTGCCGGTGCCCAGGCGCAATTGCAGGTCGCCGACGCGGCGCAGCCGCAGGACTGGTGGGACGGCGAGCCGTTCGACGCGGTGCTGCTCGACGCGCCGTGTTCGGCTACCGGCATCGTGCGCCGCCAGCCGGACGTGCTGCTGCACCGCCGGCGCGAGGACGTGATCGCGCTGCAGGCGCTGCAGGCGCGCCTGCTCGACGCCGCCTGGCAGGTGCTGCGGCCGGGCGGGGTGCTGGTCTACGCCACCTGCTCATTGCTGCAGGACGAGAACGCGCGGCAGGTGCAGGCCTTGCTGGCGCGGCAGCCCGGCGCGGCGCTGGAGGATCCGGGCGCGGCCTGCGGGCATGCCTCCGGCGGCGGGCGCCAGCGCTTCCCCGGCGAACAGGACTGCGACGGCTTCTACTACGCACGGTTCCGCAAGACGGCGTGAACCGGCCCCGGTATCATCGCGTCCCATGCTGAAGACCCGCGCGTCCCGAGAGTTCTGGTTGTTGGCCGTCCTGGCGGTGCTGGTGCTCGGCGCCGGCCTGGGCCTGCGCGATCCGCATCCGGCCGACGAGCCGCGCTTCGCGCTGGTCGCCAAGCAGATGGTGGAGAGCGGCAACTGGCTGTTCCCGCACCGCGGCACCGAGCTGTACTCGGACAAGCCGCCGATGCTGATGTGGCTGCAGGCCAGCGTCTACACGCTGTTCGGCAACTGGCGGGTGGCGTTCCTGCTGCCGTCGCTGCTGGCCGGGCTGGGCACGCTGGCCTGCGTCTACGATCTCGGCCGGCGCCTGTGGACGCGCCGCGTCGGCATGTACGCGGCCTACGCGCTGCTGTTCGCCTTCCACTTCACCTACCAGGCGAAGAAGGCACAGATCGATCCGCTGGTGGTGTTCTTCATCACCCTGGCCAACTACGCGCTGCTGCGCCACCTGTTGCGCGGGCCGGACTGGCGGTTGTGGGCCCTGGGCTGGTTCGCCGCGGGCCTGGGCACCATCACCAAGGGCGTGGGCGTGCTGGCGCTGTTGATGCTGCTGCCGGCCGCGGCGGCGTCGCTGGCGCACTGGCGCGGGGTCCGGGTCGGCCTGCGCGATCCGCGCTTCTGGCTGGGGCCGCTGGCATTCCTGGCGGCGGTGTCGATCTGGCTGGTGCCGATGGTGGTCACCGCGCTGTCGAGCAACGCGCCCGAGTACCGCGCCTACCTCAACGACATCCTGTTCCGGCAGACCGCCGGGCGCTACGCCAAGTCCTGGGACCACGCGCACGGGCCGCTGTACTTCTTCGGGGTGATGCCGAGCATGTGGCTGCCGGTGCTGCTGGCGCTGCCGTGGGCGATCCCCGCCTGGGCGCGGCGCCTGCGCCGGCGCGACGCGCGCTACCTGCTGCCGCTGGCCTGGTGGGCGCTGGTGGTGCTGTTCTTCTCGATCCCGACCGGCAAGCGCGATGTCTACATCCTGCCGGCGCTGCCGATGCTGTGCCTGGCGATGGGGCCGCTGATCCCCGGGCTGTTGCGCAAGCCCGGGGTCAAGCGCCTGCTGCTGGCGTTCACCGCGTTGCTGACGCTGGCGCTGGGCGGCGTGGGTGTGGCGATCCTGCTGGGGCACGGCTTCCGCGCGAAGATGATGGAAGACCGCGGCATCGACCTGGCCACGGTGCAGGTGCTGGCCTGGATCCTGCTGGCGATCGGCCTGTGGGGCGTAGCCAGTCTGGCCGCCTTCGCACGGCGCCGCCCGGAGCTGGCGACGGTCTCGACCCTGACCATGGTCTGGGCGATGGCCGGCTTGCTGGTGTACCCGCTGATCAACCTGTCCAGCTCCGCGCGCGGGGTGATGGAGTCGGTGGGGCGCCGCATCGGCCCGGATGCCGAACTCGGCCTGGTCGCCTGGAAGGAACAGAACCTGCTGATGGCCGACCGCCCGGCGACGACCTTCGGCTTCGTGGTGCCCTGGGACGAGCAACTGCGCCGCGGCATCGCCTGGCAGGCGCAGGCGCCGCAGCGGCGCTGGCTGCTGGTGCAGGAGGCGGCGATGCTGGGCTGCGTCGACCGCAGCGCCAGCATCCTGGCCGGCGTGTCCAACCGGCGCGACTGGTGGCTGGTCCCGGCCAGCGCCGTGCACGGCCACTGCGAGGTCACCCAGGACGACCGCGACCGCCTGCGCGAGCAGGAAAAGGACCGCTTCGAATGAGCCGCAGCCGCGCGTTGCGGCGGCGTACCGCGGGTGCCGCTGGCGACCCGCGTGCCGCGCGGGCCGGGAGGCGCGCGTGCCGCCGCGCCTGATCCGGGTCATCAGCCGCGACAACGGCGGCGGCCTCAGCCGCGACCTGCAGGTGGTCGCCGACCTGCTGCGCGAGACCGGCCGCTACCGCGTCGAGGTGCTGGGCTTCGGCACCGTGCGCATGGCCAACCGCCTGCGCGAACTGCGTCTGTTCCTGCGCAGCCTGCTGTTCGGGCGCGCCGACCTGCAGATCTTCCTGGAGCGGGTGTATCCGCGCTGCCTCGGCGGCGGCCTGCGCAATGCGCTGATCCCCAACCCGGAGTGGTTCCGGCACAAGTGGCTGCGCTGCCTGCCGCGCTTCGCGCAGGTGCTGTGCAAGACCCGCCAGGCCGAACAGCGGTTTTCCACGATGGCGCCCACCGCCTTCATCGGCTTTTGCAGCGACGATTGCTACCGTCCTGAGGTGCCGCGCGAGCGGGCCTGCCTGCACGTGGCCGGGCGCAGTTCGGCCAAGGGCACGGCGCTGCTGCTGCAGACCTGGGCACGGCACCCCGAGTGGCCACGGCTGACCGTGGTGCAGAGCGCGAAGAAGTCCCACCCGATCGAGGCCGAAAACATCGACTACCTGACCGGCTACCTGGACCAGCAGGAACTGCGGCGGCTGCAGAATGCGCACCGCTTCCACCTGTGCCCGTCCGAGGTGGAGGGCTTCGGCCACTACATCATGGAAGCGCTGAGCGTCGGCGCGGTGGTGATCACCACCAACGGTGCGCCGATGAACGAGCTGGTGAGCCCCGAGCGCGGCGTGCTGATCGACCCGGTCGGCGAGGGCCCGGACAACTTCGGCGTGCGCTACCGGATCGAGGCCGCTGGCCTCGAGCGGGCGATGGCGCAGGCGCTGGCGCTGTCGCCGATGCAGTGCGATGCGCTGGGCACCGCCGCGCGCGGCTTCTTCGAGGCGCGCCAGCGCGAGTTCGGCGAGCGTCTGCGTGCGGCCGTAGCCGACCTGCTCGGGGACGCGCCGCCGCCCGCCGTGCCGGCCAGCCGCGGCGCCGATCGCGAACAGGTCAGGCCGGGTTAGGGAAGCGCCCCGGATCATCGCCGACCACCCACCCCCACGGCCTTCCCTCCTTGATGTCCCAGCCCATCGCGCCACGCCATGCCGTTTCCGCGTCCTCCCGCCAGGCCCTGGCCGAGCGCGGTGCGGCGCTCGCGCTGCTGTGCCTGCCGGCGCTGGTGATCAGCATGCCCAGCGGCCTGCTGCCGTTCGGCCTGCTGCTGCTGGTGACCAGCCTGCTGGCACTGCCGCAGTTGCGCCAGGCGGTGGCGCTGATGCAACCGTCGCTGCGCTGGCTGTGGATCCTGGCGCTGCTGGTGATCGGGTTGTCGCTGTGTTCGGTGCTGTACTTCGGCCAGCCGCTGAAGGACATCGACAACCGGACCCGCTTCCTGGTGCTGCCGTGGGCGGCACTGTGGACCTATGCGCTGCGGCCGCCGCAGCGCCTGCTGTGGTGGGGCGCGCTGCTCGGCATCCTCGCTGCGTTGGTGCTGGCCAGCGTGCAGGTGCTGCAGGGCCAGCCGCGCGCCGAAGGCTGGACCAATGCCATCGTCCTGGCCGATGTGGTGCTGATGCTGATGGTGCTGGCGGTGTTCTGCCGGCCGCGCGGACAGTGGCCGTGGGCCGTGGCCGCGGTGGTGGCCGGCGGCATCGTCATCCTGCTCAGCGGCAGTCGCGGCGTGTGGCTGGGCGTGTTGCTGCTGCTGGTGGTCAGCGCCCTGTGCCTGCGCTGGCGCGACAGCGCGACGCGGCTGATGATCCTGGGCGCGTGCACCGCGCTGGCGGCGGTGCTGGTGCTGAGCGTGCCGGCATTGACCAAGCAGACCCGCCTGGCCGAGTTGCATCACGACGTGCAGCGCTACGAGCGCGGCGACAGCGATTCGTCGGCCGGCGCGCGCATCGAGCGCCTGCAGGTGGCGGCGGCGACCTTCGTCGAACACCCCGTGGTCGGGGTCGGCGTGGGTCGCTTCGACAACGCCATGCTGCGCCTGCCGGATTGCCGCAAGGGCTTCGTCGAGCGCTGCCACCTGGGCCACGCGCACAACGACCTGGCCGAGTGGAGTGCGACCCAGGGCCTGCCCGGCACCGTGTTGATCCTGCTGGTGTACGGCGTGCCGCTGTGGCTGCTGCTGCGCCTGTACCGGCGCCGGCCGCAACCGCATTTCCATGGCGCGGCGGCGGCCGGGATCATGGTAGTGGCCGCCTACATCCTGTGCGGCATGACCCAGTCGATGTTCGCGCACCAGGTCAGCACCGGTTTCTATGTCTCGTTGGTGGGCGTGTTGATCGGCCTGGCCGCGCGCGAGGTGGAGCCGGCACCGGGCGCTGAAGGCGCCGCGCGAAGCCGGTAGACTGCCGGTCCCGCATCGCCGGGCGGCGCGGCGCCTGGCGCCAGCCGCCGGCACCGCGCCTGACTTCCGGATACCGCGCGCCATGGCCGACGCTGCCGCCGCCACCCTGCCGCTGAGCCTGGTGGTGATGACCTACAACGAGGCCGCCAACATCGCGCGTTGCCTGGACAGCGTGCCGTTCGCCGCCGACAAGCTGGTGGTGGACTGCGGCAGCACCGACGACACCGTGGCGATCGCCCGCGCCCACGGCGCGCGCGTGGTCGAGCAGGCCTGGCTGGGCTTCGGCCCGCAGCGCAACTTCGCCTCCACCCAGGCCGCGCACGACTGGATCCTGGTGCTGGACGCGGACGAGTTCCTGTCCGACGCGCTGCGCGCCGAGTGCCTGGCGCGGCTGCCGCAGCTGATCGCCGAGGACCGCATGGCTGCGGTGTGGCTGCGCCGCAGCACCTGGTACATGGGCGCGCCGATGCGCTGGTACAAACCCATGGTCGGCGAGCGCCTGGCGCGGCTGTACCACCGCGGCCGCGCGCGCTGGAGCGATGCGCGGGTGCACGAATCGCTGCGCTTCGACGGCCCCAGCGCCGCGTTCGCACCCCCGTTCAACCATCTGCACAACCCGACCCTGGTGCACAAGCAGCTCAAGGTGCTGCGCTACGCCGAACTCAAGGCGCTCGGCTGGCGCGACAAGCGCAAGCCGGTGAGAATGTGGCAGAGCCCGTTCGTGTTCGCCGGCGCCTTCCTCAAGGACTATCTGCTGCGGCTGGCGTTCCTCGACGGCTGGCGCGGCTTCGTGGTGGCGCAGACCGCGGCCAGCTATGCGTTGTACAAGCGCATGCGCTACTACGAGATGCAGGTCAACCCGGCCTCGGTGGAGCAGGCGCGGGCGCAACTGCAACGGCACGATCTGGAGCACTGATGAGCAAGCACTATCTGCTATACGGATCCGAGCGCTATGCGCTGGCGATCCTGCGCCCGCTGCAGGCGGCGATCCGCGCGCGCGGCGACGAGGCGGCATGGTTCTTCGACGGCCCCGGCGCCGAGGACCTGACCGCCGACGAGCGCCACCTGGCGACGGTGGAAGAGGTGCTGGCGTGGAATCCGTACGCGGTGATCACCTCCAGCAACGCGGTGCCGCATTTCTTTCCCGGGGTGAAGGTCGAGACCTTCCACGGCTTCGACGCCGGCAAGCCGCGGCACATCTACGTGCGCGGCTTCTTCGACCTGTACTGCACCACTGGCCCGCGCGACACCGCGGCGTTCGGCGCGCTGGCGCGCAAGCTCGGCCACTTCGCGGTCAAGGAGACCGGCTTCCCCAAGATCGATCCGTTCATGCGCGAGATCGGCGCGGAGCTGGCGCCGGTGCGGCAGCCGCCGGTGATCCTGTACCACTCCACGTTCTCGCCGTCGTGGAGCGCGGCCGGCATCCTCTACGACGAGGTGGCGCGGCTCTCGCGCAGCGGCGAATGGCGCTGGATCGTCACCTTCCATCCGAAGATGGACCCGGCGATGGTCGCGCGCTACCGCGCGCTGGAGAGCGAGTACCTGCACTTCGCCGACAACGACAACATCCTGGAGCTGTTCCCGCAGGTGGACATGATGTGCTCGGACACCTCGTCCGCGCTCAACGAGTTCCTGCTCACCTACAAGCCGGTGGTGACGTTCAAGAACCGGCGTCCGGGGCCGCAGCTGATCGACATCGACGATCCGGCGCAGTTCGAGCCGGCGATCCGCCGCGCGCTGCAGCGGCCGCCGGAACTGATGGCGGCGATCCGCGAATTCGCCGATGGCCTGCATCCCTACCGCGACGGCCAGTCCAGCGAGCGCGTATTGCGTGCGATCGACGACTTCGTCGCCGAGGGTGCGCGCAATCCGCGGCGCAAGCCGCTGAACCTGTGGCGCAAGCTGAAGATCCGCCGCCGCATCGGCTACTGGGGCCGCGGCGCGCGCCGCTGACGCGCCGCACCGCGGCGCTGCTCACCAGCGCAGCCGTCGCTGCGCCAGCGCGTCGCCCAGTTGTCGGTACAGCGCCCGCGCCTGCGCGTCCGGCAGCAGCCGCATGCGCAGCGGCGGTTCGCCGTGGCGGGCGCCGGCGGTGTCCAGCGACAGCGTCGCGGTGCCGCACCAGCGGTCCAGCGGCGAACGGCTCAGGTGCAGCGCCTGCAGCTTGTCCAGTTCGGCCAGCCGCCACCAGCGCCGCCACCAGCCGCCGCGGACCGCCACGTAGCGCGCATCCAGCGCGTAGCCCATGCGCTGCGCCTGCCGCCAGGACTTGAACGCCGACCACGGCAGCCATAACAGGCCCAGCGCGGCCCAGGCACCGAGCGTGGGCCATAGCGCGGCGCACAGCAGCGGCACCAGCAGCAGCGCCGGCAGCGACAGCCGCCACCAGCAGCGCGTGGCGATGCCGTGCCAGCGCGCGGGGGGCCAGGCGATCTGCGGCAGCAGCCGCTGCAGCAGCGCGTCGCAGGCGGCCGGCGTGGCCAGCGGCGCCAGTTCGGTCAGTGCGTGGTCGTGCCCGTGGTGCGACTGGATCACCGCGGTGTCGATGTGCAGGCTGCGCCGCCGCAGCAGCCGTTGCAGCACGCTTTCGTGCAGGGTCCAGGCCTGGATCCTGCGCCGCGCCACGCTGCTGCGCAGCCGCGTCAGCAGCCCGCGCTCCACGGTCAGCCGACGCTCGCTCTCGCTGAGCCGGAAGCCGTGGTACTGCACCAGCGCCAGCCCCATCGACAACGCCCGCATCAGCAGCAACAGCGTCGCCAGCATCAGCGCGAAGGTGACCGTGCCGGCCATCCAGCCCAGCTGCAGGTGCGTGGCGTAGCCGAACAGTTGCCGCCCGTAGTGCTCGATCGCGTTGGAGATCATGCGCTCGGGAAACAGGTGGTAGGTGGCGCCGAAGGCGGTGAGCAGCACCACCATGCCGCGGTTGGAGATCAGCCCCTGGCGCAGCACCTCGGCGGTAGGCAGGGCCAGCAGCAGTTCGCTGTCCGGCGCGGCAGCGGGCACGGCGCTGGCTTCGGTGGCGGCGGCACTGTCGGCGGTGGGCGCGCGGTGGCGGATCTGCTGTTCCAGCGCCAGCGCCTGGTCCAGCCGCAGCACGCGCATCTGCGCCTCGGGCTTGGTGCCGCCGGCCGATTCCAGGCGCACCTCGGCCACGCCGAACAGCCGGTGCAGCAGCGACTGGTGCACCACCACGTTGTGGATGCGCGCGAACGGGATTTCGCGCAGGCTGCGTTCCAGCCAGCCGCTGCGGATGCTCAGGCTGTCGCGACCGATGCGGTACTGGTAGGTGAGATAGCGCAGCAGCGACACCGCCACCAGCCCGCTGCACACCGCCAGCATCACCAGGTGATCGGCGTGATCGCGGTGGCCGTCGCGGCTGCCGAACACCAGCAGCGCCAGCAACGGCAGCAGGAAATGCCTCAGATGCTGCAGCAGCACGAACAGCCATGACCACGGGTGCAGGCGCCGCACCGGCGTGGTGTGCTCGGCGTCGGCGAGGTCGCTCACAGCGCGTCGTCGTCGTGGTCGAGCTGGTGCGCCAGGCGCTCGCGCAGGTGCTGCGCGTCGGCCTGGTCCAGGCCGGGCACGGCGACCGCGGTATGCCGGGTGCCGGCGGTGTGCACGACCAGGGTGGCCAGGCGCAGGGCGCGTTCCAGCGGGCCGCGGCGCAGGTCCAGGTGCTGCACGCGCGAGATCGGCACATGCGTCTCGCTCTGCCACAGGCGTCCGCGGAACACGTCCAGGCCCTGCGCGGTCAGCCGCCAGCGGATGCGCCGGTGACGGACGAAGCCGATCCAGGCCCCGCACAGTCCACCCACCGCCGCCGCCACGGCGCCCAGGGCCAGTGCATGCAGGCTGTGCAGGCTGAGGCCGATGATGGCAGCGCCGACCACCAGGCTGAGCCCGAGCATGCAGCCGCCGCCGAGCGCCGCCAGCCAGGCGCCGCGCAACGGCAACGGTTGCCAGTCCGCCGGCGGCCAGTCGGCGGGCACCTGCGTTGCCGCGGCAGCGCTGGGCGCCGGCGCGGCGGGGGAGTCGTCCATGGGCGGCGGTGCGATCACGTCGGGGTCTCGGGGCGAACCGGCGCGGGGCGCGGCGTGGCCTGCGATCCTAACGCGGCAACGGCGGGCGTGCGCAGCCCGCCTCGCCGCTCCCGGCGTGATCCTTGGGGCGGGCCGTCCCGCGCGGCGGAGTCAGCGCGCCGCGCGCAGCAAGGCGTCCACGTCCAGCGCGTGGCCGGCGCGGGCAGCCTTGGTGCGCAGGTAGCCTTCGTTCTCGGCGGTGATGGTGCCGGTGACCGGGATGCGCTCGGTCACCTCGATGCCGGCCGCACGCAGGCGCTCGGCCTTGTTCGGGTTGTTGGTGAGCAGGCGCACGCGGCGGATGCCGAGCCCGCGCAGCATCGCCACCGCGCTGCCGTAGCGGCGTTCGTCGGCGCCGAACCCCAGTTGCGCGTCGGCGTCGATGGTGTCCAGGCCGTCGTGCTGGTAGCCGTAGGCGCGCATCTTGGTGGCAATGCCGGTGCCGCGGCCTTCCTGGTCCAGGTACAGCAGCACGCCGCCGCCCAGCGCCTTGAGCTTGGCCAGGCCGTGCCGCAGCTGGTCGCCGCAGTCGCACTTGAGCGAGCCGAACAGGTCGCCGGTCAGGCAGGAGGAATGCACGCGCACCGGGACCGGCGCGCTGAGGTCGGGCTGGCCGATCACGATCGCGACCTGGTCGCGCTGCGCCACGCCGCCGCGGAATACCACGAATTCGCCCGGTCCCAGGTCGCGCAGCGGTACCTGGGTGCGGGTGACCAGGGTGTAGCTGTCGGAGGCGGCGAGGGCGCAGCCGTGCTCCAGGTCGTCCAATTGCAGCGCCTGGCAGCCCTGGAAGGCGCTGCTGTCGGCGCCCAGTTCCGCGGCGACCATCGCCGGCAGCAGCAGGCCCAGGCGCGCGATCTCGGCGGCGCCTGCATCGAGCGCGTCGCCGGGCTGCCAGTGCGTCGGCACCGGCCCGTCGCGCAGGTAGGCCAGCGCCGCCAGCGCGTCGTAGGACTGCCCGGCCAGGGCGATGCGCGCGCCGTGCGGCGCGTCCAGGCCCAGCACCTGCGCGCGTGCCGGGGTCACGAACAGATAGTGCCGCTGCCCGGTGGCCTGGGCGAAGCTGCGATAGGAGGGCTCGGTGCTGCTGTCCAGCGCCATGACCGCGCGGGCGTGGCCGGCACGGTCCTCGAGCAGCACCGGGCGCCCGGCGCGCAACTCCGATGCCGCGCGTTCGCTGCGGATCGCGGCAGGATCGCCGAAGGCGTGCGCGGAAGGGGCGGTGGGGCTGGTCATGCACGACTCCAGATGGGGGATCGGCGGCGCCGCTTCAAGGCTGCCGCGTCCGGTCGCGGCGGCCCCGGCGCGGCGCCGGCAGGCGCGTGGCGCCCGGGCGCCATTGTCGCGCGCTTTGCCTGTCCCGCCAGCCTGCAGGCGATGGAACGCACTGTGCCCGGTCGTACTGCGCCGCCGATGCAACCGGATGCGCCGCTCGCGACACTACCGCTGGCGCTGGACGGGTGTGCACGTGCCGCCGGTTGCTTGCTACTGTGCGGCATCGCGTCCCCTCCGGCTCCCGCATGCAGCTCGTCGATTGCACCGAACCGCGCCACGCGATGGCGATCCTGGAGATCTTCAACGACGCCATCGTCCATTCCACCGCCCTGTACGACTACCGGCCGCGCCCGCCGGAGAGCATGGCGGCCTGGTTCGCGACCAAGCGCGCCGGCAACTTCCCGGTGCTGGGCCTGGAGGACGCGGACGGTACCCTGATCGGCTTCGCCAGCTACGGCACGTTCCGCGCCTGGCCGGCGTTCAAGTACAGCGTCGAGCACTCGGTCTACGTGCACCGCGACCATCGTGGTCGCGGCGCCGGCCGGCGCCTGCTGCAGGCGCTGATCGACACCGCGCAGGCACGCGGCGTGCACGTGCTGGTCGGCGGCATCGACGCCAGCAATGCCGGCAGCATCGCCCTGCACGAGCAACTGGGCTTCGTGCACGCCGGCACCGTGCGCGAGGCCGGCTTCAAGTTCGGGCGCTGGCTGGACCTGGCGTTCTACCAGCGCATCCTCGCCGGTCCGGCGCAGCCGCACGACGATTAGCGCCTGCTCTGCCCAGGCCGGGTGCCTTAGTGCGGATGGCGCTCGGTGGCGTAGGGATTGGGCTCGGCCGGGTCCGGGCGCAGGGTGTAGCGCTTGTAGGTCCACTGGTACTGCGCCGGGTCGCGCCGCGCCACCCGCTCCACGCCCGCGTTGAGCGCGGTGGCCGCGCGCAGCGGGTCGGCATCGGCGATGTCCGGCGGCGCCGGCTGCACGTGCAGGGCGAACTCCAGGTCGTTGCCGACGCGCTCGCACCAGGCGAACAGCACGGTGGCGCCGGTGCGCTCGGCCAGGCGGTTGACCAGGGTCATGGTCAGTGCCGGCACGCCGAAGAACGGCGCGAACACGCCGTCGCCGGCCTTGGGCTGCTGGTCGGGCAGGATGCCGACCGCGCCGCCGTCCTTCAGCGTCTTGAACAACTGCCGCACCGCCGGGCCCTCGGCGCGCACCTGGCGCACCCGCTCGCCGCTGCGCACCAGCTGCAGGAAGGCATCGCCGATCGCCGACTCCGGCGCCTTGTAGACGATGGCGATGTCGCCGCGCGAGGCCAGCCACTGGTTGAGCAGTTCCCAGTTGCCGAAATGCGGTGCGGCCACGATCACCCCGCGGCCGGCGGCCAGCGCCGCGTCGTACAGCTCCTGGCCGTGGCGCAGGCGCAGCCGCGCCAGGTTCTGTTCCGGCGGCCGGGTCCACAGCGCCAGCGTCTCGAACGCCTGCCGCGCGGTGGAGCGCAGCACGTCGCGCTGCAGGGCGACGCGCTCGCTGGGCAGCAGCTCCGGATAGGCCAGTTCCAGATTGCGCCGGACCACCCGGCTCTCGCGCGCGTCCAGGCGCAGCCACAGCCCGGCCAGGCCGTCGGCCAGGTGGCGCAGCCACGGCCACGGCAGGCGCGCCACGGCGGCGGCGCAGCGGTACAGCAGGGAAGCGAGCGTGGCGGGTTTCATCGGCCCAGTTTATCCGCTCGGCGTGCCGGGCCCGCCCGATGGACATCGCGGATCCCCTCAGCGGCATGCGATCCGGCTTCCCCAATCCAGGCGGTTCGGCGATGATCCTGCGTGATCGCAGCCGATCGCTTAGCGCGCGGGGCGAACCCGAATCCCGAATCCCGAATCCCCAATCCCCAATCCCCAATCCCGGCCCTATGCTCTCGTTGATCCAACGCGTCACCCAGGCCTCGGTCAGCGTCGACGGCGAGGTCGTGGGCCAGATCGGGCCCGGCCTGCTGGCGCTGGTGGCGGTGGAGCCGGGCGACGACGAGGCCAAGCTGCGGCGCATGGCCGAGCGCCTGCTCGGCTACCGGGTGTTCTCCGACGACAGCGGCCGCATGAACCGCTCGTTGCGCGACACCGGCGGCGGCCTGCTGCTGGTCAGCCAGTTCACCCTGGCTGCCGACACCGGCTCGGGCATGCGGCCCAGTTTCACCACCGCGGCACCGCCGGCCGAGGCTGAACGCGGCTTCAACCGATTGCTGGAGCTGTGCCGCGCGCAGCACCCGCCAGGGGTGGAAACCGGCCGTTTCGGTGCCCATATGATCGTCAGCCTGGTCAACGACGGCCCGGTCACTTTCCTGCTCCGGCCGTAGACGCCGGCGCGTTCCTGGCGGAGCCGTTCAGGCTCCTCGTCCGGCAAGCGGCGGTCCGGGCTGTTATAATGCTAGGTTCACTCATTCACCTACCTGCCGGTGGCGCGAGCACTCATGGCCAACGAACGTCCTGCCCAGCAATCCGACATCAAGCAACTGATCAGCAAGGGCCTGGAACAGGGCTATCTGACCTACGCGGAAGTCAACGACCATCTTCCCGACGATCTGGTCGACCCCGAACAGATCGAAGACATCATCGGCATGATCAACGGCATGGGCATCGATGTCCATGAAGTTGCGCCCGATGCCGAAACCCTGTTGCTCAACGACGGCAACACCGGCAACCGCGAAGTCGACGATACCGCGGCCGAAGAAGCCGCGGCGGCGCTGACCGCGCTCGACACCGAGGGTGGCCGCACCACCGATCCGGTGCGCATGTACATGCGCGAGATGGGCACAGTAGAACTGCTGACCCGTGAAGGCGAGATCGCCATCGCCAAGCGCATCGAGGAAGGCCTCGGCCAGGTGCAGGCCGCGCTCGGCGCGTTCCCGCTGGCGGTGGAGACCCTGCTCGAGGACTACGAACAGCACAAGGAAGGCAAGAAGCGCCTGGCCGAGATCGTGGTCGGCTTCAACGACCTGATCGAGGAAGAGCCGGCGCCGCCGGTCGCGGTGTCCGACGACGACAGCGCCACCGATGCCGATGCCGACGAGGACGACGACGACGACGTCGACACCGCCGAAGAGGATGCCGGCCCGACCGGCCCGGACCCGGCCGAGGTCGCGCGGCGCATGGACGTGCTGGCCACCGAGTACGCCAAGTTCAAGAAGGCCCACGCCAAGAACGGCGCCGAGCACAAGCTGGTCACCAAGCTGCGCAACGACATCGCCGAGGTGTTCGTCACCCTGAAGCTGCCGCTGCCGCTGACCGACGTGCTGGTGCGCAAGCTGCGCGACACCATGGCCCAGGTCAAGGACCACGAGCGCCGCGTGCTGCATCTGGCCACCCACGTGGCGCGCATGCCGCGCAAGGACTTCATCCGTTCCTGGGAAGGCAACCAGACCAACGTGGCCTGGGTCGACGACGCGCTCAAGCGCAAGCAGAAGTGGTCGTCGGCGCTGCGCGACGTCAAGGACCAGATCATCGCCGAGCAGGAAGCCACCGTCGCGGTGGAGCAGGCCACCTACCTGAGCCTGGCCGAGCTGAAGGAAATCAGCCGCGCCATGGCCTATGGCGAAGCCAAGGCGCGCAAGGCCAAGAAGGAAATGGTCGAGGCCAACCTGCGCCTGGTGATCTCGATCGCCAAGAAGTACACCAACCGCGGCCTGCAGTTCCTCGACCTGATCCAGGAAGGCAACATCGGCCTGATGAAGGCGGTGGACAAGTTCGAGTACCGCCGCGGCTACAAGTTCTCGACCTACGCCACCTGGTGGATCCGCCAGGCGATCACCCGCTCGATCGCCGACCAGGCGCGCACCATCCGCATCCCGGTGCACATGATCGAGACGATCAACAAGTTGAACCGCATTTCCCGGCAGATGCTCCAGCAGTACGGCCGCGAGGCCACCCCGGAGGAGCTGGCCAAGGAAATGGACATGCCGGAGGACAAGATCCGCAAGGTGATGAAGATCGCCAAGGAGCCGATCTCGATGGAAACCCCGATCGGCGACGACGAGGATTCGCATCTGGGCGACTTCATCGAGGACACCAACGTGGAGTCCCCGATCGAGAACACCACCAACATCAACCTGTCCGAGACCGTGCGCGACGTGCTCGCCGGCCTGACCCCGCGGGAAGCCAAGGTGCTGCGCATGCGCTTCGGCATCGACATGAACACCGACCACACCCTCGAGGAAGTCGGCAAGCAGTTCGACGTGACCCGCGAGCGCATCCGCCAGATAGAGGCCAAGGCGCTGCGCAAGCTGCGTCACCCGAGCCGCTCGGAACAGCTGCGCAGCTTCCTCGACATCGACTGATCGAGCGCGGTTCGCGGCAACGAAAAAGCCCCGCCATGTGCGGGGCTTTTTTGTGGGTGGAGGAGTGAGCCGCTACCTTGCGTGTGGATGTTGCCATGTGACGCGGCGCCGCCGCTCCTACAACGGGCAACAGGGGCGCAGGATCGCTGCGCCTCTGTGCGGGTGGCATTCGCCTACGCGAACGCCTTGCTGCCGCGCATCACCGCCAGCACATCATGGCAGGCACCCATGGTGTGGTAGTCGGTCTTGCCGGCCGGGCTCTTCTCGTCGCTGTAGCTGCGGTTGTCGCGGCTGAGGATGCGGAACCAGGCGCCGTAGCGGTGGTCGACCAAATGCGCCCAGGAATACGCCCAGAGTTTGTCGTAGGCGGCGCGATACGTGGCATCGCCAGTGGCGGCCAGCAGCCGCGCCGCGGCGGCGATCGCTTCGGCCTGCACCCAGAAGTACTTGTCGTCGTCGCAGAAATAGGTCGGCGCCGCGGCCACGTCCGGCACCCCGACCACCGGCGCCTCTTCGGTGCCGGAGGCGAAGCCGTAGACGATGCCGCCGTGCTGCGCGTCCCAGCCGTGCGCCAGGGCGGTGTCGAACAGGTGGCGCGCGGTCGGCAGCAACCACGCCGGCGCGGCGCCGGTGGCCGCCTGCAGGTGACCGTGCAGCAGCACCAGCAACTTGGACCACTCGACCTGGTGGCCGGGCTGGAAGCCCCACGGCCGGAACAGGTGCTTGGGGTTGTCGCGGTTGTAGTCCCAGTCCACCTGCCAGTTCGCGTCGTAGTGCTCCCACACCAGGCCGCCGGCCAACGCCGCCTGGCGGCGGGTGATGTGGTCGGCCAGCAGCAGCGCGCGCTGCAGGTAGCGCGGCTCGGCGCTGGCCTCGTAGGCGGCGATCAACGCTTCGCACAGGTGCATGTTGGCGTTCTGGCCGCGGTAGCTGGAAAACGTCCATTCCGGCGTCGCCTCGTCGCGGTACAGGCCGGCGGCGGCATCCCAGTAGCGGGTTTCCAGCAGCTGCCAGGTCTCGTCCATCCACGCGTCGGTATCCAGGCCGGCCTTCTTCGCGGTGGCGTAGGCCAGCAGCACGAAGGCGGCGCCGTAGGCGTGCTGGGTGCGGTCCTCGGCCACGCCATCGCGCAGGGTCCACACGTAGCCGCCGCTGGCGGGATCGCGGTGCACCTCGCGCAGGTAGCGCAGGCCGTGGCGCGCGGCGTCCAGGTACTCCGCGGCCAGCGCCGAGTCGGCGAATTCGATCGCCGCCATCGCGTAGTTGAAGACGAAGCGGGTGCTGCTGACTAGGTGGCGATGGCCGGCGTCGTACACGCTGCCGTCGTCGCGGAAGTAGTGGAAGAAGCCGCCCGCCGGGTCGATCGCGCGCGGGTGGTAGAAGGCCATGGTGTCGGCGATGTGCGCGCGCAGGACGGCGGCGTCGGCGAAGTCGGGCAGGGGCGTGGCGGGCAGGTTCATGCGGTTGGCTGGCGAACTGGGTGAGAGAGGGGAAGGCAGCGGCGCACGGCGGCGGCGTGTGGGCCGCCGGCGTGCCGGGAAAGGATCAGTGCATCACGCGCGCAGTCGGTGCGGTGGCGGGCGCGGCCGCCGCCAGGTCCGGCGACAGGCGCGAGCCGCGCAGGCCGTACCAGACGATGTAGGCGTAGCACAGCAGCGGGATCACGAAGGCGTGCTGGATGCCGATGGCGTCGGCCAGCGCGCCCTGCGCCAGCGGCACGATGGCGCCGCCGACGATGCCCATGATCAGCAGGCTGGAGGCCTTGCTGGTGAGCACGCCCAGGCGCTCGATGGCCACGGTGAAGATGGTCGGGAACATGATCGAGTTGAACAGGCCGATCGCGATCACGCTCCACATCGCCACATGGCCGGTGCTGAGCATGGTGGCGATCAGCAGCAGCGAGGCGATGCCGGCGAAGGTCGCCAGCAGCTTGCGCGCCGGGACGAACTGCAGCAGCGCCGCGCCGGCGAAGCGGCCGACCATCGCGCCGCCCCAGTAGAACGGCAGGTAGCCGCTGGCATCGGCTTCGGTCAGGCCGCCGGTGGTGGGGCCGGAGATGTAGTTGATCAGGAAGCTGCCGATCGACACTTCCGCGCCCACGTACATGAAGATCGCCACCACGCCCCACAGCAGGTGCGGGTGGCGCAGCGCGTCGGCGAAGCTGTGATGCGATTCGGTGCCGGCGTCGCTGTCCTCGCGCAGCGACGGCACCCGCATCACCAGCACGAACACCGCCAGCAACAGCAGGCCGCCGGCCAGCATCAGGTAGGGGATTTCCACCGAGCGCGCCTGCTCGATGCGGTAGGCGGACAACTGCTCGGGGTTCATCGCCGCCAGCTGGTCGGCGCCGAGCACCGCGCCGGCCAGGATCAACGGGCCGATCAGCCACGGGAACACGGTGGTGCCCAGCGAGTTCAGCGCCTGCGCGAAGTTGAGCCGGCTCGGCGCCTTCTCCGGCGCGCCGATCAGGCTGATGTACGGATTGGCGGCCACCTGCAGCAGGGTGATGCCGCTGGCCAGCACGAACAGCGCGGTCAGGAACAGCGGGTAGGAGGGCAGGCGCGCGGCGGGGTAGAACATCGCCGCGCCGATCGCCGCCACCACCAGGCCGATGACGATGCTGGCCTTGTAGCCGGTCCGCGACACCACCGCGCCGGCCGGCACCGACATCAGGAAGTAGGCGCCGAAGAAGGTGAACTGGATCAGCATCGACTGCGCGTAGTTCATCTGGAACACGGCTTTCAGATGCGGGATCAACACGTCGTTGAGGCTGGTCAGGCCGCCCCAGGTGAAGAAGATCATGCTGACCACCGCGATGGCGGCGGTGTTGGACAGCGGGCGACGGCTCATGCAGCGACTCCGGGAACGGGCGAGAGGGCGACCCGGCTGCTGGCACGCAGGCACAGCCGGGCGGGGGCGATGGTAAGCGCAGGCAGGGCCTGCCGGTGACGCAGCGCGTCCAGCACCAGGCGTGCGGCCTGCATGCCGCGCTCGCGCGGGGCGACGGCGACGGTGGACAGCGGCGGGGTGGCGACGGCGGCTTCGGGGATGTCGTCGAAGCCGATCAGCGCGTAGTCGCGGCCGGCGACGCGGCCGCGTTCGGCCAGGCCGCTGGCCAGGCCCAGGGCGACCACGTCGTTGTAGCAGACCAAGGCGGTCGGCAGCGGGTCGCGCGCGCACAGCGCACCGGCCTGGCGCGCGGCGTCCAGCCGGGTCGGCGCGCACTCGATCAGCCACGCCGGGTCGACCGCTATGCCGGCGGCGGCTAGCGTCTCGCGGTAGCCGGCGCGCCGCTCGGCGCAGGAGCTGGACTGGCGGTGGCCGCCGAAGAAGGCGATGGCGCGGTGGCCCTGCGCCAGCAGGTGTTCGGTGGCCAGGCGCGCGCCGCGGCGGTTGTCCAGCGCCAGCAGCGGCCAGTCGCCGTCCAGCGCACGGTTGAACAGCAGCACCGGCAGGCGCGGCCCCAGCAACTGGCGCAGCCGTGCCGCGTCGGTGTTCTCGGTGGGCGAGAGGATCATCGCCGCCGGATGGTGCTCGATCAGCGAGGCCAGCACGGTCTGCTGGCGCTCCGGCGACTCGCCGGTGCTGCCCATCAGCATCACGTAGCCGGCCTCGGCCAGCGCCGCGTCGACGCCGCCGGCGAACTCGGCGAAGAACGGATTGGCCAGGTCGTTGACCACCAGCGCCACCGCATTGGACGCGCGGCCGCGCAGGCTGGCCGCGCCGCGGTGGTAGACGTAGCCCTGGCGGGCGATCTCCGCCGCCACCCGCGCGCGCGTGTCCGCGTGCACCAGCGGGCTGTTGCGCAGCACCAGCGACACGGTCGCCCGCGACACGCCGCAGGCGGCGGCGATATCGGACACGGTGACGCGTTTGTCGGCGGGAGACGGCGCCACGGCGCATTAGACCGGTTCAAAAGGTCGCTCATCCTGCGCTGTCGTCATCGGATGCGCATTTTGCAGTGCAGCAAGGCATTCCCCGGGCTTTGTGCTATCCGTTTGGATCGATTCGATACGGGGAGCCTGCCATGCGCAGCTCGAGGATGCTGGGCGGCGCTGCCGCACTGCTGCTGGCCGCGCTGTGGCCGATCGCGTCCGCTGCCGCTGCAACCGGCGCCACCGCCGGCGAGCGTGCGGTCGCGGCGGTGGATCCCTTCATCGGTACCGGCGGCGAGGGCCACACCTATCCCGGCGCCACGGTGCCGTTCGGCATGGTCCAGCTGAGCCCGGACACGCGCATCCAGCCGCGCAAGGACGCCTACGGCTGG
This sequence comes from Xanthomonas sp. PPL134, assembly GCF_040595915.1. Lineage (NCBI taxonomy): Bacteria > Pseudomonadati > Pseudomonadota > Gammaproteobacteria > Lysobacterales > Lysobacteraceae > Xanthomonas > Xanthomonas sp. PPL134. The sequence goes on from NZ_JAMDLL010000004.1 coordinate 31,589, forward strand.
GCGGCGGGCTACCGCTACGACGACCGCAGCCTGGTCGGCTTCTCGCACACGCATTTCTCCGGCACCGGCCACTCCGACCTGGGCGACGTGCTGTTGATGCCGATCAGCGGCGCGGTGCGGCTGGAGCGTGGCGACCCGGACACGCCCGGCAGCGGCTACAGCGCGCGCTTCCGCCACGATGACGAGCGCGCCGAGCCGGGCTACTACGCGGTGACCCTGGACGACTACAAGGTCCGCGCCGAACTCACTGCCAGCGCCCGCGTCGGCGTGCACCGCTACAGCTACCCGGCCGGCCAGCCGGCGCATGTGCTGCTGGACCTGCGTACCAGCCTGTACGACTACCCGGGCAAGATCAGCTGGTCGCGGTTGCGCCTGCGCGCCGACGGCACCGTCACCGGCTTCCGCGAGACCCGCGGCTGGGCGCCGGGGCGGCAGCTGTACTTCGCCCTGCGCTTCTCGCAGCCGCTGCGCGGCCACGCCTTCCACAACACCGAGCAGGACATCCCCTACAAGGGCTTCCCGCCGCCGGGCGATAACGACCCCATCCAGCGCGCGCAGATCGAAGGCCGGCAACTGGTGGGATCGTTCGACTTCGGCGACGCCCTGCGCGGGCCGCTGCTGGTCAAGGTGGCGATCTCGCCGGTCAGCGAGGACAGCGCCATCGCCAATCTCGACGCCGAAGTGCCGGGCTGGGATTTCGATGGCGTGCGCCGCGCGGCACGTGCGCAATGGGCGCAGGCGCTGGGCGCGGTGGAGGTGGATGCGCCGCCCACCCAGCGCACCCAGTTCTACACCGCGCTGTATCACAGCCTGCTCGGCCCGACCCTGTTCATGGACAGCGACGGCCGCTACCGCGGGCCCGACAACGCCGTGCACCAGGCGCAGGGCTACACCCACTATTCGACGTTCTCGCTGTGGGACACCTACCGCGCGCTGCATCCGCTGCTGACCATCGTGCAGCCGCCGCAACGCACCAACGACATCGTCAACTCGCTGCTCGCGCACCAGCGCGAAAGCCCCTACGGGGTGCTGCCGGTGTGGGCGTTCCACGGCCTGGAGACCTGGTGCATGATCGGCTATCACGCGGTGCCGGTGATCGCCGACGCGTACATGAAGGGCATCCGCGGCTACGACACCGACGCCGCGCTCAAGGCCATGGTGGCCAGCGCCAACTACGGCCCCTACGACGGCATCGCCCAGTACCGCGAACTGGGCTACGTGCCGATCGACGAGGAAGGCGAGGCCGCCTCCAAGACCCTGGAGTACGCCTTCGACGACTGGACCATCGCGCGCATGGCGCAGGACATGGGCCGCATCGAGGTCGCCGCCGCCTTCGCCAAGCGCGCCGGCAACTGGCGCAACGCCTTCGACCCGGGCACCGGCTTCATGCGCGCGCGCAAGCGCGACGGCAGCTTCCGCACCCCGTTCGATCCGGACGCCAGCGGCTACGGCACCGACTACACCGAAGGCAACGCCTGGCAGTACTCCTGGTACGTGCCGCAGGACGTGGCCGGCCTGGCCCGCGCGCACGGCGGCGACGACAAGCTGCTGGCGCGGCTGGACCAGGTGTTCGACGCCAAGGTCGATCCCAAGGTGTTCGCGCACATGGAGGACATCACCGGCCTGATCGGCTGGTACGCGCACGGCAACGAGCCCAGCCACCATGTCACCTATCTGTATGCCTACGCCGGGCAGCCGTGGCGCACCCAGGCGCGGCTGCAGCAGATCATGCGCAGCCAGTACGCCGCGCGCCCGGACGGCCTGGCCGGCAACGACGACATGGGGCAGATGTCGGCCTGGTACGTGTTCACCGCGCTGGGCTTCTACCCGGTGGCGCCGGCCAGCAACCAGTACATCCTCGGCCGCCCGTTCCTGCCGCGCGCCACCCTGGCGCTGCCCAACGGCAAGCGCTTCACGGTGATCGCCGACGGCCTGGACGATGCGCATCCCTACGTCGGCAACGTCACCCTCAACGGGCGGCCGCTGAACCGCGCGTTCCTGCGCCACGAGGAACTCATGGCCGGCGGCGAACTGCGCTTCACCCTGCAGGCCACGCCCAATACCGCCTGGGCGGCGGCCGGCGCCGAACGCGCCTATTCGATGAGCGAATGAAGGGCGCTCCACCTGCTCCGGAAGATGTCCTGTAGGAGGGGCTTCAGCCGCGACAGGGCATTCTCGGTCAAGCGCTGTCGCGGCTGGCGCCGCCCCCAGAGGGGCTTACGGCGAGCCTGCCGAGTGCACTGTGGGAGGGACCTCAGTCCCGACTGCTGTAGCAATCGGTCATTGAAAGGGTTCACTCGTCGCGACTGAAGTCGCTCCCACAGGGGCTTACGGCGAGCCTGCCGGGTGCACTGTGGGAGGGACTTCAGTCCCGACGCATTGCGCCATCGGAAAGCACAGCACTTCGCGCGTCGCGGCGGCATGACAGTTGACTCCAATGGGGCCAGCGGCATCCGGGTGGAGTTTGGTGGCAGCAGGTTCAGAGATGCGTCGAAGCCGCACCGGCATGAGTCTGCGCCTGGATGACGGCCGAGGCTTCCGCGCTGCACTGTGGCCTCGTGCGTGACCCAAGCGCGAGCGTCAGCATCGCGTGAATATTCGGTATGACCTGCATTGCGCATGCCGCCGCGCAACGTGCTTGGCCACACATCGTCACATCGCGTCGCGTCACATGCACGCGTATTTAATGTCATCCACACATTCCATTTGCGGCGTTCGTGGTCTTGTGGCGCGGCTGCATCGCATCGCGCGGACCGGGTGCGCCGGCACCGTTGCGCGTTCTTGAAGCGCACCCGCGTGCAGGCCCATTCCGTTCCGGCGCCGTTGCCATGCGACGGCGCGATCGGCGCTGCCGGCAACGGCGCGCAGAGGCGACGTGTCCTTCTCATTCGTCGAACGGGATCTTCCGAATGCATGTCTGCCTGCTGTCCCCCTTTCCTCTTCACGATGCGGCCGCGCTCGACGCGGCCATGGCGGCGGCGCAGGCACAGGGCTGCGATCACATCGTCTTGCCCAGTCCGTTCGCGCAGGACGCGGACGGACGCCTGCACGATCCGGCGGCCGACGACGCCGCAGGTCAGGCGCAGTTGCGCAAGTGGCTCCAGCATGCCGAACGGCACGGCCTGCGGGTGGTGCTGGATCTGCGTATCGACGAAATCGGCGGCGGTAGCCGCCTGCTGCAGGAGCATCCGCATTGGTTCCGCGCGCGCAGCTCGGCGCTGCCGGACCCGCGCGCCGAACGCGCCGCGCCGGACATTGCGGTGGGCCGCTTCGCTTCGGCGGAAGAAGGCGCGGGCCTGGCGCAATGGTGGAGCGCGCGCCTGGTCGACTGGCTGCGCAGTGGCGTGGCCGGCTTCCGCGTGCTGCAGCCCGAGCGCATCCCGGCGCCGTTGTGGCGCACGCTGATCGGCGAGGTCCATGCGCAGGCGCCGCACGCGCGGCTGCTGGCATGGACGCCCGGCTTGGGCCTGGACGCCTTGCGCGGCCTGGGCGGCGCCGGTTTCGATGCCGCGTTCTCCTCGCTGGCCTGGTGGGACGGCCGCGGCGACTGGTTCTTCGACGAGGACAGCGCCCTGCGCGCGCTGGCGCGTTGCGTGGTCGCCACGGTCGATGCCGGGACGCCGACGGAGACGCCATTGCCCTTGCCGCGCGCGCAGCGGCAGCGCCTGGCGGCCGCCTTCGGCGGGGCTTGGGCGATCGCCGCGCAGGACACACCGACCGAACACGCGCAGTCCGCACCTGCGCAGCACGGCACGGCCGAGGGCGACGCGTCCACGTCGGCCGCATCGCTGCCCGACGCCACCGCATCGCTGCGCCTGCGCCCGCTGCTGCGCGACGGCGCGCTGACCGCGGTCGCGGTGGAACCGCTGGACGCCGCGCCGTGGCTGGTGCTGCTCAACAGCGACCGCGACCACCTGCTGCCGGTGCCCGGCCCGGCGCTGCTGCGCCTGCTCGGCGACAGCGAGGGCCTGCTCAGCGACCACGGCGAGCCGATCCAGGGCGAGCAGGGCGGCACCCTGGAGGCGGGCGAGGTGCGCATCTACCGCAGCCTGCCGGCGCGCCCGGTGCTGACCGCGGCACGGGCGCGTACCCCCGCCGAGGTCGCCGCGGGTGAGGCGCGGGTGTGCATCGAAGCGGTGACGCCGTCGGTCGACGACGGGCGCTTCCCGGTCAAGCGCACGGTCGGCGACCGTGTGTGCGTGGAAGCCGATGCGTTCTGCGACGGCCACGACCGCATTGCCGTGGCGCTGTTGTGGCGCGCCGCCGATGCGCGCACGTGGTCGAGCGCGCCGATGCGCGCGCTCGGCAACGATCGCTGGCGCGGCGAGTTCCCGCTGCAACGCCTGGGCCGCTACGAGTTCCGCATCGAGGCCTGGCGCGACGTCTACGCCACCACCCATGCCGACCTGGAAAAGAAGCGCGCCGCCGGCACCCTGTTGCCGGTGGACGTGCAGGAGGCGCTGGCCCAGGTCGAAGCGGCGCGCGGGCGCAGCCGTGGCGCGCTGGCCACGCGGCTGAAGGCCATCGTTACCCGCATCGCCCGCACCGACGACCTGGCCGAAAAGGCGCAACTGCTGCTCGAGCCCGACACCGCCGAGGCGATGGCGCGTGCCGATGCCAAACCGTTCCGCACCGAATACCCGATGACGTTCCGGGTCGAGGCCGAACGCCGCGCCGCGCACTTCGCCAGCTGGTACGAACTGTTCCCGCGCTCGCAGAGCGGCGATCCGCAGCGCCACGGCACCTTCGACGACGTGATCGCGCGGCTGCCGCACATCCAGGCGATGGGCTTCGACGTGCTGTACATGCCGCCGATCCATCCCATCGGCGAGAAGAACCGCAAGGGCCGCAACAACGCCGTGACCGCCGAGCCGGGCGAGCCCGGCAGCCCGTATGCGATCGGCTCGGCCGAGGGCGGGCATACCGAGGTGCATCCCGAGCTGGGCGGGCTCGACGGTTTTCGCCGCCTGCGCGCGGCCGCGGCCGAGCACGGCCTGGAGCTGGCCCTGGACTTCGCCATCCAGTGCGCGCCGGACCATCCGTGGCTGCGCGACCACCCCGACTGGTTCACCTGGCGCGCCGACGGTTCCATCCCGTACGCGGAGAATCCGCCGAAGAAGTACCAGGACATCGTCAACGTCGACTTCTACGCCAGTGGCGCGGTGCCGGCGCTGTGGAACGCGCTGCGCGATGCGGTGCTGTTCTGGGTCAATGAGGGCGTCACCCTGTTCCGCGTCGACAACCCGCACACCAAGCCGTTCCCGTTCTGGGAATGGCTGATCGCCGAGGTGCGCGGGCGCCATCCGCAGGTGGTGTTCTTGTCCGAGGCCTTCACCCGGCCCAAGCCGATGTACCGGCTGGCCAAGGTCGGTTTCTCGCAGTCCTACACCTACTTCACCTGGCGCCAGCACAAGGCCGAGCTGCAGGCCTACATCGAGGAACTCAACAGCGGCGCGCCCAGCGAGTGCTTCCGCCCGCACTTCTTCGTCAACACGCCGGACATCAATCCGCTGTTCCTGCAGCACAGCGGCCGCAGCGGGCACCTGATCCGCGCCGCGCTGGCGACCACGCTGTCCGGGCTGTGGGGCATGTACCAGGGCTTCGAGCTGTGCGAGGCCACGCCGCTGCCAGGCAAGGAGGAGTACCTGGACTCGGAGAAGTATCAGTTGCGCGTGTGGCCGGAGCGCGCCCCGGGCGACATCGTGGAGGAGATCACCCGCCTCAACCTGCTGCGCCGCCAGCATCCGGAGTTGCAGTCGCACCTGGGCACGCGCTTCTACGTGGCGCACAACGAACAGGTGCTGTACTTCGGCAAGTTCCTCGACGCCGCGCACCTGGCACGCGGGCGCAGCCTGGTGCTGGTGGCGGTGAGCCTGGACCCGTATGCGCCGCAGAACGCGGAGATCGAAGTGCCACTGTGGGAGCTGGGCCTGCCCGACCACGCCAGTGTCGCCGTGCGCGACCTGTGGGACGGCCACGACTTCACCTGGTACGGCAAGACCCAACACATCCGCCTCGATCCGTCGCGGCCGTTCTCCCTGTGGCGCATCCGCGCCGGAGCCCCTGCATGAATGCTGCCGCGCCGTCGTCCCCCCAACTCGAGCCGCGCGCACCGGCCGGCGATGCGCGCTGGTACAAGGACGCGATCATCTACCAGGTGCACGTCAAGTCGTTCTTCGACTCCAACGACGACGGCATCGGCGACTTCCCCGGCCTGATCTCCAAGCTCGACTACATCGCCGACCTGGGCGTGGACACGATCTGGCTGCTGCCGTTCTACCCGAGCCCACGCCGCGACGACGGCTACGACATCGCCGAGTACATGGCGGTGCATCCGGACTACGGCAGCATCGCCGACTTCCAGCGCTTCGTGGAGCAGGCGCACGCGCGCGGCATCCGCATCGTCACCGAACTGGTGATCAACCACACCTCCGACCAGCATCCCTGGTTCCAGCGTGCGCGCATGGCCCCGGCCGGCTCGCCGGAGCGCGCGTTCTACGTGTGGTCGGACAGCGACCAGAACTACGCCGGCACCCGCATCATCTTCTGCGACACCGAGAAGTCCAACTGGACCTGGGACCCGGAAGCCGGCCAGTACTTCTGGCACCGCTTCTATTCGCACCAGCCGGACCTGAACTTCGACAACCCGGCGGTGCTGGAGGCGGTGCTGGAAGTGATGCGCTTCTGGCTGGACCTGGGCGTGGACGGCCTGCGCCTGGACGCGGTGCCGTACCTGATCGAGCGCGAAGGCACCTCCAACGAGAACCTGCCCGAGACCCACGCCATCCTGCGCCGCATCCGCGCCACGCTCGATGCCGAATACCCCGACCGCATGCTGCTGGCCGAGGCCAACATGTGGCCCGAAGACACCCAGCAGTACTTCGGCGAGAACGCCGACGAATGCCACATGGCGTTCCACTTCCCGCTGATGCCGCGCATGTACATGGCGATCGCGCGCGAGGACCGCTTCCCGATCACCGACATCATGCGCCAGACCCCGGAGATCCCGGAGAGCTGCCAGTGGGCGATCTTCCTGCGCAACCACGACGAGCTGACCCTGGAGATGGTCACCGACTCCGAGCGCGACTACCTGTGGCAGACCTATGCCGCCGATCGCCGCGCGCGCATCAATCTCGGCATCCGCCGGCGCCTGGCGCCGCTGCTGGAGCGCGATCGCCGCCGCATCGAACTGATGACCTCGCTGCTGCTGACCATGCCCGGCACGCCGGTGCTGTACTACGGCGACGAGATCGGTATGGGCGACAACATCCATCTCGGCGACCGCGACGGCGTGCGCACGCCGATGCAATGGTCGATCGACCGCAACGGCGGCTTCTCGCGCGCCGATCCCGCGGCGCTGGTGCTGCCGCCGATCATGGACCCGCTGTACGGCTTCCAGGCGGTCAACGTGGAAGCGCAGCAGCGCGACCAGTATTCGCTGCTGACCTGGACCCGCCGCGTGCTGTCGGTGCGCAAGCGCTACCGCGCCTTCGGCCGCGGCGCGCTGCGCTTTTTGTACCCGGGCAACCGCCGCCTGCTCGCCTACCTGCGCTGCCACGAGGACGAGACCGTGCTGTGCGTGGCCAACCTCTCGCACACGCTGCAGGCGGTGGAACTGGATCTGTCCGAGTTCGAGGGCCGGGTGCCGGTGGACATCCTCGGCGGTGGCAGCTTCCCGCCGATCGGGCGCCTGACCTACCTGCTCACCGTGCCGGCGTTCGGGTTCTACGCCTTCCAACTGGTCGGCAACGCCACCCTGCCGGACTGGCACGTGCCGGCGCCGGTGCCGCTGCCGGATTACCAGACGCTGGTGCTGCGCAGCACTGTGGACAGTGCCGGCCTGCAGGCGCACCTGCCGACGCTGGAGCGCGACATCCTGCCGACATGGCTGTCCACGCGGCGCTGGTTCGCGGCCAAGGACCGCGCGCTGCGTAGCGTGCACATCGCGCGGCGCACGCCGCTGTCCGGCGGCGACGGCCTGACCCTGCTGGAGATCGAGGCGGAGCTGGACGACGGCGCGCACGAGCGCTACATCCTGCCGCTGGGTATCGTCTGGGAGCGCGAGCAGCCGAGCGTGCTGGCCGAGCAACTGGCGCTGGCGCGCGTGCGCCACGGCCGCGAGGTCGGCTACCTGACCGATGCCTTCGCACTGAAGCCCTTCACCCTGAGCATGCTGGCCGCGCTGCGCGACAAGGCGGAGCTGCGCGTGGATGGCGAGGCTGGCGCCGAAGCGACGGCGGAGCGCATCCGCTTCTGCCCGACGCCGGCGCTGCAGCGCGTGGACATCCCCGCCGATCCGGAGATCCGCTGGCTGTCGGCGGAGCAGAGCAACAGCTCGCTGATCGTCGGCGACGCGGCGGTGTTCAAGTTGCTGCGGCGCGTGTCGGCCGGCATCAATCCGGAGATCGAGATCGGCGAGCGCCTCACCGCGTTGGGCTATGCCAACGCCGCGCCGCTGCTGGGCCATGTCGCCCGCGTCGAGGCCGACGGCAGCGAGACCACGCTGGCGCTGCTGCAGGGCTTCGTGCGCAACCAGGGCGACGCCTGGCGCTGGACCCTGGATCACCTCGCACGCGGCGCCGAGGAATACGACGCCGCTCAGGACGATGCGGCGCGGCTGGAAAGCGTGGCCGGCTACGACGCCTTCGCCGCGCTGGTCGGCCGGCGCCTGGCAGAGCTGCACGCGGTGCTGGCGCAGCCCACCGACGCGCCCGCCTTCGCGCCGCAGCCGGTGGACGCGGCCGCGGCGCAGCAGGTGGTGGACGGCGTGGTGCACGAGGTGCAGGCCATGTGGGACACGCTGCTGGCGCATCGCGACGCCAACGACGATCCGGCCGAACATGCCGCGGTCGACAGCCTGCTGGCCGAGCGTGCGCGCCTGGATGCCTGGCTGCAGCAGGCGCCGTCGCTGTTGTCCGGTGCGCTGCTGACCCGCGTGCATGGCGATTTCCACCTCGGCCAGATCCTGGTCGCGTTCGACGACGTGGTGCTGATCGACTTCGAAGGCGAGCCGGCCAAGTCGCTGGACGAACGCCGCGCCAAGGCCAGCCCGCTGCACGACGTGGCCGGTTTCCTGCGCTCGCTGGACTACGCCAGCGAAGTCTCCGCGCGCGGCGAAGAAGGCACCGCGGCGCGTGTGGGCGCGGGTTTGGACACCGCGCAGGAGGCGTACCTGGCCGCGTTCCGCAGCCGCGCCAGCGCCGCGTTCCTGTCGGCCTACCGTGCGGTGCTCGATGCGAGCCCGCATCCGTGGGTGGCGCCGGCCGCGTTCGAGGCCACCACCTTGCTGTTCCTGATCGAGAAGGCCTGCTACGAAATTCGCTACGAGGCCGCCAACCGCCCGGCATGGATCATGGTGCCCATACAGGGACTGTTGCGCATACTCGACCGCTTTCCCGCGCCCCAGGAGTCGATTCGATGAGTGATGCCGTCCACGTCTGGGACGACGCGACGCAACGCGCCTTCGCCACCGCGCGCCATGGTGACCCGTTCGCCGTGCTGGGCGTGCATCGCCTCGGCAACGCGCGGGTGCTGCGCAGCTACCAGCCGGGCGCCGATGCGGTGCTGGCAGTACTGGAGGACGGGAGCGAGATTCCATTGCAGCAGGGGCCGGAAGGCTTCTTCCATGCCGAACTGCCGAACGAGGGTCGCTACCGCCTGCGCATCCGCTGGCCGGGCGGCGAGCAGGACACCGCCGACGCCTACGCCTTCGGCCCGCAACTGAGCGACTTCGACCTGCACCTGATCGCCGAAGGCCATCACCTGCACCTGGCCGATGCGCTGGGCGCCAACGTGGTCGAGGTCGACGGCGAGCGCGGCACCCGCTTCGCGGTGTGGGCGCCCAACGCCTCGCGCGTGGCGGTGGTGGGCGACTTCAACAGCTGGGACGCGCGCCGCCACCCGATGCGCCTGCGTCACCAGGCGGGCGTGTGGGAACTGTTCGTGCCCGGCGTCGGCCCCGGCGCGCGCTACAAGTTCGCCCTGCGCGGCCCGCGCGGCGAAGAGTTGCCGGCCAAGGCCGACCCGGTCGCGCGCCAGGCGGAACTGGCGCCTGGCACCGCCTCCATCGTCGCCGACCCCACGCCGTTCCAGTGGCGCGACGACGCCTGGATGGCCACCCGCGCGCGCCGCCACGCCCCGCAGGCGCCGATCAGCGTGTACGAAGTGCATGCCGGCTCGTGGATGCACGCCGCCGACGGCAGCCTGCTCGACTGGGACGCGTTGGCCGAGCGGCTGATTCCCTACGTGGCCGACATGGGCTTCACCCACATCGAACTGCTGCCGGTCACCGAGCATCCGTTCGGCGGCTCCTGGGGCTACCAGCCGCTGGGCCTGTTCGCGCCTACCGCGCGCTTCGGCAGCCCGGAAGGCTTCGCCCGCTTCGTCGATCGCTGCCACCGCGAGGACATCGGCGTCATCGTCGACTGGGTGCCGGCGCATTTCCCCACCGACGCGCACGGCCTGGCCCACTTCGACGGCACCGCCCTGTACGAACACGCCGACCCGCGCGAAGGTTTCCACCGCGACTGGAACACCCTCATCTACAACCACGGCCGTCGCGAAGTCTCCGGCTTCCTGATCGCCAGCGCGTTGGAGTTCCTGCAGCGCTACCACGTCGACGGCCTGCGGGTGGACGCCGTCGCCTCCATGCTCTACCGCGACTACAGCCGCAACGCCGGCGAGTGGGTGCCCAACATCCACGGCGGCCGCGAGAACTACGAGAGCATCGCCTTCCTGCGCCGGCTCAACCAGGTGGTGGCCGACCAGGCGCCCGGCGCCATGACCATCGCCGAAGAATCCACCGCCTGGCCCGGCGTCACCGCCGACCTCGCCCACGGCGGCCTGGGCTTCGACTACAAGTGGAACATGGGCTGGATGCACGACAGCCTGCACTACATCCAACTCGACCCGATCTACCGCCGCTACCACCACGGCGAGCTGACCTTCAGCATGGTCTATGCGTATTCCGAACGCTTCATGCTCCCCATCTCCCACGACGAAGTGGTGCACGGCAAGCGCTCCCTGCTCGGACGCATGCCCGGCGACGACTGGCAGCGCTTCGCCAACCTGCGCGCCTACCTCGGCTACATGTACACCCACCCCGGGCGCAAACTGCTGTTCATGGGCTGCGAGATCGCCCAGCCCACCGAGTGGAACCACGACGCCGCGCTGCCCTGGCACCTGCTCGACCAACCCAACCACCGCGGCATCCAGCGCCTGGTCCGCGACCTCAACCGCCTCTACGCCGAACACCCCGCACTGCACGCGCGCGACGACGAACCCGAAGGCTTCGCCTGGGTCATCGGCGACGACGCCGGCAACAGCCTGTTCGCCTACCTGCGCAAGGCCCGCAGCGGCGACACCCCGCTGCTGGTGGTGGCCAACCTCACCCCGCAGGTGCACTACGGCTACCGCATCGGCGTGCCCCGCGGTGGCCGCTGGCGCGAACTGCTCAACTCCGACAGCGAGATCTACGGCGGCAGCAACACCGGCAACGGCGGCAGCGTGCGCGCCGAGAACGTCGGCGCGCATGGGCATCCGGCGTCGCTGGTGCTGACCATCCCGCCGCTGGCTGTGCTGGTGCTTGGCGTGGAGGAGTAGGGCGAGTAGGGCGAGAAAGCGAAGGGGCCGTGGCTAGAGCGCGGAAAGAGCCGGCTGGCCGGAAGAAGCCGGCTGTTGTGGGAGGGACTTCAGTCCCGACGCTTTGCCGATTGACTGTCAGCCCCCAGCCGCAAGCACCCGAGATGCCAAGGATGCGTACCCGATCAGGTGCAGTTCCTGGCGCTCAGTTCGATGAGCCCGCAGGCCGAGAGCAATTCTCGGCCCCGTCTACCGCCCCGGGCAGACAGCCCACCACCCCGACCGGTACACTCACGCCCGCCTCGGCGCCTTCCTCTGTATGCAAGCCAGAGGCGCCAAGCCGGCGGCCGACGCATGGCTTGCCCGCTCCGGACGCTTCCGGGCCTATAGCTCAACGGTTAGAGCAGAGGACTCATAATCCTTTGGTTCCAGGTTCGAATCCTGGTGGGCCCACCAAGAGCGTGCAAAGAAGATTGCATGTTGTGTGCTTTGAGAATAAGCGGACGTTTGAAGTAAGTCTGACGCCCCCGCATTTTCCAGTTTCAACTCCCTTGCCTAGCCTCACGATCTTGACCCAAGGTCTACTCATGCGCTCTATTCAGCTTCTTGAGGACCTAGTTAAGTTTCAATCGTTGACTTGTAACGCCAAGGTGGAAGCGGGTATAACGTCGCTAAATAAACAATGCTTAAAGGGGGGCGCATGGTCAATTCATGGAAGATTCCGCCGTTCACTGTCGATCTCATTGCTAAAGGAGAGGCGATACTTTTTTTGGGCTCGGGTGCATCCTTTGAGTGTCGTACCTCAGGTGGTGTAAAGGCACTCACCGCATCTGGACTAAGAGATGCATTGTGTGACACCTTCCTTGGAGGGCGAGGGAAAACAAAAAGTCTGGCCGCTGTTGGTGATCTAGCCACTTCTGCAGCTGGAATGTTGGACATGCAGAGATTCGTCAAAGACCACTACCAGGCGCTGCGTGCTACTACCTCACATTTGGAAATTCCAAGGTACAGGTGGAAAGCAATTGTAACAACGAACTATGATCTCGCGGTTGAGCAGGCATATGAGCTCGCATCAGCACCAATGCAAAGGCTGGTACCTATAATTAGTGATGATGATGACTTTAAAGGAGCGATTGGGGACGGAGTAGCTTCGGTACCTCTTCTTAAACTTCATGGGTGTGTTACAAGAGCAGCGGACACGCACTTGCCATTAATTTTAAGCAGTACCGAGTACGCTCGGTTCAGAAATAGACGGACGAGGTTGTTTAATTATTTGAAAGATTGGGCTTACGATTATCCTATCGTATTCAGCGGGTATTCTTTGGCGGATGAGAATGTTCGGGATATAATGTTTGACATTTTCGATAACGCTGTTTCGCATAAAAGATTTGTGTATGCGAATCCAGATCTTATTCCCGAAGAGCTCGCGTTGTGGGATTCGCGCAGAGTCGACGCTATTCCCGCGACTTTTGATCAGTTGTTTTCATATCTTCGAACCGAGATACCAGACGCCAAGCTTACTTTGGCGGTTCTCCAGAAAGGGGAGCGTGGATCCCTTTCCAAGTTCATCGCGGGGAAAGGCTCTCCTTCCCCGGATTTGTTTGCTTACTTGGAAAATGAAATAATTCACGTTCATCAAGGAATGCAGTTGAACACAGTTTCGCCAGCCGATTTCTATCGTGGTTCAAGCGAGGGGTTCGGTTGGATTCTAGGAAATCTTGATGTTACGCGGGGAACTACTGAAGAATTGTTAATTGATCTGGTAATTAATGATAGTCAGAGTGACGGTCCTGAGATATTTACATTGTTGGGATATGCAGGAAGCGGAAAAACTATAGCGCTAAAACGATTTGCATGGGAGGCGGCAGTCAACTACGGTAAGCCGACGTTTTACGTTGGCGAAGGTGCTCGTGTCAATTTTGTTTATTTCCATGAAATTTATCAGTTAATAAATGAACCTTTTTACCTGGTGGTAGATTCTGCTTTAGATCATGCTGAAGAACTCGCAGACTTAATTCAGCAGGCGAAGAAGCATCGGGTTCCTGTCAAGGTTGTTTGCTCTGAGAGAACTAATCAATGGAACGTTGAGGGGGCCGATCTGGCACCTTTTGTTACCGGCACTTATGAGGTGCTTGATTTGGTTGAGGCCGAAGTCGGTGAACTTGTACTGAAACTCAAGAAGAGCGGTTGCTTGGGATATATGGCCAGCTTCGCCCTAGAGGAGGCAATTAGTTATCTAAAATCAAAACTAAATAACCAGTTGCTTGTTGCTTTGCACGAAGCAACGTCTGGAAAATCATTCGCGGAAATTGTTACTGATGAATACACTCAAATAGTCCCTGCCGAAGCACAAAGGCTCTATCTCGATATTTGTACTGTGCATCGGGTTGGTGTGCCGGTCCGTGCTGGAACTATATCGAGAGTGAGTGGCATTAGGATGGAAGATTTTCATAGACGGCTTTTCCAGCCTCTGGAGCATGTTGTTCACACACAATACTGGAATTCACTGGGCGATTACGTATACAAAGCTAGGCATCCGAGTATTGCCGATATAGTATTCGATGCGGCGGTTCCAGGTGAAGATGCTCGCAGCGCCCAGCTTGTTAGGATTATTCAATCATTAAATACGGGATATAATACAGATAACGAGGCGGTAACTAAACTAATTAAGGCGAGGCAGCTTGCTCGCGATTTTTCAGATAAGGCTCTTGCCTATGCAGTTTTTCGTGCTGCACGAGATGCCGGTGTTTCTGACGAAGTTGTAGATCAGCATATTGCTCAATTTGAGTTGCTGCACAAAAATGGTGACATAAAGCGTGCTCGCCATTTGATTGACCAGGCAATTGAAACTTCTCGTAACTCAAGGCCTACAAAATCCACTGTTCACGTAAAAGCTGCGATCTTGCGGCGACAGGCAAAAGAGAGCAGGAGTCCGTTAGAGAGAGATAAGCGGAGGCAAGAGGCGGGAGTGCTTTTGGATCGATTGATGTCGGATAAGCGTGATCCTCATCCATTTGTACTTAAGGCCGACCTGCTCATTGATGAACTGGAGGAGCGTTTGGATGACGCATCAGAGAGTTCCGCTAAAATCGTTGCCTCTATATTAAGAGACATTCAGTCGGTTTTATTGCGATGCCGGCAGTCATTCCCTCGCGATGCATTTATGTCAACCGTCGAGTCACGATTGGCGACGACAATGAACGAGCATCCTAAGGCTACTGCGATCCTTGAGAGTGCTCACAAGTCAGATAAGCACACGACCTTTCTTGCAATAAGGTTGGCTGAGCGATATGCATCGGAAGGCAGAAGCGTAGACGCCGAACGTGTCCTGAATGAGACGCTTCGTGCCGCCGGCCCCAACAAGGACGTCCATTTTGCGTTGGCTGAAACGCTTAGGTCAAAGGACGAGGAAGGAAGGGCGGAGGAAATAATTGGCCATTTACGGCGGAGTTTCTCGGAAGGGGACACTAGGTATCAGGCTCAGTTCCTCTATGCTCGACATAACTTCTTATATGGCGATCGTTCTAAAGCGGAGTCGATATTCCGTTCTTTGGAGCGAGCCAAAGTTTCACCTCAGTCCATTGATGTTGCCTCTGAGCCAATTAAAGATAATGGCCAAATAAAGAGGTTTATCGGAATTGTTGGGACGTTGCGTCCATCTTTTGCATTTGTGCGATGCGCTAGTCTTGGTTCTGATATTTATTTACATAAGAAGCAGGTGCTTGGTGATTGGCAAGACATTAGACGTGGGTCTCAGCTAGACTTTGCGATCTTTTTCTCATTTCGGGGACCTGTCGCCAAAGATGCCCAGGTCACGGCCTAATTATTGATAAGGCGCAACAGCCGCTTGGTTCTGAGGTGGCTTTGCCGGGAAAACGGTGGGCTTGAGCGGAAGCGCTTGACGGTGGAGACGGCGCGGTACCGGTCGCGTCGTCGCTACACGTCGGCCCCTTAAACGGAGGTTGCCTCCATACGTGGGGCGTCGACCGTCCCGGTGGGCAATGCGGACCTCCTGCGGCGATTGGCCGCCATAATCACCGCAGAAAGCGCGGTGATTGTGCCAACGAGGCCGAGCCGCCAGGCATCGCGGCCGATGCAGTAGGCCGAGGACATCGCCTATCGGTTCCCAGCAAATTCCACCATTGGCAGGCGCGTTATGCCAACGCGCTTGGCGCGTTCGCCAGCTCAGCCCGCCTCCGCGCCCACTGCACCGCATCTCTGTCGTGAAGCATGTGCTCGATCATTCGGCACCCGGCGTCTGCGCGGGAGGATCGTGCGCTCTTCAGCAATTAACCGAATATCAGCTATTTGAAATTTATTTGTTTTGTAGGTACTTTGCGTTTAGCTGGATGACGGGTACCACCCCAATGTCGACACGCCACGTTCTGGTCACCGCGACGCAACTAGGCGCGACGCTGCAGGCCGCACGCAAGGCCCAGGGACTGACCCAGGCTGCACTGGCCGGCCGTCTCGGCCTGAGCCAGTCGCGGGTTTCCCATCTGGAACTGAACGCTCACGCGTTGAGTGTCGAACAACTCTTGGCCTGGTGCGCGGCGCTGGGGTTGGAGCTGACCATCGGCACCCGCGACGACTCCACCGCCGCCAACGCGCAAGCGGAGTGGTGAGATGGGGCGTCGATCGCACAGCCGCAGCCTCTCCATCTGGACCAATGGCGTGCGCGTGGCGCGCTGGACGCTTCCTGCGCGTGGGGACATGGAACTGCACTACGACACGGACTGGGTTGGTGCCGACATCGGCCGGCCGCTGTCGCTGTCGCTTCCGTTCAACCTGCAGAACCAGCCGCTCAAGGGCGAGAAGGTCTTCAACTACTTCGACAACCTGCTGCCCGACAGCGATGCGATCCGCCGGCGCGTGGCGCAGCGCTTCACGGTGCCATCCACCGATCCGTTCGATCTGCTGAGCGCGGGCGGATCTGCCGCAGGACTTCTCGCCGCGCGTTGCCGACGCCATCCTGGGCGGGCTCGAGCAGGCGGCGCTCGTGCTCGAAGGGATGCCCGCTAGCTAAAGCGGGGCCGTCGTGATCCGCGCAGCAGCGTGGCGCAGGGGTGAAGCCGCGCCGCGAAGCGGCGTCGGCTTGAATGCACTGTTTGCCCGACTATCGGCAAGTTTCAAGGCCAAAACTGTTGGTGCTGCAGCGCGACGCGTTGCCCTTGTCGTCGCGACGCGTCGTGTTGCCGAAGACGTCCGTCGCGCTGCGTACCGCGATGCCCTAATCGCTACGGGTCGTGGTATTGCCGTAGGAGTCTGTGCTGCTGCGCGTCACGCTTCCGTCGTCGCCGCGGCAGGTTTTGTTGCCGTAGGAGTCCGTGGAGCAGCGAATCGTGTTGCCCCGGTCGTCACGGGTCGTGGTATTGCCATAGGAATCTGTGCTGCTGCGCGTCACGCTTCCGTCGTCGCCGCGGCAGGTTTTGTTGCCGTACGAGTCCGAGGAGCAGCGAATCACGTTGCCCTGGTCGTCACGGGTTGTGGTATTGCCATAGGAGTCTGAGCTTGTGCGCGTCACGCTTCCGTCGTCGCCACGGCATGTTTTGTTGCCGTACGAGTCCGTCGAGCAGCGCGTTGTGTCGGCAAGTGCGCTCGACGTTGCCAGCAGCCCAGTCAAAAGTGCGAGTGTGGCCATTTTCATTTGAAACCCCCTGTGTGTGGAGCGATCTGACGCTAGCGATTGTAGCCGTTGATAGATAGTGAAGCAGGTCGCATGCGCCATCGCCTTCATTCGCTTGTTGCCGCATGACGGCCAGGAAAATTTGGCCAGAGTGCACCTGCCGCATCAATCCCATGGTGTGACGTCCAAGACCCATGGAGCGGGAGACGCACTCTGCCATGGCTTCCTGATCACAGCGTGGGCAAGCTTCTGACACGCAACGCACGCCGTCGCAAACCCTCGATAGAAGAAGATGCTCGGCGTAACGGGCCGTTGCGCGGAAGGACGTTGCTGGATCAAGCCGCGCCGCAACGCGGCGTCGGCTTGAATGCAGCGTCAGGCTGCTTACCGGCAAGTCTCAACGCGATAGGCATCGGTCGTGCAGCGCGTCATGTTGCCCTTGCCATCGTTGCACGTCTTGACGCCGAACGCGTCCGTGGTGCAGCGCGTCTGGTTGCCCTGGGTATCGAGGGTGGTGGTCGTGCCGTAGGCGTCTGTCGTGGTGCGCGT
The DNA here is from genome assembly GCF_040595915.1 of Xanthomonas sp. PPL134. Classification (NCBI taxonomy): domain Bacteria; kingdom Pseudomonadati; phylum Pseudomonadota; class Gammaproteobacteria; order Lysobacterales; family Lysobacteraceae; genus Xanthomonas; species Xanthomonas sp. PPL134. The sequence goes on from NZ_JAMDLL010000004.1 coordinate 49,344, forward strand.
CAAGCTTCCGTCGCTGCCCTGGCACGCCTTGGTGCCGTAAGCGTCGGTAGTGCAGCGCGTCTCGTTGCCCTGGTTGTCACGGGTCGTGGTCGTGCCATAGGCGTCTGTCGTAGTGCGCGTCGTGCTTCCGTCGTCGCCGGTGCATGTCTTCACGCCGAACGCGTCGGTTGTGCAGCGTGTCCCGGCGAGTGCGCTCGACGTTACCAGCAGTCCAGCCAAAATTGCGAGTGTGGCCATTTTCATTTGAAACCCCCTGTGTGTGTGGAGCGATCCAGCGCTTGCCAGTGTAGCCGTTGATCGTCAGTCAGGCAGGGCGCTCTATCGCCTTCGATCGCTCCTCGTCGCGTGGCGATTCAGCGTCATGCCTCTTCGTATTCGACCTGAACCAGCGACGCTGGATCGCGTGTCGATCCGCAGGCGAACTGTTGCGCAGCAGCATGCAACTCGTCGAAAGGCGTGTTACTTCTAGCTCGGTTGGATCGATCCAAAGCCGTTGATGCAGCGCATCCTTGGGGGAGACGGCGGGTGGGGATTGCGTGCGACGAGTTTGTTGACGCCTGCTCTTCTGTCCGCATGCATCTGCGGTCGTGAAGCGGTGCTGGATGCCGACTTGAGCGGCGATCCCTCGGGTCGATCCGGTCCACGTTGCGTGCCATCGCTGCGCGCCGTTGCCACCGAAGGTGCGTGACGCCACGCGTCGCGGCAAAGCCGATCGAGAGAGTTTGGGGAGCCTGCCATGCCAATCCGCCCGCGCTTTGCGCATCCGCCTGAGTCTTCGCGCCGGTGGTGGGCGTCCGTCGCTGCGTCGGCGCTGTTGTGCGCGGGCACCGGTGCGGCATGTGCAGCCGATCCCGGCTTCGCGTCTTCGTTCGAGCCGGACGAACCTGCGCCTGCATCGGCCACGCAGTCCGACAAAGCAGGTCTCCAGGTCGCCGTTGGCAGTGGGCCCGAGCAGCCCTACGCGGCCAGGGCTGGCGCGGGTTACACCGGGCTGCATGCGCTGCACTATCGCGCCAATGCGGCCGGGCACGCACAGCTGTTCGCGGTCGATCTGCCAGTGGCGCCGGACACGGTGCTGTCGTGGATGGTGCTGCCGGAGATCGTCGACGGCGACACGGTGGCGTCGACCGGCGCGGCGGTGGATCTGCTGTTCGACGATGGGCGCCGCTTGTCCGAGTTGGGTGTGGAAGACCAGCACGGTGCGCTGGTCAGTGCGGCGGGGCAGGCGGCGTCGAAGACGCTGTATCCGCAGCAGTGGGCGCTCAAGCAGGTGTGGCTGGGCGAGGTTGCAGCGTTGCGCGGCAAGCGCATCCGCGCGATCGAGCTGCAGGTACAGCCGGGCGCCGGCAAGGTGGCGTCGGGCTGGATCGACGATGTCGCGGTGCGCCGTGAACCTGCGCCGCAGGCGGCGCGGCGGCCCAGCGATGAGGTGGTGACCACGCGCGGGACGCAGTCCAACGGCACGTTCTCGCGCGGCAACAATATTCCGGCCACGGCGATGCCGCACGGCTTCAATTTCTGGGTGCCGGCGACCGATGCGGCGACGCTGAGCTGGCTGTACCGCTGGAACGAGCAGAACGGCGACGACAACCGGCCGCGGCTGCAGGCGCTGTCGATCAGCCACGAACCCAGCCCGTGGATGGGCGATCGCCAGACCTTCCAGGTGATGCCCTCGTCCACGCGCGGGGTGCCGGAGGCGGACCGCGCCAAGCGCGCGTTGTCCTTCAGTCATGACCACGAGGAGGCGCGCCCGCATCTGTACCGGGTGGATTTCGACAACGGTATTCGCGCCGAGTTGACGCCGAGCGAGCGGGCCGCGATCTTCCGCTTCCGCTTCCCCGAGGGCGGCGATGCCAATCTGCTGTTCGACAATGTCGACGCGCGCGGTGGGCTGACCCTGGATGCGGCGACGCAGACGCTGCGCGGTTACTCGGATACGCGCAGCGGCCTGTCCAATGGCGCCACGCGGCTGTTCGTGTATGCGCGCTTCGACCGCCCGTGGACCGCCAGCGGCAGGATCGCCACGGGCCGGCCGACCGGTTACGTGAAGTTCGCGCCGGGCGCGGACCGCACGGTGGTGATGCGGATCGCCACCTCGCTGATCTCGGTGGAACAGGCGCAGCGCAATCTGCAGCAGGAGATCGGCGACGCCGGCTTCGAGGTGGTGCAGTCGCGTGCGCAGGATGCGTGGGACGCGCTGCTGGGCCGGGTGCAGGTGCAAGGCGCCAGCCATGACCAGCGGGTCACGGTGTACTCCAATCTGTACCGGCTGTTCCTGTATCCCAACATCGCCCACGAGAACGTCGGCGATGCGGCGCATCCGGATTGGCGGCATGCCGACCAGAACAGTTGGTCCAAGGACAACGCCCGTGGCGATGCCGAACGCACCGCGGCGCCGATCCTGCCGGGCAAGGTCTACGTCAACAACGGCTTCTGGGACACCTTCCGTACCAGTTGGCCGGCGTATGCGCTGTTCGCGCCCGAGCAGGCCGGGGCGATGATCGATGGCTTCCTGCAGCAGTACCGCGACGGCGGCTGGGTGGCGCGCTGGTCCTCGCCGGGCTATGCGGACCTGATGGTCGGCACCAGTTCCGACGTGGCCTTCGCCGATGCCTGGCTGAAGGGCGTGCGCGGGTTCGATGCGCACGAGGCCTACACGGCGGCGCTGCGCAATGCCACGGTGGTGCCACCGGTGTCGAATGTCGGCCGCAAGGGCCTGGCCCGCTCGATGTACCGCGGCTATGTCGCCAACGACGTGCACGAAGGACTGTCGTGGACGCTGGAAGGCGCACTCAACGACTTCGGCCTGGCGCAGATGGCGCAGGCGCTGGCGGACCAGGAAAAAGAGCCGCAGCAGGCGCAGCACTACCGCGAGGAAGCCGAGTACTTCCGGGCGCGCGCCACCGATTACGTGTTCCTGTTCGACCCGGCCACCAGCTTCTTTCGCGGGCGCACGCCGGCCGGCCAGTGGAGCACCCCTGCGTCCAAGTTCGACCCGCGCGTGTGGGGCGGCGACTACACCGAGGCCAATGCCTGGACCTTCGCCTTCACCACGCCGCACGACGCGACCGGCTTGGCGGGGCTGCTGGGCGGCGAGGACGCCATGGCCGCGCGCTTGGACGAACTCTTCGACACGCCGGAGACCGCGGACAAACGCTTTGCCGGCAGCTACCGCGGCGTCATCCACGAGATGACCGAGGCGCGCGACGTGCGCATGGGCATGTACGCGCACAGCAATCAGCCCTCGCACCATCTGCCGTGGATGTACGTGGCGGCGCGGCAACCGTGGAAGACCCAGCGTCTCACCCGCGAGGTGCTGCGTCGGTTGTACCTGGGCAGCGAGATCGGCCAGGGCTATCCGGGCGACGAGGACAACGGCGAAATGTCGGCGTGGTACCTGTTCGCCATGCTCGGACTGTATCCGCTGCGGATGGGCGCGCCGGAATACGTGATCGGCTCGCCGGCGTTCCCGCGCGCCGAGGTCGATCTCGGCAACGGCCGCACGCTGGTGGTGATCGCGCGCAACAACAGTGCGCGCAATGTGTACGTGCAGTCGCTCACGCTAGACGGCAAGCCGTGGACCAAGGCCTGGCTGCGCCACCAGGACATCGCCGACGGTGCCACGCTGGAGTTCGTGATGGGGGCGACACCTTCGCGCTGGGGCAGTGGTACCGATGCGCTGCCGCCGTCGCTGACGCCGCCGGGCGCCGCGCCGCGCGGGCTGGACGATGTGGCGTCTCAGGCCGTGGCGGTGTCGCTGCAAGGACAGCCCAAGGCCGCGGCCTTGATCGACGACGATGCGACGACGGCGCTGCCGCTGCCGGCCGGTGCCAGCGTCGATCTGCGCTTCGCGACGCCACAGCGCCCCACGCACTACACGCTGACCAGTGGCGACGCCGCCTCGTCTGGCCTGGCGTGGACGCTGGAAGGGCGCAACGGCGACGGCGCGTGGACCACGCTGGACCAGCGGCACGAACAGCGCTTTGCCTGGGCGCGGCAATTGCGGCCGTTCCGCATCGCCAAGCCCGGCGCCTACAGCGCTTACCGGCTGCGCCTGGACGCGGGCGAACCCGTTTCGCTGGCCGAGATCGAACTGCTGCAGCCAGTGACACGGAAGGCCGTGCCGTGAGGTGGTCGCAACGCAGCGCGTGCGCAGCGCTGCGCGCACGCGGTGGTCGGCACCCCATGCGCTAGACCTGTTGCGCGGCAGCATGCGTTGCAGGGAAGGCTGTGGTACTTACGTCTTCCACTGCATTAGAACGATCCAATTCAGTTTGTGCAGGACAGAGGGGGAAGAACCGCAAGACCGGCTCGCCGCAACGGCGCCGGATGTTTTCGTGTCACATCGCGCGGAGTTCTTGCCCGATCGTTGGATCGATGGAAACCCGCCGCAGCCGATCAATCTTTGGGAGAGGATGATTGAAATGAACTGCATGCCATCCGCACGCAATCGCAGCACGCTGTCCGCCGGTATCGCCGTCGCCTTGTTCGCCAGCGCCGCCTCCACCACCGCGTTCGCCCAGCAGGCCGACGGCACGCCGCCCCCCGCGGGTCAGGCCGAGGTACAGGCCACCGACCTGGACGCGGTAACGGTCACCGGCTACCGCTACGCGATCGAGAAGAGCCTGGAGCAGAAACGCAACGCCAACGCCGTGGTCGACGTGATCACCGCCGAGGACGTGGGCAAGTTCCCCGACAAGAACGTGGCCGATGCGCTGCAGCGCGTGCCCGGCGTGGTCATCAGCCGCGATGGTGGCGAAGGCAAGAACGTCAGCGTGCGCGGCCTGTCCTCGGAGCTGGTGCTGACCGAATTGAACGGCAACTACATCGCCACCGCCGAGTCCAACGGCGACCCGACGCGCTCGTTCAATTACACGCTGCTGCCGTCCAACCTGTTGGGCAGCGCGGAGCTGTACAAGACGCCGGAAGCGCGCATCGACGAAGGCGGCATCGGCGGCACGGTGATCCTGCAGACGCGGCGTCCGCTGGAGTTGGAGCCCAATTCGGGCTTCCTTTCAGCCGAGGGTGTGTGGTCGGATACCAGCAAGAAGACCGACGGCCAGTTCTCCGGCTCGTACTCGTGGCACGACCAGGACAACCGCTTCGGCGTGTTCGTCGGCTACACGCAGCAGAAGCGTACGGCGCGCACGCTCAACGCCAGTACCGAGAATTGGCAGTGGTACGGCGCTAACGAGGTCGGCCCGGCGGTCGACGTCAACGGCAGGCCGTCCGACTTCAAGGGCGACTGGTGGGGCGGCACCGGCTTCTGGGACCAGAACGGCCAGTACTACACCGGCTTCATGATGCCGACCGCGGTCAGCCTGGACGTCAAGCAGGAGGAGCGCGAACGCAAGGGCGGCCAGCTGACCTTCCAGTTCAAGCCCACCGACGACCTGACCCTGACCGCGAACTACTTCCGCTTCGACCTGTCGCAGAACTCGCAGACCAACACCGTCAAGATTCCCGAGTGGAACATCGCCCGCTATTATCGCGACGGCAACTGGCGCGGTGGGCGCTTGCTCGACGGGCTGCAGTTCGATCCCAGCGGCACCATCGTCACTGGCGCCGCCTACAGCCTGCATCCAGGCAAGACCTATTACTGCAACGAGATTCAGGCCGTCGCAGCCGACCTGCCGAAGGACGGCTGGGGCTCGGACGATTGCACGGTGCCCACGCCACAGATCACCGGCAGCTACAACATCGAGAAGTCGCTGTCGCAGACGGTGGACCTGGGCGGCGAATGGCGTGGCGAGAAGGTGGACGTGTCGTTCAAGGCCGGCCGCACTTGGGCCAAGGGCGGGCCGGAACTGCAGTTCTCGCTGCCGATCAAGCCGCGCCGCCAGAACGCCGACGGCAGCTGGAGCAATGGCAATTTCGCCAGTGCCTGGGACCTGACCGGCACGCCGTCCATGACCTTCTCGCCGGAACTGATGCAGAACCTGCGCGACGGCATCCTGCAGGTCGACCTGGGCTCGACCGGCTCGTCCTGGACCCGCAACACCAACCAGCAGCAATACGCGCAGATCGACACCACTTGGCACATGGACGGCGAGTTCTTCGATTCGCTGCAGTTCGGCCTCAAGCGCCGCGATGGCGGCATCCACCGCAACACCGGCAACAACTACTGGGTGTGCCCCGGCACCGACCCCAGCGACTACAACAACCGCTACTGGAACGGACGCTGCAACGCGCTGGCCACGCAGTTCTCGCCGGATCTGCTGTTCCCGCTGGACAACCTGGCCGGTGGAGTCAGGTCCAGCGCGTTCCCGGCGATCAACTTCCCGGGCTACATCGGCTACTTGAACAACACCTATGGCGCGATGCAGACGCGCAACGAAGACAACTTCGTCTACAACGTCGACGAGAAGATCTACTCGACCTACCTGCAGCTCAACTTCCACACCGAGCGCCTGCGCGGCAATGTCGGCGTGCGGGTGGCGCGGACCGGCCAGCATGCCGATTCCACCGACAAGGTGACTGCCTACAACGATTATTTCTTCGACGGCGCCGACGGCAACCCGCTGGCCTGCCAGCAGGGCGCGGCCATGCCCGCCGGCGCGCCGGCCGATACCTACTGCGGCACCGAGGGCTACTGGCGCCTGTCCGACACCGAGCAGCGCAGCGAGTCGTTCGTGGTCAGCGCGCTGGACCGCAACTACACGGACGTGCTGCCCAGCTTCAACCTGGCCTACGACCTGACCGAGAACCTGCTGCTGCGCGCCGCGGCGTCGAAGGTGATTGCACGGCCCAGCTACAACGCCATCGCTGCACCCGGCAGCCTGGAGTACTACAGCCCGGAATACGTGGCCGACCGGCGCCTGACCGGCGGCGCCAGCGAGCAGGGCTGGTACGGCTCGGGCAGCAACAAGAAACTGGAGCCGTACAAGGCCAACCAGTTCGACCTGGGACTGGAGTGGTACTTCCAGCCGGGCTCGGTGGCGGGCGTGGGGCTGTTCCGCAAGAACGTCGAGAATTTCTCGGTCGACGTGATCAGCGACGTGAACATGCTGATCAACGGCCAGACGGTGACCGTGCAGAACTACAGCACCAAGGCCGGCGGCCAGGATGCGGTGTCGCAGGGCGTGGAACTGTACGCGCAGCACACGCTGCCGTCCGGCCTCGGCGTGCAGTTCAACTACACCTACAACGATGCCAGCAAGGCAGCGGTGCGGCTGGAGGACGGCACCGAGGTCGGCAAGACCTCCATGCCCGGCAGCGCCGAGAACCAGACCAACCTCACCGTGTTCTACGAGACCGACCGCCTGCTGCTGCGCGCCTCGTACAACCGCCGCGGCGAGCTGGTGCAGGGCCTGGTCAACGGCCTGAACGTGTACGAGGAGCCGTACTACCAGATCGATCTGAACGCGGCGTACAACATCACCCCGGCGCTGAGCCTCACCGCGTCGGTGCTGAACCTGACCAAGCAGGAGTCGCGCCAGCACCTGGGCGACGACACCCGGGCCCGCTTCTACACCGGCGGCTACGCTGGGCGGCTGGCGTACCTGGGGCTGACCTACAAGTTCTAAGCTGCAACGTGTCGTGCCCATGCCTGCCGCGCGGCGGACGGCATGGGCGCGAGGGGGCCCGGCGACGGTCGGGCCGCTGCCTTCGCCGTCCACGATCGCGCCGTCGCGCCTGTCGCGGTCGTTTACCACAGGACCCATCGCATGACGTCTTTCCCGCTGCCTTCCCTGCTGCGCACACTCGCCCTGTCCTTGCTGCTGGTGACGCCGGCGCTGGCTGCCGCGCCGCGGCTCAGTGCCGAGGTCAACACCTTCATCGGCAGCAAGGACGACGGCAACACCTTCCCCGGCGCGTCCGCCCCGTTCGGGATGATCCAGGTCAGCCCGATCGGCGCGCACTACGCCGGCTGGCGCTACGACGATCCGCAGATCCGCGGCTTCGGCCATTCCTTCCTGTCCGGCGCCGGCTGCTGGGAACAGGGCGGGCAGGTCTCGGTGCTGCCGGTGACCGGGCGCATCGGTCCCGGCGGTGATTTCGATACGGGCGATCCGAAGGCGTTCGACCACACCCGCTACGGTGCGCGCTACCAGCACGACGGCGAGCGCGGCCAGGCCGGCTACTACAAGGTGCGGCTGACCGATTACGGCGGCATCGACGCCGAGGCCACCGCGCTGACCCGCGCCGCGGCCGAACGCTATACGTTCTCCACCTCCGGCGACGGCCATGTGCTGGTCAACATCGGCCAGGCCAACGCCCGCCACACGGTCACCGGCAGCACCCTGACCGTGGTCGGCGACCGCGTGGTGGAAGGCAAGCTGGTGACGCAGAGCTTCTGCGGCGGCCACCAGTACACCACCTGGTTCCGCCTGGAGTTCGATCGTCCGTTCAAGGCCTTCGGTACCTGGGGCGAGGCCGGCGGCGTGCCGGGATCGCGCCACGGCATGGAGGGCGAGGGCAAGCCGAGCGGCGCGTGGCTCACCTTCGACCTGGGCAAGGGCCGCTCAATCACTGCCATCTCGGCGATCTCGCACGTGGATGCCGAGGGCGCGCGCAACAACCTGCGCCGCGAGGGCATGGCCAACGGCCGCCTGCTCGGCTTCGACGCCATGCGTACCCGTGCGCAGCAGGTGTGGGACAAGGAACTGGCCAGCGTGCGCGTGCACGGCGGCAGCGGCGACGACCGCGTGGTGTTCTATACCGCGCTGTACCACGCGCTGCTGCAGCCACTCACCGGCAGCGACGCCGATGGCCGCTACCGCGGCTACGACGACGGCATCCACCACGCCGATGGCTGGACCTACCACGAGTTCTTCTCGCTGTGGGACACCTACCGTTCGCAGAACCAGCTGCTGGCGCTGTTGCGGCCGCAGCGTGCCGCCGACATCGCGCGCTCGATCCTGGCGATCAATGCACAAGGCGGCTGGCTGCCACGCTGGGGCTATGCCAACTTCGAGAGCAATGTGATGACCGGCGATCCGGTCACGCCGTTCCTGGTCGACCTGTGGCGCTTCGGCGCGCTGCAGGGGCGCGAGGCCGAGGCCTACGCCGCGCTGCGCCGCAACGCCTTCGAGATGCCGCCGTTGAACTCGCGGCATGCCGGGCGCTCCGGCAATGCCAACTACCTGGCGCAGGGGTTCGTGGAGTACGACCGCGCGTTCCCGTCCAAGGGCATGGATGTCGACCCGCACCATGGCGGCTCGGCGACGCTGGAGTACGCACTGGCCGATTGTTCGCTGTCGGCCATGGCCGGCGCGCTGGGCCATGCCGAGGACGCGGCGGTGCTGAACCGGCGCGGGCGCAACTGGCGTTCGATCTGGGATCCGTCGGTGCGCGACACGGACACCGGCTTCACCGGTTTCCCGCGGCCGCGCACCGAAGACGGGGCGTGGTACACGCCGTCGGATGGCCATTACGATCCGCGCTCGCAGCATGGCTTCCACGAAGGCACGGCCTGGCAGTACCAGTGGTTGGCACAGCAGGATGTGCCGGGCCTGGTGGAGGCGATGCACGGACCCGAGCAGACGGGGCGACGCCTGGACGCGTTCTTCGCCTACGACGCGCTGCTGGCCGACCCAGCCGGCGCCGCGCGCAAGGAGTGGGTGGTGGGGCCGTACAGCTACTACAGCCAGTTCCGCTACAACCCCAACAACGAGCCCGACCTGCATGCGCCGTGGATGTACACGCTGATCGGCCAGCCGTGGAAGACCAGCACTGTGCTGCATGCGGCGCAGACGCTGTTCACCAACGCGCCCAACGGCGTCACCGGCAACGACGACCTGGGCACGATGTCGGCGTGGTACCTGTTCAGCGTCATGGGGTTGTATCCGGCGGTGCCGGGCACCGGGCAGTTCCTGCTGTACGCGCCGCGCTTCTCGCGCGTCGACCTGGACGTGGCGCCAGGTCGCACGCTGCGCATCGAGGCGCCGCAGGCCGGCGACGGCAAGCTGCGCTATGTCGGGGGCGTGTCGCTGGATGGCCGCGCACACGCGCCGGTGTGGCTGGATTGGGCGCAGTTGCGCCAGGGCGGCCGCCTGCGCTTCGACCTGCGCGATGCGCCGCAGCCGCAGGGGTGGGGCACGCAGCCGCAGGACCTGCCCGTGTCGCCGTGCGCGGCGCCGAACACCACCGCCAGCCTGCGCTGGCACTGAGTCCGTGCCGTCTCGCGGCAGGGGCGCGCAGCCGATGGTTTAGGCTGGGCGCCTCGTCCGAAAGGAATCGATCCGATGCGCCAGAAGCGTCCATCTCGAACCGCATCCGCAGGCGGTGCCAAGGCCGCCAAGACCGCCTCGCGCAAGGCGGCACCGGGCACGACGAAGCAGGCCGCCAAGGCCAAGAAGACCGCGCCGGCCGCCGCCGCGCGCGATCGCCAGCGGGTGGTGACCGTCACCGACATCGCCGATGCGGTCGGGGTCTCGCGCGCCACCGTGTCGCTGGTGCTGCGCGGCAGCCCGCTGGTGCATGCCGACACCCGCGCGCGGGTGGAGGCGGAGCTGAAGCGGCAACGCTACGTCTACAACCGTGGCGCCGCGAATCTGCGCCGGCGCACCTCGACCTGCGTGGCCCTGGTCATCAACGACCTGGCCAATCCATTCTTCGCCGAGTTCGCCGCCGGGGTGGACGAGGCGCTGGGCGAGCAGGGCTACGTGACCCTGCTCGGCAGCACCGGCGAATCGCCCGCGCGGCAGCAGGCCGTGTTGGGCTCGCTGATGGAACACACCCCGGCCGGCGTGATCCTGTCGCCGGCCGAGGGCAGCGACGCTGCGGAACTGCACACCGTGCTGGGTGCAAGCGCGAACGTGCTGCTGTTCAACCGCGAACTCGCCGGCGCCGACGACTGGAGTTTCCTCGGCCTGGACAATCAGCGCGGTGCGCAACTGGCCACCGAGCACCTGATCGCGCTCGGCCACCGCCGCATCGCCTTCTACGGCGGCCATGCCGACTCCAGTTCCTGCCGGCAGCGTCGCGCCGGCCACGCGCAGGCGATGCGGCAGGCCAAGCTGCCGGTCGACCCGGCCTGGTTGATCGAGTCGGCGCCCAATCGCCTGGAAGCGGCGGCGCGCCATGGCGAATTGTTCGCCAATGAGGCGCCGCCCACTGCGGCGGTCTGCTACAACGACACCGTCGCGCTCGGGCTGATGCTCGGCCTGCTCGCGCGCGGCATCCGCCCCGGCCGGGACTTCGCGATCACCGGTTTCGACGACATCCCCGAGGCCGCGGTGAGCACGCCCGCGCTGACCACGCTCGCCGCGCAGCCGCGCGCCCGCGGCCGCCAGGCGGCGCAGTTGGTGCTGGAGCGGTTGGACGCGGCCGTGCCGCCGCGCAGGACGATCGTGCCGGTGAGCCTGTCGGTGCGCGAGAGCAGCGGAGCGCCGGTCGCGCCCGCGCGCACCTAGCGCTGCGAACGCGGCTGCGGCCGCGGCAACGATGTGGGATGGCGCGCCGGCGCGCGCAGTGCCATCGCGACGCCCTCTAGACAGGGGCGGGCAGATAGTGGGTCTCACCCTCACAGCGGCACGTTCCGCGGGTTCGTGGTGAGCGAGCGCTTCGCCCCCTTTTCCCTTTCGTCGAGAGCCGTCTCATGCCTCTGCAGACTGCACCGCGCCGTTCCGTGGTGGCCAACGCCTTCTACGGCCTGCTCAATCCCATCCCGTTCGGCTGCTTCGTCGCCGCATTGATCTTCGACATCGTCTACGTCCGCAGCGGGGTGATCCTGTGGACCAAGGCGGCGGCCTGGCTGATCGCGATCGGGCTGGTCATCGCCATCGTGCCGCGCCTGATCAACCTGGTGCAGGTCTGGATCACCGCGCGGCGCTCCACGCTGCCGGTGGAACGGCTCGACTTCTGGCTGAACCTGCTCGCCATCGTCGCCGCCATCTTCAATTCCTTCGTGCACAGCCGCGACGCGTATGCGGTGGTCCCGGCCGGTCTCTGGCTCTCGATCGCCACGGTCGCGCTGTTGGCGATCGGGCATGTGCTCATCGCCATCCGCACCACGCCACGCGAGGGCTACGCCCATGGCTAAGCGCCTGTGCCTGTCCGTCTTCGCGCTGAGCGGCGCGGTGGCCTTGGCCGCCTGCAGCGGCAAGGCTTCGCTCGAGCCGACCCAGCAGGCGGGCAACGCGCCGCCCCTGCCGCAGCCGCGCAACTTCCTGCTGCCGCCGATGCAGGTTCCCGAGGGGGTGGGCTGGAAGGAGGGGCAGGCGCCCACGGTGGCGGCGGGCCTGAAGATCGAGAAGATCGCCAGTGGCCTGAAACACCCGCGCCAGCTGTACGTGCTGCCCAACGACGACGTGCTGGTGGTGGAAGCCAATTCGCCGGGCATGGAACCTGTCACCACGCCCAAGCAACTGATCGCGGGACTGGTCCAGAGCCGCTCCGGCAAGAGCGCCAAGGGCGGCAACCGCATCACCCTGCTGCGCAGGACCGCGGACGGCCGGTGGGAGCAGCATGCGTTCCTGAAGGGGCTGCACTCGCCGTTCGGGGTGCAGCTGATCGGCGATGCGCTGTATGTCGCCAATACCGACAACATCATGAAGTTCCCCTACGTCGCGGGCCAGACCGAGATCACCGCGCCCGGCACGCTGTTCGCCGATCTCCCCGGCACGATCGAGCACCATTGGACCAAGGCACTGCTGGCCAGCCCCGACGGACGCAAGCTGTACGTCGGCGTGGGCTCCAACAGCAACATCGGCGAGAACGGGCTGGACGTGGAATACCGCCGCGCGGCCGTCCTGGAAGTGGACGTGGCCTCGGCCAGCAGCCGCATCTTCGCCTCGGGCATTCGCAATCCGACCGGACTGCAGTGGGAACCGCGCACCGGCAAGCTGTGGGCGATCGCCAACGAGCGCGACGAGATCGGCGCCGATCTGGTACCCGATTACCTGACCTCGGTGCAGGACGGCGGCTTCTACGGCTGGCCGTACAGCTACTACGGACAGAACGTGGATGTGCGGGTCAAGGATCAGCGCCCGGACCTGGTGGCCAAGGCGATCAAGCCGGACTGCGCGCTGGGCTCGCATGTGGCTGCGCTCGGCCTGTGGTTCTCCCGTGGCGATACGCTGCCCGCGAAGTACCGCGAAGGTGCGTTCGTGGCCGAGCACGGCAGCTGGAACCGCTCGCCGCTCAGCGGCTACCAGGTGGTGTACGTGCCGTTCCAGCAGGGCCGACCGGTCGGCCCACCGCAGACCGTGGTCAGCGGCTTCCACTCGCAGGACGAGTCGCAGCTGTTCGGTGCCCCGGTCGGCCTGGCGCAGGACAAGGACGGCGCGCTGCTGATCGCCGACGATGTGGGCAACAGCGTCTGGCGCGTGCGTTTCTGACCAATCGCGTGACGCCGCGCACCTGCACGTGAGCGGTGGCGCCTGCACGCGATGCAGCGGTCTGCAGGGGCGCCGGCCATGACGCCGTGCCGCGGTGTCACATTGCGGAGGTTCGTGCTGCAACACCGCTTGGTGGCGCGCCATCGCAGCGCCACGCTCAGCGCAAGCGGATCCAATCTGCCGCCAGCAGCGTGTCGATCGCCGCTGCCGCCGCGCGCTGGGCTTCTTCCGATTCTCCAATCGCCTGTGCGTCACGCAAGTGCGCAAGGAGTTGCTGCGCGTCGTGCAGCTGTCCGGGATGTGCCGCCTGGAGATGGCGCGTGGCCTGGAACACCGTCATGAGCTCCTCGGCCTGGTCGGTGTTCCTGATCCGGGCGAACAGGTTCACGGCCTTGGCGATTTCCGCTTCGTAGGATGCATATGTTTTGGCGAACCGGGCATGCTCCCTGTCGTACTGGGGCGAGGCGCGCAGCGCCATGGTGCGTCCCTGCGGCTGCTCGTGCAGCCAGTTGCGGTTGGCCAAGTCGGTCAGGATGGACCGGACATCGCCCTGGCGCGGTCCGCGGCCGGCATTGCCGAACGCTAGCCCGGTCGGCACGCCCAGTTCGGTCATGGCCCAGCAGAGCTTCTGGAACAGCGTACGCCCGAGCGGCCGCGCCTCCGGCCGGGCCTGCAGCCGCCGCAGCACTTCCATGATCGCGATCCAGCCTGGCTGGGGCGCGACCCGCGTGCCGGTGCTTTCGGCCGACCCATACGCCGGCTGCGACAGGAAGGCGGGCTCGAGCTGCGCCAGCGGCGTGCCGTAGGGCGCATAGACCTCGATGTCGACCGATAGGTGCGCGAGTCTGCGGTAGATCAGCGGACCCACCTCGCCCCAGGCCAGGCCGCCGTTGCCGCACCCCAGCGGCGGCAGGGCAAGACTGCGCACGTCCCATTCGCGCAGACGCGCGGCGAGGTAGTCCAGCCCTGCCGCGATGTCCTCGAGCCGCGACGGCGCGCGCCAATGGCGCTTGGTCGGGAAATTGAGAATGCGGATGCCGCTGGCATCCTGATAGAGGTACGGTTCGCCGATACGCACGCGGCCCTCCCGGCAGCGCGCCGCGTAGTCTTCGAACATGGCCGGGTAGCGCCGCTTGAATTCCTGCGCGATGCCCTTGCCCATGATGCCGGCGCAATTGACCGCATTCGCGTAGACCTGGGCGTGGCTGGCGAACAGGTCGCCGATACGTGCCTTGAACATGCTGCGATCCGTCGATGGAGAAATCCCCGAGCCAGCGCCGACCGGTCGCCCGCGACGGGCAGCACGCGCCGCGGGTGCGGTGGGCGCCGTGCATGGCCTGGCCGAGGACGGGCCGGCGCGGCCGCGGTGACGACGCGTCAGCGCACGTGCGCAAACAGCGTCCTGCAGCGAAAAGGCGGCCATGGCAGCAGCGGGGAGCGCGCGAGCATGCGGCAGCGGCGTCTCATGTCTTGAGATTGGCGACCCAGTGGGGACGGTGCGGGTTGCACGCGATCGCCGACGCAAGGCCTTCCATCGATGGCGGCGATCCTCGGTCGTAGGAGCGGCGTCAGCCGCGACGGGTTACCGGCGATGCCTCGTCGCGGCTGATCTGGGCAGAACAGCAACGTGGGCGGCTTGCTGGCCATATATGAATCGTATACGATCCATATATCCTCCATTTCGGGAGCCCACTCATGGGCATCGTCAACATCGACGACGACCTGCACGATCAGTTGCGCCGCGCCTGCACGGTGACCAGCCGGTCGATCAACGCGCAGGCCAACTTCTGGATCAAGGTCGGCATGCTGTGCGAGATGAATCCGGAGCTGTCGTTTCAGGACATCGTGGCGCGCGAGCTGCGCGCGGCGGGGGTGCGGCCGCAGGCGGTGACGCCGGGGCGGACGTGATCAAGCGGCCGGACGAGCTGGCGCTGCTGGCGGAGTCCGGGCGCCTGCTGGCACAGGTGTTCGCCCGGCTGGACGGGATGTCGCTGCTGGGCCGCAGCACCCTGGAACTCAACGATCTGGTCGAACGGATGATCGTGGACGAGCTGGGCGCACGGCCGGCGAGCAAGGGCCAGTACGGGTTCCCGTTCGTGCTCAATGCTTCCATCGACGACGTGGTCTGCCACGGTGTGCCGTCGGCCGACGATGTGCTGCGCGATGGGCAGATCGTCAATCTGGACATCACGCTGGAGAAGCACGGCTATATCGCCGACTCCAGCACCACCTACCTGGTGGGGGAAGTGGCCTATCCGGCGCGGCGGCTGGTGCAGGCCGCCTACCAGGCGATGTGGAAGGGCATTGCCGCGGTGCGTCCCGGCGCGCGGCTGGGCGACATCGGCCACGCCATCGCGCGACATGCGCGCACGCAGGGCTACACCGTGGTCAAAGAGTACTGCGGGCACGGCATCGGCCGCGCCATGCACGAGGAACCGCAGATCCTGCACTACGGTCACGCTGGCACCGGCCTGGAGTTGCGCGAGGGCATGGTGTTCACCATCGAGCCGATGCTCAACCAGGGGCGTGCGGCGATCCGCTCGCTGCCCGAGCAATGGCCGGTGCACACGCGCGACGGCAAGCTCTCGGCGCAGTTCGAGCACACCGTGGCGGTGACCGCCAGCGGCGTGCGGGTGCTGACCTTGCGGCCGGGGGAAGTGCCGCTGTGTCGGGTGGAGTGAGGACGGCGATCGGTAGGGTGGCGCGGGTGCGCGCGATGCTGCGCAATGATGGGGGACGATCTCCTCGTCGTGCCTAATCGCGTCGCGGCTGAAGCCGCTCCGACGGAGAGGGCGGCAGCGCCAGCGGCGCGTTGGCTCGACGCATGGGCATGCCGGCCTAGTTCTCGGCCGACGCACCGCCGCCGCGCCGCGCACGCCAGCGCGCCACGCGCTCCTGCAGCCCTACGACGCAGACGAAGAACGCCGGCACGAAGAAGATCGCCAGCACGGTGCCGCTGACCATGCCGCCGAACACGCCGGTGCCGATGGCGTGCTGGGTCTCGGCGCTGGCGCCGCTGGCCAGCATCAGCGGCACCACGCCCAGGGCGAAGGCCAGCGAGGTCATCAGGATCGGGCGCAGGCGCAGGCGCGCGGCGTTGGTCGCGGCCTCCACCAGGCCCTGGCCGTCGCGGTGCAGTTGCCGTGCGAACTCGACGATGAGGATGGCGTTCTTCGCCGACAGGCCGATGATGGTGATCAGGCCGACCTTGAAGAACACGTCGTTGGGCAGGCCGCGCAGCATGACCGCGGCCACCGCGCCGAGCAGCCCCAGCGGCACCACCAGCAGCACCGACAGCGGGATCGACCAGCTCTCGTACAGCGCCGCCAGCACCAGGAACACCACCAGCGCCGACAGCAGCATCAGCAGCGGCGCCTGCGCGGCGGACTGCCGCTCCTGCAGCGATTGCCCGGTCCAGGCCACGGCGAAGCCGGGCGGCAGTTGCGCGGCCAGCCGTTCCATCTCGGCCATGGCCGCGCCGCTGGACACGCCGGGCGCGGCGCCGCCGGCGATGCGCAGGGCCGGGAAGCCCTGGAAGCGCATCAACTGCTGCGGGGCGTCGGTCCAACTGGCGTGCACCACTTCGCGCAGCGGCAGCATGCCGCCGCCGTCGCTGCGCACGCGCAGGTCGAGCACGTCGTCCAGTTGCATGCGCGACGCGGCGTCGGCCTGCAGGATCACCTGCTGCATGCGGCCGGCGTTGGGGAAGTCGTTGACGTAGAGCGAGCCCATCGCCGCCGACAGCGTATTGCTGACCGCGGCGAACGACAGGCCCATGGCCTCGGCCTGCTGGCGGTCGATCTCCAGGTGGATGCTCTTGCCCGGCGGCAGGCCGTCGGCATAGACGTCGCTGACCACGTCGCTGCGCGCGGCCAGGTCCAGCAGTTGCGCCTGGGCGGCCAGCAGTGCCGCCTCGCCGCGGTTGCCGCGGTCCTGCAGGTACAGGGTGAAGCCGGAAGAAGTACCGAGCTCGTCGATGGCCGGCGGCAGCAGGCTCATCACCGTGCCTTCGGGCAGCGTCGCCATCGCCTGCTGCGCGCGCTCGGCTTCGTCGCGCGCGCTGGCGCCGTTGCGCTCGTCCCAGTCCTTGAGCATGGTGAAGGCCATGGCTGCGTTGGTACCCGAGCCGGAGAAGCTGAAACCCAGGATCACCAGGTTCGAGGCCAGTGACGGGCGCGTGGCGACATGGCGCTCGAACGCCTCGACCACGTCCAGCGTCCGTTCGCTGGTGGCGCCGGTGGGCAACTGGATCGAGGTCATGAAGTAGCCCTGGTCCTCTTCCGGCAGGAACGCCGAGGGCAGCATGCGCATCGCCAGGACCAGCGCCACGCACAGCGCCGCGAACACCGCCATCACCCGCGCGCCGCGTCGCAGCAGCCAGGTCACGCGCGTGGCGTAGCCGCCCGCCAGGCGCTCGAAGCCACGGTTGAACGCGCCGAAGACACCGCGCTTGGCGTGATGGCCGGACGCGACCGGGCGCAGCAGGGTGGCGCACAGCGCCGGGGTCAGGGTCAGCGCCAGGAACGCCGAGAACAGGATCGACACTGCCATCGCCAGGGTGAACTGCTGGTAGATCACGCCCACCGACCCGCTGGCGAAGGCCATGGGGATGAACACCGCGGTCAGCACCAGGGTGATGCCGACCACCGCGCCGGTGATCTCGCGCATCGCTTTGGTCGTCGCCTCCCGCGGCGGCAGGCCTTCGCTGGCCATGATCCGTTCGACGTTCTCCACCACCACGATGGCGTCGTCGACGATGATGCCGATCGCCAGCACCATGCCGAACATGGTCAGCACGTTGATCGAGAAGCCGGCCAGCAGCATCACCGCGAAGGTGCCCAGCAGCGCGATCGGCGCGACGATGGCCGGGATCAGCGTGTAGCGCACGTTCTGCAGGAACAGGTACATCACCAGGAACACCAGCACCATCGCCTCGAGCAGGGTCTTGAGCACCTGCTGGATGGACAGCTTCACGAACGGCGCGGTGTCGAACGGGATCGAGTACGCCATGCCGGCCGGCATGCTCGCGGCCAGCTCCGCCAGCCGCGCCTGCACCGCCTGCGCGGTACGCAGCGCATTGGCGCCGGGCGAGAGCTGGATCGCCGCGCTGGTGGCGGCGGCGCCGTTCTCGCGGTTGGAAAAGCCATAGGACTGCGCGCCCAGTTCCACCCGCGCCACGTCGCCCAGGGTCACCCGTGCGCCGTCGCTGCCGGCGCGCAGCACGATGTCGGCGAACTGCGCGGGCGTGGTCAGTTGCCCGGCCACGGTCAGCGGCACGCTCAGGCGTTGCCCAGGCACGGCGGGCGCGTCGCCGAGGCGGCCGGGCGCGATCTGCGCGTTCTGCTGCTCGATCGCCTGCGCCAGCTCGGTCATGGTCAGGCCGTAGGCGATGAGCTTGTCCGGGTCCACCCAGACGCGCATGGCCTGCTCGGCACCGAACAGCTGCACGCGACCGACGCCGTCGATGCGCCGCAGCTCCTGCACGACGTTGCGCGCCAGATAGTCGTTGAGCGCCACTTCGTCGTAGCGCCCGTCCGGCGAGGTCAGGCCGACCAGCATCAGGAAGCCGGAGGCAGCCGATTCCACCTGCAGGCCGTTCTGCCGTACCGCCTGCGGCAGCCGCGGCTCCACGGCCTTGAGCCGGTTCTGCACGTCCACCTGCGCCAGTTCCGGATCGGTGCCGGGCTTGAAGGTGGCGGTGATCTGCGCGCTGCCCGAGCTGTCCACCGAGGACTCGAAGTACAGCAGGTTCTTGACCCCGGACAGTTCGCGTTCGATCAGGCTCACCACCGAATCGTTGAGCGTCTGCGGCGTGGCGCCGGGGTAGGCCGCGTACAGCGACACCGAGGGCGGCGCCACCGACGGATAGCGCGCGACCGGCGACTGGCCGATGGCCAGGGTGCCGAACAACACGATGAACAGCGCGATCACCCAGGCGAAGACCGGGCGCTCGATGAAGAACTGTGGCATGGCGGCGTCCCTGGCTCAGTCCGTGGCCGCGGTGGCGGCCACCGGCGGCTGCCATGCGCGTGCGTCCACCCGCGCGCCGGCGTTGAGCCGGTCGATGCCCTCGACCACTACCCGCTGCCCGGCCTGCAGGCCGGCGACGACGCGGTAGTGCCCCTGCACCAGTTCGCCCAGTTGCACTGTCGCGCTGCGCACGCGCGCGTCGGCGTCCAGCACCCATACCTGCGCACGCTTGCCGACATGGGTGATCGCCTGCTGCGGCACGCGCAGTGCCTGTGCGTAATGGGCGCGCGGCACTCTGGCCCGCACGTACATGCCCGGCAGCAGGCGCCGCTGCGGGTTGTCGACCAGAATGCGCAGCAACACGTCGCCGGTGCCGGCATCGACATTGATGCCGGAGAACAGCACGTGCCCGCTCAGCCCGGAGGGCGTGCCGCTGCGGTCGAGGATCTGCGCCGGTAGACCATCGCCGGCGGCGGCCTGCGCACGCGCGGCCGGATCCAGCGGGTCCAGGTCGGCGGCGGATTGGCGCACGTCGACGTAGACCTGGTCGATCTGCTGGATCACCGCCATCGGCGCGCTGTCGTTGGGCGAGACCAGCGCGCCCTCGGTGAGCAGCGCTTGGTCGATGCGGCCGCCGATCGGCGCATCGACCCGGGCGAAGGCCAGGTCCAGCCGTCGCCGCGCCAGCGTCGCCTGCGCCTCGGCCACCGCGGCGGCGGCTTGCGTGCGCTGCGAGGCGACGTCGTCGTACATCTGCCGACTGACCAGGCCCGACTCCAGCAGGCGCTGCAGCCGTGCGTGCTGCACGTCGGCCAGGATCTGCGCGGCCTGGGCGCGATGCAGTGCGGCCGCGGCGGTGTCCACCTCGGCCTTGAACGGCGCCGGATTGATCTGGAACAGCGCATCGTCGCGGCGCACGTCCGCACCCTGTTCGAAGAAGCGGCGCTGCACGATGCCGCCGACCTGCGGGCGGATCTGCGCGCTGCGCACCGCGGCCACGCGCCCGGGCAGGTCCACGCTCACCGTCATCGGTGTCGGCTGCAGGGTCACCGCGGTCACCTGCACCGGTGTGGCCGCCGGCGGCGGTTGCGTGCCGCCACCGCAACCGGACAGGACCAACGCCAGCGCCCCACCGATGCCCAGAGTCCGTCTCTGTTGCCGCATGCCCATACGTCGTGCCTCGTCGCTGCCGCCGCGGATGCGGCGGACGCCAAAGCCGCGCATGGTCGCGGCCGCGGGTTGCGCGGCGTTCGATGCTGTGTGGAGATATGATGGAGATCCGCCCGTTCGGGCCGACATGTTTCCCGCCGCCACGCCATGTCCGTTTCCTCTCCGGCCGCCGCGCCCGCGTCCGCGCCGCTGGTCCTGATCGCCGAAGACGAGAGCGAGATCGCCGAGATCCTGATCGCCTACCTGGCGCGCAGCGGGCTGCGTACCGCGCATGCCGCCGATGGCCGTGCCGCGCTGGAACTGCACCTGGCGCTGGACCCGGACCTGATCCTGCTGGACGTGCAACTGCCGGCGGTGGACGGCTGGAAGGTGCTGGCCGAACTGCGCCACCGCGGCGAAACGCCGGTGATCATGCTCACCGCGCTGGACCAGGACATCGACAAGCTGATGGGCCTGCGCCTGGGCGCCGACGACTACGTGGTCAAGCCGTTCAACCCGGCCGAGGTGGTGGCGCGGGTGCAGGCGGTGCTGCGGCGCATCCGCGGCAACGGTGCGGAGGAGGCACGCAGCCTGCGCGTGGGCGCCTTCCACATCGACCTGGACCAGCACGAGGCCAGCGTGCGCGTGGGCGAGGGCCGGCACACGCTGGACCTCACGCTCACCGAGTTCAGGCTGCTGGTCCGGCTGATGCGCGCGCCGAAGCGGGTGTTCAGCCGCGCCGAGTTGCTCGACGCCTGCCTGCCGGAGGGCGACACCCAGGAGCGCACCATCGACAGCCACATCAGCAAGCTGCGCAAGAAACTGGAGGTGCTGGGCGTGCGGGGCACGCCGGCCAGCGTGCGTGGCGTCGGCTACCGCTTCGGGTCCGGCACATGAACCGCGCGCCCGGGCTGCGCCGCCAGGTCATCCTGTCGCTGGGCGCGCTGGCGCTGTGGATCATCCTGCTGTCGGTGGTCGGCTCCTACGTGTTCTATGCGCTGGCGGTGGCCTACCAGCCGGACAGCATCTCCGACACGTGGGTGCCGTCGCACGTCGAAATGATGTGGATGGGCGCCACCGCGGCGCTGGCCGTGGCGATCGCGGTGGCGGTGGCGGTGCGGCTGTCGCGGCGCATCCTGACCCCGTTGAACTCGGTGGCGCACAGCCTGCGCGAAGTCGCCCAGGGCAATCTGCATGCGCGCGCGAGCATGGACGCGCATGCGCTGGGCGAGACCGCGCAACTGGTGCGCGACTTCAACGCCATGGCCGATCGCCTGCAGGCGATGACCCGCGAACGCGCGTTCTGGAATGCCGCCGTCGCCCACGAACTGCGCACGCCGGTGACGATCCTGCGCGGACGCCTGCAGGGCCTGGCCGAGGGCGTGTTCGTGCCGGACGTGGCGGCGTTCGAGAGCCTGCTGCGGCAGGTCGAAGGCCTGAACCGGCTGATCGAGGACCTGCGCGTGCTCAGCCTCACCGACAGCGGGCACCTGGAGTTGCAGCAGGCGCCGGCCGACCTGGCCCAGGAAGTGGCGGCGGTGCTGCATGCGTTCGCTGCCAGCCTGGCCGCGCGCGGATTGGTGCTGGAATCCTCGCTGGCGCTGCACACGCCGGTGCTGTGCGATGCGGTGCGCATCCGCCAGGCGCTGATGGCGCTGCTGGAGAACGCGCAGCACTACGCCGAGCCGGGCCCCCTGCGGGTCGGCGTGCAGGCGCAGGCGGGCCAGTGCGTGCTGTACGTGGAGGACACCGGCCCCGGCATCGCCCCGGAGATCGCCGCGCGCGTATTCGATGCCTTCCGCCGCGGCGATCCGTCGCGCTCGCGCAAGAGCGGCGGCAGCGGCCTGGGCCTGGCGGTGGTCAAGGCGATTGCGGTAGCGCATGGCGGCGATGCGCTGTGCCTGCCCGCCGGCAGCGGGACGCGGTTCGAGGTGCGCTGGCCGCTGGCGGCGTCGGCGCAGACCATCGCGCGCGCGGCCCAGGCACCGGCCTTGCCTTGAGACGTGCCCGTCACACGGCCGCTGGTGACGGCGCACGTGTGTCGGTTGAGCACTGGCTGCAGTGGCCTTCGCCCTGCGTGCAGGGCCTCTGTTCGCGGACCGTGCATGGCGTGACGCGCAGGTGATGCTTGTGCAGCATGGCGCCGCGCGACGTGGGCTAGCCAAGGCCTTCACTGCGCCTGTGCTCTGGTAGCCACTGCACAACCGAACTGGAGTGTCGAATGGACACCACGCTGATGCCCTGGGTCGCCGGACTGTTCGTCCTGCTCATCGCCGCGATGCTGTATCTGGTGACCCGCGCCAAGAAGAACCGCAACCGTCCGGCGCAGGATCACGCCGCGACCAAGAGCGACGTGGACAGCGCGTCCAAGCGCTAGCGCGCCGCGGCAGGCGTGGCGGCGGCCACCGCCTGGATCTCCCTCAGGCGTCCGCGTCGATCGGTGCGAAGCGCGGGCGGCGCACGCCGTCGATCTCCACCTGCTCGACGAACATCGGGTACGGTCGCACCCACATCGCGCCTTCGCCGTACAGTGGGCGGTAAAGCACCAGCGGCTCCAGCGTCTCGCTGCTGCGGACCACGCCCAGCACCTCGTACTCGCCGCCCTTGAAGTGGCGGTAACGGCCCAGGGCGATGGAAGGCAGGGGGCTGAGGTCGCGCATGACAGTGTCCTGGTGGGCGGGAGCGCGAGTGTAGCCGTCTGCGCCTGCGCGCTCCCTTACTCCGCAAGGCCCGATTCGCCAACCGCGGCAGTTCGCCGCATCGTCACGACGGAACGCGTCTCGTAGGCGCGGCTTCAGCTGCAACGGGCTTTCCCGGGAACGCTTGTCGCGGCTGAAGCCGCGCCTACGGTGGGATCTCTGGTAACCGACGTTGAGAGGCGCCCGTCCATCGTTGGCCGCACGCTTCACGTCGGCGTGCGTCAGGGTGCCGGATCGGCGAAGTCGAAGGCCTGCCCAGGCTCGGCGGCGACGAAGTCGGCGGCGGCGAGGCCCGTCAGGTGCAGTGCGGCGGACAGCGCCTCGCGGGGCTCCTCACGGCCTTCGTCGGTGAGCTGGAAGGTGCCCCAATGGATGCCGAGCGCGCGCCGCGCGCCGGTGTCCTGGAAGATCCGCACCGCTTCGGTCGGGTCGATGTGCTGCGGCGCCATGAACCAGCGCGGCGCGTAGGCGCCGATCGGGATCAACGCGACGTCGGGCGCACCGTGCCGATCGCGGATCTCGCGGAAGATGGCGCCGTCGCCGTAGCCGGTATCCCCCGCGAACCACACCGATCCCCGCGCGGTCTCGATGAAGAAGCCGGACCACAGCGCCATCCTGCGGTCGGCGATGCCGCGGCTGGACCAATGGTTGGCGCGGGTCAGCGTCGCCGTCGCGGCGTCGCCGATCGGCAGCCGGTCGTGCCAGTCGCCGGTCGCGATGCGCGCATCGGGGACACGCTTGCGCAACAGGACGTCGTTGCCCAGCGGCATCACGAACAGCGGCTGGTGCGCATCGTGCAGCGTGCGCAAGGTCGCCAGGTCGAAGTGGTCGTAGTGGTTGTGGCTCAACAGCACCGCATCGATGGGCGGCAGGTCTGCGAAGCGGATGCCCGGTGCCGTCACCCGCTTGGGCCCGGCAATCCGCGAAGGACTGGCACGCTGCGACCACACCGGATCGGTGAGCAGGTTGAGGCCGGCGGCCTGGATCAGCAGCGTGGCATGGCCGACCATGGTGATGCGCAGGCCGTCGTGCCGCGGCGCAGGCACGGCGGGCGTCACTGGGACCTGCGCGGGCCAGCGCACCGCGCCCCTGGCGGCTTTCCAGCGCAGGACCTTGCTCAGCGCGTTGTCGATGGTGGGCTGGCCGGGGTTGAAGAAGCGCACGCCGTCGAAATGGTCGCTGACGGGGCCGCGGTAGTAGGGGTTGGCCATTGAGGCGCGATCCAGGCGATGCGGGAGAGAGGAAGGGGCAAGGTTACGCGTTAGCCATGCAAGCGCGCATGCCTGTTGCCACCGGCGTCGGTCGCGCATCGCCACGCAACCCGGGAGAACGGTTGCCCTACACGCCCTACGGCCGCGACAGGAACGGCAGCAGCGCGGCCAGCACGTCCTGCGACGCGTGTTCGGGCTGCAGATGCCCGCCGGAGATCGCCTTGCCGCTGACGTCGCTGGCCCAGCGCCGCCACAGCGCGAGCGGGGAAGGCGCAGCGGCTTGCGCCTGCGGCCACAACACCAGCACCGGGCAGCGCAGGGTGTTGCCTGCGGTGCGGTCTGCGGCGTCATGCTCCAGGTCTTCGTGCGCGGCGGCGCGGTAGTCCTCGCAGATCGCATGGCGCACCGCAGGGTCGCGAAATGCCGCCGTGTATGCCGCGCGCGCCGCGGGGTCGAGGCGATCCAGGCCGCCGGCCATGCGCGCCAGCACTGTCTCGATGAACGCATCGGGATCGGCGGCCAGCAATCGCTCCGGCAGGTCGAACGGCTGTGCGAGCAGAAACCAGTGGAAGTTGGCCAGACCCTGGCGCATGTCCATCGCGTCCCAGGCGTCCTGGGTAGGGACCACGGTCAGCGACGCATAGTGCGTGACCCGGGCCGGGTGATCGAGCGCCAGGCGGTAGCCGGCGCGCGCGCCGCGGTCGTGGCCGACGACCGCGAAGCGCGTGTGCCCGAGGTGCGCCATCAGCGCGACCAGCGCCTCGCCGACGCGGCGCTTGCTCCAGCGCGGCTGGTCGCTGTGGGGGCGGCTGGCGCCGTAGCCGGGCAGGTCCGGCACGATCACCGTGAACGCCTGCGCGAGCCGTGGCGCCACCCGCCGCCAGGCCAGGTGGGTCTGCGGGAATCCGTGCAACAGCAGCACTGGTGGGCCGGAACCGCCGATCGCGCCGGCGAATGCGACGCCGCCGGCATCGACCTGCAGGCGGGTGAAGTCGGAAAACGCGGCAGCGGACGCCGGGGAGTGGCGAGTCGACATGACGGCCTCGTGGTGACGCGCTCAAGGCGCGGTGGTGGCGGCGTCGACGAAGCGGGCCAGGTCGCGGTCGAACCGCTCCGATTCTTCCAGGAACGGCGCGTGCCCGGACCGCGCGTAGAGCACGCTGCGGATGCGCGGGTTCAAGGCCTTGGCCCGGGCGATCGCCGGCTCGGCATGCACCAGCGCGTCGCGCTCGCCATACAGCAGCAGCACCGGCACTTGCGCCCTGCCCAGCCCCTTCTCGGCCTGCACCGTCATCGACTGGACCGCGCGCTGCAGGTCCCAGGAGGCCATCGCCGCATTGGCCAACAGGCGCTGGAAGGTGGTCTGATCCGGCGGCGTGTGGAAGCACAGGTCGAGGAACGCGCGCACCGCATCCAGATGGGTCTTCAGGTCGGGCGAATTCAGGTCGCGATAGACCTGCGGATGCGCCACGATCTGCTCGGGCGTCAGCTCGATCACGCCATCCACATACACCGCGCCGGCGATGCCGCCGTCGCCGAACGTCGCCAGATAATTGGAGATCACCGCGCCGCCCAGCGACCAGCCGACCAGTACCGGCTTGCGTGCCCGACTGGCGGCGATGACCGCGTGCAGGTCGTCCGCCCAGCGCATGCCGTCGGCGTAGGCCGCGACGTCGGTCGGCTTGCCGGACAGGCCGTGGCCGCGCAGGTCGTAGGTGATCAGGCGGTAGCGCTGCAGTTGCGGGCTGTGCACCTGCGCGTCCCAGTTGAGGTGGCTGCCGAGCAAGCCGTGCACGAAGACGATGCTGGGGCCATCGGGGTTTCCCGTTTCCTGCACGGCCAGGGCGACGCCATCGGGCGCGGTGACGGTGTAGCGCTTGGTTTGGGCGTTTGCGGCCAGGGGCGCCAGGCACAGTGCGGTGACGAAGGCGAGGACGAATAGGACGCGGTGCAACGGTCGCATGCACATGGGGAGGCTCCGGGTTGGGCGAGTCCCGGCAGCCTCCGCCCTCACACTGGTGTGAGGGTCAATGGCCATGGATGGTATGCTTTTTTCCATGGCGACCACGACTCCGCAGCGCACGCTGAGCATTGGCGAACTGGCACGCGACACCGGCGCGAGCGTGCGCTCGCTGCGCCATTACGACGCGCACGGCCTGCTCACCTCGTTCCGTGGCGACAACGGCTATCGCGCGTTTCCGCCGGCGGCGGTCGCCCAGGTCCGGCAGATCCAGCGCATGATCGCGACCGGATTCAGCCTGGCCGAGATCCGCGGCTTCCCCGATTGCATGCGCATGATCGAGGGCGCCGGCGCCTGTCCCGAAACCAGCGCGGCGCAGCGCAAGCGGCTGGCCTCCATCGAGCGGCAGATCGCCGACCTGGAGCGCCGCCGCATGCGCCTGCTCAAGACGCTGGCCGACGGGGTCGTTCCGCCGCTGGATTAGCGCGGCCGACGCGGTCGGGACGCGTTCCTGCGCCTTCCCCGCGTGCGGCGGATGCGGCCGCGCCGCGCTCGCCGACGACGTCAGCGGCCCCGCGGTCTCGATCGTTGCGCCGTCACGAGAAGATGTCTGCCACGTAGCGCCCGTGTTCGCGTTCCATCCGGTCGGCCCAGGCGTTGGCCGCGTCGGCGCTGACGCCCATGCTGTTGCGATAGATGCGCACGAAGGTGTCGCGCACCGCCGGCGCCATGTGTTCGCCATCGCCGCAGACGTACACGGTGGCGCCTTGCTGGAACAGCGCCGACACGCGCGCGCGGTCCTGCCACATGCGGTGCTGCACATAGGCGACGCCGTCCTGCGGCGCTTGCGAGCAGGCCAGGCGCACATCGACCACGCCCATATCCTGCCAGCGGCGCAGTTCGTCCTTGTACAGGTAGTCGACGTCGGGATGGTCGATGCCGAAGAACAGCACGGCCTCGCCGACGTCGCGGCCGCCGGCCTTCTGGATCGCACGCTCCTGCAGGAAGCCGTGGAACGGCGCGATGCCGCTGCCGGCGCAGACCAGGATGATCGGCGTGGCCGGATCGTCCGGCGGGTGGAAGCTCGCCTGCGACGGGCGCACCGCGACCGATACCAGCGCCCCTGCGTCCAGGTCGGCCAGGTAGGTGGAGGCCACGCCGCGGCGCCGCCCCATGCCCGAGAGCGCCGGGGCATCGAGCACGGCGACGGTGAGCGAACACTGCGCCGGGTCGCGCAGCGGCGAGGAGGAAATGGAGTATTGCCGCGCGCGCATGGGCGGAAGCGCGCCGAGGAACGCGCCCAGCGCCAGGTCGCAGGCGGGGAAGCGCTCCAGCAGGTCGAGCAGGCTGGTTTTCCTGGCCAGGACCTCGTCGGTATAGGCCGGCTCGGCGGCCAGCGCTTCCAGCGCGTCGCGCTCGGGCGGGCAGGGCGTGGCGGCCGCCAGTTGCGCGACCTGCGCGCGCGTGGCCGGTTGCGCCAGTTCCACGTAGTCGGTGAGCACCTGCGCCAGCGGCACCGGATACCCGCTGGGCAGGGCGGACACGGCACCCGGGCGCTGGCCGATGACGACCTGGGTGTCGCTGGCGAGGCCGAAGCGCCGCAGTGCGCGCTCGACCTGCGCTGCGGGGTTGCGCGGCAGCACCGCGAGATAGTCGCCGGTGCGGTAGCGCATGCCGTCGGGCAAGGCGATCTCGATGTGGCGCTTGGAGCGCGCGAACGGTGCGGACATGTCGACCAGTTCGCGATTGTCGACGATGCGTCCCTGGTCGAGTTCGGTCAGCCGCAATGCGCCGAGCCGTGCGGAGGGGACGATATCCACCTGCAGTGCGTGCGCGGTGTGCTCCATCGCCGCCTTTCCCAGCGCCTGGCCCAGGTCCGCCCACAGTCCGGCGTACCAGGCATCGAAGCCGCCGAAGAAATCGCCGCCGGCGTCGGTTTCGCCGCGAGGCCTGAAACGCGTGGCGCCCGCCGCCTCCAGCGCGGCATCGACGCGTTTCGGAATCGCCTGGTAGGTGCGCGCCCATTGCCGGTTGCCCGATCCGAACACGGCGTAGCGCACCCCGGCCAGTTCGCCGGCGGCCAGGGTGCCGATCCAGTCCACGAAGCGGCGTGCGTTGTCCGGCGGTTGGCCTTCGTAGGAGGAGGTGACCACGACCACCGCACCGTCGCGCGGCAGGCGCCCGACATGCTCGTCCAGCGGCGCGACCACCGGCGCGTAGCCTTGCGCGGCCGCATCGCCGCCGATGCGCTGGGCGAAGGCTTCGCACGAGCCGGAATTGCCGCCGTACAGCACCAGCAGCGGCGTGCCCGACGCGGTGCCGGCAGGGGCCGGCGTTGGCGTCGGCGCCAGCGGTTTCTGCGGCGCCGTCGGTAGCGCGCTGCGCGCACGCGCCGCGACATCGGTGCGGCGCCGCGCGCGGATGCGCAAGCCGTCCGGCTTGAGCGTCAGGGTTTCCGCGACCTTGAGCTGGTAGTTCGGATCGACCAGGTCCAGGTCGAAACGTTGCAGGATCATCGTCAGCACCAGTTGCGCTTCCTGCATCGCGAAGCCGCGCCCGATGCAGGCGCGCGCGCCGTTGCCGAACGGTTTCCAGGCATTGGGCGGAAGCCGTTCGGCCGCATCGGACGCGAAGCGCTCCGGACGGAACGCCTCCGGCTCCTCCCACACCGTCGGATCCCGATGCAGGGTGGGAATCAGCACCAGCAGCGTGTCCTGCGGGGTCACCGCATAGCGGCCGGCCAGCGTGGTCGCGGTGCGCGCCGCGACCGCGAACGCCGGCGCGGTCGGCCACAGCCGCAGGGTTTCCTGCAGGATCTGTTCGATGTAGCGCAGCCTGGCCAGGTCCTCGACCTGCGGCGGCTGCGTGCCCAGCGCGGCGTCCACCGCCTGCCGCGCACGCGCCATCGCCGCGGGATGGCGCAGCAGCAGGTACAGCGCGAACGACAGCAGGCCGCTGGTCGTCTCGTGGCCGGCGATCAGGAAGGTCACCAGTTGATAGCGGATGTTCTCGTCCGACAGCGCATCGCCGGTCGCCTGGTCGCGGCCGTACAGCATCAGGTTGAGCAGGTCCTCGCGCGAGGCCGCGGCGGGGTCGGCCCTGCGCTCGGCGATCAAGGTCTCGGCGACGCCGCGGATCATCGCCAGGTCGGCCTCGTAGCGGCGCCGGCCGGGGGCCAACAGGCGATTGGCGAGATCCGGCCGCCGCGCGCGCGTGCCGGCTTCGGCCAAGGCGCCCACCATCGCCGCGACGAAGGGGTGCATTTCGTTCTGGTAGAAGCTGTTGAAGCGGTAGTCGAAGGCGCACAGCGCGATCGTGTCGAGGGTCAGCCGGGTCATGTTGTCGGCCACGTCGATCACCGCGTCCGGGCCGAACCGCTCCCAGCGCTGCAGCATCTGTTCGGCGATGTCCTCCATCCGTCCGAACATCGAACGCACGCCGATCGGACCGAACGCGGGCATCAGCAGCCGGTGCGCCTTGGCCCAATTGGGTTCGTCGTTGTAGGCGGTGAACAGCCCGTCGCCGCCGAGGTCGCGCAAGGCCTGCAGCGGACGGTGCAGCTTCTTCGCGAAGCGGGTTTCGTCGCAGACCTCGTCCACCAGGTCCTGTCCGCTCAACACGGTCAGCGCCAGCGGGCCGCTGTGCAGGCGAAAGATCGGGCCATGCACCTGGGCCAGCCGCATCAGGCTCTGCACCGGTGCGTCCGCATCGAGGTGGTGGAAATTGCCGAGCAGCGGCAGCGAACGCGGTTGCGGGATGGCCTGCGTCATGGGGCGCCTTCCTGGGGAGCGTGCGGTGAGGCGATCGGTGCGGGACCGATGCCGGAATGCGGGGGATGCAGCAGGGTGGCGAGCACGGTCTCGACCAGCCGCGTCCGCGCGGCGTCGGCCGAGATCTCTGGCGCCAGCCGGGCCAGCAGCTGCGGAAACTCCGGCGGCTGGCTCAGCATGCTGTTCAACAACACGAAGAACAGCGCCGGATGCGTCGCCTTCACGATGCCGGCGCGGATCCCGGCAAGGATCAGCGCATGGCCGGCGGCATAGGCCGGGCGCAGCAACTGCTCGGTGACCACGGCGGCGCGCTCGGGGCGTTCGGAAACCACCCGCGCGACGAAGTCGCGCACCGCCGGATGGGTCTCGTAGAAGGTGGCCATGAGCAGGATCGCGTCCGCCAGCCGCGCCGGCAGCGCGCGCGCGTCGTCCGCGGTCAGTTGCGCCATCGCCGCCAGCCGCGGCCGCAGGGACTGCGCGAACTGGTCCACGCACGCGTCCCACAGCGCGGCCTTGCTGCCGAAATGCACGCGCACCAGGTTCGGGCTGACCCCGGCGGCGGCCGCGATGGTGCGGATGTCGGCGCCGTCGAACCCGTACCGGGCAAAGGCGCCGGCCGCGGCCGACAGCAGGGCCTGGCGGCCGTCGGGCTGATCCTTGGTCGGGCGGCCGCGCGGGCGAGGGCGGTGGGACGTCGTCGTGGTCATGCCGGCGACGATAAAAATGTCCAGCTGTACATTTATGAACTTGCGCGGTGGCCTCGCCGGCGTCGTTCAGCAGGCATTTGCGCCCGGGGGAGTGCTCGCGCGGGGCGCGCGCACGGCGGTGCCGGCGCCGCGACAGGCGAGGCGCTGTGCGGATGCCTTGGTCGCGCGCCGACCGCGCGTCGCCGCCGCCAGCGCCGGCGGGCCGCACGCGCCGCCTCACTTCGGCGTGCCCAGGCCGCCGATGTTGAGCATCACCCGCAAGCCGAGCACCAGGGCGTTGTCCGGCGCGCGGCGCGCGGCGGGATTGCCCAGGAGGTCGGGGTTGACGATGTACTGCACGTTCGGCACCAGGAACAGCGACGACTGCGCGATGCGATAGCTGTAGTTGAGTTCGAACAGGGTCTCGTTGCGCGAGATCTCCGGCGCCGCGCCGCGCTTGCGCAGCAGGTCGTTCATGTAACCCTGCTGGTCGGCGCTGAAGCGGTAGTAGTTCGCGACGACACCGAGTCCGTCGCCTGGCCGCGATGCGAACGGGCCGCTGTAGTACAGGCCGGCGGTGACCTGCAGGTCGTAGACCTGGTGATTGTCGAACGGTGCGGCGATGTTGCCGAAGGCGACCAGCATGCGCTTGCTGGCCATGCCCTGCGGCCGGTACAGCGCGCGTTCGCCGAGCGCGTACGCGCCCCAGCGTCCGCCGTCGTACAGGCGCGCGGGGCCGCCGACCAACCCGCGCAGGCCGCCGGCCTGGTTGTAGCGCAGATCGCTGTAGTCGGCCGAGTTGTACCAGACGCCGGCCACGTAGCGCGGTGCGCCCCGGCCGCGGACGGGATCGGGTTCGTAGCCTACCTCGAGCGTGCCCAGCACGCCGTTGCTGTCGGCGGTGCTCCAGTCCAGGCCGTGGGTGTTCTTGCGCTGCGTGTTCAGTTCGAACGCGCCCACCGACACGTAGGTGGCGTCGGGCTTGTAGCGCAGCTTGGCGCCCCAGTTCACGTAGGGAAAGCCGACGAAGCCGCCATCGGCCTGGCTCAGTTGGAACGGGCAGTCCGAGGCGCCCACGAAGCGGCAGCCGTAGCGGCTGCGCGCGAACTGCCAGGTGGTGTTCATGCGCCCGGCGACCAGTTGCCAGCGCCCGTCGGCGAAGGTCTGTTCCCAGGTCAGTTGTGCCAGTTGCGCCTGCTGCTGCGGATACCAGTAGCCCTGCACCTTGACGCCGTTGCCGATCTGCCGCTGCGACAGGCTGTCGCCGTAGTACCAGGCGCCGGTGGCGTGCAGCGTGGCGCCCGGAATGCCGAACAGGCGTTGCAGATCCAGGTCCGCGCCGGCGACCACGCCGCCGGCATTGCGATCGCCGCGCGACAGGCCGCCGTCGACGTTGCGCGCATAGTCGTTGGACCAGACCAAGCGCGGCGCGATGCCGTGGTCGTCCAGCCATTGCGCGGTGTCGGCGGCCATGGCGGTGGCCGGCAGGGCGGCGGCAGCCGCCAGCAACGAGACGCAGGAAAGAGAACGGGACATGGGACGCTCCACGGACGAGGCGAAGCACTCGCCGGACGTGCGCGGTGGGTGCGCGGCGACGCGGCGGTGCGCGAAGGGGAAGACACCTTCCGGTCGTGGAGCCGCAGCACGGCGTCGCGTCCGTCGGCGACGGGCACGCCTGTGTGCAGACCTGTGGGGGGACCGGCAAAGAAACGCGAAGGCAGACCGGAACGCGTTGCGCGGCGCCGAGGCGCACGCCACCGCCGCAGCGGATGGGCCGCGCAACTGCGCGGCCCATCGAGCTGGAGGCAACCCGTCCCGGGTCAGGCCACCTTGCCGAGGCCGGCGGCGGCCATCGCCGCGGCGATCTCCTTGTCGGCGCCCTCGGCCAGCGGCAGCAGCGGCGAACGCACCGTGGCGTGGTCGAGCAGGCCACGCGCGACCAGCGCCCACTTCAGCGCCACCGAGCCTTCCATGTGCGAGCCACGGTGATAGACGCTCTTGGTCACCGGCAGCAGGCGATCGTGCACTTCGCGCGCCTTGGCGTAATCCTTGGCCTTGCCGGCGGCAATCATCTCCAGCAGCGGTTCCGGGGCGATGCAGCCATAGCCCACCAGCGCGCCATCCACGTCGAACATGGTGTGCAGCAGATACTCGTCGTGGCAGGTCAGCACCGGCACGTGCGGGCGCTCCTTGCGGAACACCGGGATTTCGGTGTCCCAGCGCTTCATGTTGCGCACGCCGTTCTTCATCGCGACCACGCCCGGCAGCGCGGCGATCTCCAGCAACGTCTCCAGGTCGTAGGTGGCCTTGGTCGAGTCCGGGTACTGGAACAGGATCATCGGCAGCCCGCTGGCCTCGTGGATGGCCTTGTAGCGATCCTGCGGCGCGCCCTTCTGGTAGCCGAAGCGCAGCCAGCCGTGCGACGGATAGATCAGGCCGGCGGACGCGCCGGCGGCGACCGCGCGCTTGGCTTCGTCGGCGGCCACGCGGGTGCCTTCCAGGGTGATGCCGGCGATGATCGGGATGCGGCCATCGACGGCGTCGCGGAACGCGGTGATCACCTTGGCCTGTTCGTCGCGTTCCAGGAAGGTGCCTTCGCCGGCGTGGCCGAGCACGGTCAGGCCCTTGACGCCGTCGATGCCGCCGAGCCAGGCGCCGATGCGCTTGATCGCGGGATAGTCGACGGCGCCGTCGCGGGTGAACGGGGTGACCGGGGCGGGGACCAGGCCTTTCAGGTCGATGTGGCTCATGCGGATTTCCTCTTCTTCGGATCAACGGGGATGGAATCGAACGCGGGGTCCGACGGGGGTGGGACGGAGGCGATGCGCTCAGGGCGACAGCTGCTCCAGCGACTTGCCCTTGGTTTCCAGGGCGAAGCGCCAGGTCACCGCGGCGCCGGCCAGCAGCACGGCGGCGAAGGCCGCGAACACGTAGCGGATGCCGAGTCCGGCGATGACCGCGCCGACCAGCAGCGGCCCGCAGGCCGAACCCAGGCGCAACCAGGCGCTGCCCAGCCCGGTGCCGATGGCGCGGATGCGGGTGGGGTAGAGTTCGGCCGAGTACAGGTACAGCGAGAAGGTGATGGTCTGCACCGCGGCATAGCCCAGTGCCGCGAACACCAGCACCTGCGGCGCCGAGGTGCCGCCGAGCGCCGCCAGCGCCAGCAGCGGCACGCCGCCGGCCACGAACGCCAGCCCATACCAGCGCTTGCGCCCGACCTTGTCGATCGACAGGGCGCACACCACCGCGGCGGCGACGCCGGCCAGCGAGGTGAAGAAGCCATAGGCGATGCTCTGCTGCAGCGACAGCCCGAAGTGCGTGCGGTACAGCGTCGGCAGCCAGGTGATGATGCCGTTGGCCACCAGGTAGGAGCAGAACCACAGGCTCCAGATCACCAACGTGCGATTGCGATAGACGCTGCCGAACAGCTCGCGCCAGTCCGAGCGCTGCGCCTTGGGCAGCGCGCTGCGGTCGAACACCGGCGTCGGCAACGGGCCATGGCGGCGCTCGGCGCTGCGCTCGAGCTCGGCCACGATGGCATCGGCCTTGGCGTAGCGGCCCTTGGCCGCCAGCCAGCGCGGCGATTCGAACATGAAGAAACGCAGCGGAATCATGATCGCCGCCGGGATCAGCCCGACCATGAACATCGCCTTCCAGCCGTAGGCCGGCACCAGGACGTAGCCGATGCCGCCGGCGGCGACCAGGCCCAGCAGGAACATCACTTCGTACAGCAGGAAGAAGCGCCCCCGCTTCTTCGAACCGATCAGTTCGTTGATGTAGGCGCTGGCCACCGGCACCTCGCCGCCGGTGCCGATGCCCTGGACGAAGCGGAACGCGATCATCGCCGCGGCGCTGCCGGCGAACAGGCAGGCCACGTCCATCGACACGAACAGCAGGATGGTGAACAGCAGCACGTGCAGGCGGCCGATGCGTTCGGCCAGCCAGCCGAAGAACACCGAGCCCAGCAGTTGGCCCAGGTAGCCGGCCGACAGGATCATGCCGATCTGCGCCGGCGACAGCTGCCATTCCTTGGTCAGCACCGGCATCGCGTAGGCGATGGCGATCACCGTGTAGCCGTCGAAGAACGTGGCGGCGCCGACGATGTTGCGCGCCCACCACACTTTGCGAGTGATCGGCAGGCGTTCGAGGCGCGCGCCGATCTCCGCCTGCGCCTCGGCGATGGACGGCGCGCGGGGGCTGGTGGTGGCGGTGGTCGCGGCGGCTGTGGTGGGCATGAGCATCGTGGCTGCCTTTCGCAGGACAAGGGGATCCCGGCGCGGGCGCCTAAGCGTCCACGCAGCGAGACGGACAGGGAGGGCCGGGCGACGGCCCGGGCGGATCAGGTGCTGGGGGCGGTCACGGCAACACTCCCGCTGGCCTGGATCGCGAAGGCGATGTCCTTGGCGGCCAGCAGCGTGGGCTGGAGAGCGGTGTCGAGCAGTTCGGCATGGCTGGTGCGTACCGACGGCGCAGCGACGCTGATCGCGCCGAGCGGATAGTCGTCCGCATCCAGGACCGGCACCGCCAGCACGCGCAGGCCTTCGGTCAGCATCGAATCCAGGATCACGTAGCGGTCGCGGCGGATGCAGTCGAAGGTGCGCCGCATCGTGGCGATCTCCGGAGTCTGGGCCTGCACGTCGACGCCGGTCACGCGCGCCACTTCCGCCGGTGCCAGGTGCGCCAGCATCGCCAGGCCGATCGCGGTGCGGGTGCTGGGCACCGTGGTGCCGATGCGGATGTCCACGCCCAGGCGGGTGATGCCGGCGCGGACGCGTTCGATGTAGAGCACGTCGGGGCCTTGCAGGACCGCGAAGCTGGCTGCCTCGTTGACGTCGCTGACCAGCGTGCGCAGCAGCGGCCGCACCACGCTGCGCAGGTCGCGGCGGGCGATGGCATGGAAGCCGAGGTCGAGCACCTTCAGGGTCAGGCGGAACCGGCGGCTCTCCGGGACGCGATGCACGTAGCCCAGCTCGACCAGGGTGTTGAGCATGCGGAAGGTGGTGCCGGGATCGAGCCTGGCCAGGGCCGCGATCTGGCTCAGCGACAGTTCCTCGTGTTCGGACGAGAACGCCTCGAGCACGCGAAAGCCCTTGGCCAACGACTGCACGGTACTGCGCAGCTTCTTGTCCCCGGCGTCGTCGCCGTCGTCGGGTGCGGCGCTCGCCGCGCGCTGGGAAATCGTCTTGACCATCTGCAGTTCCTGGAAGACCCGGGGAATCGTCAGCTTGCTCGACCCGTCCGGGGATGTCGCTTGACAAGTGAGTTTCGGATTGCGAAAATTATTTCGTATCTTCATGCCAAGACTCCGCCCGGGCGCGCGATGCGTCAAGTTGCGGCAGCAACATGCTGCGTGGGCGGTTCGCCTCCGAAAGCCGAGTCCTCGCCTGCGGAGTTACGTAGTCACGAGGCCATGCCGCCATCGCGCGATGTCCGTGCCTGAGGTGGCGCCTGTCGCGAGGCACGTGGCGCCGCGTCTGTATCGCCAGGTAGACGAACGCGACCGTGCGTGGCGATGTCAGCCGTGCTGGCAGACAGCGGCGTGGCGGCATCGATACCGTGATGCATGGCTCGAACGACCCGACAGACGCCGCCCCCGCCGGCGCAGACATGGTGGCAAGGACTCTCGTTCAAGCGCACCGCCGCCGAGGTCTCGGCGGTGCTGGTGGTGATCGGTGCGACCTACGGGTTCGTGCAGTATGTGGAGGTCAAGCCGCTGCAGCGGCAACTGGCCGAGGCGCAGGCCGCGGCATGCAAGTCGGAGGCGGCTGCGTCATCGGCGATCATGACGCTGCTGCCGGGCGAGAGTCGCGCGATCTGGAACGGAGCATTGACCGTGTCCAATCTGACGCCCAGTACGGACGCTGCGACGGCGCATCTGCGTGCGACGCCACGTGGCGGCCCAGTGGTCGAGAAAGCCGGGCTCATGCCTGGCGACAGCCTCGAGGTGCACGCGGGCGGCAACCGCACGTACGTGATCTATCTGAATCGGAACTCGGCCGAGATGATGGAGTTGTCGGTGCTGCGGCGGCCTTGACCCTCTTGTGCCGGTGTCCGCCACGGCAACCAGAATGCGGTGCCGGTGGTTCGGCGCATGCTGCTGCTCATCTGCTCTCGATTCGCCGCAGAATCTGCAGGCGCAGCAGGTAACCAGCGAGCCACCCGACCGAAGCCAGCGCCCCCAACACAGGTAATGCGATCAAGGTCAGACCAAATATCCAGCCCGCATGCTCAGGGTTGTGCGCCTCGGCACCGGCACGCCGCACCCAGACGAACAGGCACGCAAGTGCGGCCGGCACGATCCAGAACAGATGCCGTGCGCCGAAAAACACCCCGATGACGAAACCGATGCCAATCGTCGTCAGCGCTATTGCGATCATCGTCGTCCTTGATCCGGGGCTCGGCGTGGTGCCGGGCAGGCGGGCATCCTAACGCAGCGCAGCACCATCGCGCTGGTGTGCGGGAAGCGAGGATCCGCATGCACGCCGGCGCTGCGGTGAGCCTGGCCGACTCAAGAATTCCCGGGTAGCGCCGCCATTGACGATAGCGAAGCCGTTTCGCCGAAGCGGCCGTCCCTGGGGGGGAACGCGCATGCTGTCCTTGCCACGTTTGCTGGGCCGCCACCTGGCCAAGTTTCTGTCCAAGCCGCGCCGCCACGGCTCGCAACTGCCGACCAGCCCGCCGCAGCTGCTGCGCGCCACGCTGCGCAAGGGCGACGTGCTGCTGGTCGAGGGCAACAGCCGCTTCTCCACCGCCATCAAGTACCTGAGCCAGTCCACCTGGTCGCACGCGGCGCTGTACATCGGCGACCACGTGGCCGCGATGCCCGGCGAGGAAGCGCCGCTGTTCTGCGATGTCGACATCAATGTCGGTGTGCGCCTGGTGGGGTTGAGCGAGTTCGCCGGCCTGCACACGCGCATCTGCCGCCCGGTCGGATTGAGCGCGCAGGAGATCGAGACCGTGGTGGAGTACATGGTCTCGCGGGTCGGCAACAGCTACGACCTGAAGAACATCTTCGACCTGGCGCGCTACCTGATCCGCACGCCGCCGCTGCCGTCGTCGGTGAAGCGCCGCTTCCTGGAACTGGGCAGCGGCGAGCCGACCCGGGCGATCTGCTCGACGCTGCTGGCGCAGGCCTTCGGCGCGATCCGCTACCCGATCCTGCCGGAGATCGACCAGGCGCCGCCGGCGGACGCCGACGCGGCGGAGGATGCGGAGATCCTGCATGCGCGCCACCACAGCCTGACGCTGCCGCGCGACTTCGACGTGTCGCCCTACTTCAACGTGGTCAAGCCGCGGCTGCAGCACGGCTTCGACTTCCATCGCCTGGTGTGGGAGCCGCATGCCGCCACACCGCATGCGGCCGCGACGCCGCTCGATGCGGCGATGGCCTGACCGGGAGCGCCTCCAGCGCAGAACTGTGGTGTGCGTTCATGTCGCCCAACCCGCTGCGGTTCAAGTTCACATGCCTGCGGGCCGATACCAGAGTCCGTTTTTAGGGTTTTTCCTGACACCATGAATCCCATCCAGTTCCTGCGCCGCCGTATCGCCAACCTGCCCATGGCACGCAAGTTCGTCGTGCTGTGCGTGTTGATCGCGCTCGGCGTGATCCTGCTGGCCGTCGCGGCGGCACGCCTGCAATATCTCGACCTGATCGATGCGCGCAAGCAGACCGTGAAGACCCAGGTGGACATGGGCCTGAGCGTGATGCAGCACTACGCCGACCTGGCCAAGCGCGGCGAGATGACCGAGGCGCAGGCGCAGGCGGCGGCCAAGGGTGCGCTCGCCGACATGAAGACCAACCGCGGCGTGGACTACTTTTTCATCGTCGATCCGCAGATGCGCATCGTCATGCATCCCAAGCGCGCGGTCGGCACCGACATGAGCGGCTACAAGAGCGACGCCGGCGAGTACGTCTATCGCGATATCCAGACCGCGGTGCGCAGCGGCGACGGCTTCAGCTACTACACCGCGCCCAAGCCCGGCAAGAAAGAGCAGTTGCCGAAGATCAGCTACGCCGCGCTGTA
Organism: Xanthomonas sp. PPL134; assembly: GCF_040595915.1. Classification (NCBI taxonomy): domain Bacteria; kingdom Pseudomonadati; phylum Pseudomonadota; class Gammaproteobacteria; order Lysobacterales; family Lysobacteraceae; genus Xanthomonas; species Xanthomonas sp. PPL134. Next base: position 88,096 of record NZ_JAMDLL010000004.1, read on the forward strand.
CCCGCAATGGAACTGGGTGCTGGTGATGGGCGTGTACGCCGAAGACATCCAGGCCGAGGCAATGGGGTTCACCAAGGTGCTGACCGTGATCGGCGCCGGCCTGGTGGCGCTGGTGGTGGGCCTGTGCTGGCTGATCGCCGGTGCCATCGTCGCGCCGCTGCGCGGTGCCACGCGGACGGCCGAGGCGATCGCCTCGGGCCGCTTCGACAATCCGATCAAGGTGGAGTCGCGCGACGAGACCGGGCAGTTGATGACCAGCATGCAGCAGATGCAGACCCAGCTGCAGCGCTTCAACGGCGAAATGCAGACCCTGGTGCGGCTGCAGCAGGGCGAGGACATCAGCCACCGCATGCCGGAGGACTTCCCCGGCGACTACGGCACCTTGGCGCATGGCATGAACACCGCCCTGTTCGAACACCTGGACGCGATCGTCGAGGCGATGGCGATCATGGACGAGTACGGCCGCGGCGACCTGCGCCGCGACATGCGCCGGCTGCCGGGCCAGCGCGCCGCGCTGCACGAGGCGCTGGACGTGGTCAAGGCCAACCTGTCTGCGGTCAACGGCGACATCGCGCGCCTGGCCGATGCGGCGGCCCGTGGCGACTTCAGCGCGCGGGGCGACGCGGCGCGCTACGAGTTCGCGTTCAAGGAAATGGTGGAAGCGCTGAACCGGCTGATGCGCCAGGCCGACAGTGGCCTGGCCGACGTCGGCCGGATCATGGGCGCGATCGCCGATGGCGACCTGTCGCAGCGCGTGGACGTGCGCTACGAAGGCGCGTTCGGCAAGCTCGCCGACGCCGCCAACCGCACCGCGGAGCAGCTGACCGGCATCGTGCAGGGCATCCAGCGCGCGGTCGGCTCGATCAACACCGCCGCCAGCGAGATCGCCAGCGGCAACAGCGACCTGTCGGTGCGCACCGAGCAGCAGGCGGCCAGCCTGGAAGAGACGGCCGCCTCGATGGAGGAACTGACCTCCACGGTCAAGCAGAACGCCGACAGCGCGCGCCAGGCCAACCAACTGGTGCTGAGCACCGGCGAGGTGGCCGAGAACGGCGGCCGCGCGGTGGAGGAGGTGGTGACGACGATGGCCTCGATCAGCGCCGCCTCGGCACGCATCGCCGACATCATCGGCGTGATCGACGGCATCGCGTTCCAGACCAACATCCTGGCGTTGAACGCGGCGGTGGAAGCCGCGCGCGCCGGCGAGCAGGGCCGCGGCTTCGCGGTGGTGGCCTCGGAAGTGCGCTCGCTGGCGCAGCGCTCGGCGGCCGCGGCCAAGGAGATCAAGGCCCTGATCTCCGATTCGGTGCAGGAAGTGGAGCAGGGCTCGACCCTGGTCAACCGTGCCGGTACCACCATGGCCGAGGTGGTCACCTCGGTGAAGCGGGTCACCGACATCATGGCCGAGATCTCCGCTGCCAGCGCCGAGCAGAGTGCGGGCATCGACCAGGTCAGCAAGACGGTGATGCAGCTGGACGAGAGCACCCAGCAGAACGCGGCACTGGTGGAAGAGGCCAGCGCGGCGGCCAAGAGCATGGAGGACCAGGCGGCGGAGCTGGCGCGCGCGGTGGCGGTGTTCCGCCTCGCCGGTGGCGCCGCCGTCAGCGCGGTTCCGGCCCGAGTGGCGAAGCCGCAGCCGGCCAGGCCGCCGCTGCGTGCCGTCGTTGCCGCCTCTAAGCCCAAGCCGGCGGCCCCCGTGCGGCAGCCGGCGGCCACGCCACGCCCGATCCAGGGCGTGCCGGCGGACAGCGCGGAGTGGGAAGAGTTCTGAGCAGGGGCGGCGTGGTGGCCTCTGCCGCCACGCCATGGCCTTCTCGCCTGTGTGGGAGCGACTTCCGTCGCGATGGGCTTTCCCGGGAAGGCACCGTCGCGACGGATGTCGCTCCCACATTGTTGTAGGAGCGGCTTCAGCCGCGACCGTGATTTCCCACGCATTCGATCGCGGCGGAAGCCGCGCCGACAGGTGACGGCAGCGCTTGGCAGCCGAGGCGCATCGCCCCAGCTTCTTCATCCGCTCTTTGCTCGTCGCTGCCTATGGTCGCAGCGACGGCGCGCCCGCATGGTGGCGCGTGGAGGAGAGCCCACTGCATGTTCTGGAAACGCAACAGCCTGTCGATCGTGTTGCTGGCGCTGAGCTTGCTGTTCATGGCCGGCCAGGCGCTCAGCGGTCACCAGGCCTACAACGAGGAACTGCGCCAGCAGGGGCTGGCGGCATTGCCGATGTGGCAGTACCTGCACAGCGGGCATTTCATCGGCGCGCTGTTCGAGAACTGGGAGAGCGAGTTCCTGCAGATGGGCATGTACGTGGTGTTGACGGTGAAGCTGCGCCAGTGGGGATCGGCCGAGTCGCGGCCGCTGTCGCCGGCAGAAGAGGATGACGCCGTCGCGCCCGGCCCGGTGCCGTGGCCGGTGCGCGCAGGGGGCATCTGGTTGGCGTTGTACGAGCGTTCGCTGGCGCTGGCCTTCGGCGCCCTGTTCCTGCTCAGCTTCGTGCTGCATGCGCTGGGCAGTTGGCGCCACGAGGTGGCCGAACAGGCGATGCAGCAGCGGCCGCCGCCGTCCTTCTGGGAGCATGTCAGCGGCGCGCAGTTCTGGTTCGAATCGATGCAGAACTGGCAAAGCGAGTTCCTGGCGGTGTTCGCGCTGGTGGTGTTGACCATCTGGCTGCGGCAGAAGGATTCCCCGCAATCCAAGCCGGTGCATGCGCCGCATCGGCAGACCGGCGATTGAGTGCAGTGCTGCGCACATGTCGGTGGGGACGACGTTGATCGCCGATCCCTGCCTTGTGGCGTTGGCCAGTGGCCCTGCTGGCTACGCCGGGATCCTGGCCTGGCCGTGCATCGCAGCGCTGGATCCATGGCGAGCCGGCGAGTTCGCGGCTGAGCTGACGTAGCGCACACGCTGCCTGGGCCGGCGCGGCGTTCGCGCACATGGCGGGGCCGGGATAGGAACGGCGCGGCCGTGCAGGAGCCCACGGTGGCCGGCAGACGCACCTTGGACTACGTGCGCAGCGCCCGGGCAGCGCGCAGCTCGCTGTGTCTTCGCCGACGCGCCCGCTCGGTGCGGCCTCTGGCGCGCATCGCCAGACACGCGCACGCCGCGATGCAGCTGCACCGCGGCGTGTCGTCGGCCTGGATGTGACGGTGGAATCGCGCGCTAGCGCGCCACGCTGCCCTTGGTCGAGCCGGCGCCGGGGCCCGCGCCCAGGTCGGCACCGGTGGTGGGGTCGCTGTCCGGTTGCGACAGCGTGCGCGCCGCCAGCGCCTGCAGCGCGCTCTGTTCCAGCTCGCTCAGGCCCACGGTCGGCATGCCGCTGCCGCCATCCACGGCCACCTGGCGATTGCGGTCGGCAATGGCCTCCCATTGGCTGCCGCTGTTCCAGGGACCGTGCATGTCGCCATCGCCCTGCGACATGTCGTAGTAGCGATCGGTGAAGGCCGGGTCGCCCGGCAGTTTGCCCGGCGGGAAGTTCGGCTCGATGGAATACAGCGCCTTCTCGAAGGACTTCTGGTGCGCCACTTCGCGGGTCATCAGGAAGGTCAGCGCATCGACGATGCCGGGATCGTCGGTGACGTTGATCAGCCGCTCGTACACGATCTTGGCACGGGCCTCGGCGGCGATGTTGGAGCGCAGGTCGGCCGTCGGTTCGCCGATGCTGTCCACATAGGCCGCCGTCCACGGCACGCCGCTGGAATTGACCAGGGCCGGGCCGCCGCCGTAGAGGATCTGCTGGGTCTGGCTGGTGTTGTTGTTGCGGGTGAGGTTGCGCATGTCCTCGGCTTCGGCCATGCCTTCGGACAGCACCGCCTTCGGCCCCTGATTGAGCATGGCGATGATCGAGCCGATGATTTCCAGGTGGCTCAGTTCCTCGGTGGCGATGTCGTACAGCAGATCCTTGCGGCCGGGGTCGACCTCGCCGATGGCCTGGGTGAAATAGCGCATGGCCGCGGCCAGTTCGCCCTGCGGGCCACCGAATTGTTCCAGCATCAGCGAGGCCAGCGCCGGGTCGGGCTGTGCCACGCGGACCGTGTACATCAGCCGCTTGTTGTGCATGAACATGAAAAATCTCCTGGAGTGCCGCCCGAACGTCGCGACGACGTCATGGCGCGGCCGGCGGCCGCGCGTGGGGGATAGGCGTCTGGGATGCCGCGGCCCGCTCTGGCGAGCCGCGGCCGGGCGGTCAGGCCGCCTTGCGCTTGCGCGCGGCTTCTTCGTTGCCGCCCTGTTCGGCGAGCAGGGTCAGCTTCTCGTCGGTGGACTTCTCTTCGTTGAGCGTTTCCAGCAGCAGGGTCAGCGCATCGTCCATGCCCAGTTGCTTGGCCATGGCGGCGAGGGTGCCGTAGGAGGCGATCTCGTAATGCTCGACCTTCTGCGCACCGCCGATCAATGCGGCATCGCGCACCGGGCCGGCCTCGATCGATTCGATCACTTCCTTGCCTTCCTCCACCAGGCCTTCCATCGCGGCGCACTTGATCCGCTTCAGGCGCAGGTTGCCTTTTTCGACGATCTGGTCGATGCGTTCGATCTGGCCCTGGGTTTCCTCCAGGTGTGCCTCGAACGCCGCGCGCAGCGCGGGGTTGGTGGAGGCGCGCGCCAGACGCGGCAAGGCCTTGGTCAGCTGCTTCTCGGCGCTGTAGATGTCCGACAGCTCGTGGATGAACAATTCGTCGATGGTCTTGACGGCCATGGGAGTCTCCGGTCGGTAATGGATGGTGGTGCTGCGGGGGAATGCGCGCGCGTCGTGTCGTGTACGACGGCGCTCAGTGCTTGGCGGTTTCGCCTTCGGTGCGCTCGCGCTTCAGGAAGGCCAGGACAGTGGCTTCCTGGTGCTCGATCAGCCATTCGGCCATGGCGATTTCCTGGTCGAGGATGGCGGCGCAGATGTCGGCGATCTCGGTCTGCCCGGCTTCCTTGGCGGCGATGACCAGCGCGCGATAGCTGGCGATCTCCACGTGCTCGAAGGCGTAGCTCACGCCCAGGCTCTTGACCACTTCATCGCTCATCATCGAATTGCCGGCGGCGTGTACGGATGCCATCACGCTCGCCACCGTGCCCTTGATCGTGGGGATCGAGCCGTCGAGGATCTCGATGCAGCGCTTGACCCGTTCGGACTGATCGCGGGTTTCGTTGACATGCTGCTCGATGCGCGCCTTCAGCTGCGGGTAGTGCTCCAGGCGCCCGGCGGTGGCAGTGAGCATGGTGTTGGCCTCCTGCTCCATCGCGTAGGCGTCCTGCAGCCACTTCAACAAGCGTTCGGTGTTGCTTCGGGTCATGGATATCGCTCCAGATGTTGTGCGCGACGCACCTGCATCGCATCGCGCGTCCGTGTGTTTTTCCCCTGTGCGATCAACCTAGACCCGCCGCCGTTAGAGCAGGTGCAGCGCAGGGTGAATACCGTGCGAGATGCGGCGTGAGGAGATGTACACGGTGGCGAAGGGCGAAAGGCGAAAGGAGTAATGCGCGGATGCCGCATGCTGCTCGTAGGAGCGGCTTCAGCCGCGACAGGCGCTCGCGGGAACGCCCGTCGCGGCTGAAGCCGCTCCTACATGAGAGTGCAATGGATCGATGGCCTGCTGCCGGAACGGCAGCAGGTATTGCGTTGCGTGTCCGATGCGCGCGCCTGCGTTGGAGAAGCGCAGTGACAGACATCACGAGGAACATCGTCGCGGCTGAAGCCGCTCCTACAGCACCGTCAGACGCGGTGCTGTTCCCATTTCCAATTTCCCACTCCCGATCCCCGCCCTACAGCGTCACCGCCCCACCAGAGATCGTCAGCAGCGTGCCCGAGGTATAGCTCGAGGTATCGGCGGCCAACAGCACATAGGCCGAAGCCAGCTCCGCCGGTTGCCCGGGGCGGCCGAACGGGGTCTGTTCGCCGAAGGTGCGCACCGATTCCTCGTCCATGCCGGTAGGGATGAACGGGGTCCAGATCGGGCCCGGCAGCACCGCGTTGACGCGGATCTTCTTCTCGGCGAGCAGGCCGGCCAGGCCGATGGTCAGGTTGGCCAGCGCGCCCTTGGTGGCCGAATACGGCAGGATGTTGGGCGTGGGCTTCTTCGAGTTCACCGAGGCGGTATTGATGATCGAACCGCCTTCGGGCATGTGCGGCAGCGCCAGCCGCACCAAGTGGAACGGCGCGTGCACGTTGGTGGCGAAGGTCTTCTCCCATTCGTCGAGGGTGATCTCGTCGAAGCTGTGGAAGTAGCGCTGGTAGGCCGCATTGTTGACCAGCACGTCGAGGCCGCCGAAGGCCTCGGCCACGGTCTTGATCAACGCCTCGGCCTGCGCGCGGTCGCTGATGTCGCACGGATGCAGCAGCACGCGCACGCCCGCGTCTTCGACCAGCTTGGCGATGCGCTCGGCGTCGTCCTGCTCATCGGGCAGGTAGGCGATGGCGACGTCGGCGCCTTCGCGCGCATAGGCGATCGCCACCGCGGCGCCGATGCCGCTGTCGCCGCCGGTGATCAGGGTGCGCTTGCCCTGCAGCAGGCCGTGGCCGACATAGCTGTCTTCGCCATGGTCCGGTTTCGGATCCATGGCCTGGGTCTTGCCGGGGAAGGATTGCTGCTGCGCCTTGAACGGCGGCGACGGGTAATTCGGGATGGCCATGTGCATGCCTCGCTTGGGGGAGTGTCCAATGAGGGTGGGCAGGCACGGGTAAAGCGGGGGCCAAGGCCGTGTCGGCGTCGTGTCACGACGCGGGTGAAACCCCGCACCGGCGGCCGCCCGTGGTGGCGGGTGCCGCCGCGCCGCGCACTCAGCCCGCGGCGAGCGTGCGCGATCCGACGATGATCATGCGCAGCATCGCGGTGATCTGGCGGATCAGTTCCGGGTCCTTCTCCGGCGGCAGGTCCATCGCGGTGGCGCCCATCGCGAACACCAGCCGGGTGATCGCCTTGGACACCAGTGCCGGTTCGTGCAGCGGCGCGCCTTCCAGCGCGGCCAGGCGGATCAGGTCCACGCGCAGTTCGTCCTCGAAATAGTTCAGCTCGCGGTCCACCGCGTGCTTGAACGCGTCCGAGCCGACCGTGCCCTCGCGTAACAGGACGTGCAGCAGCTTGTCGTCGGCGCGCAACTGTTCCATGAAAGTCTCCACGGAACTGAGGATGATGCTGCGGCGGGTGCCGGCGGCGCGCTGCCGCGCCTGGCCGATGATGGTGCGCAGCGAGCTGCCGGCCAGGTCGATCAGCGCCACCGCCAGCTCGTCCATGTCGCGGAACTGGCGGTAGAAGCTGTTGGGGGCGATGCCGGCCTCGCGGGTGACCTCGCGCAGGCTCAGCGTGGACACGCTGCGGTGCGGCCCGATCAGCTTAAGCGCCGCCGCCAGCAGGTCTTCGCGCGAGATCGCGCCCTTGCGGGCGTTCGGCGTGTCCGCGGACGGGGGAGGGGAGATCGTCGTCATGGGCAGACCGGGCCAGGCAATGGCGGATGATACCGCTTTCGCTGAATGCACAAGTGTATAGACATCTGTATCTGTGCCTGTATAGTGGACCCATGAACGCTGCCCGCCGTCCCGCCAAGCTCCGCCCCGCCGCCCGCGCCCTGCGCGCCTGGGTCAAGCCGGACGTGTTCGATTTCTGGTCTACCCGACTGCATCCGTTGTGGACCTGGCAGCGTCCGCGCGCGCGCCTGGTGCAGCGCGAGGCCGCCAGCAGCGACGCGGTGACCCTGGTGCTGCAGCCCAACCGCCACTGGCGCGGCCTGCGCGCCGGCCAGCACGTGGAGCTGGGCGTGGAGATCGATGGCCGCCGGCTGCTGCGCAGCTACAGCCCCACGCCGTTGCCGGGCGGGCGCCTGGCGATCACGGTCAAGACCGTCGATGGCGGCCGGGTCAGTCAATACCTGGCCGGTGCCGCGCGCATCGGCGAGGTGTTCGAACTCGGCCAGGCCTACGGCGAGATGGTGCTGCCGACCGCGCCGCACGGCCGCTGGCTGCTGCTGGCCGCCGGCAGCGGCATCACCCCGATGCGCGCGTTGTTGCGGCAACTGGCCGAGGCCGGCATGCCGGCCGACGTCGACCTGCTGTACTGGGCGCGGCGCCACGACCAGGTCTGCTTTCGCGACGAACTGCAGGCGCTGGCGGCGGCGCATCCGCGCTTCCGCCTGCATCTGGCCATCACCGGCGAGGGCGAAACGCCGGCGCCGCGCGTGGACACGCTGCCGCTGGAGGCCCTGGGTGACCTGGGGCAGGCGCAGGTGCTGGCCTGCGGCCCGGGCGGTTTCGTGCAGGCCGCACGTACGCGCCTGCAGCAACAGGTGGCGCGCTTCCAGGCCGAGGCGTTCAGCCCGCCGCCGGCACCGGCCGATGTCGAGCAGGGCACCGTGGCGGTGACCCTGGCGCGCAGCGGTCGCGTGCTGCAGCTGCCGCGCGGCCAGTCGCTGCTCACCGCACTGGAAGCCGAAGGCCTGCGGCCCAAGCACGGCTGCCGCATGGGCATCTGCAACAGCTGCGCCTGCGGCAAGCAGGCCGGCGTCACCCGTGATCTGCTCAGCGGCGCCCACGCCGCCGAACCCGGTTCGCTGAAGCTGTGCGTCAACAGCGCCAGCAGCGACCTGACCCTGGACCTCTGAAGGATTTCCCCATGGCCGCTCCCCGCAACCGCGCACTCACCCCGGCCGAACTGCAGGCCTTCGGCGACGAACTGGACGCGCTGCGCACGCGCACCCTGGCTGACCTGGGCGCGCGCGACGCGCGCTACATCCGCCGCATCGTCGCCGCGGTGCGCTACACCGGCGTGGCCGGCCGCGCGCTGCTGTTCCTGGGCGCCTTCGTGCACAGCGTGCTGGTGCCGGCGTGGATCGCCGGCGTGCTGCTGCTGACCCTGTCCAAGATCCTGGAAAACATGGAACTGGGCCACAACGTGATGCACGGCCAGTACGACTGGATGGGCGATGCGCATCTGAACGGCAACACCTACGAGTGGGACATCGTCGCCACCGGCGACAACTGGCGCAAGACGCACAACTTCAAGCACCACACCTACACCAACGTGCGCGGCATGGACGACGACATCGGCTATGGCCTGCTGCGCATCTTCCCCGAGCAGCGCTGGCGCCCGTTCTACCTGGCGCAGCCGTTCATCGCGGTGGTGTTCGCGCTGCTGTTCGAATGGGGCGTGGCGATCCAGGACCTGCGCCTGGGCCGCTGGCTGGCCGGCAAGATGAAGCGCGGCGAATTGAAGCGCACGTTCCTGCCGGTCGGGCGCAAGATGGGCCGGCAGATCTTCAAGGACTACATCCTGTTCCCGGCCCTGGCCGGCCCGTTCTTCCTGCCGGTGCTGCTGGGCAACCTGGCCGCCAACGTGCTGCGCAGCATCTGGACCTTCGTGATCATCTTCTGCGGCCACTTCACCGCCGACGCCGAGACCTTCCCCAAGGAGTCGATCAAGAACGAGTCGCGCGGGCACTGGTACCTGCGCCAGCTGCGCGGATCGTCCAACCTGGCCGGCGGCAAGCTGCTGAACGTGCTGTCGGGCAACCTCAGCCACCAGATCGAACACCACTTCTTCCCGGACGTGCCGGCCAACCGCTACGCGGCGCTGGCGGTGCAGGTGCGCGAGATCTGCGCGCGCTACGGCCAGCACTACAACACCGGTTCGCTGCCGCGGCAGTTCGGCCAGGTGGTGTGGCGGATCCTGCGCCATGCCTTCCCGAGCCGGCCGCGCCCGGCGCGCGCGCTGCGGGCGGCGACGCAACAGGCCGGCTGAGCGCCACGGCAGGAATCGTAAAAAGGCGGGGGCAACCCCGCCTTTTGCGTTGGCTTGGCGCTGGCGCGATGTGCACGTCTCGCTCACGGCGCGCTGCAGATCATCCTGGTCGCCTGCACATGCCGGCGACGGCGTTACAGGCATCTCCCGTTGTGCGAGGGCCTGCGATGAAACCTGCCAAGCTGTTCAATGTCGTCGCCAAGAAGGCGTCCTATGCGGCCGGCACGCCATGGACATTCTGCATCGCCGTGGCGATCGTGCTGATCTGGGGCATCAGCGGGCCGGTGTTCGGCTTCAACGACACCTGGCAACTGGTCATCAACACCGGCACCACCATCATCACCTTCCTGATGGTGTTCCTGATCCAGCACACCCAGAACGCCGACACCGCGGCGATGCAGATCAAGCTCGACGAACTCATCAGGGTCAGCGCCAAGGCCAACAACGAACTGCTGGATCTGGAAGAACTGGACGAGAAGCGGCTGGAAGAGATCCGCCGCCAATACGAGGCATTGGCGCGCAAGGCAGGCGAGGCTCTACGTGCGCGCAACGCCCGCCACGGCGACGGCCGCGAGACCCACGATCGCCCCAAGGACTGACTGACACCCGCGCGGCTGCCACTGGCAGGAGCGGCGTGTCGGCAGTACGCCCGACACGCCGCTGCGCGTCGCATGATCAGGCCGGGACGGCGCCGTCCGGGTCGTCGGTCGCGGCGGTGGTCGACGCGCGCTCGGCGGCCTGCAGGGTGTCGCCGTGCGACGGCGTGGCGCGGCCCTCGTCGGGTTCGGCAGAGGGCATGGACGCGGCCGTGTCGGAGAGGGGAGATTGGGTCTGACGGCGATAGGCGCGGAAGGCGGCATAGGCCGTGCCGGCCAGCGCAAGTTTCCAGAGTAGACCGGACATCGCAGGACTCCAGTGCGGAAGGAACCGCCAGCGTCGGCCAACGCAGGTGGCGCACGCGTGCACGCTGCGTGCGTGCGGCGTGGTGCTACCGGTCGGCAATCCAGGTGCTGCTCGCGCGGCCTTCATCGCGCCTTGTGCCCTGGCTAACCGCGGCCGGCCTAGCGTGACGCGCTCACCCGCTTCTGCAGGAGACCGTCATGGCCCAGCGCACCCCATCTTCCACCGGCACGCACGATGTCCGCCAGGCCGCCTACCGCGGCACGCAAGGCGATGATGTTGCCTCCGACAGCGGCGTGCCGCGCGGTCGCGACCGCGACGTGCCGTCGCAGCCGATGCCGCCGCCGCAGGCACGGACACCGCAGGACCACGGAGAGGACCGCAGCGGGCGCAGCCAGCCCAACCTCGGCCAGGCCGGCACCTATGGCGCCACCGGCGAGCATGCGGGCGGCGCCCACGGCAAGGCCGCCACGCCCGGTACCTATCACGAGGATGAGGCGGGCGACGCGGCGCGCGATCCTGCCGCTGCACGCGGCGAAGATTAGCCGCACCGCGCGCTGAACACGCGTTCGGCAAGCGCATGCGCTTGCCGTCGGCGCCACGTGTCGGTAACGCGCACGGTGCGACCATGCGCCTCCCCACCCGGAGATAAGCGCGTATGTCCAAGCAGACCATGGCCCGCCTGCTCGCCGAAACCCTGCACAGCGCGGGCGTGGAGCGGATCTGGGGCGTCACCGGCGACAGCCTCAACGGCCTGACCGATGCGCTGCGGCAGATGGACAGCATCGAGTGGATGCACGTCCGCCACGAGGAAGTGGCTGCCTTCGCCGCCGGCGCGGAAGCCGCGGTCAGCGGCAGGCTCGCGGTCTGCGCCGGCAGTTGCGGCCCCGGCAATCTGCACCTGATCAATGGCCTGTTCGACTGCCACCGCAGTCACCAGCCGGTGCTGGCGATCGCCGCGCACATCCCGTCCTCGGAGATCGGCCTGAGCTATTTCCAGGAGACCCACCCGCAGGAACTGTTCCGCGAGTGCAGCCACTACGTCGAACTGGTGACCAATCCGGCGCAGATGCCGGAGGTGCTGCAGCGGGCGATGCGCACGGCGATCCTGCGCCGCGGCGTGGCGGTGGTGGTGATTCCCGGCGACGTGGCCCTGCAGGAAATGCCCAAGGGCACGCCGACGAAGTGGCCGGCGCTGGCCACGCCGCGCATCCTGCCGGCCGACGCCGACGTGGCCAAGCTGGCCGATCTGCTGCAGGCGAGCAAGGCCACCACCTTGCTGTGCGGCAGCGGCTGCGCCGGCGCGCACGACGAGGTGGTGGCGCTGGCCGACGCGCTCGGTGCGCCGATCGTGCATGCACTGCGCGGCAAGGAGCACGTGGAGTGGGACAACCCGTTTGATGTCGGCATGACCGGCCTGATCGGCTTCAGCTCCGGCTACCAGGCCATGCTCAACTGCGACACCCTGCTGATGCTCGGCACAGACTTCCCGTACCGGCAGTTCTATCCCAAGGACGCCACCATCGTGCAGGTCGACAACGACCCCGCCGCGCTGGGCCGGCGCACGCCGTTGCAGCTGGGCATCGCTGCCGACGTGCGCGAGACCATCGCCGCGCTGCTGCCGCGGTTGCAGCGGCGCGAGGACCGTGGGTTCCTGGAGAAGTCGCTCGCCCACTACCGCAAGGCCCGCGAAGGGCTGGACGATCTGGCGGTGGCCTCGGCGCCCGGCGAGCCGCTGCATCCGCAGTTCGTCACCCGCATGGTCGATGCACTGGCCGATGCCGATGCCATCTTCACCTGCGACGTCGGCACGCCGACGGTGTGGGCGGCGCGCTACCTGACCATGAACGGCCAGCGCCGCCTGCTCGGGTCGTTCAACCACGGCTCGATGGCCAATGCGATGCCGCAGGCGTTGGGCGCACAGGCGCAGTTCCCGCGCCGGCAGGTGATCTCGCTGTCCGGCGATGGCGGCTTCACCATGCTGATGGGCGACTTCATCACCCTGGCCCAGCTCGGCCTGCCGGTGAAGGTGGTGGTCTACAACAACGGCTCGCTCGGCTTCGTGGCGATGGAGATGAAGTCGGCCGGCTATCTGGACACCGGCACCGACCTGAGCAATCCGGACTTCGCCGCGATGAGCAACGCGATGGGCATCCTGGGCCTGCGCGTGGACGAATCGGCGCAACTGGAGCCCGCCCTGCGCGAGGCGTTCGCGCATCCCGGGCCGGCGCTGGTGGACGTGCGCGTGGCCAGCCAGGAACTGGCGATCCCGCCGGCGATCAAGCTGGAACAGGCCAAGGGCATGGGCCTGTACCTGCTGCGCGCGGTCATGAGCGGGCGCGGCGACGAGGTGCTGGAGCTGGTCAAGACCAACCTGCGCTGAGCGTGACCCTGCAATCGCAGCGCCGCGCCACACGGATGCGAACGCGCGCGACGGTGTGGTGGCCGCGCTGAGTCGCGGCCGCGCGGTGTCCCGGTTACGATCCCCGCGGTTCGTTCCACTCCTCCCGTGCGCCCAAGGTAGGCCATGCCCCGTTCGCTGCTGCGGCAACTGCTGCTGATCTGGATCGTCATCGTCGCCGCCTGCGTGGGCATGGCGGTGGTGTTGGTGGGGCTGTACCGGCACAGCGAGGGCGTGCGTGCCGAGCGCGCGCAGACCGGGCTGCGCGAGGTGTGCACGCGCATGGTGCAGCGCTACAACGGTGCCAGCGTCGCCGCCCACGGCAGCGACGGCGCCGGCCTGGCGGCGGTGGTCACGCAACTGGTGCTCACCGATGCCACCGGCGTGGAGGGCGGGTTCTGGGACCGCCAGCGCGGCTTCCTCGCCTATGCCTATCCCACCTACGACGGCACCGAGCACAAGACCGACGTGCCCTCGGCCGAGCGCAACGTCATCGTCGCCACCGCGCAACGCGGCGTGGACGCGCAGCACACGGTGGACTACCGCCGCGACGGGCAGCGCGAGAGCCTGCTGATCGCGGCCTGTCCGCTGGATCGCAACGCCGCGGCCTGGACCATGACCCGGGTCGCCTCCAGCGATGCGGCGGCCAGCCTGCCGCTGGCCTTGGGCCTGGCGCTGATCCTGGCCCTGGTGGTGGTCTCGGCGTGGGCGTTGGGTTGGGTGGTACGGCGCTGGAGCCAGCGCCTGCAAGGCATCCAGCAGGCGCTGGCGACGCCTGCCGAGGTGCCGGAGATCCCGCGCACCGGCGCGCCGGAGCTGGACCGGCTCGGCGCCGCCGTCACCGACTACGCGCAGCGCAGCGCGCAGGCGCTGGCCGAGACCCGCCGGCTCGGCGAGGAACTGTCGCGGAACGAGCGCCTGGTCGCGCTCGGGCGCATGACCGCGACCGTGGCGCACGAGATCCGCAACCCCATCGCGACCCTGCGCCTGGCCCTGGAGAACCAGATCGCCGCGCGCGCGGATGGCTTCGACGACGCCCAGGCGCAGCTGATGCTGGCGCAGATCCAGCGCCTGGATGGCGTGGTCGAAAGCCTGCTCGGCATGGTCCAGCCGATCCGCCTGCAGCGGCAGACCGTGGACCTGCAGCCATGGCTGCAGGCGCTGCTTGCCCCGGCCGAGTGGGAGGGGCAGGCGCCGCCGGTCGTGCTGCGCCTGGAGGCCGCGCCAGCGCAGTGGATGCTCGATCCGCAGCAGGCCGCCCGTGCGCTGCACAACCTGCTGCGCAATGCCCTGCAGCACGCCACGCCCGGGACCGAGGTGACCCTGGCGGTGCAGGCCGAGGACGACCGCCTGCGCCTGCGCGTGCGCAACCACGGCGCGCCGGTGCCGGCGCCGGTGGCCGCGCACCTGTTCGAACCCTTCGCCAGCGGCCGCAGCGACGGCAACGGCCTGGGCCTGGCGCTGGTGCGCGAGATCGCCCGTGCGCACGGCGGCGAGGCGCAGTACGCGCACCGCGACGGCATCACCGAGTTCAGCCTGGAACTGCCATGGCGCGCATCCTGATCATCGACGACGACACCGCATTCCTGAGCACGCTGCAGGCGACCCTGCGCTCCTTCGGCCACGACACCATCGCCGTCGCCGACCCGCGCGAGGGCCTGGCGCGCCTGGGCGAGGACGGCATCGACCTGGCCTTCGTCGATTTCCGCATGCCCGGCATGGACGGCATCGCGCTGATGCGCGCGCGCCAGGACGACGCCCAGGCCATGCGCGTGCCGCTGGTGATGCTCACCGCGCACGCCTCCAGCGGCAACACCATCGAGGCGATGAAGCTCGGCGCCTTCGATCACCTGGTCAAGCCGGTGGGCCGTGCCGATATCGCCGAGGTGGTCGAGCGCGCGCTGCGCAGCCGTGGCGACGCCGCGCCGGACGCCGCGCCGGCACGGCCGGCCGAGGAGGAGGACGCGCTGCTCGGCCATAGCGCGGCGATGCGCACCGTGCACAAGCGCATCGGCCTGGCGGCCGCCTCCGACCTGCCGGTGCTGATCACCGGCGAGACCGGCACCGGCAAGGAACTTGCGGCGCGCGCGCTGCACCGTGCCAGCGCCCGCGCCACGCAGCCGTTCGTGGCGATCAACTGCGCGGCCATCCCCGCCGAGCTGATGGAGAGCGAACTGTTCGGCTACCGCAAGGGCGCGTTCTCCGGCGCGGCGAGCGACCGCAATGGCCTGATCCGCGACGCCGACGGCGGCACCCTGTTCCTCGACGAGATCGGCGACATGCCCTTGCCGATGCAGGCCAAGCTGCTGCGCTTCCTGCAGGAAGGGGAGGTGTCGCCGCTGGGCGGGCGCGGCGCGCAGAAGGTGGACGTGAGGGTGATCGCCGCCACCCACCGCGACCTGCTGCAGGCGGTGGACGCCGGGCGCTTCCGCAGCGACCTGCGCTACCGGCTCAACGTGGTGCCGATCGAACTGCCGCCGCTGCGCGAGCGCGGCGACGACATCCTGTTGCTCGCGCAGCACTTCCTCGCAGCCGGGGCCAGCGCGCCGCAGACGCTGGCGCCCGCGGCGCAGGCGCGCCTGCGCAGCTACCCGTGGCCGGGCAACGTGCGCGAGCTGCGCAATGCCATGCAACGTTGCCAGGTGCTGGTGCGTGCGCCGGTGATCGAGGCGCACGACCTGGACGAACTGCTGGCGTCGCCGTCGTCCGAGTCGCCGGCAGCACTGGAGACCGATGCGCTGACCCTGCCGCAGGCGATCGCGCAACTGGAACGGCAGATGATCCAGGCCGCGCTGACCCAGGCCCACGGCAACCGCGCCGAGGCCGCGCGCCGGTTGGGCATCCATCGCCAACTCCTGTACCGCAAGCTCGACGAGTACGGGCTGTAGCGGCGCGCTGGCGCGCCGCGGGATTGGGGATTTGGGATTGGGGATTCGTCAAAGTGCGTGCCGCCGGATGCGTTGCTGTGACGAATCCCCAATCCCCAATTACATTCCATCCACACCTGTCCGCAAAGCGGACAGGTGTGGATGGAATGGAGACGCCCCCGAGGCCGGATCGGTCGTCGATTGCCTTAGATATCAATGCTTTAAAAGTTGGCACGGCCTCTGCATTACCTCTCCTGCGAGCGGCTCCCCCTTGCCGCTCAGGAGAACGTCCATGATCCGTCGTAGCGCACTCGCTCTGTCCCTGGTGTTGGCCACCGCCGCTGCCACTGCCGTCGCCCAGGTTCCGCCGCCGCCGCCGGCTCCGCCCGCGCCTCCGGGTGCTCCTGGCGCGCCCGGGGTGCCCCCGGTGGCCGCCACCCCCGTCGGCATCGATGGCACGGTGGAGCGGTTCATGCTCAACCCCAATGGCGATGTCGATGGCTTCTGGCTGACCAATGGCACCCAGGTCGGATTCCCGCCGCATCTGTCGGCCGACCTGCAGGCCGCCGTGCGCCGCGGCGACGCGGTGAACGTGCAGGGCTACCGTCTCGGCGACCTGGCGGTGCTGCAGGCCTACACCGTCACCGATCGCCGCAGCGGCAAGCAGGTGGTCGACCGTCCGCCGAATCCGGCGACGCCGCCGCCGGCGCCTCCGGCTCCGCCGGCACTGACTCCGCTGCAGGCGGATGGCCGCATCGACCGCCTGATCTACGGCCCGCGTGGCGAGACCGGCGGCGTGCTGCTCAGCGACGGCACCATCGTGCGGATGCCGCCGCACGTGGCGCAGCAGTACCCCGACCTGCTGCGCGTCGGCGCGCCGTTGAGCGTCAGCGGCTTCGGCGTGGTGACCATGATCGGGCGTTCGCTGGAAGCGACCCATCTGGGCCGCGATCGCAACTCGCAGCACGAAGTGTTCGCACCGCCGGCGCCGCCTGCGCCGCCGGCCGCTCCGCCGCCGCCGGCCGGCGCCCCGGGTGCGCCGGCGAATCCGCCCCCGCCGCCGCCGGCGGCAGGCTGATCCGGTCCGTCGCGCACGCTTGACCCCATGCGCCCGCCGTTCGCGGCGGGCGCTGCCGGCCGCCGCCGGCATCCCCCTTGTTCGTCTGGAGAATGCAATGCATTGGGTCGATCCCGATTCCCTGCCGGAAACCCGCGGCACGCTCGCGCGCTTCCTGCTCAACCCCAAGGCCGACGTCGACGGTCTGCTGTTCGACGATGGCACCGAAGTGCACACCCCGCCGCACCTGTCGGCGCAACTGCTGCAGGCGCTGCGTCCCGGTGCCAGCCTGGGCGTGCGCGGACTCAAGCCGCGCGGCGCCGATGTGCTGGTGGCGCTGGCGGTGGACCCGGACGGGGCCGACCGCATCGTCGACGAAGGTCCGCATGCCGGGCCCCCCAAGCCCAAGCCGAAGCCGCCGGGCAAGCCCAAGCCCGCGCAGGACGCGGTGCGCCACGCCGGCACCATCGCGCGGCTGCTGCACGGCCCGCACGGGCAGGTGCATGGCGCGCTGCTGGAGGATGGGCTGATCGTGCGCTTCCCGCCGCACGCGGTGCCGGAACAGGCGCATTGGTTGGCCGCCGGCAAGCCGCTGGCGGCGCAGGGCGAGCGGCTGGAGTCCGCGCATGGCCAGGTGCTGCATGCGCAGGCGCTGGGTGCGAGCGACGCGACGCTGCAGCCGTTGGCGGCGAAACCGAAGCCGCCCAAGCCTCATCACAAGCCGTTGCACGGGCATGCGCATGATGCTGCGCCGAAGGACGGGCCGAAGCCGAAACCCAAGCCCAAGCCGAAGCCCCACTAAGTGCCGAGCCGTCGCGGCGGTGTGCCCCTGGCCACCGCCGCGCCTGTGTTTCCCTCCGCTCCTCCAGGACACCGTCATGCCGCCCGTCGCACCTGCGCAGCACCGCGCTTTCCTGTCCCTGCCGCCGTCGGCGTTTCCGGCGGTGCGCGCATGAGCGGCGCCGGTCAGCGCCAGCGCCCGCGTGGCACGCGCGCACTGGAGGCGCTCAACTTCACCATGGCCGACGTGCAGGACGGGCTCGGCCCGTTCCTGAGCGTGTTCCTGCAATCCAAGGGCTGGTCGCTGGGCGCGATCGGCTCGGTGATGACTGCCGGCGGCATCGTCGGCATGCTCGCCACCACACCAGGCGGCGCGCTGGTCGATGCGACCAAGCGCAAGCGCAGCATCGTGGTGGTCGGCTGCAGCATGATCCTGCTGGCCTCGGCGCTGCTGTGGTGGTCGCCGACGCTGCCGGGCGTCATCGCCGCACAGGTGATGACCGCGCTTGCCGCCGCCGCACTGGGGCCGGCGTTGTCCGGCATCACCCTGGGCCTGGTGCGGCAGGCCGGCTTCGATCACCAGATCGCGCGCAACCAGGTCGGCAGCCATGCCGGCAACGTGGTGGCCGCGGCGCTGGCCGGCGTGCTCGGCTGGAAGTTCGGCTTCGGCGCGGTGTTCGTGCTGACCGGCTGCTTCGGCGTGCTGGCGATCGTGTCGGTGTTGCTGATTCCGCGCGACGCCATCGATCACCGTGCCGCGCGCGGCATGGCCGAGAAGGAGGACGCCGACGGCGCCCACGTCAGCGGCTGGTCGGTGCTGCTGACCTGCAAACCCTTGCTGGTGCTGGCCGCGGCGCTGGCGCTGTTTCATCTCGGCAATGCGGCGATGCTGCCGCTGTACGGCATGGCGGTGGTGGCCGCGCACCAGGGCGATCCGAATGCGCTGACCGCCACCACCATCATCGTCGCCCAGGCGACCATGGTGCTGGTCTCGCTGCTGGCGATGCGCCTGATCCGCGTGCGCGGACACTGGTGGGTCCTGCTGCTGACCTTCCTGGCGCTGCCGCTGCGCGGGCTGATCGCCGCCAGCTTCATCCATACCTGGGGCGTGTTCCCGGTGCAGATCCTCGACGGCGTCGGCGCCGGCCTGCAGAGCGTGGCGGTGCCGGCGCTGGTGGCGCACCTGCTGCAGGGCACCGGCCGGGTCAACGTAGGGCAGGGCGCGGTGATGACGATGCAGGGCGTCGGCGCGGCGCTGAGTCCGGCGCTGGGCGGCTGGATCGCACAGGCGTTCGGCTATCGCGCCGCGTTCCTGCTGCTGGGCGGCGTCTCGCTGCTGTCCCTGGCGTTGTGGGTGGGCATGCGCAAGCACCTGGTGGTGGCGAACCGCGAACGTGCGGCCGACGCACCGGTGCCGCCGCTGCCGGCGTAGGGGTCAGCCCGGCGCGACGCCGGGCACCACCTCGCAGGCGATGCCGGCGGCGGCCAATTGCATCGCCAGCGCCGCATGCGGCGGCTGCCGGAACGCATCGCCCGGCAGCAGGCTGACCACGCGCTGCCCGGCCTGCGTCTGTTCGATCAGCAACGCCAGGTGCGCGGCCGGATCGTCCGGCAGCGGCTGGCGGCTGGCATCGCGGCGCGCCAGGCCCAGTACCGCCGCATTCACCTGCGCACCGCACAGCAACAGGTCGGCCTGGTTGAGCGCGCGCAGCGCCTTCAGCGTCAGCGCGCCGGGATCGCCACTGCCGGTGCCGACCAGCCACACGCTGCCCTGCCGCGGTACCTCGTCGCTGCGCTGCAGGCTGTCGGCGAAGGCCTGCTCGGCGGCGGCGTGCTGGCCGCTCTGCAGCAGCGTCTGCACCGGCCCCTCCAGCACCTGCTCGAACCAGCGCCGGCGCTGCGCCAGCTGCGGCAGGCGCGCGCGGATGTCGGCGCGGTGGCGTGCGAACAGTTGCGCCAGTTCGGCATAGGAATGGTCCAGTTCGGTTTCCCAGCGCTCGCGCAGGCGCCGCGCCAGCATCGGTGCCGCGCCGCTGGAGGAAATCGCGATCAGCAGCGGGTCGCGGTCGATGATCGCCGGCACCTGGAAGGTCGACAGCGCGGCGTCGTCGACCACGTTGACCCACTTGCGCCGCGCGCCGGCCTGTTCGGCCAACTGCCGATTGAAGGCGTCGTCGTCGGTGGCCGCCACGACCAGCCAGGCCTCGTCCAGCCACTGCGGATCGAAGGCGCCGTCGGCGCGCTGCAGCCGGCCCTGCGCCAGCCACTGCGCCACCGTGGCATTGAGCGCGTGCGCGTAGACCAGCACGTCCGCGCCGGCGTGCAGCAGCGCCTCGATCTTGCGCATCGCCACCTCGCCACCACCGACGACCAGCACGCGGCGTCCAGCCAGGTCGGCGAACAGGGGATACAGCGGCATGCGGACTCCTGGCTGGGTGAGGTGCATCAGGTCGCGGCGCAGAGGGTGCGGCATGGGCCACACGCCACGGCACAACGTCCTGTCGGCCCACGATACCGAAAGGAGGGTCTCCTGGAACGGGTCGGCAAGGGAGCGCCGTCGCGTTCTTGCCCTCCTGCCGTTGCCAACGGCCATGCCGCGACGGAACGCCGAACCGCGCCCGATGGCGCTTCGCCGCGCAGCCAACATGCAGGCGCTGGCGTATGATCCGCGCTCGTCGCCCTCCCGAACCGGCATCATGGATCGAGCCCGTCCGCTTGTCTGGCCACGCGTGTCGGCGTGGTGTTTCCTTTTCGTGCTGCTGTGGCCGCTGGCGCCCGCGCTGGCGCAGACCGCGCGCAAGCCCTCGGCCTACGAGCAGCGCCCGGGCCGCGACGCCGCCGTGCAGCCGGCGACGGGAGCGGATTCCCTGCCGCGCCTCGACAGCCGCGCCCAGTTCCTGCAACTCGCACGGGTCTACGACGCCGGCACCGCGCTGGAACTGCCGCATCTGCTGTTCGTGATCGACCGCCAGCAGGGCGGACGCGTCTATTACCTCAACACCCTGCGGTTCGCGCTGCACGAACAGTTCGTGCGCCAGCGCCTGGCGCCACGCATGGGCAAGGCCGCGCTGAAAGCGCAGTACCGCGAGCCGCAGCGGCGCTTCCTGTTCGGCACCCTGAGCTGGCAGCGGGATCTGCCGGGCTACACCTACGAATTCTGGGAGGGCGACCGCCTCACCGCGCCCTTGCTGCAGCAGACCGACGCGGCCTTGCGCGCCTCGTTCTACGACACGCTGCGGTTCAAGACCAACTCCACGCTGCACGAACAGGTGGCCAAGTCCGCCGGCTTGGCCTTCGTGACCCAGGAAGCGCTGCTGCGCGAGCAGCGCTTCCTGCCGCTGAACACCGGTCATGCCGAGGGGCGGCTGCGTATCGTGCGCTCGGAGGCGCAGTTCCGCACGCTGTCGCCGCGCGACATCCCGGTGCTGGACGAGGTGCCGATCGCGCTGGCGCCGGTCGCCGGCCTGGTCACGCAGCGTCCATCCACGCTGCTGTCGCACGTCAACCTGCTGGCCAAGGGCTGGGGCATTCCCAATGTGTACGTGCGCGACGCGCAGGCGGCGTTGCGCCAGTACGACGGCCGCTGGGTGCAACTGGACGTCACCCACAACGATTACCGGGTGACGCCGCTGGCGGCTCCACCGGCGGCCGCATCCGCTGCGGTCCCGCGCACCGCGGCACGCACGCTGCCGCGTCCGGATTTGAGCGTGGCCGCGCTGAAACCCCTGGCCGCGCTGCGCGCCCGCGACAGCCGCGCCTGCGGCACCAAGGCCGCCAATCTCGGCACCTTGATGGCGGTGCTGCCGCCGGCCGCGCGTGTGCCCGATGGCTTCTGCATTCCGTTCGCGTTCTACCAGGCGACGCTGCAACGCCTGCAGGTGCAGCGGCGCCTGCGCGACCTGCAGCGCCGCCCCGGCTTCGCCACCGACGCGAACGTGCGCCGCGACGCGCTGGCGGCGCTGCGTGCCGAGATCGCCGATGCCGCGCCGGATCCTGCCTTTGTGCGTGCCTTGGAGGCGCAATGGCGCGACCAACTGCACGGCGCCGGCGTGTTCGTGCGCAGCTCGTCCAACTCCGAGGACCTGCCCGGCTTCAGCGGTGCGGGTTTGTACACCACCGTGCCTAACGTCACCCGCGCCGATGCATTGGCCAAGGCCGTGCAGACGGTGTGGGCGTCGGTGTACAACTTCGAAGCCTACGAAGCGCGCGCTGCCGCCGGCCTGCCGCAGGACGCGGTGGCCATGGCGGTGCTGGTGCAACTGGCCGCGCCGTCCGACAGCTCCGGGGTGATGATCACCCGCGACCCGTTCGATGCCGCGCGCCGCCACGTCACCTACATCTCGGCCAAGCGCGGCCTGGGCATTCGCGTGGTGGAGGGCAAGCGCCAGGCCGAACAGGTGATGTATTCGAGCTGGTCCAAGGCGGTGCAGGTGCTGAGCCGCTCGGCCGAGGACACCCAACTCGTGGCCAATGCCGCCGGCGGCGTCCGCGAGGTCCCGATCACCGGTCCTCGCCAGGTGCTGAGCGATGCCCTCATCGCGCGACTGGCCAAGGTTGGCGCGATGACCAAGCAGGCGCTGGGCGGCGCGGACCAGGACATCGAGTGGGCGGTGGTCGGCGACGAGGTGGTGATCCTGCAGTCGCGACCGTATGTGGACGGACACGCGCGGTAGCGGTGTGCAGGCTGGCGCCCCAGTGCGGCGGTCCGTGGCGGCTGTGTCGGCGCTGTTGAACGCGACGAGGTAGGCATCGACCGGCGCTGCGTGGATGGCGGGTCGCGGCTGAAGCCGCTCCTACACAGCCTCAGCGCATTGCTGGCGTCGCAAGCGATTTTCGTAGGAGCGGCTTCAGCCGCGACCCGCAGCACCCGGCAGAGCGCCGGGCGCTGCCATCACCTCACGCCGTTGGCGCATCCGCATTGCGGTGATGCGACGCCGTGGATTTGCTGTCGCGCTCGGCGGCCAGCAGGGTAAGCGAGCGGCCGATGCCGTGCCACTGCGCGCCGCCTGGCAGGCCGTGCTCGTGGTCGCGCTCGGCGGTATCGATCAGCACGCGCCAGTGTTCGCCTTTGACCAGCGGCAGGGTGAATTGCACGTCCTCGACCGCGCCGTTGACGATCATCAGCAGGGTCACGTTGGAGGCGGCCTGGCGCAGGCCGCTGGACGGGGCGCGGCCGTCCAGGCGCATCATCAGCGCGCGGGCGTGCGGGTCGTGCCAGGAGGCTTCGGTCATTTCCTCGCCGTCCGGGGCCAGCCAGGTCACGTCCTTGATGCCCAGTTCCTCGTCGTAGACGCCGTCGAAGAAGCGCGCGCGGTGCAGCAGCGGGTAGTGCGCGCGCAGGTGGGTCAGGCGCGAGACGAAGGCGCTGAGCTGGTGCGCGCGCGGGCCGGCTTCCCAGTTCAGCCAGGTCAGTTCGTTGTCCTGGCAGTAGGTGTTGTTGTTGCCGCCCTTGCTGCGGCCGAACTCGTCGCCGGCCAGCAGCATCGGCGTGCCTTGCGACAGCAGCAGCGTGGCCAGCATGTTGCGCATCTGCCGCAGGCGCAGGGCGTTGATCTGCTCGTCGTCGGTCTCGCCTTCCACGCCGTAGTTGGCGGAGATGTTGTTGTCCGAGCCGTCGCGGTTGTGCTCGCCGTTGGCCTCGTTGTGCTTGTGCGCGTAGCTGACCAGGTCGTGCAGGGTGAAGCCGTCGTGGGCGGTGACGAAGTTGACCGAGGCGGTGGGGCGGCGGCCGCGGTGGTGGAACAGGTCGGCCGAGCCGGTCAGGCGCGTGGCCAGTTCGGCCAGTTGGCCTTCGTCGCCGCGCCAGAACGCGCGCACGTTGTCGCGGAACTTGTCGTTCCACTCCGACCAGCCCGGCGGGAACGCGCCGACCTGGTAGCCGCCCGGGCCCACGTCCCACGGCTCGGCGATCAGCTTGACCTGGCTCAGCAACGGGTCCTGGCGGCAGGCGTCGAGGAAGCCGCCCTTGGGATCGAAGCCGTGGTGTTCGCGGCCGAGGATGGTGGCCAGGTCGAAGCGGAACCCGTCCACGTGCATCTCCGAGACCCAGTAGCGCAGCGAGTCGTTGACCATGCGCAGCGCGCCGGCGTTGGTCAGGTCGAAGGTGTTACCGGTGCCGGTGTCGTTGATGTAGAAGCGGCGGTCCTCGGCCAGGCGGTAGTAGCTGGCGTTGTCGATGCCCTTGAACGACAGCGTCGGCCCCAGTTCGTTGCCTTCGGCGGTGTGGTTGTAGACCACGTCCAGGATCACTTCCAGCCCGGCGCTGTGCAGGCGCGCCACCATCTGCTTGAACTCGGACACCGTGCGCGTGGCCATGTAGCGCGGGTGCGGGGCGAAGAAGCCGATGGTGTTGTAGCCCCAGTAATTGCGCAGGCCCTGCTTGAGCAGGTATTCGTCGTCGACGAAGGCGTGCACCGGCAGCAGTTCCACCGCGGTCATGCCCAGGCGCTTGATGTGCTCGACCACCTCGTCCACCTTCAACCCGGAGAAGGTGCCGCGCCAGGCCTCGGGAACCGAGGGATGGCGCATGGTGGTGCCGCGCAGGTGGGTCTCGTAAATCACCGTGCTGTCCCACGGCGTCTGCGGGCGCTGGTCCTTGCCCCAGGTGAAGGCCGGATCGATCACCGCGCACTTGGGCATGTAGGCGGCGCTGTCGCGGCGGTCGAAGCTGAGGTCGGCATCCTTGTGGCCGATGGTGTAGCCGAACAGCGCCGGCGCCCACTTCAGTTCGCCGACCAGTTGCTTGGCGTAGGGGTCGAGCAGCAGCTTGTTGGGGTTGAAGCGGTGCCCGGCGTCGGGCGCGTACGGGCCGTACACGCGGTAGCCGTAGAGCTGGCCCGGGCGCGCGTCGGGCAGGTAGCCGTGCCAGACCTCGTCGGTGTACTCGGGCAGCGCGATGCGCTCGATCTCGCGGCCGCGATCGTCGAACAGGCACAGTTCCACCTTGGTGGCGTGCGCCGAGTACAGGGCGAAGTTCACCCCCAGGCCATCCCAGGTGGCGCCCAGGGGGTAGGGCAGGCCCTCGCGAATACGCGAACGGCGGGTGAGCTTGCGCACGGGCATGGACAATCCTTACGAAGAGGCGGAGCCGTTGCCGGCGCTGCGGAGCGATTGCGGAGGCGGCAGTGCGTCGGCGTCGACGTGGGCTTCGGCGGCCGCTTCCGCGTCCGCCAGGCGTTCGGCCATGGCCCAGTGGCGGGCGGCATGGCCGTCGGGTCGCCCTTCGGCTTCCCAGATTTCGTGTGCGAGTTGGCGGATACGGCGTTGGCGTGTTTCTGCGTCCATGGCTTCTTGCGGGATCAGGGGGAGGCCACCAGCACGGCAACCGGGAATTCAGCGAACAGGGCCGACACCGGGACGGCCGACGTGGCGTCGACGGTAGCACCGGCCAGCACCAGACGATACTGTGCCTGCGGTAGTGTCAGAACCGTGTCACGCCAATCCAGCTGCGCCCGCAGCGGCGCGTCCGGCCGCAACGCCTGCGCGGCGGCGCTCAGCCGCGGCACCGCCACCACCAGCGAGGCGCCCTCGTGTTCGCGCACGAAGCCCAGCACGTGCTGCGCCTGTGCGCCCTGCGCCTGCAGCGGCCGGTAGCTACCGCCCGCGAACAGCGCCGGATGCGCGCGCCGCAACTGCAGCAACTGTGCGGTCAGCCAGGCCTTGACGTGCCCGCTGTGCCAATCCTGCAGCAGGGCGTCCGGCGCGGTGGCGTCGCGCAGCCAGGCCTGGCGCAGCGCGTAGTCGACCGGGCGGCGGTTGTCCGGATCCACCAGCGACAGGTCCCAGCCTTCGCTGCCCTGGTACAGGTCGGGCACGCCGGGCACGGTCAGGCGCAGGGTGGTCTGCACCAGGCTGTTGAGCGCGCCGGCCGGGGCCAGCGCCGCGGCCGCCTGCGCCAGCGCCTCGCGCAGCGCGGCACCGGCCGGCTGCAGCAGCGCGGCGTCGAGCAGGGCGCGCGCATTGCGCTCGTAGTCCTCGTCCGGCCAGGTCCAGTGGGTGCGCAGCTTGGCTTCGCGCGCGGCCTTGAGCTGCCAGGCGCCGATGCGTTCGGCGTAGTCGTGCAGGCCGTCGGCGTCGTCCACCGCCAGTTCCAGCGGCCAGGCCGCCACCAGCATCTGCCACAGCATCAGCAGGTCGCCGGGCAGCGGTGCGGCGCTGCCGGCCGGCAGCAGTTCGGCCGACAGCGCCTGGAAGCGCGTCACCTGCGCGTCCCACCACGGCGCCTGCGCGCTGAGCGCGGCCAGGCGCATGCGCACGTCTTCGCCGCGCTTGTGGTCGTGGGTGGCGGTGGCCAGCAGCGCGCGCGGATAGCGTTGCGCGCGCACCGCGTTGGCCGCGTGGAATTCCTCCGGCGTCAGCGCGAACACGTCCGGCTCGCTGCCCACCTCGTTGCGCGAGAGCAGCACGCCGTGGCGGTAGAAGGAGGTGTCCTCCACCGACTTGGCGTTGAGCGGCGCCGACAGCTGCTCCAGGCGCCGGCGCACGATCCGCCGCAGCGCCACCTGCGCCTTGCCGGTGCCGCGGCCGTCGCGGCTCCAGCGTTCGATCGCGTCGATCGCCGCGCAGACCCGCGGTTCGGCGCCGGCGCGCGCGCGCTGCGCGGCCTGGGCCAGGCGCGCCGCGTCGTCGTCGTCCAGGCCGTCGGGTCCGGCGTAGGTGCGGTACACCTCGAACTGCCGCAGCAAGGCCATCAGCCCACGCGCCAGCATCTGCGGGCTGAACTCGCGGGTCAGCGGATCCAGGTGCGCGGCGGCGCCCAGCGCCTGCACGGTGCGCACGAACTCGGCCTGCAGCGAACCCTGCAGGATCTCGTCGCGCGCGGCGCGCTGTTCCTGGCCGAAGTCGCCGCTGCGCCCGCTCCAGCGCCGCCACAGGGCAGTCAGCGGCGCGGCGCCGGCCGGATCGTGCAGCACTGCGGCAACCTGGTCCATGAAGTCGTAGCCGGTGGTGCCGTCGCAGGGCCAGTCGCTGCGCAGCTGCTCATGCGGGGCCAGGATCTTTTCCAGGTACAGGGCGATGCCGCCGGCGGCGATGCCGCGACGGCGGCCGGCGCGGTCCAGTTGCGTGCGCAGCCGCTGCACGTAGCCGGTGGGATCGGCCAGGCCGTCGACGTGGTCGACCCGCACGCCATCGAGATGGCCCTCGGCGACCAGCCGCAGCGGCAACTCGTGGACCGCGGCGAACACGTCGTTCTGCTCCACGCGCAGCGCCGCCAGCGAGGTGATGTCGAAGAAGCGGCGGTAGTTGAGCATGTCGTTGCCGACCCGCCACCAGGCCAGGCGATAGCACTGGCGTTCGATCAGCCGGTGCAGGGCGTCGTCGCCCAGCCGCGCGGCGTCGTTGAGCCGGGCCGCCCAGGCCGGGCGCGCGCTGGCCGGTTCCTGGGCGATGGCACCGTCCAGGCGGATCGGGAAGCGTTGGTCGTGGTGCAGCAGGACGACGCTGCCGTCCTCGGCCACCTGCAACTGCAGCGCGCCTTCGCTCAGCGCCTGCGCATAGGGGCGGTCCAGCACCGGCAGCCACAGCTTGCCCTCGCGCCCGGGCGCACGCCAATCGATGTCGAACCAGCCGGCATGGCGGCTGCGCCGGCCATGGGTGAGCACGTCCCACCACCACGGATTGCTCGGGTGGGTGGCCATGTGGTTGGGCACGATGTCCAGGATCAGGCCCATGCAGTGGCTGCGCGCGCGCTCGGACAGATGCAGCAGCGCCGGCTCGCCGCCGAGCTCGGGATTGACCTGGCGCGGGTCGGTGACGTCGTAGCCGTGGGTGGAACCGGGCACGGCGGTGCCGATCGGCGACAGGTACAGGTGGCTGACGCCCAGCCCGGCGTAGTACGGCACCTGCGCGGAGGCGTCGAGCAGGGTGAAACCGGCATGCAATTGCAGGCGGGCGGTGGCGCGCAGGGGAATCATGCGCATGCGTCGGCTCCTTGCGCGGCGGTGGCGGTGGTCTGGCGGGTCTGGGCGAAGGCGTCCAGGCGCGTGGCGAGGGTGGCGGCGGATGCGGCCGCATCGGGCGCGGGCAGGCGCCGGCGCCAGTTCGGATGGCCGTCGACGGTGCCGGGCAGGTTGGGTTGCTGGTCCAGGCCCAGCGCGTCCTCGGCCGGCAGCAGCGCCAGCGGCGACGGCGTGGCGGCGACGAAGCGCAGCGCGCCCAGTTCCGGGTCGGCGGCCTCGGCGGGCGGCAGCGCCGCGGCCACCGCCTGGTCCATGCGCGCGACGTCGTCGGTGCGTGCCTGGTGATCGGCACGTTGCTGCGTGGCGTCGCTCAGCTGCAGGCGCCGGCGCCAGTCGATGTCCTCGCCGCGGCGCCAGCCGCGCAGGGTCGGCAGGTCGTGGGTGGTGGTGGTGGCGAGGGCGTCGGGGCGCCACTGCGCCGGCGGCAGGAACGCGCCATCGCGGTCGCGGGTGAACAGCAGCACGTCGATGCCCATCACCCCGCGGCGCGACAGCTCGGCACGGATGCCGTCCGGCACCACGCCCAGGTCTTCGCCGATCACGATCGCGCGGTGCCGCCAGGATTCCAGCGCCAGCAGGCGCAGCAGGTCGTGCAGCGGATAGCGCAGGTACACGCCGGTAGACGAGGACGCGCCGCGCGGGATCACCCACAGCCGCAGCAGGCCGAGGATGTGGTCGATGCGCACGCCGCCGCGATCGCGCATCACCGCGCGCAGCAGTTCGATGAACGGCGCAAAGCCGCTGGCGCGCAGCGCGGTCGGTGCGTAGCCGCAGATGCCCCAGGCCTGGCCGTCGCCGTTGAACGCGTCCGGCGGCGCGCCCAGTTCCAGCCCCTGCAGCACCGCCTGCGGCCAGGCAGCGGCCTCGGCGCCCTGCGCGTCGAAGCCTACCGCCAGGTCGGCGATCAGGCCGATGCCCATGCCGTCGGCACGCGCCTGGCGTTGCACGTCGGCCCAACTGCGCGCGGCCAGCCACTGCGCGAACCGGTGCAGGCCTGGATCGGCATCGCCGAAATCCTGCGCGGCGAATGCGGCATGCGCATGCAGGGTGCTGCCGCCGTCGCGTTCGAACGCGGCCAGGTCGGCGCGCAGCGCCGCGTCGGCCTGGTCGAAATCGGCGTGCAGCTGCCGCAGCCACTGCCACTTCAGGGCGGCCGAGGCCGGCCAGTCGATCAGCGGCCGCGCCTGCGCCTCGGCGAAGGCCTGCGCCAGCCCGGCCGCGTCCAGTGCGCGCTGCGCGGCGTCGGCGCCGAGCACGCGCGCCGGCGCCGCCTGCAGCGGATCGAGGAAACGACGGTCGCTGGGCGAGTAGGGGCTGTAGTGCGCGCCGATCGGCCGCGCCGCATGCACGGGGCTCAGCGCGATGGCGTCGCCGCCGGCCGCGGCGATGCGCGTGGCCCAGGCAGCGGTGCCGTCGGCGTCGCCGATGCCGACATCGTAGGCGCCCGGCGCCGAATACACCTGCAGCGACAGGCCCCAGCGCCGCGGCTGCGCCGCGCCCACCGCGTCGGCGACGCCGTAGCAGCGCGGCGGCGCCACCGCCAGGGTGGTGCGGCGGTCGCCGTGCTGCAAGGTCCAGTAGCCGGCGGCCTCCGGCGCGACGAGGCGGCCCTGCGCGTCGCAGTGGCCGTGCAGCGCGCGGCCGTCTTCGCTGTCGAGCCGGTACGCCGCACCGGGTGCGGCGCCGATCTCGACCGGCGCGCCGGCGTCGGCGGTCAGCAGCGGCGGCAGTGCCGCGTCGGCCTGCAGCCGGCGCAGGCTGTCGCGGCAGGCGGCGGGGTCGCGCGCGTCCAGGCCCAGCGCGCCGAGCACGTGACGCAGGGTGTCGTCGCCGACGGTGCGCGGGGTGTCGCTGGCGTCGATCCAGTCGACCAGCAGGCCGGCGGCGTCGGCCAGGGTGTGCAAGGAAGTGTCGGTCATGGGCAGGGCGAACCGGGCTGCAAAGCGGAGGAAGTGGCGTCCGCCGCGCTCCCGCTCGCGCGCGCCGTCGGCGCGTGCGCGGCGGTGGGCAGCGAACGAGGCGGCCAGCGTGCCGGCTGCGCTGTCGCGATGGCGTCGCGACAGCGGGTGCTCATGCGGCGTTGCCGGGTCGGTAGCGCGCGACGAAGGCGTTGGGCGGCAACTGCGCGGCATCGCCGCCGGCGCTCTCCGCGTGCACGGTGCTGCCGGGCAGGTCCAGCGCCACCGGCGCGTCGCCGAAGTTGGCGGCCACGTGCCATTCGCCATCGCCCAGGCGCCAGCCCGCGGCGACCGCCCGCGGGCCGAGTACCCGCGCGCCCAGCGCACTGGCCTGGGTCAGCGCCGGCACCAGGTGCTCGCGGCGCAGCGCCAGTAGCGCCGCGAACCAGTCGCGCCAGCGCGCGCCCTCGCCATGGGTGGCATCGCTGATGTCGGCGATCGAGGCCTGGAAGGTGCTGGGCGCGTTGGGATCGGGGATGGTGGCGCGCTGCTCTGGATCGGCGAAGGCGGCGAAGTGCGCGAACTCGCGGCGCCGGCCCTCGCGCACCGCCTCGTCCAGCGGCGGCGCGAAATCGGTGAAGAACTGGAACGGGGCGCGGCTGCCCCACGGCTCGCCCATGAAGAACAGCGGGATCATCGGGGTCAGCGCGGTCAACGCCAGCGCCGCGCGCAGCGCTGGCTCGGTCACCTGGGTGATCAGCCGGTCGCCGCGGGCGCGGTTGCCGATCTGGTCGTGGTTCTGCGCGAAGATCACGAACTTGTGCGGCGGCAGGTGGCCGCTGGGCTCGCCGCGCGCGTGGCCGCGGTGGTCGGCCTGGCCCTGGAAGGCGAAGCCTTCGCCGAGTACCCGCGCCAGGTGCTGCGCCGGCGCATCGGCGAAGCCGGCGTAGTAGCCCTCGTGTTCGCCGGTCAGCAGCACGTGCAGGCTGTTGTGGAAGTCGTCGTCCCACTGCGCGCTGTAGCCGCGCTCCAGCACGCCGGCCTGGTTGGCCTCGTTCTCCAGCACCAGGTGCACGTGGCGCCCGTTGGCGACGCTGGCCATGATCGCCTCGCGCAAGGTGTCGAGGAAGGCGTTGGGCACGATCGCGTGCACCGCATCCAGGCGCAGGCCGTCGAAGCGATACTCGTGCAGCCACATCAGCGCGTTGTCGATGAAGTAGCGCTGCACCGGCGGCAAGCGGAAATCGATCGCCGCGCCCCACGGCGTCGGCGCATCCTCGCGGAAGAAGGTCGAGGCGTACTGGCCCAGGTAATTGCCATCCGGGCCGAAATGGTTGTAGACCACGTCCAGGAACACGCTCAGGCCCAGACCGTGGGCCTCGTCGATCAGCGCCTTGAGTTCGTCGGGATGGCCATAGGCCGAGGCCGGCGCGTATGGCAGCACGCCGTCGTAGCCCCAGTTGTGGCGGCCGGGGAATTCGGCCAGCGGCATCAGTTCGATCGCGGTGACGCCGAGCGCGGCCAGCGTCGGCAACTGCGCGCGCAGCCCGGCATAGCCGCCGCAGGTGCCCACGTGCAGTTCGTAGAACACGGTCTCGGCCCAGGGCCGGCCACGCCAGTCGCCGTGGCGCCAGGCATAGCCGTCGGTGGCCAGCACCGCGCTTGGGCCATGGACGCCGTCGGGTTGCCAGCGCGAGGCCGGGTCCGGCACCGGCGTGCCTCCGTCGATGGCGTAGCGGTAGCGGGTGCCGGGCGCGCACGCAAGGGTGGCGGCGAAGTAGCCGTCGCCGATCGCCTCCAGCGGCTGCCGCCGATCGTCGCCGAACACCAGCTCCACGCGCTCGGCATCCGGCGCCCACAGCGCGAAGGCGACCTCGCCGTTGGCGCCGGGCCAGGCGCCGGGGCGCAGCGCCGCGCGCGGTGCGGCGGAGGAATCGGTCGATACAGCAGTCGTGGCCATGGTCAAAGGTCCGGTTGCAGCCAAAGGGTGGACAGCGGCGGCAGGGTCAGCGCCAGCGATTGCGCATGCCCGTGCATCGGCTGCGGCAGGGTCGACAGCACGCCGCCGTTGCCTTGGTTGGAACCGCCGTAATAGCCGCTGTCGCTGTTGAGAAGCTCGCGCCAGCGTCCGCCACGCGGTACCCCCACGCGGTATTGGTGGTGTACGTTCGGCGTGAAATTGCTCACCGCCAGCAGCGGCGGCGCGGCGCCGTCGCGGTCGTGGCGGACGAAGGCGAACACGCTGTTGCGGGAGTCGTCGGCGATGCTCCATTCGAAGCCGTCGCTGCTGCGGTCGCTGCGGTACAGCGCCGGCAACGCGCGCAACTGCCGGTTGAGGTCGGCGACCAGCCGGGCAACGCCGCGGTGCTCGGGCTGTTGCGCCTGCGCCCAGTCCAGCGGCCGGTCGTGGTCCCAGTCCTGCCACTGCCCGAACTCGCAGCCCATGAACAGCAACTTGCGCCCGGGATGCGCCCACATGAAGGCCAGGTAGGCGCGCAGGTTGGCGAAGCGCTGCCAGGCGTCGCCGGGCATGCGCGCCAGCAACGAGCCCTTGCCGCGGGCCACCTCGTCGTGCGACAGCGGCAGCACGAAGTGCTCGGAGAACGCATACACCAGGCCGAAGGTCATCTCGCTGTGGTGGTGCTGCCGGTACAGCGGATCGCGCTGCAGGTAGCGCAGCGTGTCGTGCGCCCAGCCCATGTTCCACTTGTGGCTGAAGCCCAGCCCGCCCTGCTGCGTGGGCGCGGTGGCGCCCGGCCAGGCGGTGGATTCCTCGGCGATGGTGCGCACGCCGGGGAAGCGCTGCGCGATCTCGTCGTTGAGGCGGCGCAGGAAGGCGATCGCCTCCAGGTTCTCACGGCCACCGTGGGCGTTGGGGATCCACTCGCCGGCGTTGCGGCCGTAGTCGCGGTACAGCATCGCCGCCACCGCATCCACGCGCAGGCCGTCGACATGGAAGCGCTCGATCCACTCCAGCGCGCTGCCGATCAGGTAGGCCACCACTTCCGGGCGGCCGTAGTTGTAGACCAGCGTATTCCACTCGCGGTGCACGCCTTCGCGCGGGTCGGCGTGTTCGTACAGGGCGCTGCCGTCGAAGCGGTGCAGGCCGTGTGGGTCGTCGGGGAAGTGCGCGCCCACCCAGTCCAGCAGCACGCCGATACCGGCCTGGTGACAGGCGTCGACGAAGCGTGCGAAGCCGTCGGCGTCGCCGTGGCGCGCGGTCGGCGCGTACAGCCCCAGTGGCTGGTAGCCCCAGGAGCCGCCGAACGGATACTCGGCGATCGGCAGCAGTTCGATGTGGGTGAAGCCGAGCCCGCGCACGTAGGGAATCAGCTCGGCGGCCAGCGCATCCCAGTGCAGCGGCTGGCCGTGGCGGTCGTGGCGCCAGGAGCCGACGTGCAGTTCGTAGATGCTCAGCGGCTGCGCGCTGCCGGCCTGCGCCTCGCGTTGTGCCAGCCAGGCCGCGTCATTCCATGTATGGGTGTCGGTGGACGGCACCACCGAGGCGGTGGACGGCGCCAGCGCGCTGCAGCGCGCGACCGGATCGGCCTTGCGCGGCAGCACGCTGCCGTCGGCAGCCTGCAATTCGTAATGATAGTGCTCGCCGCCGTGCAGCCCGGGCACGAACAGTTCCCATACCCCGGATTCCGCATGAAGGCGCAGCGGATGCCGGCGCGCGTCCCAGCCATTGAAGTCGCCGACCAGCGCCACGCGCCTGGCCTGCGGTGCCCACACCGCGAAGCGCACGCCGTCCACCTCGCCGACACGGATGTGGTGCGCCCCGAGCGCGGTGCGCAGCGCGGCGCCGTCGCCGGCGGCCAGGTCCTGTAGCCAGGCCGGATCGAGCGTCGGCCCGAACGCATAGGGGTCGTCGCACTCCTGCACCGCGTCCGGCCACACGATGCGCAGCCGGTAGCGCATGGGCTGCTTCAGCTCGCCCTCGAACACACCCGCCGCCTGCGCATGCGCGCGCATGCGTGCGACCAGCTTGCCCTGCGCATCGAGCAGGCCCAGCGCCTCGGCGCCCGGCGCCAGCACGCGGACCCGGACCGTGCCGTCGGCCTGCGGATGCGGGCCGAGCCAGGCGAACGCATCGCCGGCCTCGCCGCGCGCCAGCGCCTGCAGCGCAAGGCCGTCGCCGTCGTCCTCCGTGTCCGCCGCCGGGTCCCGGCCGGCGGCCGGGTCCACGACGTGTTCCCGATCGCTCATGCGGCAGCCGTGGCGCCCGCCGCGGCCGGCGGCGTGGCGCCGGCCATCGCCGACACATGGCCGCTCGCCGCCACCGGGCCGGCGGTGCGCTCGTACAGCGCCATGTACTTGCGCCCGGCCAGTTCCCAGCCGCTGGGCCGCAGCATCGCCGCGCGGCGCATCGCCTGCAGCAGGCCCGGCAGGCGGAAGGTACGGAACACCCGCTGCAGGCAGCGGCGCAGGCCGTCGGCCGAGGCTTCCTCGAACAGGAAGCCGGTGACGCCGTCGTCCACCGTGTCGATCAGGCCGCCGGTGGCGTGGGCGATCGGCAGGCTGCCGAAGCGCTGCGCGTACATCTGGCTCAACCCGCAGGGCTCGAAGCGCGAGGGCATCAGCAGGAAGTCGGAGCCGGCGAACATGCGCCGCGCCAGCCGCTCCTCGAAGCCGATGTGCGCGCCGACATGGCCCGGGTAGCGCCGCGCCAGCGCCGCCACCGCCTGCTCGATCTGCGGCTCGCCGCCGCCGATGATCACGATCTGGCCGCCGGCCGCGACGATCTGCGGCGCCACCTCGCAGATCAGGTCCAGGCCCTTCTGGTGCACCAGCCGCGAGACCACCGCGAACAGCGGGCCGTCGCTGTCGAGCAGGCCGAACGCCTGGCGCACCTGCGCCGCGTTCTCGCGCTTGCCCTGGATCTGGCCGATCCCGAAGTGGGCCGGCAGGTGCGCGTCGGTGCGCGGGTCCCAGCTGGCGTCGATGCCGTTGACGATGCCGCTCAGGCGGCCGCTGGCGGCGCGTCGCGCCAGCAGCGTGTCCAGGCCGCAGCCCTGGGCCGGGCCGGTGATCTGCGCGGCGTAGCTGACGCTGACCGTGTTGACGTGGTCGGCGTGGACGATGCCCGCGCGCAGGAACGACATCTGCCCGTAGAACTCCAGGTCCTGCAGGCCCTCGGCGGGGATGCCGAGGGCACCGGCCATCGCGTACGGGAACAGGCCCTGGTAGGCCAGGTTGTGGATGGTCAGCAGGCACGGTGTGCGCCCGCCGGACCAGCGCACGTAGGCGGCGGCCAGCGCGCACGGCCAGTCGTTGAGGTGCAGCAGCTCCGGGGTCCAGTCCAGCCCCGCGCGGCCACCGGCGATCTGCGCGGCGGCATGGGACAGGGTGGCGAAGCGCAGTGCGTTGTCTTCCCAGTCGCGGCCTTCGCTGCTCACGTAAGGCGAGCCCTGCCGCTCGAACAGCTGCGGGCACAGCAGCACGTACACGCACAGGCCGTCCGGGCGCTCGGCCCGGCCCAGCGCGCAATCCGGCAACCCGGCGTGCGCGGCGATGTGGCCGACGATCTCCAGCGGCCCGGTCTTGCGCAGCACCGCCGGGTAGCCCGGGATCAGCACGCGAATGTCGCAGCTGCCGCGCAGCGCGCGCGGCAAGGCCGCGGCCACGTCGCCCAGGCCGCCGGCCTTGATGAAGTCGGCCATTTCCGAGGTCACGAACAGGCTGGTCCGGCGCGGCGCCGGGTTCAGCTTGACGGTCACCTCGGCATTGCGGACGAAGCGGCCGCGCGCGTCGCGGTAGCGGCGGCGCGGCGCATGCAGCACCGGATGGGTATCGCGTTGTCTATCGGTCAGGTCGGCGGGAGTGGGGGGCGACATGGCGGTTCCGTCTGGGAAGGGGGAGGACGGGGCACACGGAAAGCGACTGCCGCCGCGCGTCCTGGCGGGCGCGCGACGTGAAGCAAGGAAAGAGGCACAGCAGCGTCGAAACGGGACAGCGTTGTTGCAATGCGATAATGCAGGAGCAAAGTACGAATGGCGCGATAAAAGAGGCGTGAAGCGCGCGCTTGTCTACAGCGAAATTGCGAGAGCGGCGCATAGTGGATTCGCCGAACGTCAGGCGCCGCAGGCCTGCATCGCGGCCTGGGCGCCAATGAACCGTTTAGCTTTCATTGCCGCATGCGTGCCGCGCTTCGGTGCGACCGCGGCGGCCACCTCCGTTGTGCGAGCTTCATGCGGTCTATGGTGCAGTGTGCTCATGACAGTCCTGAAACCGCAGATGCGTCGCGAATTGGACGGCTTCGTCCTCGACGGCTTGCTGCGCGCGTGCCCGGATGGCGTGCTCGAGCCGCAGATCCGGATCACCGGCGACGATGGCGTGGTGCGCGGTCGGCACGCATTCGACGGGGTGTACTTCCGTGATGCGCACGCCGGCGCGTACTTCGTCGCCGAGCGCCTGGCGGCGATCCGTTCGGCACGGTACGGCAAGCTGGTCTTCGCCTGACCCCCCCCCATGTCGGGCATGCCGCGTGCGAGCGCCGCGGCAACGCATGCCGGCGCGTGCGCCAATCAGCTTCCGGTCTGCAGACGGTCCAACGCCGCCAACAGGTCGGTGCGGCGGTATGGCTTGGGCAGGAAGCCGGTGCGTGCAGGCAGCATCCAGGGTTCTGGCGCATGCATGCCGGACGTGAGCAGGGCGGGGATGACGATGCCGCGGCGGCGCAATTGACGCACCATGCTCAGGCCGTCGCAGCGGGGCATCTGCACGTCGCTGAAGATCAACTCCACGTCCGGGTGCCGCTCCAGCACCTCCAGCGCTTCCTGTGCGGTCGCCGCCGACAGCACCCGGTATCCATCGGCGGCCAGCATGGCGGCGGCTAACTCCCGTATCGTCTGGTCGTCCTCCACCAAAAGAATGGCGGTGGAGACGGATGTCGCGCGCATAATGCCGTTATCGCCCCGTGAGTGATCGTTGTCAGATTCACGATTCGGCAGTGAAGCGCTGGTGACGTTGTGTGAATCCCGATATTCTCGACCTTACTTACTGCGAGATGCAGCTTGACCACGCACGCCCACTATCGGCAGATCGTCGAGCTCTCACACGACTGCATCAAGGAAGTCGGCCGCGACGGCATCGTGCGCTCGATCAATCCCCACGGCCTTGCCCTGCTTGGCGTCTCCGATCCTGCCGATGTAGTCGGCCACCCCTGGGCCGAACTGTGGCCCGAGGACATGCGTTCGCTCACCCAGGCCGCCTTCGCCGCGGCGCTGGGCAATGAGCAGCGCGAATTCTGGGCGCAGCGCCCGTCGCTGGACGGACGGCAGCGCTGGTGGCACGTGATGGTCAGCCCGCTGGCCAATGCCGCGGCCCGGGTCGAAAGCGTGCTGGTGATCAGCCGCGACGTCACCCAGCAGCGCCAGGTCGAACAGGCCCTGCGCGCGCTCGGCCATCTTCCCCCGGTCGAGGGCGAGGGCAACGCGATCGAGGATGCCGATGCCGTCGCGCTGGGCCGCCGCTGGCAGGCCGAGCATTCGCAACTGCGCGGGCAACTGGACATCGCCCTGGCCGCGCAGCGCGTGGCCGAGCGCGCGATGACCCAGGCGCAGAAGGGCGAGGCGATCGGGCAGATGCTCGCCGGCGTGGTCCATGACTTCAACAACATGCTGCATACCGCCATGACCTCGGTGAGCATGGTCGCCGACCATCCGCAGCGCCTGCAGCCGGACCAGCGGCGGCTGCTCGGCATCGCCAACGAGGCCCTGCAGCACGGCGCGGGGATGACCCGGCGCCTGCTCGGCTTCGCCCGCGCGCATCCGGTCAAGCCGGCCTGGCTGGACCTGAACGCGTTGGTGACGCAGATGCAGCCGCTGCTGGCGCAGGCGCTGGGCGGCGAGATGCGCCTGCAACTCCTGCCCTGCGCCGAGGTGGCGACGACCTATGCCGATCGCAACGCGGTCGAGCAGGCGGTGATGAACCTGGCGCTGAACGCGCGCGACGCCAGCCGCCCAGGCGACGCGGTGACGATCCGCTGCAGCGCCCTGGAGGTGCAGCCCTCGCGCGCGGCGGCGATGCGCCAGCCCGGCCGCTACGTGACCCTGGCGGTCAGCGACCAGGGCGAAGGCATGTCCGACGAGGTGAAGTCGCGCCTGTTCGAGGCGTACTTCACCACCAAGCCCGAGGGCAAGGGCACCGGGCTGGGCCTGGCCCAGGTCTATGGCCTGGTACGCCAGGCGGGCGGCTTCGTCGACGTCGAATCGGAACTGGGATGCGGCACCACCATTACCCTGGCGTTTCCGTTCGTGCCGCGGCCGCTCGACGACGCGGGCGATGACCTGGTGCCGGCGGCGGAGTAGCCCCGCTCATCGACCCGCGCGCGCCGGCAGCCGCTCGCTGATGTGCACCGCGAACGCCTCGCGCAGCAGCCGCAGCGCCCGTTGCTGGCGCCCGGCGTCCAGCGCCGCGCAGCACGATGGCGGCACCTGCACCTGGAAGTCGCGCATGCGCGCGTCGATCGCGGTGGCCAGCACGCAGGCGTCGGTGGCGATGCCGGTGACCAGCAGGTGGGTGGTCTGCAGCCGCGCCAGCAGCAGGGCCAGGGCCGAGCCGAGGAAGGCGGAGTGCTTGGGCTTGAGGACGTAGTAGTCCTGCGGGCGCGGCGCCAGGCAGGCGGCGATGCGCGCGCCGCGCTGTTTCGGATCGGCGCACAGCGTCCACAGGCCTTCGAAATCGGTGCGCCAGTCGGCGAAGTTGTCGTTGGCGAACAGCACCGGCCAGCCACGGCGATGGAAGCGCGCGCGGACCTGGGCGATGCGCTCGGCCACCGGCAGCGCGGCGGTCGCCAGGCGCGCGCCGCCGGGGAAATCGAAACGGCTGATCATGTCCACGATCAGCAACGCCGGTTGGCCGGGCTGCGTCGGTGCCGCCGCGGCCGGCGATGGCCGTTGCTGGTCGTCAGGGGTGTCAGTGCGTCGCCGGGCCGGGTGCCGCATGCGCCGATCCTCCATTTCCGGACAGGGCTACATGGTCGGCGCGCGCGGTGAAACCAGGGTGAGCGCGAGTGAAGGCGTGGCTGAACGGACGGGCGGGCAGCGCCGCCATGGCGCCGATGGCCGCCTTCGCGAAAGCTTACTATTTAAGGTTTACATTGACAGGCGTCTTTGCCCGTCGACAGGAGAGCACGTGGTAGCAACTGGCGTACATGACAAGACGCGCGTGGCCGCAGCGGCATCCGCCGCGCCGGCCGCCCGCGGCATTTCCCGATGGCGCTGCGGCGCCGGATGCGATCGGCGGATCGCATGAGCGCGGTCGCCCCCACACCGGCCGTGCCCGTCGATACGCCCTTGGATGCCGGCCAGGCGGTCTTGCCGCCCGAAGCGCCACTGGCCATGCCGCTGCAGTCGCTGCAGGAAGGCAAGCTGCGCAACAAGCGCCTGCCCAGCACCCCGGTCGGGATCGGCTGGCGGCGCTTCTACGTGTTCGGCACGACCGCGGCGATGACCGCCTATGCCAGCTGGCTGATCTGCAAAGTGCTGCTGATCGGCGGCGTGAGCGTGCTCGAAGC
Organism: Xanthomonas sp. PPL134; assembly: GCF_040595915.1. NCBI lineage: Bacteria > Pseudomonadati > Pseudomonadota > Gammaproteobacteria > Lysobacterales > Lysobacteraceae > Xanthomonas > Xanthomonas sp. PPL134. Next base: position 127,185 of record NZ_JAMDLL010000004.1, read on the forward strand.
CTGCTTGATGGTGCTATTCATCCCGTTGTTCGCCTGGATCGCGCTGTCCTTCGTCAGCGCCCTGGCCGGCTTCTTCACCCTGGTGTTCGGCAAGGGCCGCAAGCTCGGCATCGATCCGGACGCGCCGTTGCCGGTCGTGCGCAACCGCACCGCGCTGCTGATGCCCACCTACAACGAGGATCCGCACCGGCTGATGGCCGGCCTGCAGGCGATCTACGAGTCGGTGGAGGCCACCGGCCAGATCGAGCGCTTCGATTTCTTCATCCTCAGCGACACCACGCGCCCGGCGGTCGGCGCGGAAGAAGAAAAGGTATATGCCGAGCTGGTGGAGCGCGTCGGCGGCCACGGCCGGCTGTTCTACCGGCGCCGCGCCAGCAACGCCGGGCGCAAGGCCGGCAACATCGCCGACTGGGTGCGCCGCTTCGGTGGCGCCTATCCGCAGATGCTGATCCTGGACGCCGACAGCCTGATGACCGGCGACAGCATCGTGCGTTTGGCCGCCGGCATGGAGGCCAACCCCGACGTGGGCCTGATCCAGACCCTGCCGGAAGTGGTCAACGGCAATACCCTGTTCGCGCGCATGCAGCAGTTCGGCGGCCGCGTCTACGGCCCGGTGATCGCCTTCGGCGTGGCCTGGTGGCACGGTTCGGAAAGCAACTACTGGGGCCACAACGCGATGATCCGCACCGAGGCCTTCGCCGCGCAGGCCGGCCTGCCGTCGCTGCCCGGACGCAAGCCGTTCTGCGGCCACGTGCTCAGCCACGACTTCGTCGAGGCGGCGCTGATGCGCCGTGGTGGCTGGGCCATGCACATGGTGCCGTACCTGCAGGGCAGCTACGAGGAAGGCCCGCCGACGCTGACCGACCTGCTGGTGCGCGACCGCCGCTGGTGCCAGGGCAACCTGCAGCACTCCAAGGTGGTGCGCGCGCGCGGCCTGCACTGGGTCAGCCGCATGCACATGCTGATCGGCATCGGTCATTACTTCACCGCGCCGATGTGGGGCATGCTGATGCTGATCGGCATCGCCATTCCGCTGCAGAACGGCGGGTTCGACCTGGTCGCCTCGGTGATCTCGCCTTTCTCGCCGGCGCGCTACTGGCACCAGCAGGATTCCACGCGGGTGGCCTGGGTGTTCGCGGTGACCATGTTCGTGCTGCTGGCGCCCAAGGTGATGGGCTACTTCGCGATGCTGCTCAAGCCCGGCGAACGCCGCGGCTGCGGTGGCGGGCTGCGCGCCTTCGTGAGCATGCTGCTGGAAACGCTGCTGGCCGCGCTGATGGCGCCGGTGGTGATGTACGTGCAGTCGCGCGGCGTCGCCGAAGTGCTGGCCGGCAAGGATTCGGGCTGGGATGCGCAGCAGCGCGACGACGGCCGCATTTCGTGGTCGGCGCTGTTGCGCAGCTACGGCGGACTCAGCGCGTTCGGCCTGCTGATGGGCGGCATGGCCTATGCCGTGTCGCCGTCGCTGGCGGCGTGGATGGCGCCGGTGGTGATCGGCATGGCGCTGGCGGTGCCGGTGGTGGCGATCAGTTCCTCGCGGGCCGCCGGCCTGTGGCTGCGCAAGTTGCGCATCCTCGCCATTCCCGAGGAATCGCAGCCGCCGGCGGTGCTGCTGCGCGCGGCGGAACTGCGCCGCGAGGCCGCTGCGCGCCGTGCCGAGGCCGAGGCGCAGGCCCAGGGCTGACGCGGGCATACTAGCCGGCCTCCTCCATCGGGAACCGACATGCTGGAAACAGTGGAACACCAGACCGGCGCTGCGCCGGCCTGGACCGTCCTGTGGCTGCACGGCCTGGGCGCCGACGGCAATGACTTCGCGCCGCTGGTGCCGGAACTGCTGCGGCCGCACTGGCCGGCCATGCGTTTCGTGTTCCCGCACGCGCCGGTGCGGGCGGTGACGATCAACAATGGCGTGCGTATGCGCGCCTGGTACGACATCGTCAGCATGGATTTCTCCAATCGCGCCGACAGCGCCGGTGTCGCCGAATCGGTGGCCCAGGTCGAGGAACTGATCGCGCGCGAGGACGCGCGTGGGGTGCCGGCCGAGCGCCTGCTGCTGGCCGGCTTTTCCCAGGGCGGCGCGATCACCCTGGCCACCGGCCTGCGCCGCGAACGGCCGCTGGCCGGCCTGATCGGCCTGTCCACCTATCTGCCCGAACTGGAGAGCGTCGCCCGCTGGCACGCGCCGGCGGCCCTGCGGCAACCGCTGTTCATGGCCCATGGGCAGGGCGACCCGGTGATCCCGCAGACGTACGCCGAGCGCACCGCGCAGACCCTGCAGGCGCTGGGAATGCCGGTGCAGTGGCGGCGCTACCCGATGGCGCACCAGGTCTGCGCCGAGGAAATCGCCGACCTGGGCGACTGGATGGATGCCTGCCTCGCCGGCACCTGAGGCTGGTAGCCGCCTGGCGGCCTGATGCGATACCCGTGGCGGGCGCCCGGAACCGGGGCTAGTATCGGCCGCAGCGCACGCCAGCCGAGCGAGGGAGACCTGGGTGAAGGTGCTGATCGCCGACGACGAACCCCTGGCGCGCGAACGCCTGCGCACGCTGCTGGCCGCGCATGCCGGCGTGGAAGTGGTGGCCGAAGCCGACAACGGCATGGACGCGCTGCACGCCTGCGCCGCCGCGCAGCCGGACCTGGTGCTGCTGGACATTGCCATGCCGGGCCTCGACGGGCTGGAGGCCGCGCGCCACCTGGCCACCTTCGAGCCGCGCCCGGCGGTGGTGTTCTGCACCGCCTACGACGCGCATGCGTTGTCCGCGTTCGAGGCGGCGGCGATCGACTACCTGATGAAACCGGTGCGCGCCGAGCGCCTGGCCGCGGCCCTGCAGCGCGCCCGCACCTTCATGGCCGGCCGCGTCAACGGCGATGCCGCTGCGCCGGCGCCGCAGCGGCGCACCCACCTGTGCGCGCGCCTGCGAGGCAGCCTGCGGCTGATCCCGGTCGACGACATCCACTATCTGCAGGCCGAGGAAAAGTACGTGGTGGTGCACCACGCCCGCGGCGAGGACCTGATCGAGGAATCGTTGCGCGCGCTGGAGGAGGAGTTCGCCGAGCGCTTCGTGCGCATCCACCGCAACTGCCTGGTCGCGCGCCACGAACTGGTGGAGCTGCGCCGGCTCGGCGAGGGCCAGGTGCAGGCGGTGCTGCGCCATGGCAAGCAGCCGCTGGAGGTCAGCCGGCGCTGCGTGGCGCAGCTGCGCAAGGAGATCCACCAGCGTTGACGCCGGCCAGTTCGCACGGCGGCAGCGGCAGGCAGCGGCTTTCCGCGATAATGCGCGCATGAAGATCCTGCGCATCGCTACCCGCAAGAGTCCGCTCGCCCTGTGGCAGAGCGAGCATGTCGCCGCCTGCCTGCGCCGCGCGCACCCGCACCTGGACGTGGTGCTGGTGCCGATGAGCACCCGCGGCGACGAAGTCCTGGACCGCTCGCTGGCGGCGATCGGCGGCAAGGGCCTGTTCCTGAAGGAACTGGAGCTGGCGATGCTGCGCGGCGAGGCCGATTGCGCGGTGCATTCGCTCAAGGACGTGCCGATGGAGCTGGACCGGCCGTTCGTGCTGCCGGCGATCCTGCCGCGCGCCGATCCGGCCGATGCGCTGATCTCCAACCTCTACGCCTCGCTGGACGCGCTGCCGCTCGGCGCGCGCGTCGGCACCTCCTCGCTGCGGCGGCAGGCGCAACTGCGCGCGCGGCGCCCGGACCTGGAACTGCTGGATCTGCGCGGCAACGTCAACACGCGCCTGGCCAAGCTCGACAACGGCGGCTACGACGGCATCGTGCTGGCCTGCGCCGGCCTGCAGCGGCTGGGCCTGGAGGCGCGCATCACCCAGCGCCTGCAGGCGCCGGACTGGCTGCCGGCCCCGGCGCAGGGCGCGATCGCGGTGGAATGCCGCGAGGACGCCAGCGCCGCGCTGGCGCTGTTCGCCGCGCTCGACGACGCGCCGACCCGTCGTTGCGTGGAGGCGGAGCGGGCGATGAACCGCGCCCTGCACGGCAGCTGCCACGTGCCGGTGGCCGCCTTCGCGCAATGGCGCGGCGACGACCTGCTGCTGCAGGGCCTGGTCGGCGGCGTCGCCGACGGACGCCTGGTGCGCGCGGAGCTGCAGCGCAGCGCCCGGGACCCGGACGCCCTGGGCCAGGCCGTGGCCGAGGCCCTGCTGGGCGCCGGCGCGCGCGAATTGCTGGATGTCGACCTGCCGGTCTGATGGCGTGCGCGGTGCCGCGCCAGCGACTGGTAGAAGCGGCTTCAGGGCGCCTCTGACAACGACGAAAGGCCATTCGCAGGAGTGGCCTTGGCCGCAACGGCCGTACCGGAAATGCCCGTCGCGGCTGAAGCCGCTCCTACGACAAGAGGCGGATCAACGGGTCTCTGCGGCGCGGCAGCTCGCCGCACCCCGTGACTAATCCCGGATCCCCACTCCCAATTCCCGCTCACTTGAACTTGTAGACCAGGTTCATGGTGGTCAAGGTATCGGTCTTCTTCTTGTCGTCGCTGACGTCGCTGTTGTAGCGCGCCTGCCAGCCGGCCTTCAGCGCCAGGCGCTCGTTCATGCTCACCGAGATGCCCAGGTCGTTCTGCGCGAAGGTGTTGTATGCGCCGGATTCGACCAGCAGGGTGTTGCCCAGTTCGGTGTTGCTGGTCAGGCCGTACTTGAAGTCGACCAGGCCGCGGCCGATCAGGCCGGTCTCGGTGCGGTCCTCGACCACGTCGTGGGCGCGGCGCACGCCGGGACCGATCTGCACATCGATGCTGCGGCGGTCGCCGTCCATGATCCGGGTGCCGTAGCCGATGCCGATCGTGGCCAGGCGGTCGTAGGTGGCGAAGTCGTCGCGCTCGTAGCGCAGCGAGGCGGTGAGCTGGCGGTGTTCGCCGAGTTGCAGCGCGCTGCCGGCGCTGCCGGTGTAGCGGTTGGAGGTGGTCTGGCGCTTGCGCGTGGTGGTGCCGTCCGGATTGGTGTCGGTGTACTCGGCGCTGGCGTGCAGGGCGAGCAGGTCCAGGCTGTGGATCCAGTCGCCGTCCACGTACTGGCCCTTGAGCCGGCCGTTGAGGCTTTCGTTGGTGCTGTTGCCGTGCGAGGAGGCGAAGCCGAGTTCGCCCGATCCGCTCCACGGCGAACTGGCCGGGTCCGTGGTTGCCGACGAGGTGGCGACGTCGGCGGCCCAGGCCGGGGACGTGCTCAGCAGCAACGAGGCGATGGCGGATACGAGGGTGGCGCGGCGGGACATGGCTTCTCTCCGGGGGTGAGGACGCAGCCTTCGGCTAACGAAATGGAAACGATTTCATCATACCGGATCCACATGACACCCTGGCCGGCCCCGGGCGCCGGCTTCATCGACGGTTCGGGCGCGCTGCCGGCCGCCGCGCCGGACAGGCGTTTTCCGCCCGCGACTCAGACATAATCGAGGCCATGGACCGCTACGAACGCATCAACGCACTGCACCGCCTGCTCAAGTCCGCGCGCTACCCGGTGACGGTGGCGCGGCTGCAGGACGAACTGGGCTGCTCCCGCGCCACCGTCTACCGCGATCTGGCCTTCCTGCGCGATGCGCTGATGGCGCCGGTGGAGGGCGACGGCGAGGCCGGCTTCCGCTACGAATCCGGCGAGAGCGACCGTTTCGAGCTGCCGGGGCTGTGGCTGAGTTCGGAGGAACTGCATGCGCTGCTGGCCTCGCAGCAGTTGCTGGCGCGTACCGGCGGCGGGGTGCTGTCCTCGGTGCTGGCGCCGCTGCAGCAGCGCATCGAGAGCCTGCTCGCGGCCCAGGCGGGGGCGACCCATTGGCCGGTGGAGCGGGTGCGGGTGATCCCGCACCGCGGCCGCAAGCTCGACGAAGCCAGTTTCCGCACCGTCGCCTCGGCGGTGCTGGAGCGCAAGCGCCTGTCCTTCGACTACCGCGCCCGCTCCACCGACGAATCGACCAAGCGCACGGTGTCGCCGCAGCGCATCACCCACTACCGCGACAACTGGTACCTGGACGCCTGGGACCATGGCCGCGACGCGGTGCGCAGCTTCGCGGTGGACCGCATCAACCATGCGCGCCTGCTCGACCAGCCGGCGCAGGACGTGGCCGACGCCGAGCTGGATTCGCAGCTGGCGGCCAGCTACGGCATCTTCTCCGGCGCGCCCAAGGGCTGGGCCACCATCGTGTTCAGCCCCAAGGCGGCGCGCTGGGTCGCCGACGAGCACTGGCATTCCAAGCAGCAGGGCCGGTTCCTGGCCGACGGCCGCTACGAACTGAAGGTGCCCTACAGTGTCTCGCGCGAACTGCTGATGGACGTGCTGCACTACGGCTCGGACGCGGAGATCGTCGAGCCGCGGTCGCTGCGCGAACAGGCCAAGGCGCTGCTGTCGCTGGCGCTGAGCAACTACAGCGACGATTGAGGCGCCGCTGCGCGCTCTGCGATTTCCGTAGGAGCGGCTTCAGCCGCGACATGACGGAAAGCGTCGCGGCTGAAGCCGCTCCTACGTGGGAACTGGCGTGCCGCGGCGGCGTGCGCCGTAGCGTGCGGGATGCAGTCGTCTCCGGGCGACGCAGCGGCCGTCGTAGGAGCGGCTTCAGCCGCGACCGGGGCATTCCGCCGCTGACCGCTGCAGCCTGGAGATGGACGCCTAGGCCGCGTCCAGTGGCGCGCCGCCACCCAGGATCACGCCGATATTGCGCTCGATCCAGTCCACCAGCGCGTGCACGTGCGCCGCGGCTTCCTCGCCGAGCGGGGTCAGGTCGTACTCCACGTGCGGCGGCACCACCGGGTAGGCGGTGCGCTGCACCAGGCCGTCCGCCTCCAGCGCCTGCAGGGTCTGCGACAGCATCTTCTCGCTGACGCCTTCCAGGCTGCGGCGCAGGTCGCCGAAACGGTGGGTGCCCTTGCGCAGGGCGACCAGGACGAGCACGCCCCAGCGGCTGGTGACATGGCTGAGCACGGCGCGGGACGGGCAGTTCTGCGCGAACACCTGGCCGCGCAGCAGGGTGGCGTCCGCGCAGCCGCGGGGCGCTTCGTCGAGGGGTTCGGAAAGGACGCTGGCCAAGCGATGCACCTGTCTGTGGGGGAGGGCGCCCCGATCATACGGGCGGCGCCGGGCGCTTCGCTGAGCGGCGGGTGATCGTGGCGTCGCTCCCATGCCGGGCGTGCGATGGCGCGGCGGCGAGCGTTGGCAGCCGTGGGACGCTGCGGACCGAACGGCGTAAGGGCGGCACCGGGTGCGCCGGCGGCGCGGGCCGGGTCGTTCGTCGCGACCGGCCTGGCCCAGGGTGTTGCCTAGGGCTTGTTCGGCACTTCGAAGCCGAGCTTGCCGACCTGGTCGCGGCGTTGCGGCACGCGCTTGAGCTTGTCGATGTTGACCCCGTACTGGTGGTCCAGCTTGTCGACCAGTTCGCGGTATTGCTTGTGGCTCATGTTCGGCGAGCGTGCGAATACCCAGGCCAGGTCGCGGCCGGGGTAGTCGATCAGCGCCCAGGAATAGTCCGGCGCCACCTCCAGGATGCGGTACTTGGTGGGCACCATCCTGAAGAACCAGGTGGTCCAGCGGCGGTTGCCGGTGCCTTCCTTGACCGTGGCGCGGGAGTTGAGCTCCTTGACCGGTTCGTCGAAGCCGTTGCGGTACTCGTAGCGCACCGCGATCTTGCCGTCGTCCTTGAGGGTGTACTCGTCGCTGCTGGCGACGTGGCCGCGCTCGGCGAAGTACGGCACGTGGGCGATCACGTACCAGCGGCCCATGAAGCGTTGCAGATCGATCGGCGGCTGTGCCGGCTCCTGTTCCGGGTCCGGCGACTTGGCGCGGGCCGTCGCCAAGGGGACGGCCATGCCCAGCAGCAGCACGGAAGCGAACAGGGAAAGCAGGCGCATAGGAGGGTTCCGGGGCGAAGGGCGAATGCCGGTGAAGTATGCGCGTGCGCCATGTCAATGATGCGTCGCAGCCTCTGAGATGTCGCAGCGGCAACCTGCGCGCCTCGACTTCCAGGAACTGCCGCCATGCCGATCGTCTCGTCGTCCCCGCGCCACCACGTCCCGCACCCCGGCCTGCGTCGCCTGCTGCGCCAGGCGATCCTCGCCGGACTGGCCCTGGTCCTGGTGTGGCCGGCCGCGCGCGGCCACAGCGAATGGCTGGGTTGGCGGCCGCTGTGGCTGCTGGGCATGCCGCTGAGCGCCTGGTGGGCCCTGCATCGCTTCCCGCTGCCGCCGCTGCGCCGGCTGTGGGGGCAATGGCGGGCCCGGCCGCGGGCGCAGGCGCGGCGGCGCCGGCCGGCGCTGCGGAGCGCGCGCCCAGCCTGACCTTCGGCAGGGGAGGGCGGCGAGGCCGCATGCTACGGTGCGGCGCTGTCCTTCCCGGATCCGAACCATGTCCTCACTCGCACACGCCTGCCTGATCGCCGGCCTGCTCGCCGCCGGCACCGCCGCGGCCAAGGAAACCGCGATGCCCCAAGACCCCTATGCCTGGCTCGAAGACGTCACCGGCGCCAAGGCGCTGGACTGGGTCAAGGCGCAGAACGCCAAGACCGAGGCGCGTCTGGCCGACACCCCCGCCTTCAAGGCCCGCGAGGCCGGCATCCGCGAGGTGCTGGATTCCGACGCCAAGATCCCGGCCGTGCAGAAGATCGGCCCGTACTACTACAACCTGTGGAAGGACCGCGCGCACGAGCGCGGCCTGTGGCGCCGCACCACCCTGGACGAGTACCGCAAGCCCGAGCCGAAGTGGGAGACGGTGCTGGACCTGGATGCGCTGAACAAGGCCGAGGGCGAGAACTGGGTGTGGCACGGCGCCAACTGCCTGCGCCCAGAGTACCGCCGCTGCCTGATCGCGCTGTCGCGCGGCGGCGCCGACGCCGACGTCACCCGCGAGTTCGACCTGAGCAGCAAGCAGTGGATCAAGGACGGCTTCTTCCGTCCCGAGGCCAAGGGCGGGCTGAGCTGGATCGATGCCGACACCGTCTATCTGTACACCGACTTCGGCCCCGGCTCGCTGACCAGCTCCGGCTACCCGCGCGTCGTCAAGCAGTGGAAGCGCGGCACCCCGATGAGCAGCGCCACGCTGGTCTACGAGGGCAAGCCGGACGACATGTACATCGCGGCGATGCACGACGACACGCCCGGCTACGAGCGCGATTTCGTCAGCCGCACGCTGGCGTTCTACAACGATGAGATGTACCTGCGCGGCACCGATGGCCGCCTGACCAAGATCGACGTGCCCAATTCGGCCAACAAGGGCGTGCACCGCCAGTGGCTGACCCTGGAGCTGCGCGATCCGTGGACGGTGGGCGGCACGACCTACCCGGCCGGTGCGCTGCTGGCGACCAAGTTCGACGACTTCATGGCCGGCAAGCGCAACTTCCAGGTGCTGTTCACGCCGACCGAGACCGCGTCGCTGGCGTCCTTCGCCTGGACCAAGTCGCGGCTGGTGCTGAACGTGCTCGACGACGTCAAGAGCCGGCTGTGGGTGCTGACCCCGGGCGAGGGCGAGTGGGCGCGCACGGCGTTCCCGGTCGGTGACCTGGCCTTCGGCAGCACCAGCGTCGATGCGGTCGATGCCGACGAGAACGACCAGGTGTGGCTGACCTCCACCGACTTCCTGACCCCGACCACGCTGATGCTGGCCGATGTGCAGCGCGGGCCGCAGAGCATCGAGACGCTGAAGGCGATGCCGAGCTTCTTCGACGCGTCCAAGGACGAAATCGAGCAGCACTTCGCCGTGTCCAAGGACGGCACCAAGGTCCCGTACTTCCTGGTCCGGCCCAAGCAGCTCAAGGCCGACGGCAGCGCGCCGACCCTGCTGTATGCCTACGGCGGTTTCGAGATCTCGATGACCCCGTTCTACTCCGGCAGCCTGGGCCGCGCCTGGCTCGACCAGGGTGGCGTGTACGCGCTGGCCAACATCCGCGGCGGCGGCGAGTACGGCCCGCGCTGGCACCAGGCGGCGCTGAAGCAGAACCGGCACAAGGCCTACGAGGACATGGCGGCGGTGGCGCAGGATCTGGTCGCGCGCAAGATCACCTCGGCCAAGCACCTGGGCGTGCAGGGCGGCAGCAACGGCGGGCTGATGGCCGGCAACATGCTGATGCAGTACCCGCAGCTGTTCGGCGCGGTGGTGGTGCAGGTGCCGCTGCTGGACATGAAGCGCTACAGCCACCTGCTGGCCGGCGCCTCGTGGATGGCCGAGTACGGCAACCCGGACACCGACGACTGGAAGTTCATCCAGACCTTCTCGCCGTACCACCTGTTCGACCCGAAGAAGACCTATCCGCCGGTGATCTTCCTGACCTCCACCCGCGACGACCGCGTGCATCCGGGTCATGCGCGGAAGATGGCGGCGAAGATGATCGACGCCGGCAAGAACGTGACCTACTACGAGAACATCGAAGGCGGCCATGGCGGCGCGGCCAACAACGCGCAGGCGGCGCACATGCAGGCGCTGGCGTACAGCTTCCTGTGGGAGCAGCTGTCCAAGTGAATGGTGCGGTCCGCGTCCCGGTCGGGGCGCGGACCATTGCCTGGCCTGGTGCCTGCGAGCCAGTGAACGCGCGAGCCCACGCGCAGCGCGTCGCGTCGCGATCGCGTCGACGCCATGCCTGCTCTCTGCTCGATTTCAGGTCGCCGCCGCAGCGGGTGCTCAGGCGCCGCCGGCCAAAGGCTTGACCAAGGTCAGCGAACGGACCTCATAACCCAGTTCTTCGTACACGTGCAGCGCGTGCGTGTTGAAGGCCCAGACGTTCAGGCGCATTTCGACACCGCCACGCAGTGCCACCCAGTCGTGCGCACGCTGCATCAGCGCCGGGCCGATGCCCTGGCCCCGATGGCGGCCGGTGATGCCTATGCTGCCTACCCGGCCGAAGCGCATCGGCTGCAGCAGCGAGTGCGATTCCGTCACCATGCCGACCGTGACGAAGCCGACGAGAACGCCCTGTGTTTCGGCGACGAAGGTGGTGGCATCGTCCCGGCCAATGCTGCTGTTCCAGTGCGCCGCATCGCCGGCGCCGGCGAAGACGTGGGGAAATGCCTCATGGTGCAGCGCATTGACTTCTTCGCCGAGTGCGCAGATCGCACGCAGATCCGATTCCATGGCTTCGCGGTAGATGAGCATGCCAGGCTCCAGTCGCTGTCCCGTGCCGTTGTTGGTCGCCTCAGCGCGCCCAGCGCGTCAGTCCACGCGCAATCCGCTCCACCGCCTGTTCCAGCCGCGGCAGGCTCTGGGTGTAGGCGATGCGCACGTGCTGGCGGGCGCGGTGACGACCGAAATCCACGCCCGGGGTGAACGCGACGTGCTCGGTTTCCAGGAAGTGCGCGCAGAACGCCTGCGCATCGTCGGTGAAATCGGACACGTCGGCGTACAGGTAGAACGCGCCCTCCGGCTCGACGTCGATGCGGAAGCCGAGCGCGCGCAGCGCCGGCAGCAGGTAGTCGCGGCGCTGCGCGAACTCGGCGCGGCGCGCTTCCAGGATCTGCAGCGTTTCCGGCAGGAAGCAGGCCAGCGCGGCGTGCTGGGCGATGCTGGGCGCGCTGATGTACAGGTTCTGCGCCAGCTTCTCCAGCGACGGCACCGCCGCGCGCGGCGCCACCAGCCAGCCCAGGCGCCAGCCGGTCATGCCGAAATATTTGGAGAAGCTGTTGAGCACATAGGCGTCGTCGTCGACCTCCAGCACGCTGGGCGCGTCGATGCCGTAGCTCAGGCCATGGTAGATCTCGTCCACCACCAGGTGCCCGCCGCGGGCGCGCAGCGTCTGCGACAGCGCGGCCAGTTCGGCGCGCGACAGCACGGTACCGGTGGGATTGGCCGGCGAGGCCACCAGCGCGCCGACGCTGTCCGCGTTCCAGTGCCGCTGCACCAAATCGGGGGTCAGTTGGTAACGGCTGTCCGGGCCGACCGGCACCAGTTGCGCGGCGCCTTCGACCAGGCGCAGGAAATGGCGGTTGCACGGGTAACCGGGGTCGGCCATCAGCCAGGTGCGGCCGGGATCGACCAGCAGCGCGCTGGCCAGCAGCAGCGCGCCGGAGCCGCCGGGCGTGATCAGGATGCGTGCCGGGTCCAGGTCGACGTCGTGGCGCTGCCGGTAGAAGTCCGCCAGCGCCTGGCGCAGGGCCGGGAGGCCGCGCGCGGCGGTGTAGCGGGTATGGCCGGCGCCCAGCGCGGCCTGGCCGGCGGCGACGATCGGTGCGGCGGTGGTGAAGTCCGGTTCGCCGATCTCCAGGTGGATCACGTCGTGGCCGGCCTGCTCCAGTTCGTTGGCGCGGGCCAGCAGGGCCATCACGTGGAAGGGTTCGATCTCGCGGCTGCGCTGGCTGTAGCCAAGCGCGGCGGACGAGGCACTGAGGGTGTCGCCGGGAAGGGAAGCCATGTCGCCGATGATAGAGGAGGGTGCTGTCGCGCGTGTTAGCGATGTCGAGAGGACTGCGAAGCGCGGTGCCGTGCCAGGCGCCGCGTGCGCTGCACCCAGGCGGAACGCTCGTGCGGCGCGGTGCATGTGTCGGTCGGCGTGTCAGGCGTCGCGTTCCCCGCGAACAAGCGGTCGCGGCACGCCCCATGCGCCATGGCGCGAACGGCGGCATGCCGCAGCGCCATCGCGGCGCCGCGGGTCGCCGAGCCACGGAATGCCACGCCGTCCCGAACGCGCGGCCTCGGCACGCTTGCCACGGCGCGGCGTTGCAGGGAGACTCGGCCGGCACTGCGCGGCGCCCGCCCGCTGCCGCCGCCCGGCCGGGGCGGCGCGTCCCGTTGCGTTACCGCCGCCGGAGCCCCATTAGATGCCCCACCGCCCCTTGCTAGCGAGCCTTGTCCTGCTCATGACCGCCTCCTTCGCTTCCTCCGCCTCCGCCGCCGCGGCCACTCCGCCGCATCCGGCCAAGCAGCCGCACGCGGTCAAGGCGCCGTTCGGCGCCGTTCGCCAGGACGCCTACTACTGGCTGCGCGACGACACGCGCAAGAACCCGCAGATGTTGGCCTATCTCAACGCCGAGAACGCCTACGCCGACCAGGTGCTGAAGCCGCTCAAGCCGCTGGAAGACCGGCTGTACGAAGAGATCGTCGGCCGCATCAAGCAGGACGACAGCAGCGTGCCGTATCGCGAGCGCGGCTACTGGTATTACACCCGCTACGAGAGCGGCAAGGACTACCCGATCCAGGCGCGCCGCAAGGGCAGCATGGAGGCGCCGGAAGAGATCCTGCTCGACGTCAACATCATGGCCGCCGGCAAGGGCTATTTCAGCGTCGGCGATGCGGCGGTCAGCCAGGACAACCGCATTCTGGCCTGGACCGAGGACGAGGTGGGCCGCCGCCAGTACGTGGTGCGCTTCAAGAACCTGGACACCGGCGAGGTCTACGCCGATCGCATTCCCGGCGTGTCGCCGGACGTGGTCTGGGCCGACGACAACAAGACCCTGTTCTACGTCGAGAACGACCCGGAGACGCTGCTGACGGTGCGGGTCAAGAAGCACGTGCTGGGCACCCCGGCGGCGCAGGACGTGCTGGTGTACGAGGAAAAGGACGACAGCTTCTACATGGGCGTGGGCCGCACCCGCGACGACAAGTACATCGTCATCGGCGTCGAAAGCACCGTGTCCTCCGAGCAGCGCTACGCGCCGGCCGCCGATCCGCAGCGCTTCACCGTGCTGGCGCCGCGCGAGCGCGACGTCGAGTACCACGCCGACCACTTCGACGGCCGCTGGGTGATCCGCACCAACTGGAAGGCCAAGAACTACGCGCTGATGACCGCGCCCGACGGCGCCACGGCGCGCAGCCAGTGGCAGAGCTGGCTGCCCTACGACGAGAAGGTGTTCATCGACGGCTTCGAACTGTTCGACGGCTTCACTGCCATCGCCGAGCGCTCCGACGGCCTGGAGCGGATCCGTCTGCACTTCGCCGACGGCAAGGAGGAGTACGTCAAGGCCGACGAGCCGGCGTATTCGATGGGCCTGTCGATCAACGCCGAGCCGGACACGCCGTGGCTACGCTACAGCTACACCTCGCTGACCACCCCGGCCACCACCTACGAACTCAACACCCGCACCGGTGAGCGCAAGCTGCTCAAGCAGCAGCCGGTGATCGGCTACGACGCCAGCAAGTACCAGACTGAACGCGTCTGGGTGACCGCGCGCGACGGGGTCAAGGTGCCGGTGTCGCTGGTCTACAAGAAGGGCTTCAAGAAGGACGGCAGCGCCGCGCTGTACCAGTACGCCTACGGCAGCTACGGCATGTCCACCGACCCCGCGTTCAACCTGCCGGTGGTCAGCCTGCTCGACCGCGGCGTGGTCTATGCCATCGCGCACATCCGCGGCGGCCAGGAGATGGGCCGCGACTGGTACGACCAGGGCAAGCTGCTGCACAAGAAGAACACCTTCACCGATTTCATCGACGTCACCCGTGGGCTGGTGCAGCAGGGCTACGCCGCCCCGGACCGCGTCGCTGCGGCCGGCGGCAGCGCTGGCGGCCTGTTGATGGGGGCGGTGGCCAACATGGCGCCCAAGGATTACCGCGTGCTGGTGGCGCAGGTGCCGTTCGTGGACGTGGTCACCACCATGCTCGACCCGAGCATCCCGCTGACCACCAACGAGTACGACGAGTGGGGCAATCCCGAGCAGAAGGCGTACTACGACTACATGCTCAGCTATTCGCCCTACGACAACGTCACCCGCCAGGCCTACCCGGCGATGTACGTCGGCACCGGCCTGTGGGACTCGCAGGTGCAGTACTGGGAGCCGGCCAAGTGGGTGGCCAAGCTGCGCGAGAACGACACCGGCAGCCAGCCGATCGTGTTCCGCGTCAACATGGAAGCCGGCCACGGCGGCAAGTCCGGCCGCTTCCGTCGTTACCGCGAAATGGCCGAGTCCTACGCCTTCATGCTGGACCAGTTGGGCGTGGAGCAGCCGGCCAAGTGAGCGTGGCGCGCGTCGGCTGGCCTGCGGGTCAGCCGATGTGCCGATCCTTTGGGCGCGGTGCCGGGTCAGCCTGCGCTGAGGTCTGAAGGGACGTTGGCGTCGTTCGTCGCCATGACGGAACTCCCAAGGAGCGGCCTGGCGCACTCGGAAGAGCGGCATCAGCTGACCGATCGCCTTCCTCTTTGCGGTCTGGCAGGAAGCGCCGTCGCCGCGTAGGAGCGGCTTCAGCCGCGACGGGCATTCCCGGTAACGCGGGTCGCGGCTGAAGCCGCTCCTACGAAGGGCGGATCGCGTGTGTCTCGCGCGAGGGTCGGCCGTGGTGCTGATGGTCTGGTCACTCCCTGTGGGAGGGACTTCAGTCCCGACTGCAGTGAGACCAGATGCACCAGTGGCTTCGTGCGTCGCGGCTGAAGCCGCTCCTACGGTGGACGGTGGGCGGAACGCTTGATCACCGCGAGAGCAGGCAGCAGCGCTGGTGGCTTGGTCACTCCCTGTGGGAGGGACTTCAGTCCCGACTGCAATGAGTCGGATACGCCAATGGCTGCGCTCGTTGCGGCTCAAGCGGCTCCCACCGCCGCTGCCGCACGGCACCGCGATCGCCTCGGCAGGCGGTCGACGTCTGCCCGCGCCGGCGCGGGCTTATCATGGCGCGATGCGCGCGCACTCCCGTTTCCGCTGGGCCTGGTGGCTGCTGGCCTATGCCAGCCTGGCGACCGGTATCGTCGGCATCTTCGTGCCGGGGCTGCCGACCACGGTGTTCGTGCTGATCGCCGCCTATGCCGCCGCGCGCGGTTCGCCGCGGCTGCGCCGGCGCCTGCTGCGCGATCCGCGCTTCGGCCGCAGCATCCGCGACTGGGAACGGCATGGCGCGGTCAGCCGCCGCGGCAAGTGGATGGCGACGCTGACCATGGCCGCGTGCGCGCTGGTGCTGCTGCTGTTCGTGCACCGGCCGTGGGTGCAGGCGCTGGCGATCGGTTGCATGAGCGTGGTGGCGCTGTGGCTGTGGTGGCGGCCGGAACCGCCGCGCGAATGAGCGCGGCGCGGCCTGCGACCGCGGCACGGCCGGTTCATGCCGGTGTGGCTATACTCGGCGCATGAGCACATCGTCCTCTTCTTCGATCCGTCTCGTCCTCCCCGCCGCTGCGCTGCTGGCCCTGGCCGGCTGCGGCAACAAGGGGCCGCTGGTGATGCCGCAGAAGCCGGTGCCGGTGGAAGCCGCGCCCGCCACGCCCGCGCCCGATGCGACGCCGCCGGCGACCACCGATCCCGCCGGGCAGGCGCAACCGGTGGACGGCCAGCGCCCGCCGGCCAACGACACCACCATGCCCACCAATGGGAATGAGTGAGGCCCGCCGCGACGCGCGCCTGCGTTTCAGCAAGATGCAGGGCGCGGGCAACGATTTCGTGGTGCTCGACCTGCGCGACGGCACCCCGCCGCCGGACGCCGCACTGGCGATGCGTCTGGCCGACCGCCACTTCGGCGTCGGCTGCGACCAGATCCTGACCATCGAACCCCCGCACGCCGCCGACGCGGTGGCCAGCTACCGCATCTGGAACACCGACGGCAGTGCCGCCGGGCAGTGCGGCAACGGCGCGCGCTGTATCGCGGCCTGGCTGGTGCGCGACGGCAGCGCGCCGGCCGCGGACGATTTCGTCATCGAAAGCCCTGCCGGCAGTCATCACATCGCCCGCGGCGCCGACGGCGCGTTCGCGGTGGCGATGGGCGTGCCGCGCTTCGCGCCGGAGGACGTGCCGCTGGTCGGCTTCCCGCGCGCGCGCGATGAGTACGTGTTGCCGCTGCAGGGCGGCAGCGTGCGCTTCGGCGCGGTGTCGATGGGCAACCCGCACGCGGTGCTGGAAGTGGGCCTGGTCGATGCGGCGCCGGTGGACCGCCTGGGCCCGTTGCTGCAGCAGCACGCCTCGTTCCCGGATTCGGTGAACGTCGGCTTCGTGCAGGTGATCGACCGCGGTCACCTGCGCCTGCGCGTGTACGAGCGCGGCGTCGGCGAGACCCTGGCCTGCGGCAGCGGCGCCTGCGCGGCGGCCGCGGTGATGATGCAGCGCGGCCGGGTGGAGCGCGACGTGCGCGTCAGCCTGCCCGGCGGCGAGCTGCGCGTGCAGTGGCCGGACGACACCGCGCCGGTGGTGATGTCCGGGCCGGCGACGTTCGTCTTCGATGGAGAGTGGATCCGATGAGCGACAGCCAGGACAAGCTCGGTGCGCACGAGGTGGCCACGTGGCTGCGGCGCCATCCCGGCTTCCTCAAGCAGTTTCCCGATCTGGCGCTGACCCTGGTGGTGCCGCGCGACGACGGCCCCACCGCGTCGCTGGCCAGCTACCAGTTGGAAGTGCTGCGCGACAAGAACCGCGAACTGTCGCGGCGGCTGGCCGACCTGGCCGCCAACGCGCAGGTCAACGAACGGCTGGCGGTGCGTACCCACCAGTTGACCCTGGCGCTGATGCGCCAGCGCAGCGCCGCCGACAGCGTGCGCGCGATGGCGGCCTCGCTGCAGGAGGATTTCCAGGGCGACCTGGTCAGCATCGTGTTGCTGCAGCCCTTGCCGGGCCTGGAGCAGGCGCCGTGGCTGCAGGTGTTGGCGGCGGACGATTCGCGGCTGGCGCCGTTCCGCGATTGCCTGAAGGACGGCGAGCCGATCTGTGGCCGCCTGCAACCGGAAAAGCAGGCGCTGCTGTACGGTGAGCGCGTGGACGAAGTGCAATCCACCGCGCTGCTGCCGCTGCCCGGCCTGGGCCTGATCGCGGTCGGCAGCCGCGACCCGAACCGGTTCTATCCCGGCATGGGCACCTTGTTCCTGCGCATGATGGGCGAGGCGCTGGCGGTGGCGTTGCAGCGATGAGCACGGCCGGGACTCGGGGCACGGGACCCGGGGCCCGGGACAGCGCCGCAACCGGCGCTGCCGCGCACGCGAGCGCGGCGTCGGCGGCGGGCGCCGCGGCGTCTTCCGAATCCCCCGCGCCGACGCCCGAGTCCCGCTTCCTCGCCTATCTGCAGGTCGAGCGGCGCATGTCCGCGCATACCCTGGACGCATACCGGCGCGACCTGGCCGCGCTGTCGGCGTGGGCCGCGGACAACCTGCTTGGCGAGCCGGCCGCGCTCGACGCCGCGCAGTTGCGCCAGTTCATCGCCGCCGAGCACCGCCGCGGGCTGTCGCCCAAGAGCCTGCAACGGCGTCTGTCGGCGTGCCGCAGCTTCTACGCGTGGCTGCTCAAGCACGGCCACATCGCCAGCAGCCCGGCCGCGGCATTGCGCGCACCGAAGGCGCCACGCAAGCTGCCGCAGGTGCTCGACGCCGACGAGGCGGTGCGCCTGGTCGAAGTGCCGACCGATGCGCCGCTGGGCCTGCGCGACCGCGCGCTGCTGGAACTGTTCTATTCCTCCGGTCTGCGCCTGAGCGAGCTGTGCGCGCTGCGCTGGCGCGATCTGGATTTCGTCGCCGGCATGGTCAGCGTGCTGGGCAAGGGCAACAAGCAGCGGCTGGTGCCGGTCGGTTCGCACGCGCGAAAGGCCTTGCTGGAATGGCGCGAAGAAAGCCGGGGCGAGGCCACGGCACCGGTATTCCCCGGGCGCGGCGGGGCGCCGATCGGCGCGCGCGCGGTGCAGATCCGGATCAAGCAACTGGCCGGGCGCCAGGGCCTGTTCAAGCACGTGCATCCGCACATGCTGCGGCACAGTTTCGCCAGCCACATCCTGGAATCCTCCGGCGACCTGCGCGGCGTGCAGGAATTGCTCGGCCATGCCGACATCGCCACCACGCAGATCTACACCCACCTGGACTTCCAGCACCTGGCCAAGGTCTACGACGCCGCGCACCCGCGGGCCAAGCGCAAGTCCTGAGCGCTGGGTCGCGACCGCACGGTTGCTAGCGCACCCGCGCTTGTTCTGGATCAAGGCGAGTCGGCAAAGGCAGGACGACACTGTCCTCCCACGTCGTGACGGCTCACCGATGGCCAACCCCTTTCCGCTGGCGCCGCGCCACCCCGAACGGCTGTGCTGGAGTTGCGAGCGCGATTGCGCCGCGCACGATCCGGCTTGCGGGAACGGCGCCGCACGCGCCCTGCACCCGATCGAGACCGAGGGCAGGGATTGGCAGCTCGCTTGGGGCATCGGCGCCGATCCGGCGTGGCCGGCGCACGCCCGGCTCGGCGACGACCGGTCTGCGACCGACGACGCTTGAACCGCGCGTCGCCAGCCCCCACACCTGAGTCATCGCTCCGGAGGCCGCATGGATCCCAGTCAGAACCCCAATGTTTTCCACGCCACCACGATCCTGTCGGTGCGCCGCGATGGCCGCGTCGCCGTGGCCGGCGACGGCCAGGTGACCCTGGGCCACACCGTGATGAAGGGCAATGCGCGCAAGGTGCGCCGGCTCGGCCGCGAGGGCCAGGTGCTGGCCGGGTTCGCCGGCGCCGCCGCCGATGCGTTCACCCTGTTCGAACTGTTCGAGGCCAAGCTGGAGAAGCACGGCCAGCTGACCCGCGCCGCGGTGGAACTGGCCAAGGATTGGCGCACCGAACGCCGTCTCGGCAAGCTCGAGGCGCTGCTGGCGGTGGCCGACAAGGAGACCTCGCTGATCATCAGCGGCACCGGCGATGTGATCGAGCCGGAGGACGGCATCATCGCCATCGGCTCCGGTGGCTCGTACGCCCTGTCGGCGGCGCGTGCGTTGCTCGGCCACACCACGCTGGACGCGCGCACCATCGCCGTCGAAGCGCTGAACATCGCCGGCGACATCTGCATCTATACCAATCGCAACGTGGTGGTCGAAGAGCTGTGATTCGGGATTGGGGATTGGGGAATCGCAACTGCGGTTCTCGTCTCCGTCACCGATGACGCCTGCTTTCCGATTCCCGATTCTCCATTCCCGATTCCCTCTTCGATTTCCCGACCATGACCGATACCCATAGCACCATGACCCCGCGCGAGATCGTGCAGGAGCTGGACCGCCACATCGTCGGCCAGCACGAGGCCAAGCGCGCGGTGGCGATCGCGCTGCGCAACCGCTGGCGGCGCATGCAGTTGCCCGACGCGCTGCGCAACGAAGTGATGCCGAAGAACATCCTGATGATCGGCCCCACCGGCGTCGGCAAGACCGAGATCGCGCGGCGCCTGGCGACGCTGGCCAATGCGCCCTTCGTCAAGGTCGAGGCGACCCGCTTCACCGAGGTCGGCTATGTCGGCAAGGACGTGGAGCAGATCGTGCGCGACCTGGCCGACACCGCGGTCAAGCTGTACCGCGAGCAGGCCAAGACCCGCGTGCGCACCCAGGCCGAGGAGCGTGCCGAGGACCGCATCCTCGATGCGCTGCTGCCGCGGCGCAGCGCCGGCATCGGCTTCGATCCGGAGGCCGCGCGCAACGAGCCGTCGGCGCAGGACAGCGACACCCGCAGCAAGTTCCGGCGCATGCTGCGCGCCGGCGAGCTGGACGAGCGCGAGATCGAGCTGGACGTGGCGGTCAACGTCAGCATGGACATCATGACCCCGCCGGGCATGGAGGAAATGGGCCAGCAGCTGCGGCAGATGTTCTCCAACCTGGGCGGCGGCAAGTCGCAGTCGCGCAAGCTGACCATCAAGGCGGCGCGGCCGCTGCTGATCGAGGAAGAGGCCGGCAAGCTGGTCAACGAGGACGACGTGCGCGCCGCGGCGATCGAGGCCTGCGAGCAGCACGGCATCGTGTTCATCGACGAGATCGACAAGGTGGCCAAGCGCAGCGAGGCTGGCGCCACCGGCGGCGACGTCTCCCGCGAGGGCGTGCAGCGCGATCTGCTGCCGCTGGTGGAAGGCTCCAACGTCAGCACCAAGTACGGCACGGTCAAGACCGACCACATCCTGTTCATCGCCTCCGGCGCGTTCCACCTGGCCAAGCCCAGCGACCTGATCCCGGAACTGCAGGGCCGCTTCCCGATCCGGGTGGAACTGTCGGCGCTGTCGAAGGACGACTTCATCCGCATCCTCACCGAGCCGAAGGCGGCGCTGACCAAGCAGTACGAAGCACTGTTGCTGACCGAGGGCGTAAGCCTGCGCTTCACCGACGACGCCATCGCGCGCCTGGCGGAGATCGCGTTCCTGGTCAACGAGCGCCAGGAGAACATCGGTGCGCGGCGCCTGCACACCGTGCTCGAGCGCCTGCTCGACACGCTGAGCTACGAAGCCCCGGACCGCGACGGGCAGAGCGTCACGGTCGACGCGGCCTACGTCGATGCGCACCTGGGCGAACTGGTGCAGGATCCGGACCTGAGCCGGTACATCCTGTAAGACCCGGCGCGTGCTACAGCGGCAGGTGCGTTGCCCGCGCCTGCCGCTGTGCACCGATCCTGATAGCCATGCCGACGTCACGCACGTCGCAGTCGCGGCTTCAGCCGCGACCGGGCCTTCCCGGTAACGCCCCGTCGCGGCTGAAGCCGCTCCTACAACAGGCGGCTCCGCCGCAAAAACCGCACAGCGCGTGCGTCGCCCGCCCGCACCCGGCGCGAACTCAATACAGCGGCGTACCCGCCTTGTACGCCGCCACGAACGACTGCCAGTCCAGTTGCACCTGCGCCGCGTAGTCGAACGCGAACTGGCGCAGTTCCGATGTCAGGCCGCTCTTGCTGGTGACTGCCTGATCGATCTGCTTGTCGATGCTGTAGGGCACCACGTTCGGGTCGTAGTCCTGGTCGGCAAGCGCGTGCGCCGAGGCCAGGGCCTGGCCCAGGTAGGTGGCGGCGGTGGCGAGCTTGCCGGCGCTGTCCAGCGCGGCCGGGTCCAGGTCCTGCTGGAACGGCGACTTCTCGTGCACGTAGAACGGGGTGCCGTTGACGCTGGCGTAGCCGACCAGCACGTCGGCGTCGATGGTCTGCGCCTTGGCGGTGCGCGCGACCCGCGCGCCCTCGTTGTTGTCGTAGCTGGAGGCCGGCATCTGCGACGGCGCCGCCACCGCCACCACGCTGGCCGCTTCCTGCTTCCATTCCAGGATCACGTCGTCGCTGGTCGACGTGCTCGGGCCTTCGATCAGCACATACAGGCGCAGGCGGCCGAGGCTGCCGGTGCCCGAGCCCAGCTTCTGGTGCACGTCCTTGATGGTGTAGTAGCTCCACGCATAGCGCTTGGACGCAGAGATCGAGCCGAGGTAGCCGTTCATCGCCGCGGCCACCGCCGAGGCGGTGCTGGCGTCCACTGCGACCAGGTTGTCCAGGTCCTGGAACCGGCGCTTGCCGCCGTTGACCACGGTGTACTTGGACAGCAGGCTGCTGCGGCTCTTGCCGTCGGCGCTGTCGATGATCTTGGCGACGGCGCCGCTGGTGTTGCGCTTGCTCAGCTGGAAGCTCGCTTCGGCGTCGCTGCCGCGGAAATCGGCGATCTTGTCCAGGTAGGCGCCGACCATGGTGTCGATGGCGTCGCCGATGTCGCTGTCGGACAGACCGTTGTCGCGGCCGGCCAGGACCATGCTCGCGGCCAGCCGGCGCAGGTCCCACACGTACTGGCCCAGGTGGCCCTCGTCGAAGTCGGCGACCTTGAACACCGCCTTGCCGCTGCTGTCGCGCGCCGCATCGAAGTTGCCGAGGTGGGTGTCGCCGCCGAGCCAGGTGTAGCCGGTCTGCGGCGAGGTCCACAGCGAGCCCGGCAGGGTCTTCATGTCCTGGTAGAAGATGTGGTCGGTGCCGCGGTAGAAGGCGTAGGCGCTGGTGGCCATGGTCGCCATCTTGGTGTCCAGCTCGGTCTGCTGTGCGGCGTAGGGATGGTTGTAGTCGTGGATCTGCTGCACCACCCAGGCGTCGCGCTTGCTCGCCGCCGTCGCGCATCCGGCGCATGCGGCAAGGGTCAGACCGATCAGCAGCAGCGGCGGCAGGCGGGTGGACATCGCAGGTCTCCAGGCGCGGACGAAGGAAGCCGCAGTCGAGCACGCCGGCATTGCACGCAGATGAACCATCCCGGCCCTTCGTTAGAAGTAGCGCAGCCAGGCCAGGTCGCGGCGGCGCGCCTTCAGCCGCGCGAACGCGGCGGTGGGCCAGTACAGGGCCAGGCCCAACAAGGCGGCGATCGCCCACAGCGCGGCCACGCTGTCCACGCCGAACAGATCGCCCTGGTTGGTGCCCCACAGCGCCACCGCGGCCAGGTAGGCGAGCTTCAACACGTACAGGTGCAGCAGGTAGAAGAACATCGGCGCTGCGCCGATCGCCGCCAGCGGCGCCAGGGCGCGGGCCACGGTGGGGTGTTCGTACAGGCGCAGCAACAGCAGGCCCACGCCCAGGGTCAGCAGCAGGAACTGCAGCGACGGTGGGTATTTGGTGACGTTGAAGAAGCTCATCGCGGTATGCGCGAGGTCGTCCTGCACCTGCCAGGGCGCATCGCCGTAGCCGTTGTGCCAGCGCAGCAGGTGGAACCCGGCCAGTGCACCGAGTCCGCAGGCCAGCAGGCGCTGCTGGCGTTGCGCCGGGTCGGTGGCGGCGCCGTACCAGGGGCCGGCGGCGTAGCCGAGCGCGATCACCCCGATCCATGGCAGCACCGGGTAGGAGGTGCGCAGGCGCAGGTCGCCCAGCTCCAGCCAGCGCCGGTCGTGCAGCACGGCCCAGACGGCGGCCAGCGGGCCGTCGCCCTGGACCTGCACCTCGTCCAGCAGGTGGTGACCGGCGACCAGCGCCGCGCCCAGCAGCGCCAGCGCCGGCCGCGGCAGCCACAGCAGCGCGGCCAGGGCGAGCATGCTCAGGCCGATCGCCCAGATCACCTGCAGGTACAGCGCCTGCGGCGGAAAGGCACCGCTCCAGGCCAGGTTGACCAGGGTCAGCTCCAGCACGATCAGGAACAGGCCGCGCTTGAGCAGGAAGCTGGCGGCCGCCGCGCGGCCGTCCGCCTGCCGCGCCGCGTACAGCCAGGCCGACAGGCCGGTGAGGAACACGAAGACCGGCGCGCACAGGTGCGCCAGGGTGCGCGCGACGAACAGCGCCGGCGCCGTGCCCTCCACCTCCATCGGATCGCCGACCGGGTGATGCAGGTAGAAGGTCTCGCGCACGTGGTCCAGCAGCATCAGCAGCATCACCGTGCCGCGCAGCAGATCGATCGAGGCCAGCCGCGCGGCGGGCGTTGCGGGGACGGCGAGGGAGGCAGGCGAGGCGAGGGCGGCGGACGGCATGCAGTGCGATCGGTGTCGATATTGAAACAATATAACACTCGGTGCGCGCGCCCTCCCGGTGCCGCGGGTGGCAGGTGGGCGCTCAGGCCAGCGCCGTGCAGGCTTGCCGACGCGGTGCCGGCAAGTACGGGGCGGTGCGGGCCGCGCGCCCACCGGGCAACGTCGAAGCGCGGCCGCGGTTCGCCTGTGGGCGCGGCGGTGTGCCTGCTGCTCGCCGCGCCGACGCCCGCGGCACGCCGCTCAGTCCTCGCCGATATCCTCGTTCCACACGTCCGGGTGGGCGGCGATGAAGCCGCCGAGCAGGTCGATGCACTCCTGGCTGTGCAGGTCGATGACCTCCACGCCGCTCTCGCGCAGCCAGTCGATGCCGCCTTGGAAGGTCACCGATTCGCCGACCACCACCGTGCCGATGTTGAACTGCCGCACCAGGCCGCTGCAGTACCAGCACGGCGCCAGGGTGGTGACCATGATGGTGTCCTTGTAGCGGCGCTGGCGTCCGGCCTTGCGGAAGGCGTCGGTCTCGCCGTGTACGGACGGGTCGCCCTCCTGCACGCGGCGGTTGTGGCCGCAGCCGAGCAGGCGGCCGTCGCGGTGGTACAGGGCGGCGCCGATCGGGATGCCGCCCTCGGCCAGGCCCTGGCGGGCTTCGGCGATGGCGGTGTCGAGCAGGGCGCGGTAGTTGGGCGTGGTCAGCATGGAATGGCCTGCGGGAACGGGAGTCTGCCGGCAGTCTGGCCCAGGCGGCCGGCGGCTGTCATCCCGTGCGGCGCTTCACCGGCACGCAGCGGCCGGCAGTGCGATAATCCCGGCATGAGCGAATCTCCCTACAAGACCGGTACCACCCATTTCGGCTTCCGCGACGTCGCCGCCAAGGACAAGCAGAAGCTGGTCGGCGAGGTCTTCACCTCGGTCGCCGGCAACTACGACCTGATGAACGACCTGATGAGCATGGGCATCCATCGGGTCTGGAAGCGCTATTTCGTCGCCACCGCGCAGGTCAAACCGGGCGACCGCGTGCTCGACCTGGCCGGCGGCACCGGCGACATCGCCGCGCTGCTGAAGGACCGGGTCGGCGCCGACGGCGAGATCGTGCTGGGCGACATCAACGCCGGCATGCTCTCGGTGGGCCGCGACCGCCTCACCAACCGCGGCCTGGTCGCGGGCCTGGACTACGTGCAATGCAATGCCGAGGCGCTGCCGTTCCCGGACCAGAGCTTCGACCTGGTGACCATCGCCTTCGGCCTGCGCAACGTCACCGACAAGGACGCGGCGCTGCGCGAGATGTACCGCGTGCTCAAGGTCGGCGGCCAGGCGCGGGTGCTGGAGTTCTCCGAAGTCACCGCCGACTGGTTCAAGCCGCTGTACGACTTCCATTCGTTCAAGGTGCTGCCGCGCCTGGGCAAGCTGTTCGCCAAGGACGCCGACAGCTACCAGTACCTGGCCGAGAGCATCCGCAAGCATCCGCCGCAGGACGCGCTGAAGGGCATGATGGAAGAGGCCGGCTTCGCCCGCAGTCACTACAAGAATCTCACCGGCGGGATCGTGGCGATCCATTCGGGCTATAAGATTTAGAGCCGGGATTCGGGAGTCGGGATTCGGGAATCGTAAGAGCGCGTGATCGGTTGCTGACCGATCGCGGCGCTGGGCTGTCCTTGTGGGAGGGAGTTCAGTCCCGACGCGGGGTCCGGCGGTGCTGGTGCAAGCATCTGCCACAGAAGCCGGGATTGGGGAATCGCAAGAGCGGCGATCGGTGCTGACCGATCGCGGCGCTGTGCCGTCCTTGTGGGAGGGACTTCAGTCCCGACACGCGGTCCGGCGGCGCCGGCGCAAGCCTCCGCCACAGAAAGCCGGGATTGGGGAATCGAGATTCGGGAATCGCAAGAGCGGGCGATCGGTTGCTGACCGATTGCGGGTCTGTGCGGCCTTGTGGGAGGGACTTCAGTCCCGACACGCGGTCCGGCGGCGCCGGCGCAAGCATCCACCGCAGGACGCGAAGGCAAGGATGGAAGCAGCCGGCTTCGCCCGCAGCCACTACGAGAACCTTGCCGGCGGCATCGTGGCGATCCACTCGGCGACAAGATCTGAGTGGAGGCGGGATTGGGGACTGAAGATTCGGGAAGCGTAAGCGCGCTGGCTGTTCGCTGCTGCCAATCCCCAATCTCCCATTCCCAATCCCCGCTTGGATCGGAGATTCGGGATTCGTCAGCACGCGCGTACTGCTGTTGCGAATCCCCACTCCCGAATCCCCACTCCCGGCCTTCCGGTAAACTGCGGGTTTTCCTCGAACCGGTTACTGCCATGCGTTCCCCGTTCCTGTTGTTGTCCCTGGCCGCGATGGTCGCGTCCGGGTGTTCCCGTGAAGCGCCTGCGCCCGATGCAGCCGCATCTGCCGCCAAGCCGGCGCCCGCCGCGGCCAAGCCGGCCGACCGCAGCCACGACGAGACGTCCTACGCCGAGCCGTCCAAGGTCGTGATCAAGGACCTGGCCCTGGATCTGAAGCTGGATTTCGACAGCAAGCAGATCGGCGGCACCGCCACCTACACGCTGGACTGGAAGGACAAGAGCGCCAAGCAACTGGTGCTGGACACCCGCGACCTGACCATCGAGAAGGTGCAGGCCGACGACGGCAAGGGCCAGATGACGCCGCTGCAGTACGCGCTGGCGCCGGCCGACAAGATCTACGGCAGCAAGCTGACCATCGAGGCACCGACCCAGCCGCAGAAGATCAGCATCGCCTACCACACCGCGCCGACCGCCTCGGGCCTGCAGTGGCTGGAGCCGTCGATGACCGAGGGCAAGCAGCTGCCCTTCATGTTCAGCCAGTCGCAGGCCATCCACGCGCGTTCGTGGGTGCCGCTGCAGGACACGCCGAGCGTGCGTTTCACCTACAGCGCGCACGTGGTCTCGCGTCCGGACGTGATGGTGCTGATGAGCGCCGACAACGATCCCAAGGCGGTGCGCAACGGCGACTACCGCTTCAAGATGCCGCAACCGATCCCGTCCTACCTGCTGGCGATCGCCGCCGGCGACCTGGTGTTCAAGCCGATCTCGGCGCGCTCGGGCGTGTGGGCCGAGCCGGCGATGGTCGACAAGGCGGCCAAGGAGTTCGAGGACACCGAGAAGATGATCGTGGCCGCCGAGACGCTGTACGGCCCGTACCGTTGGGGCCGCTACGACATGCTGGTGCTGCCGCCGTCGTTCCCGTTCGGCGGCATGGAGAATCCGCGCCTGACCTTCGCCACGCCGACGGTGATCGTCGGCGACAAGTCGCTGGTGTCGCTGATCGCGCACGAGCTGGCGCATAGCTGGTCCGGCAACCTGGTGACCAACGCCAGCTGGAAGGACATCTGGCTCAACGAAGGCTTCACCACCTACGTGCAGGCGCGCATCACCGAGGCGCTGTACGGCCCGGAAGCGGCGGAGATGGAGCGCGAGATCGACCAGACCGACCTGCTGGCCGAGCTGAAGGGCATGAGCCCGGCTGACCAGGCGCTGGCGCTGCCGGCGCTGACCGAGCGCGATCCGGACGAGGCCTTGAGCCAGGTCGCCTACGTCAAGGGCGCGTGGTTCCTGCAGTTCCTGGAGCAGCGCTTCGGCCGCGACACCTTCGATCCGTTCCTGCGCGGCTGGTTCGACGACCACGCCTTCCAGAGCGCCAACACCGACCAGTTCGTCGCGTACCTGAAGACCCACCTGCTGGCCAAGAAGCCGAATGCGGTGACCGCGCAGGAACTGCATGCGTGGCTGGACGAACCGGGCATCCCGGCGTTCGCGCAGAAGGCGCGCTCGCGCAACTTCGCCATGGTCGACACCGCGCGCATCGCCTGGACCGGCAGCGGCACGCTGCCCGGCAAGCAGGTGACCGATGCGTGGAGCACCCAGGAGTGGACGCGCTTCCTCAGCGGCCTGGGCGAGAAGCTGACCCCGGCGCAGCTCAAGCAGCTCGACGACGCCTATCACTTCACCGGCACCGCCAACGGCGAGATCGCCATGCGCTGGTATCCGCTGGCGATCCGCAGCGGCTATGTGGACGCGCGCCCGGCCGCCGGCGAGTTCATCGCCCGCGTCGGCCGCCGCAAGCTGATCCTGCCGATCTACGCCGAACTGGTGAAGACCCCGGACGGGCTGGCCTTCGCCGAGGAAGTGTTCGCCAAGGCCAAGCCCGGCTATCACCCGATCACCACGGTGTCGGTGCAGGAGATGCTGGACAAGGCCAAGGCGGGCAACGCCGCGCACTGACGCGCACCGCCCGCGGCAGACCGCGCACACGGCGCCGGGAGCGATCCCGGCGCCGTGTGCGTTTGTGCGGCTGGCAGGTTGCGATGATCGCGCCGTGCTGGGGCCGAGGCGATCGTGGCGACGGATTGGGCGCGCGCGTTGCGCCATGTCACCGTGCGCGGCGTCGCATGCGCTTCCTTCGGGAGGCGCGCGCATGTCCACCACGGCGTTAACGAATTCCACACGCGCCGCTGCTGCTGAGCAGTGACCCGCTGCCACGCATTCGCGATATCCTCGGCAGTCCCGATGGTTCCCGGTCCATGCGTGCATGACATCGTCCGCCACCGCCGCCCCGGTCTCCGCCGCAAGCGCCATCGCCCCGGCAGACGGCGGCCGGCGCCGATGCAAGCGGACCCACCTGCGTTCGTCGAGGCGGTGAGATGAGCGACGCCCGCGTCCTGTCCGGTTCCCTGCTGGCCGCGTTGCCCGATGCGCGTGGCGGCGAAGTCTTCACCGAATTGCTCCGGCGCTCCGGTTGCCGTGTGGAGCGCATCGTCTCGCACGGGCAGACCACGCCGCCGGATTCGCCCTACCAGCAGGCGCACGACGAATGGGTGGTGCTGCTGCGCGGTAGCGCGCGCGTGGCGCTATGCGAGCGCGAGGTGACGCTGGCGCCGGGCGACCATCTGTTCATCCCGGCCGACACGCCGCATTGGGTCACCTTCACCGATCCCGAGCAGCCGACCGTGTGGCTGGCCCTCCATCTCGGCGAAGCCGACGTGGTGGTGTGAGCGCATGACCTGGATCCGCCTCCCGGTGTCGCCGTGCTGGTGCTGACCATGGCCTGGCTGCTGCTGGCCGGGGTGCTGCTGGTGGTGGCGGCGCTGATCGGCGTGGTGCTGGTGCTGCGCGATCCGTTCCTGCTGGTGCGTTTGGAGAGCCTGCGCCAGCGGCGCGGCAGCGGACTGCAGCGCCGCCAGGTGCAGGTCGCCGGGCATGCCTGGACCTATCTGGTGCGCGCCGCGGCCGATCCCGCCGCGCCGACCCTGCTGCTGGTGCACGGCTTCACCGGCAGCAAGGAGAACTGGCTGCCGCTGGCGCGCGCGCTGGGCACGCGCTATCACCTGGTGATCCCGGACCTGCCCGGCTGGGCCGAGAGCCAGCGCATCGCCGGGCAGGACTACGGCTTCGTCGCGCAGGCCGAGCGCGTGGCCGCCTTCGCCGCGCAATGCGCGCGCCGTGCGGGCAGCGACTGCGTGCTGCTCGGGCATTCGATGGGCGGCGGCATCGCCGCGCTGGCCGCGGCGCGCCATCCGGCGGTATTCGACCGGGTCGGCCTGTTCAACGCCGCCGGCGTGCGCTTCGCCGACAACGCCTTCGGCCAGGCGGTGCTGGATGGGCACAATCCGTTCGCGGTGCACGATGCCGCATCGTTGCAGCGCTACATCGACACCGTGTTCCTGCTCGACCGCGCCAAGCCGCGCATCCCGCGCTGGGCGGTGCCGGCGGTGGTGGCCTGGCGCCGCCGCGAGGCCGCGTTCGAACAGCAGGTGCTGGCGCGCATCGGCCGCGGCGAGGAGGCGTTCCTGCCGTTCGAGGAGGCTGCGCACATCCGCCAGCCGGCGCTGCTGCTCAATTGCGTGCAGGACGCGGTGATCGACGCCAGCGCGCTGGCGCTGTACGCGCAACGCCTGCCGCAGGCGATCCAGGTGCTGCTGGACGGCAGCGGCCACATGTCCATCGTCGAGAAGCCCGCCGAGGTCGCGCAGGCCATCGACACCCTGATCCAAAGAGGAACCCCACGATGAAACGCATCCTGCTCGGCGCGCTGTGCGCCGTCGCCCTGGCCGCTTGCGGCGATCACGAGGCCGAGCGCAAGGCGCAGGCCGCCGCCGAAGCGCAGGCCAAGGCGCAGGCCGCCGACGACCTGGCCAAGCAGTATGACGCCGCGGTGAAGTCGGGCAACTGGGATTTGGCGCGGATCCACGGCGCGGCGCTGCTGCAGCAGTATCCCGGGTCGGACGCGGCCGAACGCATCCAGCCCGGCTACGCCGAGGTCAAGGCCAAGGGCGAGGCGGCGCGCGAGCTGCGGCGCATGCAGGCGGCCTGGCAGTACTCGCAGGTGCCGGCCGGCAAGGGCGTGCAGCGCTCGGCGATGCTGTACAGCCGCGACAAGGTCGACGTGGACGGCAGCGGCCCCAAGCCGGTGCAGCTGGTGTTCCGCGACCATCCGGAATGGAAGCGCAGCGCCTACCTGGTGCTGCAGTCCGGCGATTTCCGCTGCGCCGGCGGCTGCAAGGTGGAACTGAAGGCCGACGACGCGCCGCCACGCGCGGCCGCGGCCTGGCGGCCCAAGACCGACGAGGCCATCGCCATGTTCATCAGCGACGACAAGGCGCTGTGGAAGCTGGCGCGCAAGACCACGGTGCTGCAGATCACCTTCCCGGTGAAGGCCGGCGGCACCCGCACCGCGGTGTTCGAGACCGGCGGCCTGGACGGCGCGCAGATGCCGGGTTGGGATTGAGCGCGATGCACGCTGCGATACCGCCATCGGCCGAGGCCCTGCGCCAGGTGCGCCACTGGGTGTTCGACATGGACGGCACCCTGACCCGCGCCGTGCACGATTTCGCGCTGATCCGCCGCGAACTGCAGATCCCGCCGCAGGCCGACATCCTGCACCACCTGGCGGCGCTGCCGGAGGCGCAGCGCGCCAGCAAGCACGCCTGGCTGCTGGAGCACGAACGCGTGCTGGCCCAGGAGGCCACCGCGGCCAACGGCGCGCCGGCGCTGCTGCGCACCCTGCACGCCGCCGATTGCCGGCTGGCGGTGCTCACCCGCAATGCGCGCGAACTGGCGCAGCTGACCCTGGAAGAAATCGAGGTCGACGACCTGTTCGAGGAGGTGACCATCCTCGGCCGCGACGAAGCCCCGCCCAAGCCGCATCCCGGCGGCCTGCTGCAGCTGGCCGAACACTGGGGCGTGCCGCCGCAGGCGCTGGCGATGGTGGGCGACCACGCCTACGACCTGCAGTGCGGGCGCCATGCCGGCGCCACCACCGTGCTGCTGCATCCGGATAATCCCTGGCCGGCGCTGGCCGACCTGCACTTCGCCGATTGCGCCGCGCTGCTGGCGTGGTGGCAGGACCACGCCGGGCCGCAGCCGCACTGACCGTTGCTCCGCGGCGGCTGCGCGCCGCCGCGCGTCCACCCGATTCTCCCGTCCCACGCAGCGACGGCGGGCGTGCCGCGTGCGCGCTCCCGCCGCGCGTTGCGCCGTGCGCATCCGCGTGGGCCGGCGCCGCGTGCGCGCCGATGGCACAGGCGATGCCCCGCGCGCATGCCGGCACTGCGCCAATCGCGATGCAAGGGCATGGCACAAAGTGTCACGTTCTCGAGACGTCTTCGATCGCGATGCGTGCAGTGCTGGGACGACCACCGATGGTGTGATCCGCCCGTCAAGGGATGTTGCATCGCAGCGGCGCGATGGCATGGACGTTGCTCGTAGACACCCACGCTTCAGGTTCCGTGGCACACGCCCACCAGGTGCAGCTGTCGCGGCTCTTCAACGAGGGGAGTAGAACGATGCACAGTCATTCACGTCGTACCCGGGCTTGTACATTGCTCGCACTGGCCACTGCGTTGGCGCTGGCGGGTTGCAAGAAGCAGGAAGAGGCCGCGGCGCCGGCCGCCGCGCAGCAACCGCCCGCCGCCGCGCCGGCCGCGGTCGCCGATACCGACAGCGAGTTCGCCAGCAATGCCGCCAACCCCGACAACTGGGGCGGCGTCGGCCGCGATTTCGGCCTGACCCGGCACAGCCCGCTGGCCGAGATCAACCGCGACAACGTCAAGAACCTGAAGATGTCGTGGGAGATGAAGACCGACGCCACCCGCGGCCACGAAGGCCAGCCGCTGGTGGTGGGCAGCACCATGTACATGGTCAGCGCCTATCCGAACAACGTGTTCGCGATCGACCTGTCGCAGGAAGACAACGGCAAGGTGCTGTGGAAGTACACCCCGCAGCAGGACGAGCGCGCGGTGGCGGTGGCTTGCTGCGACACGGTCAACCGCGGCGCCTCCTACGCCGACGGCAAGGTGGTGTTCGGCAGCCTCAGCGGCGACGTGATCGCGCTCGATGCCAAGACCGGCAAGGAAGTGTGGAAGCAGAAGCTCGCCTATCCGGAGAAGGGCGAGACCATCACCATGGCCCCGATCATCGCCGACGGCAAGGTCGTGGCCGGCATCAGCGGCAACGAGTTCGGCGTGCGCGGCCGCGTCGCCGCGTATGCGCTGGCCGACGGCAAGCAGGCCTGGTCCTGCGAAGCCACCGGCACCGACAAGGACATCTGCCTGGGCCCGGACTTCAACAAGGCCAATCCGCAGCACGGCCAGCTCGGCGACCTTGGCCAGAAGACCTATCCCGACGAAGGCTGGAAGCGCGGCGGCGGCGCGGCGTGGGGCTGGTACAGCTACGACCCGAAACTCAAGCTGGTCTATTACGGCACCGGCAATCCCGGCCTGTGGAGCCCGTCGTACCGCTGCGGCAAGACCACGCAGAAGGAGTGCGACACCGGCGAGTACGACAACAAGTGGTCGATGACCCTGTTCGCGCGCAAGATCGACACCGGCGAAGCGGTGTGGGGCTACCAGAAGACGCCGTTCGACCAGTGGGACTACGACGGCATCAACGAGCCGATCCTGGTCGACCTGACCATCGACGGCAAGCAGGTGCCCTCGGTGGTGCAGTTCGATCGCAACGGCTTCGCCTATGTGCTCGACCGCCGCGATGGCACGCTGCTGCGCGCCAACAAGTTCGTGCCGGCCAACTGGGCCGAGCGCATCGACATGAAGACCGGGCGCCCGGTCAAGGTCGCGGCGCATTCGCCGCTGGAGCGCGGCCGCAAGGTCGAGGCGTTCCCCTCGGCGATGGGCGGCAAGGACCAGCAGCCGTGCTCGGTGGATCCGGCCAACGCGGCGGTGTTCTTCTGCGGCACCAACAACTGGCACATGGAGCTGGACCCGCAGGAGCGCGGCAACACCATGATGGGCCTGCCGTACGTGTTCGCCAACGTGCTGATGAAGCCGAACGAGCCCGGCGCGCTGGGCATCGTCAAGGCATTCGACGTGGTCGAGGGCAAGTCCAAGTGGGAGATCAAGGAGAAGTTCCCGGTGTGGAGCGGCACCCTGGTCACCGATGGCGGGCTGGTGTTCTACGGCACGCTGGACGGCTGGTTCCGCGCCGTGGACAAGGACACCGGCAAGAAGCTCTGGGAGACCAAGTTGCCCTCGGGCATCATCGGCAACCCGATCGCCTACAAGGCCAACGGCCACCAGTACGTGGCGGTGTTCTCGGGCATCGGCGGCTGGATCGGCCTGCCGGTCGCCGCCGGCCTGGATCCGGGCGATCCGTACGGCGCGCTGGGGGCCGCCGGCCTGGCCTTCAGCAACGGCTTCGACAAGATCCCATTGGGCGGCATGGTGCACACCTTCCGCATCGACGGCGCCGGCAAGACCGTCACCCCCACCACGACCGCCACCGCGGCCGCTGGCGGCGGCAGCGCGGCGGTCGCCGCCAAGACGGTGCGATGAGCCGGCGGCGCCGCGTCCAGGAGGCGAGCGGGGGCCGCATGGCGCCCGCTGCGTGGCGCCTGCCTGCGGGCGCGCGCGCCGTGTTGCTGTGGTGCAGCCTCGGACTCGTCGCCGCAGGCTGCACGCGCGAGCCGTCGTCCACGGCGGCTCGCGCTCCTGCGGCCCCGCCCCCTGCCGCGACGCCGGCTTCCGCTGCGCCCGCCGCCACGCTGCCGGCCGATGCGCCGGTACTGCGGGTCTGCGCCGATCCCGGCAACATGCCGTTGTCCGATCGCGCAGGCGAGGGCTTCCAGAACAAGATCGCCCAGGTGGTGGCCGCGGAGATGGGCCGGCGCCTGGAGTACGAGTGGCGCAGCTACTACCAGCGCGGCCTGGCGCGCAGCACGATCAACGCCGGGCGTTGCGATGTGCTGATGGACATGAACAGCGATTTCGAGATGGGCCTGCCCACGCGCCCGCTGTATCGCTCCACCTATGTGCTGGTCACCCGCAAGGGCCTGGAGCTGCGGCCGGCCTCGCTCGACGATCCGGCGTTGAAAAAACTCAAGGTCGGCGTGTTCCAGAGTTCGCCGGCGCGGCAGGCGCTGTTCGACCATGGCGTGCAGGGCGAGGTGCAGTACCTGTTCTACGACTCGGCCAGCGCGCCGCAGGAGCATCCCGGCAAGCTCGCCGAGCAGGTCGCCGCCGGCAAGCTCGATGCCGCCGAATCCTGGGGGCCGGTGGCCGGCTACTACGCCGCGCGCGGCGGCCTCGGCGTGGTGCCGTTGAACGTCATCGACAACGAGGTGCTGGAGTACTCGATGGCATGGGCGGTGTCGCGCAAGAACGCGGCACTGCGCGATGCGCTGAACGCGGCGATGCAGCGCAGCGCTGGCAAGATCGGCGCGATCCTGCGCGACTACCACGTGCCGCTGGTGGCCTGCGCCGATTGCATCGTCGCCGGCGACCTGCGCTCGCACGGCCCCTATCCGGCGCCTGCCGATCAGGACGACACGCCGAGCGCGCAGGCCTCCTCGGACATGCTGGCGCAACTGCAGCTGCGCATCGCCGGTGGCGCCGATCCCAACGAGGAACTGGCGCATGCGCTCGACGCCGGCGATGGCGTGCGCGTGGCCTGGCTGCTGCGTCACGGCGCCAGCGCCGACCAGCCCAACCGGCTCGGCGAGCCGCCGCTGCAGCAGGCGATCCGCAACCAGGCGCCGCTGCTGGTCGGCGAACTGCTGGCCGCCGGTGCCCAGGTCGAACGCCGCGACAGCAATGGCTGGACGCCGCTGATGAAGGCGGCCTGGTCCAACGACGGCAAGAGCGTCGCGCAGTTGCTGGCGCATCGCGCCAAGGTCGAGGCCGTGTCCACCGATGGCTGGACGCCGCTGGACCTGGCGATCTCCTACGCCGACGCCGACGTGGTGCAGGCGTTGCTCGACGCCGGCGCCAGCGTGCGCCGCGCCAATCCGGCCGGCTTTACGCCGGTGATGTTCGCGGTGGCGCGC
The DNA here is from genome assembly GCF_040595915.1 of Xanthomonas sp. PPL134. Classification (NCBI taxonomy): domain Bacteria; kingdom Pseudomonadati; phylum Pseudomonadota; class Gammaproteobacteria; order Lysobacterales; family Lysobacteraceae; genus Xanthomonas; species Xanthomonas sp. PPL134. The sequence continues at coordinate 162,467 of NZ_JAMDLL010000004.1, forward strand.
AACGATCCGCAGATCCTCGACCTGCTGCTCGAGCGCGGCGCCGAGGCCGACCGTGCGAACCGCGCCGGCGTCACCCCGTTGATGCTCGCCGCCGCGGCCGGGCGCGAGGACAGCGCCCGGCGCCTGCTCGCCGCCGGTGCCAGCGCCGATGCGCGCGACGCCGACGGCAAGACCCCGGCAGTGCTGGCCCAGCAACGCGGCAATGCCGAACTCGCCCACTTGCTGACGGAGGCCCAGCACCGCCGCACGCAATGACCGCTTCCTGCCGTCCCGCACACGCCGCTCGCGCGGCCTGTTCTTCCCATCGAGCACTCCGCAAAGGTGTTGTCCCCATGCGTCCTGCCTCCATCCGTCGTCGCACCGCCTCCCTGCTGTTCCCCGTGTTCCTGTTCGCTTCGCTCCTGTTGTTGCCCGCCTGCGGCAAGCAGGAAGCGCCGCCTGCGCCGGCGGCCACCCCCGCACCGGCCGCGCCTGCCGCGGCGCCCGCGTCTGCGCCTGCCTCCGCCCCGACGGCGGCAGCGCCCGCCGCACCCGCTGCCGCCGCACCGGCACCGGCTGCGGCGGTGACGCCGATTCCGAAGGGACCGCCGGTCAAGGTCACTCCGGAACTGGTCGCCGAGGGCAAGGCAATCTTCAACTCCGCCGGCTGCACCGCCTGCCACGGCGGCACCGGTGGCGGCGGCATGTGCCCGCCGCTGACCAACGACATCTGGGTGTACGGCAACGACGACGACACCTTGCGCGCGCTGATCACCGAAGGCACCGCCGGCATGGCCGCGCACGGCAAGACCCGGATCGGCCACGAGAAGGTGGTGGGGCAGATGCCGCCGTTCGGGCCGGTGCTCAAGCCGGGCGATACCGAGAAGCTGCTGGCCTTCATCCACTCCATCAACAAGACCGCGGGCGCCACGCAATGAGGAACGTGTTGCGCCTGTCCGCCGTCGTCGCGCTGTCGCTGTTCGCCGCGGCCTGCCAGCGCACGCCTGCGCCGGCGGCCGGCACCGATGCCGCGGCGGCCGCACCGGCGCCTGCGGCCAGCGCGGCGGCGCTGGCCTACGTCCCGAACCAGCGCAGCGGCACTATTTCGGTGATCGACACCGGTAGCGCCCGCGTGGTGCGCACGCTGTCGGCGCAGGGCCAGCTCGGCAAGCGCCTGCAGCAGGTGGTGCCGGGGCCGGCCGGGCATCTGTACGTCATCGACGCGCAGGGCCATCGCCTGCTAGAGCTGGATACCGTGCAGGACCGCGTGCTGCGCAGCGTCGACATCGGCGAGAACGCCGAAGGCGTCGCGGTGGCGCCGGATGGTCACCAACTCGCGGTGTGCGTGGAAGGGCAGAACCAGGTGATGCTGATCGACCCGGCCAGCTTCGCGATCGGCGCGCACATCGCCACCCGCGGGCAGGCCCCGGAACACTGCGTCTACACCCCGGACGGTGCGTTGTTGCTGACCAGCAACGAAGGCTCCAACGACCTGGACGTGATCGACGTGCAGGCCGGTACGTCCACCGGCGTCATCGCCACCAGCGGGCATCCACGCGGCATGGCGTTCGCGCCCGACGGCAAGACGGTCTACGTGGCGCAGGAGTCGGCCAACGTGGTCGACGTGATCGATCTGGCGGCGCGCAAGCGCGTGGCCAGCATCCAAGCCGGTCAGCGCACCGCCGGCATCGCCATCGCCCGCGACGGCAGCCGCGTGTACGCGTCCAACGGTGCCGGTACGGTCAGCGTGATCGACACCGCCGCGCGACGCACGCTGGCCGAGATCCCGGTCGGGCAGCGGCCATGGAATCCGGCGCTGAGCGCGGACGGCAAGACGCTGTACGTGGCCAACGGCCGGTCCAACAGCGTCAGCGTCATCGATACAGCGGCGATGAAGGAGATCAAGCAGATCGCGGTGGGCGAGATGCCATGGGGTGTGGTCGTGGCGCAATGACGTGAGGCCAGCGGCGCCAGTGGGTGCCGCGACGGGGAGGCGGGGAGAGCCGGAATGAAGACGCGAGCCGCGGTCGCCTGGGCGGCGAACCAGCCGCTGGCCATCGAGGAGGTGGATCTGCAGCCGCCCAAGGCCGGCGAGGTGCTGGTGCGGATGGTCGCCAGCGGCATCTGCCACAGCGACGAGATCGCCTTGTCCGGCATCGATGCCGAGGCGGCGTTCCCGGTGATCCTGGGCCAGGAAGGCGCCGGCGTGGTCGAAGAGGTCGGCATCGGCGTGACCAGCGTGCGCCCCGGCGATCACGTGATCCCGCTGTACATGCCCGAGTGCGGCGTGTGCAAGTACTGCCGTTCCAACCGCACCAACCTGTGCCAGGCGATCCGCAGCAGCCAGGACCGCGGGCTGATGCCCGACGGCAGCAGCCGCTTCTCGCTGCACGGGCGCCCGCTGCTGCACTACATGGGCACCAGCACCTTCGCCGAATACACGGTGCTGCCGGAGATCGCGGTGGCCAGGATCCACCCGTCCGCGCCGTTGGACAAGGCCTGCCTGCTCGGCTGCACGGTCACCACCGGCATCGGCGCGGTGCTCAACACCGCGCGGGTGCGGCCGGGCGAGAACGTGGCGGTGTTCGGGCTGGGCGGGATCGGCCTGTCGGTGGTGCAGGGCGCGGTGATGGCGCGCGCCGAACGCATCATCGTGGTCGACATCAACCGCGACAAGTTCCCGCTGGCGCGCGCGCTGGGCGCCACCGACTGCCTGGACCCGAAGGATTTCGGCGCGCCGGTGCAGCAGGTCATCGTCGACCTCACCGACGGCGGCGCCGACCACAGCTTCGCCTGCGTCGGCGACGTGCGCGCGATGCGCGCGGCGCTGGAGTGCTGCCACAAGGGCTGGGGCGAAAGCATCATCCTCGGCGTGGCGCCGAGCGCGCAGGAGATCAGCACGCGGCCGCTGCAACTGGTCACCGGGCGCGCCTGGCGCGGCAGCGCGTTCGGCGGGGTCAAGGGGCGCAGCGAATTGCCGGCCTATGCCGAGCGCTACCTGGCCGGCGAGATCCGCATCGACGAACTCATCAGCGAAACCCTGCCGCTGGACCACATCAATCGCGGCTTCGAGACGCTGCGCGCAGGCCGTGGCATCAAATCGATCGTCCTCTACTGAGCCTCAAGGAACCGGCATGACTCTGACTCCAGGATGCAGCACCCCGCCGGCGAGCCTGCTCGCGCTAGCCGTCGTCACTGCCATCGGCCTGCTCGCCGCACCGGCGCGCGCGCAGACCACGGTCAACGCCGACGATGCGCAGATCACCGCGCTGGACCGGGTCGAGGTCACCGCCACGCCGATTCCCGGCACGCTGATCGATGCCGACCTGCTGCCGTACACCGTGCAGACCGCCAATGCCGACGACATCGCGCGCAGCCAGGCCGGCAACCTCACCGACTTCCTGCTGCGCGAGATGAACGGCGTGGACACCAACGAGGTGCAGGGCAGCCCGTTCCAGACCGATCTGACCTTCCGCGGCTTCCGCGCCTCGGCGCTGCCCGGCGCCTCGCAGGGCGTGTCGGTGTACCTGGATGGCGTGCGCATGAACGAGCCGTTCGCCGACATTGTCAGCTGGGACATGATGCCGGAGGCGGCGATCCGCAGCGTCGCGCTGATGCCGGGCTCCAACCCGTTGTTCGGTCCCAACACGCTGGGCGGCGCGCTGGCCTTCACCACCCAGTCCGGCCTGACCGCGCCGGGCCTGCGCGCCGACCTGTCGGTGGGCAGCGGCGCGCGCAAGCGCCTGGACGCGTCCTACGGCTACGCCGGCCCTGACGGCCTGCATGCCTTCGTCGCGGCCACCGGCTTCGACGAGAACGGCTGGCGCGACGCCTCCGCCGGCCGTCTGGGCACCGTGTTCGGCAAGTTCGGGCGGCAGGGCGAGCGCACCGATTGGGACGTGTCGCTGCTGCACGGGCGCAGCCGCCTGGTCGGCAACGGCCTGCTGCCGAGCTTTCGCTATACCGACGCGGGTACCGAGCCCGGCCTGTACGAGGCCGACCGTGCCGCGGTCTATACCTCGCCGGACCTGACCCGCAACCGCAACACCTTGCTGACCGGCCAGTTCGACCATCGCTTCGACGAACGCACCGCGCTCCATGTGCTGGCGTACTACCGGCAGGGGCGCCGCGACACCGTCAATGGCGACATCAACGACGACTACGAGGACTTCGTCGACGACTGCGCCGACGGCTACGCTGCCGATGGCACGCCGCTGGAGGCGGGTTGCACGGTCGCACGCGCCGATGCCGACGCGCTGCACAGCGGCGTGCTCAACACCACGCAGATGCGCCAGCATGCCGAGGGCGTGGCGCTGAATCTCAGCCGCCAGGCCGGCGCGCATGCGCTGAGCATCGGCGCCACCTACGACCGCAACCGCGTGCGCTACCGGCAGTACGCGCAGGACGCGTTCGTGCAGGACGACCGCTCGGTGGTCGCCGATCCGGACGAGGACCGCACGTTCTTCTCCGGCGTCGACGGCCGCAGCAGCACCCTGGGCCTGTTCGCCGCCGATACCTGGGAGTTGAGCGAGGCCACCCATGTCAGCGGCGCGCTGCGCTGGAACCGCGTCGCCGTCGCCAACACCCTGTCCACCGGCGACGACGGCGTGTTGCCGCGCGAGCGCTTCGTGTTCGCCAAGGCCAACCCGTCGCTGGGCATCACCCAGCGCCTGGGCGGCGGCGTCACCGCGTTCGCCTCGGCCTCGCAGAACAGTCGCGCGCCGACCGCGATCGAACTCGGCTGCGCCGACCCGGAGCAGCCGTGCCGGTTGCCGACCGGGCTGCAGGCCGACCCGCGCCTGGAGCAGATCGTCTCGCGCACCTACGAACTCGGCCTGCGCTGGAACCCGTCGCCGGCGCAGGCGCTGAACGCCTCGTTGTACCGCGCCGACAACCGCGACGACATCCTGTTCCTGCGCGCGCCCAATACCCAGCAGGGCTATTTCGACAACGTCGGCCGCACCCGCTACCAGGGCGCCGACCTCAGCTACCGCGGCAGCCACGGCGCGCTGCGCTGGTTCGCCGGCTACAGCTACCTGGACGCCACCTACCGCAGCGTCGGCGAACTGCTCTCGGGCGAACGCAGCGTGGCGCTGCGCCCGGGCACGCGCATCGCCGGGCTGCCGCGCAACACACTGAAGCTGGGCGTGTAATGGCAGGCGCTGGCGCAGCTGGCGCTGGGCGCGGACCTGCGCGCGGTGTCGCGGCGCGTGGCCAGCGGCAACGAGGACGGCCTGGTGGAGGATCCCGAGGACGGCGAGGCGCCCGCGCGTCACGACCTGTCCACCGGCGGCTACGCCTTGCTCGACCTGCATGGCACCTGGGAACTCGCCGACGGGCTGTCGCTGTACCTGCGGATCAACAACGTGTTCGACCGCCGCTACGAGACCTATGCGGCGATCGCCGAGGACCTGTTCCCGGGCGGCGCCCTGGCGCGCCCACAGGACGCTGCGGTGGAGGACGGCCCCTCGCGCTTCGTCGCGCCTGGCGCCCCGCGGCAGTATCAGGTCGGCCTGCGCTGGCGTTTCTAGCGGGCGCGGTGTGGCGGGGCGCTGCGTGGGGCTCATCGGCTTCGTATCCTCGCCTTGTCCACCGGCCGGAAGCTGGTCGGCTCCGGCGGCGGTCGCGGCTGAAGCCGCTCCTACAGAAGCGCTACGCCGGTGACGAAGCGCGACCCGGTAGCAGCGGCTTCAGCCGCGACCTAGCAGCCGTGGAGCATTCGGCTTCGGCAGCAGTCGGGACTGAAGTCCCTCCCACAGGGTGTGTCGCCCAATCGGCTTGCCTGCTGTTGTCGTAGGAGCGGCTTCAGCCGCGACCGCGAGGCCGAAAAGCTTCTGGCTTCGACACAGCCGGGACTCAAGCTTCCGCCGCAGGTTGCGCGGTCTCACCGACTCGCCGGCTGTTGCGGGAGCGACTTCCGTCGCGACATCGAAGCCAGGCATCTTCCAGCCGTCTCAGCGGTCGGGATGCGAATACCGGCAGCACTCACGCCGCTACCGAATGGCAAGTCGCGACAGACGAGCCTGCATTCGCGATGCGCAGCAAGGTCCGCAAGGGCGCGACACTGCCGCGGCTCACACCGTCGCCAACCCATGCTTGCGCAACTTGCGATACAAGGTGTTGCGGCTGATGCCCAGCGCATCGGCGGTGCGGCTGACGTTCCAGCGGTGGCGCTCGAGTTGCTGTTGCAGCACGCTGCGCTCGGCGCTGTCCAGGGCGACGCGGCCGGGTACGCCGTCGGCGGCGTGCGCATCGTCGCCGAGCAGGCACGGCCCGCTGTCGGCGTCGACGATCTCCTGCGGCAGGTTGGGGATGCGGATGACACCGTCGGCGCACAGCACGGCGGCGGTGCGCAGCACGTTGCGTAGCTGCCGCAGGTTGCCGGGCCAGGCATAGCTGAGCAGCTTGTGCAGGGCGTCCTCGCTGATGCGCACCGGTTGCTCGCCGCTCTCCTCGCGCAACAGGGTGCGGATCAGTTCGGCCTTGTCGCTACGCTCGCGCAGCGGCGGCAGGTGCAGCACCACGCCGTTGAGCCGGTAGTACAAATCCTCGCGGAAGCCGCCGGTGCCCACCATCTGCGCCAGGTCGCGGTGGCTGGCGCTGATCACGTGCAGTTCCAGCGGCATCGCGCGGTCGCTGCCCAGCGGCGTCACGCTCTGTTCCTCCAGCACGCGCAGCAGGCGCGTCTGCAAGGGCAGTGGCATGTCGCCGATCTCGTCCAGGAACAAGGTGCCGCCGCTGGCCTGCAGCAGCTTGCCGTGGCGTCCTTCGCGCGCGGCATCGGTGAAGGCGCCGCGCGCGTAGCCGAACAGTTCGCTCTCGATCAGCGCTTCGGGAATCGCCGCGCAGTTCACCGCCACGAACGGCCGGTCGGCCCAGGGCGAGCTGCGGTGCACCGCCTTGGCGAATTCTTCCTTGCCGGTGCCGGTGGCGCCGCACAGCAGGATCGACACGCGGTGCTTGGCCAGCTTCAGCGCATTGTCCAGGTTGTGCAGCACGCGCGGATCGGAGCCGACATGGTCGTTGGCCCGTGCAGCCTGGCCATCCTCGCCGGCGGCGCGCGTTCGGCCGGCAGCGATGCGCGCGCGCGGCGGCTGCGCCAGGGCGAAGAAGCGGCGGCCGTGGCAGGCGCAGCGGATCGACCACAGGGTGCTGGCATCGTTGCGCGCGCGCTGCTCCAGCGTATCGAAATCCAGCTGCATCACCTGGGCGATGTCGCGCCCGACCAGTGCGGTGCGATCGGGCTTGCCCAGCTGTTCCAGCGTCGCCTCGTTGACCGCGAGCACGCGGCCGTCGCCGCCGACCGCGATCAGCGCCTCGTGCAGCAGCCCGGCGAACTCCGGACGGCTATGGAAGCGCAGGATCCACGCATGCCGGTACTGCTCCAGGAAATACGCGCGGGCGATCTGCGCCGCCGACATGCGCACCAGCGCGCCGGTATGGCATTGCACCAGCTTGGTGTCGCGCGCATCGGGCGTGGACGCGTCCAGTACCGCCAGCAGGTGGCCCTGCGGATCCAGGATCGGCGCACCGCTGCACGACAGCGGCAGATGCCGCTCCAGGTAATGCTCGCCCCTGTGCACGCTCAGCGCGCTGCACTCCACCGCGCAGGTGCCGATGCCGTTGGTGCCCTGGTAGCGTTCGGCCCAGCTGGCGCCGCAGAACAGCCCGGTCTCGCGGAACGCGCGCAGCAGCGCCGGATCCTGCACGCTGTGCAGCACGGTGGCCTCGGTATCGGCGAACACCACCGCGTAGCTGCCGCCGGCGATCTGTTCGTAGAGATTCTCCATCTCCACCTTGGCGATGCGCAGTAGCGCCTCCAGCCGCTGCTGGCGCTCGCGCAGCTGGCCGTTGTCGTGGACCATCGGCAAGGGATGGGTGTCCGGGTCCAGGCCGTAGTCGTCGAGGCAGCGCCGCCAGGAGCGCGCCAGGGCAGGCGGCAACGGATCGATCTGGCGGAACCGGCGCATCCGCGCCAGCAAGGCGGACTCGGCCTCGGCGGCCGATGGCGCCGAGGCCGCGGCCTGCGGGAGGTTGGCTACAGTCAACTCCGACACGTGGCGCCCCTCGATCCGACCCCGGATCAGGCCGCCAGTGACGCACAATCGGGTGCCGGGCTCAAACCGCAGTGCAGCAAAAGCGGGGATTGGGGAGTCGGGATTGGGGAATGGCAAGAGCGGCTTGGCTGGTGTGGATACCGTTCGCGCTGCGGCCAAAACGAAAAAACCGCGCGAGCGCGCGGTTCTTCGTGGCTTCAAGGCGCCGGCTTCCTGCTTTTGCGACTCCCCAATCCCGACTCCCGGCTTTTCAGCAGCCGAATGGCTGATCATCCCTGCCTTACAACGCGTAGCCGAACTGCTGCTTGAACTGGTCGTTGAATTCGTCGAAGTCGAAGCGCTGGTTCTGCGTGCCCGGGTGCTCGACCTTCAGGGCGCCCATCAGGTTGCCCATGCGGCCGATGGTCAGCCAGTCGCAGCCGCGCTGGATGCCGAAGATCAGGCCGGCACGGAAGGCGTCGCCGCAGCCGGTGGGGTCGACCACGCGGCGCTCGTGCGCCGGCGGGATGTCGTAGGTCTTCTCGGGGGTGTGCACCAGCGCGCCCTTCGGGCCCTGGGTGGTGATGTAGGCCTGCACGCGCGAGACGATGTCCTTCTCGTCCCAGCCGGTGCGCTCCTGCAGCAGGTTGGACTCGTAGTCGTTGACCACCACGTAGTCGGCCTGCTCGATGAACTGGCGCAGCTCCGGGCCGTTGAACAGCGGCATGGCCTGGCCGGGGTCGAAGATGAACGGCACGCCGCCGGCGCTGAATTCCTCGGCGTTCTGGATCATGCCCTCGCGCCCGTCCGGGCCGACCAGGCCCAGGGTCACGCCCGGCACGTCCTTCACGTGGTTCTCGTAGCTGCGCATCATCGCCCCGGGGTGGAAGGCGGTGATCTGGTTGTTGTCGTGGTCGGTGGTGATGAACGCCTGCGGGGTGAACAGTTCCTCGATCACCTTGACCCGCGACAGGTCGATGCCCAGCGCCTGGAAATGCTCGCGGTACGGGCCGAAGTCCTGGCCCACGGTGCCCATCGGAATCGGGTGCCCGCCCAGCAGGTGCAGGTTGTAGGCGATGTTGCCGGCGCAGCCGCCGAATTCGCGGCGCATCCGCGGCACCAGGAACGACACGTTCAGGATGTGCACCTTGTCCGGCAGGATGTGGTTCTTGAACTGGTCCGGGAACACCATGATGGTGTCGTAAGCGAGAGAACCACAGATCAGTGCAGACATCGGGCAGGCCTTGGCGGAGGGATGAGCCCGCATTCAGGCGGGCGAGGGGCGGGGTCGCCGCGGCGCAAAGGGTAACGGCTGCGGCCCGGCAGGGCCAGAACCACGATCCGCGGCGGTCCCGGCAATGCCGCGCAACGCTCGGTTTTAGCGAGAATTTTCCTTGCCCGCACCCAGGCGGATTGCTAGGCTAGCGGACTTCGTTTTCTGCCCATTTTTTCGCCATTCTGGCGACGGCGCGCGCCCCAGGACCCAATCCCCCGATGTTCAAGAAACTCCGCGGCATGTTCTCCAACGACCTGTCCATCGATCTGGGCACGGCCAACACCCTCATCTACGTGCGTGGCCAGGGCATCGTGCTGAACGAACCGTCGGTGGTGGCGGTGCGCCAGGACCGGGCGATCGGCGGCACCCGCTCGGTGGCCGCGGTGGGCGCGGAGGCCAAGCAGATGCTCGGCCGCACGCCGGGCCACATCACCACCATCCGCCCGATGAAGGACGGCGTCATCGCCGACTTCACCTACACCGAGGCGATGCTGAAGCATTTCATCAAGAAGGTGCACAAGTCGCGCTTCCTGCGCCCCAGCCCGCGCGTGCTGGTGTGCGTGCCGGCCGGCTCCACCCAGGTGGAGCGCCGCGCGATCAAGGAATCGGCCGAGGAGGCGGGCGCCCGCGACGTGTATCTGATCGAGGAACCGATGGCCGCGGCGATCGGCGCCGGCATGCCGGTGACCGAGGCGCGCGGCTCGATGGTCATCGACATCGGCGGCGGCACCACCGAGGTGGCGGTCATTTCGCTGAACGGCATCGTCTATTCGCAGTCGGTGCGCATCGGCGGCGACCGCTTCGACGAGTCGATCACCAACTACGTGCGCCGCAACCACGGCATGCTGATCGGCGAGGCCACGGCCGAGCGGATCAAGCTGGAGATCGGCTGCGCCTACCCGCAGGCGGTGGTGCAGGAGATGGAGATCTCCGGCCGCAACCTCGCCGAGGGCGTGCCGAAGATGATCAAGATCAACTCCAACGAAGTGCTGGAAGCGCTGCACGAGCCGCTGTCGGGCATCGTCTCGGCGGTCAAGCTGGCGCTGGAGCAGACCCCGCCGGAACTGTGCGCCGACGTCGCCGAGCGCGGCATCGTGCTGACCGGCGGCGGTGCGCTGCTGCGCGACCTGGACCGGCTGATCTCCGAGGAAACCGGCCTGCACGTGCAGGTCGCCGACGATCCGCTGACCTGCGTGGCCCGCGGCGGCGGCCGTGCGCTGGAGCTGGTGGACATGCACGGCAACGAGTTCTTCGCACCGGAGTAAATGTGAGGCCGGGAATGGGCAGTGGGGAATGGGGAATAGAATGGCCCCTCCGACGCTGCCCTGACGGCGCCGTCTCCACTCGCCTGCCTGCGCCCCGGCCTGATCGCGCCGGGAGCGCGCCATTGCGTTCCGATTCCCCACTCCCGATTCCCCATTCCCGGCTTTAGCCCGTGCCTCCTTACGCCGGTCCTCCCGTCACCGCCCGCCCCGGCGAATCCGCCAGCACGCCGCGCCTGCTGGTCTACCTGGCGCTGGCGCTGGTGCTGATCGTGCTCGACGCGCAGGCCGACTGGCTGGCCCGCCTGCGCAGCCAGGCCACGGTGCTGGTGCAGCCGATCTGGGCGCTGGCCGGCCTGCCCGGGCGGTTGGGCACCCAGGTGCAGGAGAACGCGGCCAGCCACGCGCAACTGGTCAAGGAAAACCGCGCGTTGCGCAACGAACTGCTGATCGCCAAGGCGCGCCTGACCCGGCTGCAGACCGCGGCGCTGGACAATGCGCAGCTGCGCGAACTGCTGGGCGTGGCCGAGCGCCGCGGCCTGGACGTGCAACTGGCGCCGATCCTGGACATCGACCTGGACCCGACCCGGCAGCGGCTGGTGCTCGATGCCGGCAGCCGCGACGGTGTGCACGTCGGCCAGGCGGTGATCGACGCCGGCGGCCTGATGGGCCAGGTGATCGCGGTGACCCCGCTGCATTCCACCGTGCTGCTGCTGACCGATCCCGACCACGCGGTGCCGGTGACGGTGGCGCGCAACGGCGTGCGCCTGATCGTCTACGGCCGCGGCGGCAGCCTGGAACTGCGCGACATCCCGCTCAGCGCCGGGGTCGAGGTGGGCGACGAGATCGTCACCTCCGGCCTGGGCGGCCGCTTCCCGGCCGGCTTCCCGGTCGGCACCATCTCCGCCCTGCGCCCGGACGACACCCACGCCTTCCTGGTCGGCGAACTGAAGCCGGCGGCGAAGCTGGACCGGGGGCGGGATGTGTTGTTGCTGAAGAGCCGGGAATGGGGAATCGGGAATCGGGAATTGTCGAAGCCGGCGTCTGCGGCAGCGGAAGGAGCCTCGCCCGTGGCTGGAGCAGCACACAGCGGTGACGCCAAGCCAGCGCAGGGCGTGACCCAAGCCTCCGCAACCGGAACTGCCGCCTCGACATCGCCAAATGTGCACCCGTCCGGCATCGCGACCACCCCGCCGCCGACCAAGCCGGCACGCGCGGCATCCGATTCCCGACTCCCCATTCCCGATTCCCGCCCGGCTCCAAAGGAGACGGGCCAATGAGCCGCCTGCGCAGCAAAGGCTGGGTGCTCCCGGTCAGCGTGATCGTGGCGCTGTTGCTGGGCTTGATGCCGTTGCCGCTGGTGGTGCAGCCGCTGCGGCCGTACTGGCTGGCGCTGGTGGTGGCGTACTGGGTGATCGAGACGCCGGACAAGGTCGGGCTGGGCTTCGCCTTCGCGGTCGGGGTGCTGGCCGATCTGCTGTACGGCGGGGTGCTGGGCGAGCAGGCGCTGCGGCTGGTGATCCTGAGCTTCATCCTGCAGCGCTTCCGCGCGCGCATCCGCTTCTTTCCGATGTCGCAGCAGGCGCTGGCGATCGGCGGCCTGCTGGTCAACGACCGCATCGTCGCCGCGGCGGTGCACCTGGCGGTCGGCGAGCCGACGCTGCCGTGGAACTACTGGTGGGCGCCGCTGCTGGGCATGGCGCTGTGGCCGCCGCTGTTCGTGCTGCTGGACGCGCTGCGGCTGGGCCGGCGGAGCAAGTAGCATGGCCCTGCACCCGCGCCGCGCGCAGAAGAACCCGCACGCCGAGGCCGAGCAGTTCCGGCGCCGCGCGGCGCTGGGCTTTCTCGGCGTGCTGGTGGCGTTGCTCGGCCTGGGCGGCTGGTACTTCAAGCTGCAGGTGCTGGACCACGACGTCTACGCCACCCGCTCCGACGCCAACCGCATCAAGCCGCGGCCGGTGGTGCCCGGGCGCGGCATGATCTACGACCGCAACGGCCGCCTGCTGGCCGAGAACGTCCCCGCGTTCCGGCTCGACGTGACCCCGGACAAGGTCGCCGACATGGACGCGCTGCTGGCCGAGCTGGGCAAGGTCATCGCGCTGTCGCCGGAAGACATCGAGCGTTTCCAGGCCGCGCGCAAGGCCAGCCGCAGCTTCCGCCCGATCACCCTGAAGCTGCGCGTCAGCGAGGAGGAGCGGGCGCGCTTCGCGGTGGACCGCTGGCGCTTCCCGGGCGTGGAGCTGGAGCCCTACCTGACCCGGCACTACCCCTACGGCGACCTGTTCGCGCACGTCATCGGCTATGTCGGCCGCATCGACGAGAAGGATCTGGAGGCGCTGGGCGAGGGCAACGCCGCGCTCACCCACATCGGCAAGTCCGGGCTGGAGCGCTATTACGAGGAGGAGCTGCGCGGCAAGGTCGGCTACGAGCAGGTCGAGACCAACGTGCAGGGCCGCGCGATCCGCACCGTCGGCCGGGTACCGGCGCAGTCCGGCGCCGACCTGCGCCTGTCCATCGACGCCGACCTGCAGCGCGCCATGGTCGCCGCGTTCGGCGACTACCAGGGCTCGGCCATCGCCATCGATCCGCGCACCGGCGAGATCCTGGCCATGGTCAGCCTGCCGTCCTACGACCCCAACCTGTTCGTCAACGGCATCTCCCATGCCGATTTCCAGGCGCTCAACAGCGACCCGTCGCGGCCGCAGTTCAACCGCCTGGTGCTGGGCGGCGTGGCGCCTGGCTCCACCATCAAGCCGTTCATGGGCCTGGCCGGCCTGGACAGCGGCACCCGCCGTCCGGAGGACAAGATCCTCTCCACCGGCATGTTCTACCTGCCCGGGGTCAGCCGCGGCTGGGGCGACTCGCACCGCGGCGGCCATGGCTGGACCGACCTGCGCAAGTCCATCGCGCAATCGGTGAACACCTACTACTACAAGCTGGCCATCGACATGGGCATCACCAAGGTCGACCAGTACATGACCCGCTACGGCTTCGGCGTGCCCACCGGCATCGACCTGGTCGGCGAGACCGGCGGCATCGTGCCGTCGCCGGCGTACAAGGCCAAGAGCCGCAAGGAGGCCTGGTACCCCGGCGACACGGTCAACATCGCCATCGGCCAGGGCGACTGGAAGGTGACGCCGCTGCAACTGGTGCGCGGGGTCGCCGGCATCGCCGATGGGCAGTTGCGCACGCCGCACCTGGTGATGGCCACGCGCCAGGCCTTCGACCAGCCGTGGGCGCCGGTGCAGCCGGGCACGAGCAAGCCGATCAGCGACAACCCCAGCAATCTGCAGGCGGTGCGCGAAGGCATGATGGACACCATGCGCCCGGGCGGCAGCGGCTATTCCATCACCGTCGGCGCGCCGTACCAGATGGCGGGCAAGACCGGCACCGCGCAGGTGGTCAGCCGCAAGGGCATCGCCGCGGTCGATCCGCGCAGCCTGCCGATGCACCTGCGCCACCGCTCGCTGTTCGAGGGCTTCGCGCCCGCCGACAAGCCCACCATCGCCCTGGCGATCGCGGTGGAAGGCGGCGGCTACGGCGCCAGTACCGCCGCGCCGATCGCGCGCAAGATCTTCGACGCCTGGCTGCTCGGCCGGCTGCCGCCCGGGGTCGAGCCGCTGGACAGCCTGCGCGGCGCCACCGCGTTCGGCAGCCATCTGTACTACGCCGAGGATCCGGGTTCGCGCAGCGCAGCCGATGCGGCCGCACTGGCCGCCGGTGAGCGCCCGGTGCTGATCGGCCAGGCCGAGGTGGACGCCGCAGCGGTGCCGCTGCCGGCCGCGCCGCCGCCGATCCCCGACGAGATTCCGGACGAGCGATGAAGGATTTCCTGCGCTGGCTGGTCGAGATCGGCGGCCGCTTCACCCGTACCCTGGACTGGCCGCTGTGCCTGGCCCTGGGCGCGCTGATGGCAATGGGCCTGGCGGTGCTCAAGAGCGCCGGCGGCATGCACCTGGTGATGGCGCAGGGCGCGCGCTTCGCCATCGGTGCGGCGGCGATGTGGAGCCTGTCGCGGGTGTCGGCGCTGCGCCTGCGCGCCTGGACCCCGCTGATCTACGCGCTGTCGATGCTGCCGCTGCTGGCGGTGTTCGTGCTCGGCACCGGCAAGTACGGGCGGCAGTGGCTGGACCTGAAGGTGTTCTACCTGCAGCCGGCCGAGTTGCTGAAGATCAGCATGCCGATGATGGTGGCCTGGTACCTGCACCGCATGCCGCTGCCGCCGCGCATCCCCACGGTGCTGGTCAGCGCGGTCATCATCGGCATTCCCACCGCCTTGATCATGCTGCAGCCGGACTTCGGCACCGGCGTGCTGATCGCCGCCAGCGGCGGCTTCGTGCTGCTGCTGGCCGGTTTGCCGTGGTGGTGGGTGGGCATCGCCGTCGGCGGCGTCGCCGCGGCCGCGCCGGTGGCCTGGCTGTGGCTGCTGCGGCCCTACCAGAAGGACCGCATCATGATGTTCCTCAACCCGGAGAACGATGCGCTCGGCGCCGGCTGGAACATCATCCAGTCCAAGATCGCGATCGGCTCCGGCGGCCTGCACGGCAAGGGCTGGGGCCTGGGCTCGCAGTCGCACCTGAACTTCATTCCCGAGCAGACCACCGACTTCGCCTTCTCCGTGCTCAGCGAGGAGTTCGGCTGGATCGGCGTGGCCACGGTGCTGACCCTGTACCTGATTGTGATCGGGCGTTGCCTGTGGATCGCCTCGCAGGCGCGCGACACCTTCTCGCGGCTGCTGGCCGGCGCCACCGGCCTGGCCTTCTTCGTCTACGTGCTGGTCAACGGCGGCATGATCTCCGGGCTGCTGCCGGTGGTCGGCGTGCCGATGCCGCTGATGAGCTACGGCGGCACCTCGGCGGTGTCGCTGCTGGCCGGGCTGGGCCTGGTGATGGCGGTGAAGGCGCATCGTCCGGTGCACGGGTACTGAGCCAGCGGTACGGCGGCCGGCGCTCGCTGGCTTAACCGCGCCCGCGAGACAGGTTGCCGCATGATTGCGGCGCGTGTCGCGCTTGCGCACAATGCGCGCCGATGCCACGTGACGCGCGCCGCTCCCCCCGGCCCACACGCGTGCAGGAACTTCTGGGCAGGCAGGTGCGACCCCGCGCATCCATCCCAGCCCACATCGCCGAGGCACCCCACGCAGCGCATCCGCCGATCCGGGCCCTGGCCCGTCCGTCCGCGTCGTCCGCCGCTCCCTCGCCGTTCCCGTGGTTGTCCCGATGCTCGGCGCTGGCCGAGATGGATGCGTGTCGATGAAATTCCTGCGCGTGTTGCTGTTGACGAGCGTGGTGCTGGGCCTGAGCGGCTACGCGCTGCTGCGCTATTACTTTCCGCCGGGGGCGCTGCACGCCCGCGGCTACGGCCGCGCCACCCTGGTGCATCCGCAGGGCGCGCCGCAGGGCCTGGTGATCCTGCTGGCCAGCGGCAGCCCGGCGCAGCGGCAGGACGCTGCGCAGCGCATCGCCGCCAGCGGCGCGCTGGTGGCGGTGGTCGACGGCCAGCGCTATCTCAAGCACCTGCGCCGTGGCGGCCACGGGTGCGACAAGGCCTGGCACGATGCCGAGCAGTTGAGCCGGCGGCTGCAGCGGCAGTTGCACGGCGACAACTACTACCTGCCGGTGCTGGCCGGCACCGGGACTGCCGCCACGCTGGCCGAGCGCATCGTCGGGGCCGCGCCCACCGCGACCCTGGGCGGCGCCATCGGCGTGGCGCCCGCGCCGACCGAGGTCTGCGCCGGCACTGCCGCCGCCACCCCGGCGCAGGGCTTCGTCGACACCGTGGCGGCGCCGGCCGACGGCGGCGTGGATGCCGCGTTGGCGGCACGGGTCGCCGCGCACCTGCATGCGCGCGGCCGCGGCGGCGCGCTGGACGACCTGCCGCTGACCGAACTGCCGTCGACCATCCCGGGCGCGCCGCTGGCCATCGTGCTGTCCGGCGACGGCGGCTGGCGCGACATCGACAAGGGCATGGCCGAGGCCTTGCAGCGCCGCGGCATCGCCGTGGTCGGCTGGGACAGCCTGCGCTACTTCTGGCGGGCCAAGCCGCCGGCGCGGGCCAGCGCCGACCTGAGCCGGGTCATCGCCTATTACCAGCAGCGCTGGCGGCCGCAGAAGATCCTGCTGGTCGGCTATTCCTTCGGCGCCACCGCGCTGCCGTTCATGGTCAACCGGCTGCCGCCGGCGCAGCGCGAGCAGGTCGGCCTGGTCGCATTGCTGGGCCTGGAGCACAAGGCCGATTTCCAGATCCGCGTGCGCGGCTGGTTCAATCTCGGCGACGCCGACGACGCGCTGCCGGTGCTGCCGGAGCTGGCGCGCATCGCCCCGGCGCAATTGCTGTGCGTGTACGGCGACAAGGAAACCGATACGCTCTGCCCGCAACTGCGCGCGCGCGGCGCGGAGGTGGTGGTGTTGCACGGCGGTCACCATTTCGACCAACACCCGGCAGGGTTGGCGACGATCGTCGACGACCGTTGGCAGCAGCTGTCCGCCGGCGCGCAGCCCATCGCCGAATTGCGAACGCAGCCGCACCCCGCGCCGGCCGCGGCGGCGCCCTCGGCCACGCCGCAGCCAGCGCAGGGCGCACTCCGGCAATGACCTCACCCATGCGCGCGGCGCTGCTGCTCGGCGGCCTGCTCGCCACCGCTGCGTTCGGCAGTAGCGCGGCGACCGGCGATTCCCGCCGTGTCGTCGAACCGCAGCTGCCGTCGCTGTGCACCACGCTCGACGCTAGCTTGCAGGCGCAGCAACGCCGCTTCGCCGACGCGCAGGAACGCAACCCGCCGGACACCGCGCGCATCCAGGCCGCGCTCGACCGCTGCGCCGACGGCGCGCACGGCATGGTGCTGCTGCGCGCCGGCCGCGGCACGGCCTTCCTCAGCGGGCCGTTGACGATGCGCAGCAACACCACGCTGGCGATCGACAGCGGCGTGACCCTGTTCGCCTCGCGCCAGCCCGCCGACTACCAGGTGCCCGGCCGCAGCGCCTGCGGCCAGGCGGCGACGCGCAGCGGCAGCTGCCGCGCGCTGATCACCCTGCAGGGGCGTGCCCTGGGCGTGATGGGCGTGCGCGACGCCGCCGGCCACCAGGGCAGCATCGACGGCCGCGGCGACCTGCCGATGCTCGTCGGCAGCGACAGCTGGTGGCAGTTCGCGCGCAGCGCCAAGGCCGCCGGCCTGACCCAGAACGCCCCCGACCTGATCCGCGCCCAGGACGTCGCCGATCTGCAGCTCTACCACCTCAACCTGCTCGACGCGCCGTACTTCCACCTGTTCGTGCACGGCGGCGACGGGGTCACCGTGTGGGGCGTGCGGGTCAGGGCGCCAGCCAACAGCCCCAATACCGACGGCCTGGATCTGGACAGCGTGCGCAACGCGACCCTGGCCGACAACGACGTGATGGCCGGCGACGACGGCGTCGCGATCAAGACCAGCGCGGCGCGCTCGGCCGACATCACCGTGCGCGACTCGCGCTTCTACGGCACCCACGGCATCTCCATCGGCAGCGAGGTGATGTACGGCGTCGGCAACGTGCTGGTGGACGGCAACAGCGTGGTCGGCCACGACGCCGACGGCATCGTGGCCACCGACAACAACGGCCTGCGCATCAAGACCGGCCTGGCCAAGGGCGGTCCGGTGCGCGACGTGCTCTACCGCAACACCTGCCTGTTCGGCGTGGCCAGGCCGCTGGTGATCACGCCGCTGTACGGCCACGACCGCGGTGGCAGCCGCAGCGGCAGCGTGCCCAGCTTCACCGGCATCGTGGTCGATGGCCTGCGCGCGCAGGACACGCCGGCGGGCAAGGGCAGCACGGTGCAGGGCTACAGCGCCGCGACGCCGCTGGACCTGGTGCTGGCGCACGTGGCCGCCGACGTCACCGCCCTGCAGGCCAGCAACGCACGCATCGGCGTGGACCAGTCCGACCTGCACTTGAGCGAGGACAGCAGCGCGGCCTCGACCTATGCGACCACGCTCGCCGGGTCGGTCCCTGCCTGCAGCAGCGCGCCGGTGTTCCCGGCCCTGTAGCCCGCACGCGCAACGCCGGCGGCCATTCGGCGCGCGCCCGCGTGGCGGGAGCGGTTGGTGTCTGCGCCTTGCGGCTTTGATGGCGTGCGCCGCCACGCACTGCAATCGTTCGCACGTGATGCCAGCGTCCTGTCACACCGCAGCGTTCCGCCGCCTTGCTGCGCTCAGCGCGCGCGTTCTTTATGCGCGTGATGCGGCAGCGCGCTTGATCCGGATCAATGCCCGCGCGTCGGCCGGCGCGCACAGTGCACGCGTCCTCCAAGCGAGCCGCGATCATGGCGTTCACTGTTGCAGTCCTGAGGGAAGAACAGGCCGAGGAGCGCCGCGTGGCGATGGTGCCCGCGGTGCTGCCGAAGCTGGCCAGGCTGGGCGCACAGCTGCGCCTGCAGGCCGGTGCCGGCAGCGGTTCGCGATTGCCGGATGCTGCCTATGCCGGCGCCACCGTGCTCGACGATGCGCAAGAGGTGGTGGCCGGTGCGGACCTGCTGCTGGCCGTGCAGGCGCCATCGCTGCGCACGGTGGCGGCGATGCGCCCGGGCAGCATGCTGATCGCGATGCTGTACCCGGCCAAGCTGCCCGGCCTGCTGGAGCTGCTGTGCGAACGCCGCATCACCGCCTTCGCGATGGAGACCGTGCCGCGCATCAGCCGCGCGCAGGCGCTGGATGTGCTGTCCAGCCAGGCCGCGTTGGCCGGCTATTACGCGCCGCTGCTCGGCGCCGTGCATCTGCCGCGCATCCTGCCGATGATGACCACCGCGGTCGGTTCGCTGCGCGCCGCGCGCGTGCTGGTGATGGGCCTGGGCGTGGCCGGCCTGCAGGCGCTGGCCACCGCGCACCGGCTTGGCGCGATCACCGAAGGCTACGACGTGCGTCCGGAGACCCGCGAGCAGGCGCAGTCGGTCGGCGCGCGCTTCGTCGACACCGGCATCGACGCGCGCGGCGAGGGCGGCTATGCGCGCGAACTCAGCGCCGAGGAGCGGGCCAAGGCCGCATCGGTGCTGACCCAGCACATCCAGCAGGCCGATCTGATCATCACCACCGCCAATGTGCCCGGGCGCACCGCGCCGATCCTGATCGACCGCGAGCAGATCGCCGGCATGAAGCCCGGCGCGGTGATCGTGGATCTCGCCGCCGACAGCGGCGGCAACTGCGAAGGCAGCGTGCCGGGGCAGACCGTGGACGTCGGACCGGTCACCCTCGTCGCCCCCCGCAACGTGCCTTCGGCGTTGGCCCAGCACGCCAGCGAGCTGTACGCCAAGAACCTGCTGGGGCTGCTCGACCTGCTGGTGCGCGACGGCGCACTGGCGCCGGACTTCGACGATGCGGTGGTCGCCGGCACCGCGCTCACCCATGACGGCCGCCTCTGCCACCCACCGGTGCCGGCCGCCGCGCCCGTTCCCACCAAGGAGTCCTGAGTCATGTCCCTCGATCTGTCGATGAGCTGGCTGATCGCGTTGTACGTGTTCATGCTGGCCGCGTTCACCGGCTACGAAGTGATCGGCAAGGTGCCGTCGATCCTGCACACGCCGCTGATGTCCGGTTCCAACTTCGTCCACGGCATCGTCGTGGTCGGTGCGAT
This sequence comes from Xanthomonas sp. PPL134, assembly GCF_040595915.1. Taxonomy (NCBI): domain Bacteria; kingdom Pseudomonadati; phylum Pseudomonadota; class Gammaproteobacteria; order Lysobacterales; family Lysobacteraceae; genus Xanthomonas; species Xanthomonas sp. PPL134. Next base: position 182,619 of record NZ_JAMDLL010000004.1, read on the forward strand.
GCACGCGCTGTTCAATGCCGATACCGTCGCCGGCCAGGCGATCGGTTTCGTCGGCGTGTTGCTGGGCGCCGGCAATGCCGCCGGCGGCTACGTGGTCACCGACCGCATGCTGGCGATGTTCAAGCCCAGCGCCGCGCCGGCCGCGAAGGAGTAGCGCCATGCTCTCGCTCCTGGTGGAACTGAGCGGATTCGCCGCGGCCTTGTTGTTCATCCTCGGCCTCAAGCGCATGTCCTCGCCGGTGACCGCGCTGCGCGGCATCGTCCTGGCGGGGATCGGCATGCTGGTGGCGGTGGCCGCCGCCTTCGGCTATCTCGCCGACCTGCAGCCCGCGGCGCGTCCGCATGCGCTGACCAACCTGGCCCTGGCGCTGCTGGCGTTGCTGCTGGGCGGTGCCTGGGCCTGGCGCAGCGGCCGCCGTGTCGCGGTGACCGCGATGCCGCAGATGGTGGCGCTGTACAACGGCATGGGCGGCGGCGCAGCCGCGGCGGTGGCCGGGGTCGCGCTGACCGCGCGGCAGCCGCAGCAGGGGGGCCTGCATCTGGCGGTGACCGTGCTCGGCGCGCTGATCGGCGCGATCTCGCTGTCCGGGTCGGTGATCGCCTGGGCCAAGCTCGATGGCCGCATCAACACCGCGTGGCGGTTCAAGGGGCAGAGCGCGTTCAATGCTGCGGTGTTCCTGGCCGCGCTGGTGCTCGGCACACTGGTGGTCACCGGTACGGGCGGCGCCTGGGCGGCACCAGCGTTCTTCGTTGCCGCGCTGGGCTTCGGCGTGCTGATGACGCTGCCGATCGGCGGCGCCGACATGCCGGTGGTGATCTCGCTGTACAACGCCTTCACCGGCCTTGCGGTGGGCCTGGAAGGCTTCGCCCTGCAGAACCCGGCGCTGATGATCGCCGGTATGGTGGTCGGCTCGGCCGGCACCCTGCTGACCGTGCTGATGGCCAAGGCGATGAACCGCTCGCTGGGCAACGTGTTGTTCAGCAATTTCGGCGACGGCGCCGCGGTAGTGCAGGGCGACGTGCAGGGCCGCATGACCGCGGTCGAGCCGGGCGATGCGGCGACGTCGATGCGCTACGCCTCCAGCGTGATCATCGTGCCGGGTTACGGCCTGGCCGTGGCGCAGGCGCAAGGGCGGCTGTACGAACTGGTGAAGCTGCTGCAGGCCGCCGGCGTCGACGTGAAGTTCGCCATCCATCCGGTCGCCGGGCGCATGCCCGGGCACATGAACGTGCTGCTGGCCGAAGCCGGCGTGCCGTACGACCTGATCTACGACATGGAGGACATCAACGACAGCTTCGCCAGCACCGACGTGGCGCTGGTGATCGGCGCCAACGACGTGGTCAACCCGGCGGCGCGCACCGACAAGGCCTCGCCGATCTACGGCATGCCGATCCTCAACGCCGACCAGGCGCATCAGGTCTACGTGATCAAGCGCGGCCAGGGCAAGGGCTACGCCGGCGTGGAGAACCTGCTGTTCTACGGCGACAACTGCGACATGGTCTACGGCGACGCCGCCGCGGTGCTCAACCGCATGGTGCAGGCGGTGAAGGAACTGGCCGCCTGACCCAGCCGCTTCCCGCGCCGGCGCGAGGCGTCCGGCGCTTTCCGACCTTCCACGAGGACACCACCATGACCTATGCCACCCGCAATCCCTATACCGGCGAATTGCTCGCCACCTTCCCGGAGGCCACCGATGCGCAGGTGCTGGCCGCGATCGATGCCGCCGACGCCGCGTTCCAGCAATGGAAGCAGGCCCCGTTCGCCGAACGCGCCAGGGTGATGCATGTCGCGGCGCGGCTGCTGCGCGCCAACACCCGCGAGTACGCATGCCTGCTGACCCTGGAAATGGGCAAGCTGATCGGCGAGGCCGAAGCCGAGGTGCGGCTGTCGGCGGACATCTTCGAGTACTACGCGGTCAACGCCGAGCGCTTGCTGGCGCCGGAGCATCTGCCGGTGGCCGATCCGGCCGAGGGCAGGGCGATGGTGGTGCACGAGCCGCTGGGCGTGCTGCTGGCGATCGAACCGTGGAATTTCCCGTACTACCAGATCGCGCGCATCATCGCCCCGCAACTGTCGGCCGGCAACACCGTGTTGCTCAAGCACGCCTCCAACGTGCCGCAGTGCGCGGCCAAGTTCGAGGCGCTGATGGCCGAAGCCGGGTTGCCGGCCGGGGCCTTCGCCAATCTCTACGCCACCCGCGGCCAGGTGGAGACCATCCTCAACGATCCGCGCGTGCACGGCGTGGCGCTCACGGGGTCGGAAGGTGCCGGCGCCATCGTCGCGGCCCAGGCGGCCAAGGCGCTGAAGAAGTCGACCATGGAACTGGGCGGTGCCGACGCCTTCGTGGTGCTGGACGATGCGCCGCTGGAGAAGACGGTGAAGTGGGCGGTGTTCGGCCGCCACTGGAACGGCGGCCAGGTCTGCGTGTCGTCCAAGCGCATGATCGTGGTGCAAGAGGTGTACGCGGAATTCCTGCGCCGCTACACCGACGGCGTGGCGGCGCTGAAGGCCGGCGATCCGATGGATCCGGCCACCACCCTGGCGCCACTGTCGTCGCAAGGCGCTGCCGACGAGCTGAAGCGGCAGATCGCCGAGGCGGTCAGGCATGGCGCCACCGCGACCGAGGTCGGGCCGCCGGTGCCGGTGCATGGCGCGTTCGTGCAGCCAACCCTCCTCACCGACGTCGCCCCGGACAACCCAGCCTACCACCAGGAGTTCTTCGGCCCGGTGTCGATGCTGTTCCGCGCCCGGGACGAGGACGACGCGGTACGCATCGCCAACGATTCGCCGTTCGGCCTGGGCGGCTCGGTGTTCACCGGCGACGAGGCGCGCGGCGTGGCGGTGGCTAGGCGCATCTCCACCGGCATGGTGTTCGTCAACCATCCGACCATGGTCAAGGCCGACCTGCCGTTCGGCGGCGTGCGCCGTTCCGGCTACGGGCGCGAACTGATCGGGCTGGGCATCAAGGAATTCGTCAATCACAAGCTGATCGACGTGGTCGACATCGACGCGCCGTTCTGAGTGGGTCGCTACGCGTGGGCCAGGCCGTCGGGGGCAACCCCGGCGGCTTTTTTGTGCCGTCGCCACGCCGGAGGCCGGGGTGCGCACCCGGTGCATGCCGTCAGGTCATGCTGCAGGCGCACTTGACCTGCGGCAAAGTTCTTTTGTTTCATGGCGTTATTGGTAGAAATTCATCTTAAATCTGGTAGTCTGCCGGCATGATCCGACGCTCGCTGATTTGCCTGCTCACGCTTGGCCTGGTCGCATGCGCGACCCAGCCCAAGGCGCCGCCTTCGCCGCCGCAGGCCAGTGCGCCGCCGCCGGCGCCACGCCCGGCACCGCCGGTCGAAGCCGCACCCGAAGCGGTGCAGGCGCCGCCGGTGGACCTGACCCCGGTGCCGTTCGAGGTCGCCCGCGCCAACTTCGTCCGCGACACCGCGGCCAAGTACTGCATCGATCCGGCGCAGATCGAGGCGACCCTGGCGCAGGCGCAGTTCAAGGATGCGATCGTCGCGGCGATGTCGCGCCCGGCCGAGCGGGTCAAGCCGTGGAGCGAGTACCGGCCGATGTTCATCAGCCAGGCGCGCATCGACGGCGGCCGCGCGTTCCTGGCCACGCACCGCGACGAACTGCAGCGGGTGCAGGCGCGCACCGGCGTGCCGGCCGAGACCATCGTCGCGATCATCGGCGTGGAGACCAGCTACGGCAAGAACGCCGGTTCCTACCGCGTGCTGGACGCGCTGTACACGCTGGCGTTCCGCTATCCGCGCAGCGGCGATCCGGCCAAGCTCGAGCGCGAGGTGCGCCGCGAGCTGTTCTTCCGCGATGAGCTGGGCCAGCTGTTCGCGCTGGCGCGCGAGGAGAACCTGGACATCACCACGCTGATCGGCAGCTATGCCGGCGCGATGGGCCTGGGCCAGTTCATGCCCTCCAGCTACCGCCAGTTCGCGGTGGACGGCGATGGCGACGGCAAGCGCAACCTGTTCACCGACTACGACGACGCGTTCTCGTCCATCGCCAACTACTTCGTCAAGAAGGGCGGCTGGGTGCGCGACGGGCTGGTCGCGGTGCCGGCCACGCTGCGGCCCGGTGCCGAGGAATTCAATCCGACCGACTGGACGCCGACTTACACCCTGGCCGACCTGGCCGCGCGCGGCTACACGCCGAACGTGCCGGTGCCGGCTGGCGCCACCGCCACCCCGATCGCGCTCGACGGCAGCGCCGGCAAGCAGTACTGGCTGGGCTTCCAGAACTACTACGCGATCACCCGCTACAACAATTCCAAGATGTACGCGATGGCCGTGTACCAACTGTCCCAGGCCATCGCCGGCAAGGAGTTACCACCGGCATGAACCCGAACGCGCTGCTCCGGATCGCTCCCGTCGTCGCTGTGCTGGCGCTGGCCGCCTGCAGCAGTGCCCCGAAGAAGACCGCCGGCGGCGCCGGGCCAGGCATCCGGGTCGAGGGCAAGGGCCCGGCGCACGTCGCCACCGGCTGCCCCTCGACCTCGCCCTACGCGCCGGCCAAGGAAGACCCGTCCAAGCGCGGCAACTACACCGCCGGCGGCCTGTACGCGCCCGGCGTGCGCGACACCACCCCGGACTACGTGCCCAACGTTGCCTGCATCCCCGAGCCGCTGGTCACCGACGAGCCGCGGTCGGCGATCGGCAACCGCTCCCCGTACATGGTGCTGGGCCGCGAGTACGTGGTCATCGACGATCCGCACAGCTACGTCGAGCGCGGCACCGCCTCGTACTACGGCAGCAAGTTCCATGGCCGGCTGACCTCCAACCGCGAGGTCTACGACATGTACGCGTTCACCGCCGCGCACAAGACTCTGCCGTTGCCCAGCTTCGCCCTGGTCACCAACCTGGACAACGGCGAATCGGTGGTGGTGCGGGTCAACGACCGCGGCCCGTTCCACGACGACCGGCTGATCGACCTGAGCTACGCGGCCGCGGTCAAGCTCGGCATCACCGGCAAGGGCACCGGCCGCGTGGAAGTGCGCGGACTGACCCCGGCCGACAACGGCGACCTGCTGGCGCGGCGCCGCACCGGCCGTGCGCCGGCGACGCTGCTGGCCAGCGCGCGCAGCGATACCGTCACGCGCGATCCCGCCGCGGTGCGGCGCGCGGCGCAGATGGACGATTTGGTGAAGACCCTGCCGGCGAAGTCGGCCGGCGCCACGGTGGCCGCTGCCACGACCGCGCCGGCGCGCGCCGTCCCGGCCGCGGTCGCCGCGCCCACCGCGGCGGCGGCCACGGCCGCGGCGCTGCCGGAAGGCGAGCGTTGGCGCTATCGCGTCCAGGACGCGCCGGGCCGGGTCGGCGATGCCGACCGCTTCGACGCCTGGATGAAGTCGCGCGGCGTGCGCGTGGCCACCGGCAAGCCGGGCACGCCCGCCCCCAGCGTGGCCGCGGCGAACACCCCGGTGCGCGGCTCCCGCGGCGCCGCGACCGCCACGCCCACTGCCGCGCCTGCGGCCGTCGTGGCCGCGCCGAGCGTTGCGGTGGCGACGCCGGCAACGCCGCCCAGGACGGTTGCCACTGTCGCACCGCGTCCCGAGGCCGACAGCGCGCGCGGGCCGCTCGGCATCCTGCTGCAGGTGGCCAGCTTCGCCAGCCGCGAGAACGCCAACCGCGCGCTGTCGCAGCTGGCCTCGGCCGGCATCGTCGGCGCCAGCGTCAGCGATATCGTCTCCGGTGGCCGGACCCTGTGGCGGCTGCGGGTGGCCGCCGAGGACCATGGCCGCGCCACGGAACTGGCCGCGCGCATCGCCGGCCTGGGCTTCGGCCGGCCGCAGATCGTCAAGGATTGAGGCGTCGCGGCCGCGGCTGCGGGCGTGCGGCCATGCCGATGGCTTAACGCCGGGTCGTGGCGGCAGCGCGTGTGCGTCTGCCCGGGCGCCGGCTCGGCCTACAATGTCGCGTTTTCCATCGGCCTTCGGGCCCGCCAGGAGTCGTTTTAGATGAAATTCCGCTTCGCCGTCGCTGCCGTGGCCACGTTCGCCGTCGGCCTGGTTTCCGCGCAGACGCCCGGTCCGGTTCCCGCGCCGCCGGCCGCCGCTGCCGCCGCTCCGGCCACCGTGGCGATCCCGCCCGCGCCGAAGCCGGCCGTCTCCAAGTCCTGGGTGCTGATGGATTACGCCACCGGCCAGGTGCTGGCCGGCGAGAACGAACACGAACGCGTGGCCCCGGCCAGCATCACCAAGGTGATGACCTCGTACGTGATCGCGGCCGAACTGAAGCTGGGCAAGATCACCCGCGACGACCAGGTCATGCTCAGCGAGCGCGCCTGGCGTGAGGGCGGCGCCGGCACCGACGGCAGCTACAGCGGCTTCCCGGTCAACAAGACCGCGCGCCTGGAAGACATGGAAAAGGGCATGGCGATCCAGTCCGGCAACGACGCGGCGATCGCGCTGGCCGAACATACCGCCGGCAGCGAGGAAGCCTTCGCGTCGCTGATGAACGAGTACGCGAAGAAGATCGGCATGACCGGTTCGCACTTCGTCAACGCCCACGGCCTGTCGGCCGAAGGCCACTACACCACCGCCTACGATCTGGCGCTGCTGGGCCGGGCGATGGTGCGCGACTACCCGGAAACCTACGCGTACAACAAGATCAAGGAATTCCGCGTCGGCGACATCACCCAGCCGAACCGCAACCTGCTGCTGTGGCGCGACCCCAGCGTGGACGGCATCAAGACCGGCCACACCTCCGAAGCCGGCTACTGCCTGCTCAGCTCGGCCAAGCGCGGCGACCAGCGCCTGATCGCGGTGGTGATGGGCGACAGCTCCGAGAAGCAGCGCGCCGAGGACAGCCTGGCGCTGCTGAACTGGGGCTTCCGCTTCTTCGAGACCCACAGCCTGTACGAGCCGGGCAAGCAGGTCGCGCAGCAGCGCGTGTGGAAGGGCACCGAGAAGCAGGTGCTGCTGGGCGTGGCGCAGCCGCTGCTGGTCAGCGTGCCGCGCGGCCGCTACAACGAACTGAAGCCTTCGATCGAAGTGCCCAAGACCCTGGAGGCCCCGATCAAGCAGGGCCAGGCGATCGGCATGGTCAAGGTGACCCTGGACGGCAAGGTGGTGGCGCAGGCCCCGCTGGTGGCGCTGAAGGCGGTCGACGAGGCCGGCTTCTTCAAGCGTCTGTGGGACAGCTTCTGGATGTGGTGGGAATCGGAGTAAGTCTCTCGCGAAAAAAGCCGGCTGACGCCGGCTTTTTTCTTGGGGATTGGGGATTCGGGATTGGTGGCAACAGCGCGTGCGTGCCGCCTCTCGCTCTTCGTAGGAGCGGCTTCAGCCGCGACGCCTTACCGATAAAGCGTCGCGGCTGAAGCCGCTCCTACGGCACTGCGCGCTCGCGAAGACCTTCGAATCCCTAATCCCGACTCCCAAATCCCGGCGGCTAAAGCCGCCTGCTCACCGTAAAACTCCCAAACACCGGCGTCTGCCGCTGCAGGTCGAACTCGCGGGTGCGCCAGTAGCGGGCGAGCGCGAACTTCCATTTGCCGCGCATCACCGCCAGGCCGATGCCGGCGTCGCCGACGAAGGGGCGCTTCTTCACGCTGTGGCTGTCGCGGAAGGTGTTGCCGTCCAGGGTGATGTCGCGCAGCACCCAGCGGCCGTCGCTGGTCACGAACAGGTGCGCCGACCAGCCGCTGCCGACGCTGCTGGCCGGCGGAGCGACGTTTTCGCCGGCAGGGCGCAGCGGCGAACTGCCGAAATCGTCGGGCAGCTTCCAACCCAGGCGCAATTCCATGCCGGCATTGGCGTGGGTATCCAGCGTGCCGAGCGCGCCGCCCCAGTGGCTGATCGCGTCCCAGCCCCAGCCGTCGCGGCTGCCGTCGCCGGACCAGCGGCGCAGGCGTTCGTGCAGCACGCGGAATACCGGTTCGTCGTGCAACTGGTTGTCCCAGCCCTGGAACTTGGCGTCGCCCAGTAACTCATGCACCGCATCCTGCACCTGCTTGCCCTGCGCCGACGGGCCGATCAGGCCCAGGGTGAGTTGCGTGGTGCGCAGGCGCTCGTCGTTGCGCGCGTTGTAGCCGATGTTCATCAGCAACAGGCCGGCGTAGGGACGGTCGTTCTCGATCAGGTCGCGGCGGGTCTTGTCGGTGGGGGTGAACAGCGCCTGGCCGATCGCGAAGGTCATGTTGCGCTGGGTGAAGTCGCTGTTCGGCTGCAACCATGTCAGCGCGCGGTTCACCGTCCGCGCCAGCCGGGGCAGGCAGGGGTCGTCGGTGTAGTCGCGCAGATTCGGCGAGACCAGGATCAGGCCGAACCCGTTGGTATAGCCCTGGTCCTGGCCGGCGCCGCCGAACAGGTCGTTGTCGACGCGGAAGTTCACCGTGGGCGCGGTCGCTTCCAGGGTGTCGCGTGGGCATTGCGTGGTGGCGGCCGCGGGCGCGGCGATGAGGGCGAGGGCAACAGCCAGCGGAAGGAGCGGGCGCGATGACGACATGAATGCGTCTCTGTTCGGAAGAGGGAGGATGGCGCCGCCCGCCGGCCGCCGGTGGCGGGGGGTGAACAGCAGGGACCATGAACGCAGCCCGTGCGACAAGGATAGGTGTATGCGCGTCGGCGGACAAATTCGTCCGCTTGGGTTTGTCCGTCCCATTTGCCCGCTTGCCGTGTGAAGGCGGCAGTGGGACGTGGGGAGCAAGAAGCCAATGCCCCTGCGCGCAGGGCGCGACAGCGCCTGGCCCGCCGGCGCGCCTCGGACGCGCCGGCGCCAAGGGCTGCTTCGCTGCCCACCGGCGCGGCCTTGGGTTTGCCCGGCGCCGGCCCGATAATGCGGGCATGGACATCACTTCCGACAACCCCGATCACGGTTTCCAGTTCCCCGGCGTGTTCGAACTCAGCGCCATGGGCACCGCCAACACCGGCCTGGAGGCCGAACTGCCGCGCCTGCTCGTCGCCGCCGGCGTGGAGGTGATGGAAGAGCGCATCAGCTGGAAGCATTCGTCCAACGGCAAGTACGTGTCGGTCCGCATCGCCTTCCGCGCGGTCGACCGCGCCCAGTACGACGCCGCGCACCAGGCGCTGCGCGAACACCCGGAAGTGAAGTGGACGCTGTAGCCGAGGACGCGCCACTGGCGCCGGCACCGACGCTGCCGCCGTGCCGGGTGCGCCAGCTCGGCCGCCAGCCCTACGAGCCGGTGTGGCGGGCGATGCAGCGCTTCACCGACGCGCGCGACGAGGCCACGCCCGACGAACTGTGGGTGGTCGAACACGACCCGGTGTTCACCCTCGGCCAGGCCGGCAAGCCGGAACACGTGCTGGCGCCCGGCGACATTCCGGTGCTGCAGGTCGATCGCGGCGGCCAGGTCACCTACCACGGCCCCGGCCAGTTGGTGGTGTACCCGCTGCTGGACCTGCGCCGGCTGCACATCGGCGTGCGCGACTACGTGTGCCGGATCGAGCAGGCGATCATCGACACCCTCGACGAATGGAACATCCTCGGCCAGCGCCGCGACGGCGCGCCGGGCGTCTATGTCGGCGGTGCCAAGGTCGCCGCGCTCGGCATCCGCGTGCGCCGCGGATGCACCTTCCACGGCCTGTCGTTCAACGTGGCGATGGACCTGGAGCCGTTCCACCGGATCAATCCCTGCGGCTACCAGGGCCTGCAGGTGACCGCGGTGCTAGACTTGGGCGGTCCCTCCGGCATGCAGGCGGTCACTCCGGTCCTGCTGGCCCAACTGGCGCGCCAGTTCGGGCTGACCCTGCAGCCGCTCGACGCCTTGCCCGACCTCTCGCTCACGCACGCGGCCTGACCGCCTGCCCGCCGACCACGCCATGACCCAGCCCAGCGCACGCTCCATTCCCTTGCAGGTCCTTTCCGGCGACAGCGCGTCCGCGCCGCTGCAGACCGGCGTCAAGCAGTTGGGCGGCGACAAGATCGCGCGCTCGCCGGTGCAGTTCGCCGACGCGCCGGTGCTGCGCAAACCGTCGTGGATCCGCGTACGCATTCCTTCCGGCAATGCGGTGCAGAACCTCAAGGCCAAGCTGCGCGAGAACCGCCTGGTCACCGTCTGCGAAGAGGCCAGCTGCCCGAACATCCACGAGTGCTTCGGCCACGGCACCGCCACCTTCATGATCCTGGGCGAGGTCTGCACCCGGCGCTGCTCGTTCTGCGATGTCGCCCACGGCCGGCCCAAGCCGCCGGATGCCGGCGAGCCGGCCAGCCTGGCGCAGACCGTGGCCGACATGGGCCTGAAATACGTGGTGGTGACCAGCGTCGACCGCGACGACCTGCGCGACGGCGGCGCCCAGCATTTCGCCGACTGCATCGGCGCGATCCGCGTGGCCGCGCCGACCACCCGCATCGAGATCCTGACCCCGGACTTCCGCGGCAAGGGTCGCATGGACCGCGCGCTGGAAATCCTGGCGACCAACCCGCCGGATGTGTTCAACCACAACATCGAGACGGTGCCGGACCTGTATCCCAACGTGCGTCCGGGCGCCGACTACCAGTGGTCGCTGACCCTGCTGAAGAAGTTCAAGGCGCAGCACCCGGCCATCGCCACCAAGTCCGGCATCATGCTCGGCCTCGGCGAGACGCTGGAGCAAGTGCAGGCGACCCTGCGCGACCTGCGCGCGCACGACGTGGACATGGTCACCATCGGCCAGTACCTGCAGCCGACCGCCCATCACCATCCGGTGATGCGCTACTGGACCCCGGACGAGTACAAGGCGCTGGAGGAATACGGCAACGCGCTGGGCTTCAGCCACGTCGCCTCCGGCCCGATGGTGCGGTCCTCCTACCACGCCGATCGCCAGGCGGCCGGCGCTGGCGTCGCTGCCTGAGCCGCATCCGCGCGATCTTGCGCCGCGCGTCCTGTCGCGCCGGCGCTGCGCGTTCGTCGCCGCAGCACCGCCGTCGGCACGGCTCGCACCGGCAGCGTTCACACTTCTGCGCAGGCCGGCCGCTAGTCTGCTTCATGAACAGGTGACACGGCCTGCAACTTGCGTCACTGTCGTGTTGTCTCACGCGATGTGCTGCCCCCCTGACGGCCTGGTGCCGAGAGTCCCCAGATGAAATTCAAAGCTTCCGCCTTCCTGCTGGCGTTTGCGCTGACCGCACCGCTGGCGCTGTTCGCCCGGACCGATGCGCCCGCACTGCCGGCCGCTGCCACCGCCGACCAGGCCACCACCGCCAAGCTGGTGTACGGCCTGCTGTCCGACAGCCGCTACGCCTACCGGCCGCGCGCCCTCGACGAGGCGACCTCCAAGGAGGTCTTCAAGAAGTACCTGGAGACCCTCGACGGCAGCAAGCAGTTCTTCACCCAGGCCGACGTCGACAAGTTCGCCAGCTTCCAGAACAACCTCGGCGCCAACATCGCCTCCGGCCAGCTGGAACCGGCGTTCCAGATCTTCGCCGTGTACCGGCAGCGGGTGGACGAGCGCATCGCTTACGCGCGCAAGCTGCTCAAGCAGGACTTCAACTTCGACGGTGACGAGAAGTTCGAGTACGACCGCAAGAACGCGCCGTGGGCGAAGGACGACCAGGAGCTGGATGCGCTGTGGCGCAAGTCGGTGATGAACGACTGGCTGCGGCTCAAGCTCGCCGGCAAGAAGCCGGAAGACATCCGCAAGACCCTGGACAAGCGCTACGCCAACCTCGACGACTCGGTGAAGGAACTGAAGAGCGAGGACGTGTTCCAGTTCTTCATGAACGCCTACACCAACACGGTCGATCCGCACACCGACTACTTCACCCCGCGTACCGCCGAGAACTTCAACCAGCAGATGTCGCTGTCGCTGGAAGGCATCGGTGCGCAGCTGCAGAAGCAGGACGACCTGGTGGTGATCCGCGAGGTGATCCCGGGCGGTCCGGCGGCGCTGGACGGCACGCTCAAGCCGGGCGACCGCATCGTCGGCGTCGGCCAGGGCAAGAGTGGCCCGGTCGAGGACGTGATCGGCTGGCGCATCGACGACGTCGTCGCCAAGATCCGCGGCGACAAGGACACCCAGGTGCGCCTGGAGTACATCCCGGCCGAGGCCGGCGTGGACGGCAAGCACCGCCAGGTGCTGCTGACCCGGCAGAAGGTGCGCCTGGCCGAACAGGCCGCCAAGGGCGAGACCATCGAATTGCCGGCGAAGGACGGCGAGCCGGCGCGGCGCATCGGCGTGATCAAGCTGCCGGCGTTCTACCAGGACTTCGAAGGCCGCCGCCGCAACGCCAAGGACTATGCCTCGGCGACTCGCGACGTGGCCAAGCTGCTGGCCGGGTTCAAGACCGACAAGGTCGACGGCGTGGTGCTGGACCTGCGTAACAACGGCGGCGGTTCGCTGGATGAGGCGATCGAACTGACCGGCCTGTTCATCGAGCAGGGCCCGGTGGTGCAGGTGCGCGAATCCGGCGGCCGCGTCACCGTCAACAGCGACCAGAACCCGGCCGTGGCCTGGGACGGCCCGATGGCGGTGCTGATCAACCGCGGCTCGGCCTCGGCGTCGGAGATCTTCGCCGGCGCCATCCAGGATTACGGCCGCGGCCTGATCATCGGCGAGACCAGCTTCGGCAAGGGCACGGTGCAGAACATCGTCGACCTGGACCGCTGGCCGGCCAACGAGACCGACCGCTTCGGCCAGGTCAAGCTGACCATCGCCCAGTTCTTCCGCGTCAGCGGTAGCAGCACCCAGCACAAGGGCGTGGTGCCGGACATCGCCTTCCCGGCCAGCGTCGATGCCACCGAGTTCGGCGAAAGCACCTACGACAACGCGCTGCCGTGGAGCCGCATCGCCGCGGTGCCGCACACCCAGTACGGCAATTTCGCGCCGCTGCTGCCCAAGCTGGAGGCGCTGCACACCACGCGCATCGCCAACGACAAGGAGTTCCAGTGGTGGGAAGAGGACGTGCGCCAGTTCCGCACCGAGGCGGCGAAGAAGTATGTGGTGCTCAACGAGGCCGAGCGCCGCGCCGAGCGTGAGAAGCAGGACGCGCAGCGCAAGCAGCGCCAGGAGATCCGCAAGCAGCTCGGCCTGCCGCTGGATCCGCTCGCCGACGACAGCAGCGATGACGGCCTGACCGGCAACGAGCGCGACATCGTCAAGGATGCCGCACGCGAGAAGCTGGTCGACAAGCGTCCGGACCCGCTGCTGCGCGAATCGGCGTCGATCCTGAGCGATGCGGTCAACCTGCTGGAGAAGGACCGTCCGCTGTCGGTGCAGGTGCTGCCGCAGTCCACCGGCCCGGGGCGCTGGGCCGACTGAGTCCGCACGCCACCGTCGCGCGAACACGAACGCGCCATCGCTCAGCGGTGGCGCGTTTTTTGTTGCAGGTTCGGGTTGCAGATCCCGATCTGCGCCATCGTCGTGCGCTGACCGATCGTTCAAGCACGGTGTCGGTGTCGGTGTCGGTGCGTGCGGAGGAACCGGCGGGCTGCGCGGCTCGGCAGGCCACGGCTTGGTGATCGGCACGCATCGCGGATGCGGCGTTTGGTCCGCCGCGTTTTGCCGTGTTGTGTCGTAGGAGCGGCTTCAGCCGCGACAGGGCTTCTCGGGGATGCCGGGTCGTCCTACGGCTGAGCGGTGCTGCGGCGAAATCGCATCTTCAGCCCAGCGCCTGCCACAGCTGATGCACGCCCAGCCCCAGCAGGGTCAGGAAGAACACACGGCGGAACGCGCTGGCGGAAATGCGCTCGCGCAGCCGAGCGCCCAGCCACATGCCGGTCGCGGTGGGCAGTAGCGCCAGCAACGAGGGGCCCAGTGCCTGCGTGGGGAAGGCGCCGTGCGCGATCAGCGCCGCGGCCAGCGCCAGGGTCGCCGCAGCGAAGCAACTGCCCAGGGCGCCCATCAGCGTCTCCCGCGGCAGGTGCAATGCCACGAGGTAGGGCAGTACCGGCAACACGAACACGCCGGTGGCGCCGGTCAGCAGACCGGTCGCCAGGCCCACCGGCGGGGCTGCCCAGCGCGCCTGCGAGGGCGACAGGCGCCCCTGCCACTGGACCAGGCCGAGCACGGCGTACAGCGCCAGCAACGCGCCCAGCCCGGCGCGCGCCAGCCGCGGGTCGGCGCCAGCGAGGATGCCGGCGCTGCACCAGGTGCCGGCGACGATGCACGCCAGCAGCGGCCACAGCCGCCGCAGCAGCGCGCCCGTGCCCGCGCCCCATGCCTGTTGCAGGTTGGTCAGCAGCGACGGCAGCGCCAGCAGTGCCGCGGCCTCGGTCGGCGTCAGCCACAGCCCGAGCAGGCCCATCGCCACCGTCGGCAGGCCCATGCCGGCCACACCCTTGACGCCGCCGGCGAGCAGGAAGACCAGGGCGATCGGCAGCAGGTGCGGTGCGAGGGTGTCCATGGGGCCCAGCATCGGCGCGCCGCGGCGGCCGGACAATGCGCGAATGCTTCAGGCAGACTTCGGCAACGACGAAGGCGGGAGTGCCGATGCATCTGGATTTCACCGATCTGCGCCTGTTCCTGGCGGTGGCCGAGGCCGGCAGCATCACCGCCGGTGCCGACCGCGCGGCGCTGTCGCTGGCCGCCGCCAGTGCGCGCATCCGCGCGCTGGAGACGCAGCTCGGGGTTGCGTTGTTCGAGCGCGGCCCGCGTGGCGTCGGCCTCACCGCGGCCGGCACCGCGTTGCTGCGGCACGCGCGGCAATTGCTGGGCCAGGCCGAGGCGATGCGCAGCGAACTGGGCGAGTACGCCGGCGGCCACCCGACCAGCGTGCGCCTGCTGGCCAATACCGCGGCGTTGTCGGAATGGTTGCCGGAGGTGCTGGCCGCGTTCCTGGTGGCGCATCCGCGCATCGATCTGGCGCTGCGCGAGCAGGGCAGCGTCGCCGCGGCCGATGCGCTGCGCGAGCAACGCGCCGATCTGGCGGTGATCGCCGACCATGCCGATCTGCAGGGCCTGCACGCGCACCCGTTCCGGCAGGACCGGTTGGTGCTGGTGGCCGCGGCCACGCACCCGCTGGCGCAGGCGCCGCAACTACGGTTCTCGGAGCTGTGGCAGGCGCAGTTCCTCGGGCTCGCCGAGGACAGTGCCCTGCAGCAACACCTGCGCACGCAGGCGGCGCGCGCCGGCGGGCAGTTGCGCCTCCGCGCGCAGGTGCACGGCATCGAACCGTTGTGCCGGATGTTGGCGCGCGGTGCCGGCGTGGCGATCCTGCCGCAGGCGGCGCTGGAGCGGGTCAGCGTGCGCGCGCACCTGGTCGCGGTGCCGCTGCAGGAGCCGTGGGCGCTGCGCCAGTTGTCGATCGTGTGGCGGCCGACACCGGCGCCATCGCCGCCGGTGCAGCAGGTGTTGGACTGGCTTTGTGCGCATGCCGCGCCGGCGGCTTGAGGATCCGTCGGCTGGCGCACGACGGACGCCTCTGACGATGCGCTTGCGTACTGGTGCAGCGAGGCATGTCAACCGGCAGGCGCGGTCCTTGTTACGCTGTTCGGGATCGCTTGCGACGGCTGTTTCCCGGGCGGCGCGTGTCGCGGCTGACGCCGCTCCTGCGGCCGCACGGCCCTCTGTCAGCGCAGCTGCTTGCTGTGGGAGGGACTTTGGTCCCGACTGCTGATGGAGCCGGATGCTTTCCGGTGCGAGATCGCGACTGAAGCACTGCGCAGATCACGCGCTTCTGCTTTGGCTGTGCCGGAGGTGTTGCCCGTCTTGCAGCGCTCGATGTGGCCTTGGCCAGCCCGCCACGCCAAGGCCTTTCACGTCATGCGTCGCGGCTGAAGCCGCTCCTGCGAGGAGCGGCACTTCGTTAGCGCACTGTCTGCCTCGCCAGGCGTGAGGTCGCCTGGTAGGAGCGGCTTCAGCCGCGACAGGCTTTACCGCTGGCGCCTCGTCGCGGCTGATACCGAACAGATGGAATCGCTCCCGCACATCGGCCTGCGGTCCATGCCGCAGGCCCACGCGCGTCAGTTCGGCCAGGCGAACGTGGCGATCACCGGGAAGTGGTCCGACGGCCAATGACCCTGCGGCCGCGCGTCGAGCGTGGCGTAGTGGGTGGCCTCCAGGCCGCGCGAGAAGATCCAGTCGATGCGCCGGTCCGGGTGGCCGGTGAAATCGTGGAAGGTCGCCTCCGGGCCCTGCGGCTGCGCTACCTGCGTGCGCGCGTCGGCCAGGCTGGCGGTGAGGGTGCGGTAGGTCGGCGAGTCCGGCACCGTGTTGAAGTCGCCGGTCAGCACCACCGGCACGTTCGCCGGCAGCGCCTTCAGCCGCGACACGATCAGCGCCGCGCCCTTGGCGCGCGCCGCTTCGTCCTCGTCGCGATAGGGCAGGTGGGTATCGAACAGGTAGAAGCGGCGGCCATCGCCGATGCGCTCGAACAGCCCCCAGTTGACCATGCGCGGCAGCGGATGGCCCCAGCTGATGCTGCCCATCACCTCCGGCGTGTCCGACAGCCAGAAGTGTCCCGACTCCACCAGCTTCAGTTTTTGGCTGTCGTAGAACACGCCCATGCGTTCGCCGTCGTCCTTGCCGTCGCGGCTGGGGCCGAACCAGCGGTACTCGGGCAATTGCGCGGCCAGGTAGTCGGCCTGGCGCTTGACCAGTTCCTGGGTGCCGAACACGTCTGGATGCTGCGTGCGGATCAGCGCGGCCATCGCACTGCGGCGCACGTCCCAGCGCTTGTCGCCGTCGGTGTCGACCGGCACGCGCACGTTGAAGCTCATGACCTTGAGCGGGGCCGGCGCGGCGGGCGGCGCCGGCTTATGTGCCTGCGCCGGCGCGATGCACACGCCCAGCACCAGCAGCAGAGGGAGCGCAAGCTTGCGCGCGGACGACAGCGACAGCGACATGGCAGATCTCGACAGGAGCGGAACGCGCGATGGTGGCACGGCGGTGGTGTCGGTGACCACCGCGCGGCGCGCCTGTCGAGCGGCGATCAGTTGAACGCCGACAGTGCCTGGGTCAGCTGCCCGTTGTTGTTGACCGCACCCATCGTGTAGCCCTGCCAGCCCGGGTAGGCGTCGGGTTCCCAATAGAACACGCCCAGGCCGCGGCTGCCGAGCGCGCGCGTCCTGGTGAGCAGATCGGCCAGCATCGCGCGGGTGGTGGCGGCCTGCTGCCAGTCCATGCCGACCTCGCTGACGATCACGTCCGAGCCGTAGCGCGCCACCATGTCCTGCATGTTGCTGGCGATCTGGGTGTTGGCGCTCTGCCAGGCATTGGGGGACGGGTAGTGCGACATGCCGACCACGTCCCACTTGCCGCCGGCCGACTTGAGGCCATCGAAGAACCAGCGGAAGGTCGCGTTGTCGTAGCCGTTGGCCAGGTGCACGACCACCTTGGCGTTGGGGTAGACCGACTTGCTGGCGTTGTAGCCGCTGTTGATGAACTGCGCGAGGTTGCCGAAGTTGGGCGTCTTGCCGTCCGGCCACAGCATGCCGCTGTTGATCTCGTTGCCCACCTGCACCCAGCTCACGTCGATGCCGTTGGACTTGAGGTAGGACAGGATGCCGTTGGTGTGCGAATACACGTCCTTCACCAGGGTGGCGAAGTCGTGGTTGCTCCAGGCCGCCGGCTTGGTCTGCTTGCCGGGGTCGGCCCAACTGTCGCTGTAGTGGAAGTCGATCATGATGCGCATGCCCTGCGCCTTGGCGCGCTTGGCCATGTTCAGCGTGTCGGCGCCGTCGTTCCAGCCGCCCTGCGGATTGACCCACACGCGCAACCGGATCGCGTTGACCCCGGTGCCCTTGAGCAGCGAGAAGAAATCGGTGGTGGCACCGGAGGCGTTGCGGAACACGCGCCCGCTGCTCTCCTGCTGGTCGATCCAACTGACATCGGCGCCCTTGGCGAAGGTCTGCGCCATGGCCGGCGCACACAGACAGGCGAGCAACAACACCAGCAGCCAGGCGGACACGCGCTTGCTCGATCGGTTCATGCGATTCTCGCAGTGATGGGAGGAGGGAAGGAGGGGCGTCGCGCGGCCCCGAACGGCGGCCGGCAGGACGCGCCGGGCGGTCCCCTTGGCCGCGGCGCGCACGAGGCTAGCGCGATCGCCTTGGCGACGCGCGCTGCACTGCAGCGTCGCCGGCGCGGCGTCCACGCGCGCTGTCTGGATGGCCGATGAATCTGCGCGGTGCGTCACTTGACGCGATGCGGCATCGGCGTAGCATTTCGCCCACGCCAAGGGACAGACCCGCGGCGATCCACCCAACCGTGAGGGATGCTCATGGAGTTCGACTATCTGGTGTTCATCGGGCGCTTCGAGCCCTTCCACAACGGCCACGCCGCCGTTGCCCGCCACGCCCTGGCGCGTGGCCAGAAACTCATCTTCCTGATCGGCTCGGCCGAGACGCCTCGTACCATCCGCAATCCGTGGACCGTTGCCGAGCGCAGCGTGATGATCCAGGCGGCGCTCGAGGGTGCGGGCGAACGCCTGATCCTGCGACCGCTGCGCGACCACCTGTACAACGAAAGCCAATGGATCGCCGCGGTGCAGTCCACGGTGGCCGAGGCGGTGCGCAGCGACGGCGGCAGCGCCGAGGCGCGGATCGGCCTGATCGGCATGGACAAGGACGCCAGCAGCTATTACCTGCGCGAATTCCCGCAGTGGCCGCTGGTCGACGTGCAGCACACCGAAACGCTGTCGGCGACCGAGTTGCGCCGTTACCTGTTCGAGGCCGGCAGCATCGATTTCCACGGCGCGCTGCTGATGCTGCGCGGCAACGTGCCGGCGCCCGTATTCGACATGCTCGAGGCGTTCCGCAAGAACTCGCCGTCGTATGCCGAACTGCTCGCCGAATACCAGTTCATCGAGCAGTACCGCGCGGCCTGGAAGGAGGCGCCGTATCCGCCGACCTTCGTCACCGCCGACGCGGTGGTGGTGCATTCCGGACACGTGCTGCTGGTGCGCCGCCGCGCGGCGCCGGGCAAGGGCCTGTGGGCGCTGCCGGGCGGCTTCGTCGGCCAGCACGAGAGCATCCTCGACGCCTGCCTGCGCGAGCTGCGCGAGGAGACCCGGCTGAAGATCCCGGTGCCGGTGCTCAAGGGTTCGCTGAAGAACCGCCACGTGTTCGACCACCCCGAGCGCAGCCTGCGCGGGCGCACCATCACTCATGCCTTCCACTTCGAGTTCGTGTTCGGCGAACTGCCCGAGGTGCGCGGCGGCGACGACGCCGACAAGGCGCGCTGGGTGCCGGTCAGCGAAGTGCTGGGCATGGGCCCGAAACTGTTCGAAGACCACCTGCACCTGCTCGAATTCTTCCTGGGCCGCGGTTGACGCGGCCTCCCGGCTGGCGGACAGACCGCCGGCTTTCCCCGACGCGAAGGAGCTTCCGTCATGCAATGCCTGAACAACCTGCTGCTCAACACCGATAGCTACAAGGCCAGCCACTGGCTGCAGTACCCGCCTGGCACCGACGCCACGTTCTTCTATGTGGAATCGCGCGGCGGCGTCTACGACCGCACCGTGTTCTTCGGCCTGCAGTCGATCCTCAAGGAGGCGCTGGGCCGCCCCGTCACCCATGCCGACATCGACGAGGCGCGCGATCTGTTCGCCGCGCACGGCGAGCCGTTCAACGAGGCCGGCTGGCGCGACATCGTCGACCGCCTCGGCGGCCAGTTGCCGATCCGTATCCGCGCCGTGCCCGAGGGCAGCGTGGTGCCGACCCACAACGCGCTGATGACCATCGAGTCCACCGACGCGCAGGCCTACTGGGTGCCGTCGTATCTGGAGACGCTGCTGCTGCGCATCTGGTACCCGGTGACGGTGGCCACGGTGAGCTGGCATGCCAAGCAGACCCTGCGCCAGTTCCTGGAGCGCACCAGCGACGATCCGGATGGGCAGTTGCCGTTCAAGCTGCACGACTTCGGCGCGCGCGGCGTGTCCAGCCTGGAATCGGCCGCGATCGGCGGCGCGGCGCACCTGGTCAACTTCCTCGGCACCGACACCGTGTCCGGGCTGTTGCTGGCGCGCGCGCACTACCACGAGCCGATGGCCGGCTATTCCATCCCCGCCGCCGAGCACAGCACCATCACCAGCTGGGGCCGCGAACGCGAGGTCGACGCCTATCGGAATATGCTCAAGCAGTTCGGCAAGCCCGGCGGCGTGGTCGCGGTGGTGTCGGACAGCTACGACATCTTCCATGCGATCCGCGAGCACTGGGGCACCACGCTGCGCGAGGAGGTGATCGCCTCCGGCGCCACCGTGGTGATCCGCCCCGACTCCGGCGATCCGGTGGCGGTGGTGCACCAGTGCCTGGAACTGCTCGACGAGGCCTTCGGCCACAGCGTCAACGGCAAGGGCTACAAGGTGCTCAACCACGTGCGGGTGATCCAGGGCGACGGAGTCAACCCGACCAGCATCCGCGCGATCCTGGAGCGCATCACCAGCGCCGGCTACGCCACCGACAACCTGGCCTTCGGCATGGGCGGCGCCTTGCTGCAGCGGCTCGACCGCGACACCCAGAAGTTCGCGTTGAAGTGCTCGGCCGCGCGCGTCGAAGGCCGCTGGATCGATGTCTACAAGGATCCGGTCACCGACAAGGGCAAGCTCAGCAAGCGCGGCCGCATGCGCCTGCTGCGGCACCGCGAGTACGGCAGCTATCGCACCGAGCCGGTGCCGCCAGACGCGGTGTCGGCCGAAGCGGTCGCCGGCCCGGCCGGCTACGACGATGCGATGGTCACCGTGTGGGAGAACGGCCGCCTGCTGCACGACTGGACCTTCGCCGAGGTACGCGAGCGCGCGAACGCCGCGCGCCTGTAGGAGGCGGCCATGCACGCCTCCCTGCCGAGTGCGCCGCCGTTGAGCGGCGGCTCGCCGCTGTTTGCCGCGCTGCGCGCCAGCACACCGCATCTGGAATGGCGGGTGCCGGCCGCGGCGGATGCGTCGCGCTGGCGCCAGCAGCGCATCGGCGCGCGCGACTACCGCGTCGCGCAGCCAGTGACCTTCACTCCCTACGCATCGGTGCGGCCGTGTTCGGCGCGCTGCCGTTTCTGCTCGGAAACCCTGCGGCCGCAGAGCGGCGGCACCGCCGCGGCCAGCCTGCGGCCGCCGCCGCACTACTTCGCGCAACTGCGCCAGGCGCTGGCGCAACTGCACGGGTTGCCGCTGTCGCATTCGCTGTCGGGGCTGGAGATGACCGACGACGAAGCCTGGTTCCTGGAACTGCTGCAGACCCTGGGCGCGGCCGAGCGCGACGGCCTGCTGGTCGAACAGCGGGTGCTGTACAGCAACGGCGCCGGTTTTGCCCGCGGCCACGGCGATGCGCTGTTGCAGGCCTTGCAGCGCTTCGACCTGTCGTGGATCGAACTGTCGCGGCATCATCCGCAGCAGGCGCGCAACGACGCGATCATGCGTTTCCGCCCTGGCGAGGCGATCGCCGATGCGGGCGTCTTCGTCGCCACCGCCCAGCGCATCGCCGAAGCGCTGCCGCTGCGCCTGGTGTGCATCCTGCAGCACGGCGGCATCGCCGACGCCGACGGCGTCGCCGCCTACCTGGACTGGGCGCGCGCCTGCGGGGCGCGCACGGTGATCTTCCGCGAGTTCTCCCGACTCGGCGACGGCTATCGCGACGGCGGCACCGCGCGCTATCTGGCGCAGGCGCGGGTCGCGGTCGAGCAGGTGCTCGGCGCCTGCATGGCGGCGCCGTGGTGGCGCGCGCTGCAGCCGCTGCAGATCACCGAGGGCTACTACTTCTGGAATGTGCGCCTGGCCAGCGCCGACGGCATGGAGGTGGTGTTCGAGACCTCCGACTACGGCGCGATGCACGCGTGCCACGACAGCGGCGACATCTACAAGCTGGTGTTCTTCGCCGATGGGCGGCTGTGCGCCGGCTGGCAGCCGGACCGCGATCTGCTGTGGCGGGCGCCGCATGGATAGCCGCAGCTGGTGGACGCCGTCGCCGGATCCGCCGCAACATCGGCTACCGGAGGATCTGCGCCAGCGCGATCCGCTGGGCGCACGCGACTGCGGCTGGGTCGGGCAGATGCGTCCGTTCGTGCGCCACTTCAGCGCGCGCGGCGCACGCGTGCTGGATCCGTTCTGCGGCTTCGGCAGCACCTTGCTCGCCGCCGAGCTGGAAGGTCGCCACGGCATCGGCCTGGAGATCGACCCGGCGCGCGCGCGGCTGGCGCGCGAACGGCTGCAGCGGCTCGGCCTGCAGGCCGAGGTGCTGGACGGCGGCTTGCCCCAGTGCATGCCGGCCGCGCCGGTGGACCTGTGCCTGACCAACGTGCCGTACTTCGGCTGCGCCTGGCCGGCCGCGGCGGCACCCGGCCAGCTCTACGCCAGCGCCGACTACGCCGCCTACCTGCATGGCCTGCGTGCAGTGTTCCATGGCGTGCGCCGTGTCCTGCGCGAAGACGGCTTCTGCATCGCGATGGTGGAGAACGTGCAGCTCGGCGACGCCACCGTGCCGCAGGCCTGGGACCTGGCCCGGATCCTCGGCAGCCTGTTCGCGCCCTGTCCTGAGCGCGTGCTGTGCTACCCGCGCGAGACGGCGCAGCCGCTGGCGCCCGGCGACACCCGCAACGACCGCAGCCACGAGTACGCGCTGATCTTCCAGCACCGGCGCCAGCCCATCGACCTGCCCGGCACGGCGCAGTTGCTGGCGGCCCTGCGTGCCGACGGCTTCGCCTTTGCGCTGTACGGCAGCTATCCGCACTGGCTGGGCGATCCGGCGGCGGCACCGCGCCCGCCCGGCGACGTCGACCTGCTGCTGCCGCGCGACCTGGACGGGCTGCTGCGGCTGCTCGAATGGCTGCGCGCGCGTGGCTTCCTGCTGAGCCTGTGGGGCGAGCCGCTGGCGGCGCCGCCGACCCTGGAACTGCTCGATGCCCATCATTACCTGCGCGCCGAACGCCGCGCCCACGACGGCGGCCTGCTGCGCGTGGACCTGGCGCTGGAACCCGCCGCCGCCTGAGTCGGCGCGGCCCACGCCGCGCACCTCGCTAACCGCGGGATGAGCGGCCGCGCCGGCGTCAAGGCCGCGCCGACGCGCTTGCGGCTATTCTTTGCCGCGGTTCCCTCTCTCCGGTCAACGGCCTATGTCCGCTCCCTCCAAGGTTCTCGCCATTCCCGCGCTCGCGCTGATCGCGATCGGCCTGAGCGGCTGCTTCGCCCGCAAGCAGGACGGCCTGGTGAAAGAGACCTTCAATTCCGACAACACCTATTCGCGCAACTACCCGGTGCAGCCGGCGCAGGCCTGCGAATCGGCGCGCCGCGCCCTGCTGAGCCAGGGCTATGTGGTCTCCAAGGCCACCGCCGATGCGGTGGAAGGCACCAAGAACTTCCAGCCCAGCGACGAGTTGCACGAGCAGCTCGAGTTGCGGGTGTCCTGCGTGGCGCATGGGCAGGACGAATCCTGGGTGTTCGTCAGTGCGTTGCAGGACCGCTATGCGCTGAAGAAGAGCCCGACCTCGGCCAGCGTCGGCGTCGGCGTGCTCGGTTCGGTCTCGCTGCCGATCGGCAGCAGCGACGACTCGATGGTGCGCGTGGCCAGCAGCACGGTGCAGGACGGCGACTTCTACAAGCGCTTCTTCCAGTTGATGAGCGAATACCTGCCCAAGAACAAGCCGGCACCGGAGCCGCCTACGCATCCGCCCGCAGCGGCGGCCGTGACCGCGCCGGCACCGACGCCGGCAGCGCCCGCACCTGCGCCGGCAGCGCCGCTGATGCCGACTCCGATGCCCACGGCGACGCCTGTGCCACCGCCGGCACCCGCGGCCACCACCGCGACGCAGCCGCCTGCGACGACGGCGCCGCAGAGCGGCGAACCCGGCGGCGCCGACTGATTCAGGCGTCGCTGCGGAAGCTGAATCCGCGCGATTTCGCTTCACGAACCATTCGCGAAGTCGGTGAGAAGGTGGCGCCCGTCGAGAGCGCGGTGCTTGTGCATCGGCTCCGCCACCCAGGAGCAATCAGCATGAACACTCTCAAGTCCGCCTTGTGTCTTTCCGTGCTCGCCATCGCCACGGCCGCCGCGCCGCTGGCCGAGGCGCAGCGCCACTACGGCCCCGAGGACAATGGCCGCCGCTTCAGCGACGGCACCCGCGTGCACTGCAAGAAGGTCGCGGTGCGCAAGAACAGCACCGACCCCGACCGCCTCGGCGGCACGCTGGCCGGTGCGGCGATCGGCGGCCTGCTCGGCAACCAGATCGGCAAGGGCGATGGCCGCAAGCTGGCCACGGTCGGCGGCGCGGTCGCCGGCGGCGCCACCGGCCGCTACATCCAGGGCCAGCGCCAGCAGGCCAACGGCAACCGCGTGGTCGAGACCGTCTGCAAGCGCTATTGAGTCGCACCAACGCATCGCGTCGACCGGCGCCTGACGCCGGCGCGGCGACCTGATGCAGCACGCCCCGGCGGAGGCCTCCGCCGGGGCGTTTTCGTTTCGGTACTGATTGCGGCGCTGGGCGACGCGGCGCCTCCGCAGTGGCTCAGTCGGCGAGCACGGCGCGCAGCGCTGCGTCCAGTTGCGGGTAGCGGAACACATAGCCCTCGCGCTGTGCGCGCGTCGGCAGCACGCGCTGGCTGCCCAGCAACAGGTCGGCCATCTCGCCGAATGCCAGGCGCAATGCCGCCGCCGGCATCGGCAGCAGTGCCGGACGATGCAGGGTGGCGGCGAGTTGCTGCGCGAACGCGGCATTGGTCACCGGCGCCGGCGCGGTGGCGTCGTAGGCGCCTTCGCCGCCGTGCTGCAGCAGCCACAACAGCAGCCCGACCTGGTCGTCACGGTGGATCCAGCTCATCCACTGACGGCCATCGCCCATGCGCCCGCCCATCCCGAACCGGAACGGCAACAGCATCCGCGCCAGTGCGCCGCCGTCGCGGCCCAGCACCACGCCGGTGCGGACCAGGCTGGTGCGCACGCCCAGGTCCTGCGCGCGCAGTGCCTCGGCTTCCCAGTCGCGGCACAGTTGTGCGGAAAAGTCGTCGCCGGGCGTGCTGGTTTCGTCCAACACCTCGTCGCCGCGATCGCCGTAGTAGCCGATCGCCGAGCCGGAGATCAGGCAGCCCGGGCGCCGCGCGGCGTCGAGCCCGCTCATCCAGTCGATCAGAGCGCGGGTGGTGCCGATGCGCGAGGTGCGGAAGCGGCGCTTGCGGGTGGCGCTCCAGCGTCCTTCGCCCAGCGGTTCGCCGGCGAGGTTGACTACCGCATCGGCCGGTCCGGCGCGCTGCAGGTCGTCCAGCGTCTGCACCGCCGGCAACAGGCGCGCTGCGCGCGCCGGGTCGCGGGTGAGCACGCTGACCTTGTACCCGGCGTCGAGCAGGGCAGCGCACAGCGCGCGGCCGATGAATCCGGTGCCTCCGGTAACGAGCACGTGCATGCAGGGGGATCGCTTGCGCCAAGAGAGCCGCAGTGTAGGTGCGCCGGGCATGGCGGAAGAGTGAACGCCGCGCGGGCGGTGCGGGGCCGGATGACTTCGCGACGCCTGCACGGGCGATGCGGCAGGCTGCACCGGCGCCGCCGCCGCTGCGGCCGACGGAGTTCCTGCCCGCGATGCCCGCTGCATGATTCGATCACTCAGGTTCGCTCGCGTTGCGCCTCGTCGCGGCCTCGGCCTGCTGTTGGCCGCGCTGCTGGCCAGTGCCGCGGCCAACGCCGCGCCGGCGCCGGCCGACCAGGCCAGCGCGACCTGCCTGGCCGCGTTGCTGGAGCGGCTGGGCTGGCGCATCGGCAGCACCGCCGCAGCCCAGCCGCAGATCGCGGCCGGCGCGCCGTGCGAGCGCGGTTCGCTGGCCGAGGCGCAGGCGCATGGCGATCTGCAGGTGGCCTTGCCGGCGGCCTGGAACGACGCGCAGCGGCGGCAGGCGCTGCGTGCCTTGCTGGACACGCCAGCGACGCAGTGCGGCTATTTCCTGCAACTGGGCGCGGCCACGACGCGCGCGGTCGCGCGGCTGCAGGACAATCCCGGCTATCGCTTCTCGGCGCTGCAACTGGGCTGGATCGGCTTCGGCCCGCGCGGCGCGCAGGCGCAGGGCTGGGAGCGCTTCCGCAGCTTCGGCCGCGGCTATCGGCCGGCAGGCGGCAATGCGCAGGCGATCGAGGCGTTCTACAGCGGCCATGTGCGTTCGGAATGCGGCGTCGGCCGGCAGATCGCGCAATTGGCCACGCAGCGCGAACTGTATGGCGATGCCGCGTTCGATCGTGCGTTCAGCGCCGACGAACTGTCGATCGGCACCTTCCTGACCCTGCACGACACCGACAGCGTCCTGCTCGGCGCGCACGCCGGCGACTTCTTCGCCGACGGCAAGGCGGCCAAGACCGCGCAACGCGGCCGTGCTGCCTTCCTCGGTGCGCCGGGCTACATCGTGCACGTGTTCGAGCGCCGCTACCTGGACGACATCAACAACCAGGCGGAGAACTTCGTGGTCGCCGCGGTCAGCGCCGAGGCCGCCGCCGCGCTGCGCACGCACGGTGGCTTCGCGTACTACGACGGCCAGAACCGGCGCATCTGGGAACTGGCGCGGACCCTGCGCGGCCCGGGGCGCGAACGCTTCGAGCGCCTGCTGTACGACCGCGATCCGGCGCTGCGCGCACGTCTGGATCCCGCGCAGCAGGCCGTGCTCGCGCAACTGGATGCTCTGCTCGACGATCCGTTCTACCGCGGCTTTCAGGTCTACGTGCATCCCAAGGGCGTCAAGCCGATCGGCTACCACGTGGTGCGGCTGCTGGACCGCAACCCGCGCACGCCGTTCGCGGTCGAACTGACCCTGCACAACCTGCACACCACGCTGTACCGGCGCTGGCGCGACCTGCAACTGCGCGATTGCGCGCAGGCGCCGGTGCCGGCCGCCGCCGCGGCGCCTTAGCTGCGCGTCACGTCGGCGCCGCCGCTTCGTGAGACCCTAACCCTCCTTTTTTCGAACCGGGAACGACGCATGGAACTGGGACTTGTAGGCTTGGGCCGGATGGGCGCCAACATGGCCGAGCGGCTGGTGCGCGGCGGGCATCGCGTGGTCGGCTTCGACCTGGGCGAGGCCGCGCGCAGCGCCGCGCAGCAGCGCGGGGTGGAAGCGGTCGACAGCATGGCCGCGCTGATCGCGGCGCTGCCGGCGCCGCGCGCGGTGTGGCTGATGGTGCCCGCCGGCAAGGTCGTCGACGACACCCTGGCGGCGTTGCTGCCGCTGCTGGGCAAGGGCGACGTGGTGATCGACGGCGGCAATTCCTACTACAAGGATTCGATGCGCCGCGCCGGCGAACTCGCCGCGCACGGCATCGCCTATGTCGACTGCGGCACCAGCGGCGGCGTGTGGGGGCTGCGCGAGGGCTACAGCCTGATGATCGGCGGCGACACCGCCGCGGTGCAGCGCCTGCACGACGTGTTCGCGACCCTGGCACCGGCGACCGATGCCGGCTGGGGCCATGTCGGCCCGAGCGGCGCCGGCCACTTCACCAAGATGGTCCACAACGGCATCGAGTACGGGATGATGCAGGCCTACGCCGAGGGCTTCGCGCTGATGGGGCGCAAGCAGGAGTTCGCGCTGGATCTGCACCAGGTCGCCGAGGTCTGGCGCCAGGGCAGCGTGGTGCGTTCGTGGCTGCTGGACCTGTGCGCGGACGCGCTGGGCGCTAATCCGACCCTGGCCGGGATCGCGCCTTACGTCCAGGACTCCGGCGAAGGCCGCTGGACCGTGGCCGAGGCGATCGACCTGGACGTGCCGGCGCCGGTGATCACCCTCTCGCTGCTGGAACGGCTGCGCTCGCGCGACGACGATTCGTTCGCCGACAAGCTGCTGGCGGCGATGCGCAACCAGTTCGGCGGCCATGCGATCAAGCACGAGGGCGGCGACGCGCCCGCGCCGGGCGGCACGCGTCCCGCCTGACCCGCGACGCTCAGTCCAGCGTCACGCTGCAACCGGAGGCGGCGCTGCGCACGCCCGCCTCCAGCAGCCGCATCACCGCCAGCGCCTGCGCCGCATCCACCGGCGCAGGCCCGCGCCCGCCCAGCGCCTCGCGAAAGGCCGCATAGCAGTCGCGGTAATCGCCGCGGTGTGCCGGCAGGGTCTGTACCGAATGCGTGCCGTCGGCGCCGACCAGACGCAGTTGGCCGGGCAGGGGATCCTCGCCCCACTCCGGCGCGCCCGGCGCCACGCCCGCGCGCAACTGCGCTTCCTGCGTATCCATGCCGTGCTTGAGATAGCTGCCGCCGCTGCCGTGGATCGCGAAGCGCAGCCCGTTCGCGGCGACCAGCGAGCCGGCATGCAGCACCACCCGCAGCCGCGGATAGCGCAGGACCGCGTGTACGTAGTCCACGGCCTGTGCGCCGGGGCGCTGCAGTGCCAGGTCGGCCTGCACCGCCTGCGGCGGTCCGAACAGTTGCAGCGCCTGGTCGAGCAGGTGCGGCCCGAGGTCGAACCACAGCCCGGAGCCGGGCAGGGCGTGCTCGCGCCAGCGGTCGCCCACCTGCGGGCGATGGCGGTCGAAGTGCGAATGGAACTCGGCGATCTCGCCCAGCGTGCCGGCTTCCAGCAACGCGCGTACACCGAGGAAGTCGCCGTCCCAGCGCCGGTTCTGGAACACGCTGACGATGCGGCCGGCCCGCTGCGCCTGCTCGAGCACCTGCTGCGCTTCGGCCACGTCCACGGTGAACGGCTTGTCCACCAGCACGTGCTTGCCCTGCGCCAGCGCGGCCAGCGCCAGCGGCGCGTGGGTCTGATTGGGCGTGGCGATCACCACGGCGTCGATCTGCGGATCGGCGAAGGCCTGCGCCGCATCCGCAACCACATGCGCCTGCGGCCAGGCCGCGTTCACGGCGTCGGCCTGGCGCGAGACCACGGTGTGCAGGCGCAGGCCGGGCGTGTGGGCGATCAGCGGTGCATGGAAGGTACGGCCGACATAGCCGAAGCCGAGCAGGGCGAGATTGAAGTCGGACATGGGCGCGGGCGAGAGCGACGGGAATCCAGTATCGCGCGGCCCATGTCGGCGGATTGCGCATTCACGCTGCGGCGATTCGGCGGTCACGCCGCCTGTACGACGGCGTGGTGGAGACTGCGCGCACCTTCAGCGGAGGAAGACACGATGAAAACGATCAATGCACGCACCCTGCTTGGCGCCACCCTGGTAGCCGGTTTTGCGTTCGGCGCGGGCCAGGCGTTCGCGGCCGGCCAGTCCACCGGCGCCAAGGACCACGGCACCATGGGCCAGCAGGACACCATGCAGCACGACACGACCGCCCACGACGCCGGCCGCCACGACTCCAAGGAGCCGGTCACCGACACCTGGATCACCACCAAGGTGAAGGCCGATCTGCTGGCCACCAAGAACGTGTCGGGTACCGAGATCAAGGTCGATACCGTCAACGGCACGGTCAAGCTGTCCGGCGCGGTCGCGACCAAGGCGGAGAAGGACAAGGCCGTGGCCGTCGCCAAGAAGATCGACGGGGTCAAGAAGGTGGATGCGACCGACCTGAAGATCAGCGCGGCTGCCAAGCAGTAAGTAGCGATCCGCGGCCGCGGGTGGGGATGCGACGAGGCGCCACGCCCGCGACACCGGCCACGGCGCACCCTGCGGGGTGCGTTTTTTTTGCGTGGACCTCGGGGAATTCGCGACGTGTATCGCATTTCGCGTCGCTTTGACACCGGTTCGGACATCATCCCTTCATGTTCGTCAACGGATCACGCGCGATGTTGGACACCCAACCCCATCCGGCCGCGGGGCATGCGGCCGCAGCCGCCGAGGCGCTGGGCGCCGCGCTGTCCAGCCATGCGGCGCAGCCTTCGCCGCTGCTGCCCGCGGTGCGCCGGCTCGAGGCCCAGCTGAGCATGCTGTTGACCACCTTCCACGACGACGCCGGTTTCTGGCCCGCCTTCTCCGCACTGATGCAGGAGCTGGATCAGGGGCTGAGCCAGTCCGAGCGCCGTCGCCTGCGCAGCCATGCCGATTTCCTGCTGGTCCGCGCGGGCATGCCGGCCTGGGCGCTGGTCGGCACCCAGGCCGGTTCGGCCGCCTCCGCGGCGCGCCAACCCTGAGCGCCGCGCGTGCGTGGCGCTCCTGCCGGCGGCCGAAGGTCGCCGGCGTCGGCGTCGGCGTGCGCGCGAGCTGGGATAGAGTCCATGTCGTCGGTGCGATCGGGGTGTCGCGCTTCCGCTGAATAATTCATCTGCTGCCGTGGAAGATGGGCGACAATGCGCGCCCGCGATGGCCGCAGCCGTTCCTTCTTCTTACGCACCCGCTATGCAGACCATCGCCAAACACGATGCTTGGGACCGCTGGCGCCTGCCGCTGCTGGCCCTGGCCGTTGTTCTGATCGTCATCCTGCCCTCGCTGCTGCTGCGGCAGATGAATGCCAGCACCTTGCACGCGGCCGACTGGGTCGGCCATAGCCAGGAGGTGACCGCCACCCTGAACGCGATGGAGGCGGACATGCGCGACATGGAGTCGGCGGCGATGGCGATGTCGCACGGCGTGCAGTCGCCGATCCTGGACGCGCGCTTGAAGGAGGCGCGCGCGTCGTTGCAGCCGACCATCGCCCATCTGGCCGAACTGACCCGCGACAACCCCGACCAGCAGGTCCGCGTCGGGCGCCTGCAGAGCACGCTGGAGCGGCGCGGGCTGATCGCCGAGCGGATCGCACAGACGCGCGATCCGGAGCGGGTCCGCGCCCTGATCCAGGACATGACCGCCGACAACCCGGTCCGCGGCCTGATCGCCGAACTGCAGCGGCGCGAGGACGAACTGCTGCGCGAGCGCACCGCCGACGCCGACCAGCGCCGCATGCTCGCCTCGATGATGAGCTGGACCTCGCTGCTGGTGCAGTTGCTGCTGCTGGGCCTGGTGATCTGGCTGCTGCAGCGGCAGATCGGCCGGCGCCTGGACGCCGAGCGCCACATGCTGCGCGCCAACAGCCGCGCCGCGGCGGTGCTGCAGACCGTGCGCGAGCCGATCGTGCTGCTCGACGGCACGCAACGGATGATGATGCACAACACCGCCTTCGCCGAACTGTACGGTATGGACCTGGCCGATCCGCCGAAGATGCTGGCCGACGTCGGCGATGGCGTCTGGCACGATCCCATCATCGTCCAGCGCCTGGCCGACGTGATGTTGCGCGGACGCGAATTGTGGGATTTCGAGCACGAACAACTCGGCGCCGATGGCGTACCAAGGACCATGTTGCTGAATGCGCGGCGCATGCCGCTGCCGGACAGCGAGGATGAAGTGGTGTTGATGACGGTCAGCGATATCACCCTGCAGAAAACCGCGCAACAGCGCATCCAGGAGCTGAACCGGCAACTGGAGGGCAAGATCGAGCAGGTGTCGGAAGTCAATCGCGAACTGGAGGCGTTCAGCTACTCGGTCTCGCACGACCTGCGCGCGCCGCTGCGCCACGTCGCCGGCTTCGCCGACAAGCTGGCCCGCCATCTGGGCGACGGCGCCGACGAGAAGAGCCGGCACTACCTGGAGGTGATCGGCACCTCGGCGCGGCGCATGGCCTCGCTGATCGACGACCTGCTGGTCTACTCGCGCCTGGGCCGCAGCGCGTTGCGCCTGCAGGCGGTGGACATGCAGTCGCTGGTGGCGGAGACACGCTCGGTGCTGGACGCCAACTACCAGTCCGACCAGGGCGGCAGCGGCCACCGCATCGAGTGGAGCATCGCGCCGTTGCCGATCCTGGTCGCCGACGAGAACATGATGCGGCAGCTGTGGCTGAACCTGCTCGGCAACGCGGTCAAGTACAGCGCCAAGCGCGAGGTCGCGCAGATCGAGGTCGGCTACCAGGTGCAGCCGGACGGCAGCCATCACTTCAGCGTGCGCGATAATGGCGCCGGCTTCGACATGACCTATGCGGCCAAGCTGTTCGGCGTGTTCCAACGCCTTCACAAGGCCAGCGAGTATTCCGGCACCGGCATCGGCCTGGCCAGCGTGCGCCGCGTGCTGACCCGCCATGGCGGCCAGATCTGGGCCGAATCCGCCCCCGACCAGGGCGCCACCTTCCATTTCGTTCTGCCCCCGGCGCCCGAAGCGTCCCCTACCGAGTTCATCGCATGACCGCCATCCGCACCATCCTGCTTGCCGAAGACAGCCCCGCCGATGCCGAAATGGCGGTGGATGCATTGCGCGACGCGCGTCTGGCCAATCCCATCGTGCACGTCGAGGACGGCGTGGAGGCGATGGACTACCTGCTGCGCCGTGGCGCCTACGCCGACCGCGAGGAAGGCCTGCCGGCGGTGCTGCTGCTGGATATCAAGATGCCGCGCATGGACGGCCTGGAAGTGCTCAAGCTGGTGCGCAGCGACGAGTCGCTCAAGCGCCTGCCGGTGGTGATCCTGTCGTCCTCGCGCGAGGAAAGCGACCTGGCCCGCAGCTGGGACCTGGGCGTCAACGCCTACGTGGTCAAGCCGGTGGACGTGGACCAGTTCTTCACCGCGGTGAAGACGCTGGGAACCTTCTGGGCGCTGATCAACCAGGCGCCGGACAAAGAGTAAGCGCGCATGCCCACCACCGGCCCCAGGCTTGGCCCCATCCGGATCCTCATGGTCGAGGATTCGCCGGAGGATGCCGAGCTACTGTCCGACCAGTTGCTGGACGCCGGCCTGGAGGCGACGTTCCGCCGCGTGGAAAGCGAACCGACGTTGCGCGAAGCGCTTGGCGAGTTCGCCCCGGACATCGTGCTGTCGGACCTGAGCATGCCCGGTTTCTCCGGGCACGAGGCGCTGCGGGTGGTACGCGAGGACGGCAACGCGGTGCCCTTCATCTTCGTCTCCGGCACCATCGGCGAGGAGACCGCGGTGGAGGCGCTGCGCGACGGCGCCAACGACTACATCATCAAGCACAACCCGACCCGCCTGCCGTCGGCGGTGGCGCGGGCGATCCGCGAGGCCCGCACCGAGCGCGAGCGGCAGCGGGTGGAGCGCGAGCTGATGCGCGCGCAGCGGCTGGAGAGCCTGGCCCTGCTCGCCGCCGGCCTCAGCCACGACCTGCGCAACATCCTGCAGCCGCTGCTGATCGTGCCGGAACTGATCGTCGGTCGCAGCAACGATCCGCAACTGCGCCATCTGGCCGACGTCATTGCCGAATGCGGCCGGCGCGGCCATGAGATGGCCGAGTCGATGCTGTCGTTCGTGCGCGGCTCGCGCACGCCCAGCGAGCGGGTACGCATCGCCGAGCTGCTCCAGGCGGTGCAGATGCTGCTCAAGAGCAGCCTGCCGGAGCGGGTGACGCTGAAGGTGAACGTGGCCGATCCGGCGCTGTCGATCGAGGCCAACTACACCGAGCTGCAGCAATGCCTGCTCAACCTCGGCCTTAACGCGATCCAGGCGATGCCCGACGGCGGCCAGCTGAGCTTCTCGGCGAGCCCGGCGATCGGCGCCGACGGCAGCGAGCAGGTGCGCATCCTGGTCCGCGACACCGGCATGGGCATGGACGCGGAAATCCAGGCACGGCTGTTCAGCCCCTTCTTCACCACCAAGCCGGACGGCACCGGCCTGGGCCTGATCTCCTGCAAGCGCATCGTCGAAAGCTACGGCGGCCGGATCGGCGTGGACAGCACGCCGGGCGAGGGCACCTGCTTCGAACTGCTGATGCCGCTGCGCACGCCGGCGCCGTCGACCGAGCCGGAGCTGTCGCTGCCGATGGGCAAGGGCCAGCGCGTGCTGCTGGTCGACGGCGAAGCCACGCGGCTGTCGCTGCTGGGCAATGCGCTGTCCAGCCAGGGCTACCGCCCGCAGCTGGCGTCCGACGGCGCCGCGGCGCTGCGCGACGTCGAGGAGCACGGCCTGCCGGACCTGGTGATCGTCGACAGCGACATCATCCTGCTGTCGGCGGTGCGCCTGCTGCTGGCGCTGCAGGACCTGGGCTACCAGGGCCCGGCGATCGTCCTTGAGGACACCGGCACCCACCTGGAACGCGACCACTTCCCCGCCGACATCGCCGTGCACGTCCTGCGCAAGCCGCTGGAAATGCAGCGCGTGTTCCGCGCCGTGGCGCATGCGCTTGAGAGCGGTTGAGGCGCTGGGAATGGGGATGGGGGAATCGGGAATGGGAAAGGCAACAGCAACAGCGAGCGGCTTTCGCTGAGAGGCTGGCAATAGGAGGGCGGCAGCAAAACGACTGCCGCCTCGGTGGTAGGCGTGCTCAAGCGCACGCTTCAGGAGTCGGGACTAGCGCCGCGATGCCCTATTCATCGCCGAGAGGCTGATAACCACGGTCGAAAAGGCAGCAGTGCTGCATTGCATCCTGCAATGACGCGAGCGCCGACACGTCCCGTACACCGAAACGGAGGCATCGCACTCCGCTTTTACGATTCCCCATTCCCGATTCCCCACTCCCGGCTTCTCACTGCTGCGCCGACTGGTCTTCCGGGTCGCGGCGGGCGGGGGCGCGGCGGGGGGGCAGGGGCGGCAGGACGTCGCGGGTTTCGTTGTCGGGGTCGGCGGCCAGGGCCGGTTCCCAGGGGAAACGCGGCAGGGTGCGCACGGCGTTCTCCAGCTTGCGCGACCAGGTGTCGTGGATCTCGGCGTATAGCGGGGTGTCGGCTTCCAGGCGCATGCGCTCGGTCACGCGCAGGTCGTTGCGGCGGATCAGCGCCAGGTCGATCGGCATGCCCACCGACAGGTTGGAGCGGATGGTCGAGTCCAGCGACACCAGCGCGGTGCGCGCGGCGTCTTCCAGTTGCATCTCCGAGCGGATGATGCGGTCCAGGATCGGCTTGCCGTACTTGGATTCGCCGATCTGCAGGTAGGGCGTCTCCGGCGAAGTGGCGATGGCGTTGCCGAGCGGGTAGATCATGTACAGCCCGGGCCGTTCGCCGGCGATCTGCCCGCCCAGGATCAGCGTCGACTGCACGTTGACGCCGCTGTGCTGGGATTGCTCGGAGAGCTTGATCTGGCTGGAGGCCAGCACCTCGCCGACGTACTCGGCGACCTCGAACAGGTGACGGAAGCTGCGCAGACTGCGCGGCGCCTCGGGATCGTCGGCGTCGCGCTGCAGGCGCGAGAGGGTCAGCTGCGTGGTCGCCAGGTTGCCGGCCGACATCAGTGCGAACACCGCCTGGCCCGGATACTCGAACACGTGCAGCTTGCGGTGCACGCGGACGTCGTCCAGCGAGGCGTTGGTGCGGGTGTCAGCGGCGAAGACCAGGCCTTCGTCCACTTCGATGCCGACGCAATATGTCATGGCGCTGCCGAAAAACCAGGTACGTTCCGATTCTATGCGGGGGGCTCGGGCTTGGCTACCGTTGACGCTCGCCGCCGCGGCATGCGCGAATAGCGCATGACCACCGTGCTTCTGAGCCTGGGCAGCAATCTGCGCCCGCATCACCACCTGGCCGCGGCGATCGCGGCGCTGCGCCGGCAGTTCGGCGCGATCGCCGTGTCGCCGACCTATCGCACCGCGGCGGTCGGTTTCGACGGGCCGGCGTTCCTGAACAACGCCGCGGCGCTGCAGACCGACTGGGAGCTGGCGCCGCTGGACGACTGGCTGCATGCGCTGGAGGACGCGCATGGCCGCGACCGCAGCGGCCCGCGTTTCAGCGACCGCACCCTGGACATCGACGTGGTGTTCTACGGCGACCGCATCGTCGAGGGACCCGGCAAGTTGCGCATCCCGCGCCCGGAACTGCGCCACGCCTTCGTCCTCAAGCCGCTGGCCGACATCGCCGCCGACTTCGTCGACCCGGTCAGCGGCCAATCCCTGGGTGCGCTATGGCAGGCGCATGCCGAGCATGGCAAGGCGTTCGAGGTGGTCGAGCTGGATGATGAAGCCGGGAATGGGGAGTCGGGATTAGGGAATCGGTAGAGCTGGGTGCCGGGCTGATCGTCGCGTTGTCATGACGCGGCCTGGCGTGGCTCTCAGCAATGGCTGGAAGAGGTCGCGCTTGCCGATTCCCCATTCCCCATTCCCCGTTCCCAGCCTTCAAGTCAGCCCGCGCCCGCCGTCCACTCGCACGGTCTGCCCGGTGACGAAACTGGCGTCGTCGAGCAGCCAGCGCACGGCCTCGGCGATTTCCTCGACCTGGCCGATGCGTGCCAGCGGGGTGCGTGCCAGCAGGGCCTGCTGCGCGGCCGCGTCCTTGCCCGCGTCGGGCCACAGGATCGCGCCGGGGGCGATGGCGTTGACCCGCACCTGCGGTGCCAGTTCCAGCGCCAGCGAGCGGGTCAGCATCGCCAGGGCCGCCTTGGCCGCGCTGTACAGCGGATGCGCGCGCAGCGGTTGTTCGGCGTGCAGGTCGGTGAGGTTGACGATCGCGCCGCCATGCTGGCGCAGTTGCGTGGCTGCGGCCTGCGCCAGGAACAGCGGCGCGCGCGCGTTGACCGCGAACAGGTCGTCCCACTGCGCCGGCGTCGCCTCGTGCAACGGCGTGGGATAGAAGTTGGAGGCGTTGTTGACCAGCGCGTCGAGCCGGCCGAAACGCGCCACGCACTGCGCCACCAGGTCCGGTAACTGCGCGGTGTCGCGCAGATCGGCCTGCAGGGTCAGCGTGCTGCCGGCGCGCATGGCCTCCAGTTCCTGCGCCAGCGCCTGCAGCTCGGCCTGCGAGGTATGCGCATGCAAGGCGACGGCGTAGCCGGCCGCGTGCAGGCGCCGGGCGATGCCGGCGCCGATGCGCCGCGCGCTGCCGGTGATCAGGGCGACTTTGGTCTGGGTCATGTACGGGTTCCGTGCTCGGCTATGCTGTGCATTGTCCACGCAATCCGGCGCCGCATGCCCACCGACCTTCCCTCGCCCGATGCCATCGCACTGGCCCACAGCGATCGCCTGGCCGCGCACATGCGCGCCGAGATCGCCGCCGCCGGCGGGGCGATTCCGTTCTCGCGCTTCATGGAGCTGGCGCTGTACGCGCCAGGTCTCGGTTACTACAGCGCTGGCAGCAGCAAGTTCGGCGAGGAGGGCGATTTCGTCACCGCGCCGGAGCTGGGGCCGTTGTTTGCCGCGACCGTGTCCAATGCGCTGGCGCCGGTCTTGCAGCAACTCGGGCCGCAGGCGCGCATGCTGGAAGTGGGCGGCGGCAGCGGCGCCTTCGCCGAGGTCATGCTCAAGCGCCTGCTGGCGCTGGATGCGCTGCCCGAGCGCTATGCGATCCTGGAGCCCAGCGCCGATCTGCGCGAACGCCAGCGCGAGCGCCTGGCGCGCGCGCTGATCCCGCCGGTGTTCGACCTGGTGGAGTGGCTGGACCGGCCGTTCGACGACGACTGGAACGGCGTGCTGTTCGCCAACGAGGTGATCGACGCTCTGCCGACGCCGCGCTTCGCGCTGCGCGACGGCGAGGTGTTCGAGGAGACCGTGACCCTGGACGGCGAGGGCCGCTTCCGCCGCGGCGAACAGCCGGCCGATCCGCTGCTGGCGGCGGCGGTGCGGCACATCGAGCGCTATCTGCAGGCGCCGTTCGCCGATGGCTACCGCTCCGAGCTGCTGCCGCAGTTGCCGTACTGGATCCAGGCGGTGGCCGGCGGCCTGCGCAGCGGCGCGATGCTGTTCGTGGACTACGGCTATCCGCGCCGCGAGTTCTATCTGCCCGAGCGCGACGACGGCACCTTGCGCGCGTTCTACCGGCATCGCACGCATGCCGATCCCTACCGCTGGCCGGGCCTGCAGGACCTGACCGCGTCGGTGGACTTCACTGCGCTGGCCGAGGCCGGCACCGGCGCCGGCTTCGACTTGGCCGGGTACTGCAATCAGGCCAGCTTCCTGCTCGGCAACGGCCTGGACGCGCTGCTGGCCGAGGCTGAGGCGCGCGGCGACGAGGCCGCGCGGCTGCGCCTGCGCCAGCAGGTGAAGCAGCTGACCCTGCCCAGCGAGATGGGCGAGCGCTTCCAGGTGATGGGTTTCGAGCGCGACGTCTCGCTGGCACCGGCGTTCCTGTCCGGCGACCTGACCTGGCGGCTGTGATGGCGGCAGTGCGCGCCTTCCGCTGGCCGTGGCTGTGGCTGGGGCTATGGTTGCTGGGCATCGTGGTGCTGATCTACGTGTGCATGATGCCGCACCCGCCGGAGTTGTCGGACCTGCCCGACAGCGACAAGGCCGAGCACTTCATCGCCTACCTGCTGCTGTCGGCTGCGGCGGTGCAGATCTATGCCGGGCCGCGCGCCTGGCGCTGGGCCGCGCTGGGCCTGCTGGCGCTGGGCGTGGGCATCGAGTTCGCGCAAGGGGCGTGGACCACCACGCGCGCGGCCGATCCGCTGGATGCATTGGCCGATGCCTTGGGCGTGGCGGCGGGCATGGCCACCGCGGCCACGCCGTGGCGCGACCTGCTGTGGCGGCTGGAGCGCGGCAACCTGCGCCGTCGCTGAGCGACGTGGTGGCGCGGTCTACGGCGTCGGCCAAGTCGTGGAATTCCCGGCCGCGCGCAAGGCGCGGCATGCGTACCGCGTCCTAGAGTGCCGGCGCCGGGCAGGCTGCCCGGTCGCCGCGCGGCGGCTCCGCGCGCCTGTGCAGGAGAACACGCATGCAAGCACGCCACTCCACCCGTGCCGCGCGCGGCGCCGGCCTGTTCGCCGCGCTGTGCCTGGCGATCGGCGCGGCACCGGCCAGCGCCGCCTGGAACGATGTCTGCAGCGGCACCGCCACCTACACCAGCTCCGGCTATTCCGGGGGCGCGTTGTTGCTGGATCCCATCGACCCGACCGCGACGATCACTGCGCTGAACCCGAAGCAGCTCAATTACGGCGGAATCCAGGCGGCGCTGGCCGGTGCCTACCTGCAGGTGCAGGGGCCACGCGGCACGGTCACCGTGTATGTCACCGATCTGTATCCGGATGGCGCCGACTGCGGGCTGGATCTGTCGCCCAATGCGTTCGCCGCGATCGGCGACACCAGTGCCGGACGCATCCCGATCCGCTGGCAGGTGGTGGCCGCGCCGGTCGCCGGCAACGTGGTGTACCGGATCAAGGAGGGCAGCTCGCAGTACTGGGCGGCGATCCAGGTGCGCAACCACCGCTATCCGGTGGTGAAGTTCGAATACAAGAAGAACGGCGACTGGGTCAGCCTGCCCAAGACCGCGTACAACCATTTCGTCGGCGAGCAGATGGGCGCGCAACTGCTGGAGATCCGCCTCACCGACATTCGCGGCCAGGTGGTCACCGATACCCTCGGCGCGCTGCCCAGCCAGGGCGACAAGGGCGTGTACCTCGCCGACGGGCACGTGCAGTTCCCGCGCTGACGGACGTTCTTGCATGCGCCGGCGATCGCACGCCGGCGCTGCTTGCACGTGCGCGCGCGCGCCTGCGCCGCGGCATTGCCGCAGCGCAGGCGTGGCGATGCGCTCAGAACTTGAAGTGCAGCGTCGCCATGTAGCGGCGGCCGTTGTGGTAACGCCCAGCCGGGTGGTCCTTGTCGCCCAGGTACTGCAGGTACTCCTCGTCCAGCAGGTTCTGCGCGTCCAGTTGCAGCGACCATTGCGCGTTGATCGCGTAGCCCACGCTGGCGCCCAGGTCGGTGTAGTCGTCGACGCTGGCGGGCGCGGCGCCGGCGACGTAGCCGCCGGCCAGATAGCTGTCGCGCCAGTTCAGGCTGATCCGCGCGTTCCACGGCCCCTTCTCGTAGTACGGACTGAAGGCGACGCTGTTGCGCGACTGGTAGGGCAGCGGGTTGCCGCTGTTGTTCTCGCCGCTGGCGTAGGTGTAGTTGGCGGACAGGCCGAAGCCGCTCTCGCCGAACGGCTGCTGGTAGGCCAGGGTGAAGCCCTTGACCTTGCCGTCGCCGGCGTTGCGCGGGCGCTGGATGCTGTAGTCGCAGTAGCCGTCGGCGGTGCAGCCGTTGCTGCCGAGCATCTGCGCCCAGGTCTGCGGCGAGGTGTCGCGGATCGCGTTGTACTGGCGCTCGATGGTGGCCGAGGTGTCGATGTAGTTGTCGATCTTCTTGTAGAAGATCGACCAGGCCACCACCGCCTGCGGCGCGAAGTAGTACTCGGCCGAGAGGTTGAAGTTCCACGATTCGTACGGCGAGAGCTCGGCATTGCCGCCGCTGCCGGTGAGCGTGGTGTCGTTGAGGAAGGTGTTGTTGACCATCTGGTTGTACGGCGCCCAGGCGATCACCTTGCCGGCGCCGAAACGGAACACCCAGTCGTTGTCGGTGTCGTAGGCCAGGTTCAGCGACGGCAGCAGGAAGTGCTCGGTCTGCGTGCGCGTCTGCCACTTGCTGTCCAGGTCCTGCAGGGTCGGCGTGCCGCTGTAGACGAAGCCGCTGCCCTCGGTCTTGGAACGCACGTAGCGCAGGCCGAGGTTGCCGCGCAGGCCGGCGTTGGAGAAGTTCAGCTGCACGTAGGCGGCGTTGTTGGTCTGCTGCAGCGCCCAGGTATTGTTGAGGTAGCTGGACGGGTCCGGGGTGGCGTAGTCGACCGGACTGTTGCGGATCCAGTCGATCACGTTGCCGCGCCCGGCCTGCACGTGCTGGCCCTGGTCGGGGTAGAACCCGCGGATGTCGGTCAGGCCGATGGTGCCGATGTCGGCCAGCGTGCCGGGGGTGACGCCACCGTACACGTTGAGCGCGAAGTCCTCGTCGTGCTTGCCCTGGCGCACGCCGGCCAGCAGCTGGTTGAACACGCCGTCGAACTGCAGGTCCAGATCGAGCTGGCCGTAGCGGTCCTTGCTCTGGGTGGAGAACACGCCGTTGTTGCCGATCCAGCCGCCGGCCGAGCCCCAGTTGGCCGGATTGCGCGCGGCCGCCGGATCGTCGAAGCGGATGCCGCGGTCCAGATCCCAGCGGAAGCCGCCGTTGTAGAACGGCTCGAGGAAGTACTGCGCCAGGTGATCGTTGTCGGACTTGCTCTGGCCGACCTGGCCGCGCAGGGTCCAGCGTTCGCCGCGGTAGGCACCGCGCAGGTCCAGGCCCTTGGTGGTCACCTGCGACTGGCGCACGTTGTTGTCGTAGATCACTGTGCCGCCACCCGCACTGGCGTTGGCGCTGGAGTGGCCGCTGTTGACCACGCCGTTGCGCACGTCGCCCAGCGCGTCGACCGCGGCGACGGTGCCCGGGTTCCAGGTCAGGAAGCTGTACATCGACTGGTTGTAGTTGTCGAAGTCTTCCTTGATGTACAGGCCGCTGAGGTTAAACTCCAGCGCGTCGCTGGGCTTGAGCTGCAGGTTGAGCAC
Source organism: Xanthomonas sp. PPL134 (assembly GCF_040595915.1). NCBI lineage: Bacteria > Pseudomonadati > Pseudomonadota > Gammaproteobacteria > Lysobacterales > Lysobacteraceae > Xanthomonas > Xanthomonas sp. PPL134. Next base: position 223,524 of record NZ_JAMDLL010000004.1, read on the forward strand.
CGCGCTGTCGCGCTTGCGGTCCTGCTGGAACCAGGCGGCGTTGATCGAGTTGGGCACGTCCGCATCGGCGGGCACGCCGGTGGCGTTGGCGAAGGTGCCGGCCTTGGCGTAGCCGAACACTTCCAGGCCCTGGCGATCGACGCGTTCCTCGTAGTGCTGCGCGGAGACCGCAATGCCGAAGGTCTCCTGCGGATTCTTCCAGCTGTACAGCAGCGACGCGTTCGGCTTGCCCTCGCTGGCCTGCTGGCTGTAGCTGTAGCCGACCGAGCCGGCGATCTCGTTGGCCTTCAGGTCCAGCGGCTGGCGGCTGTGCATCAGCACGGTGCCGCCGAGGCTGCCTTCGGTCAGCCGCGCCTCGGTGGATTTGACGATCTCCGCGCGGCCCAGGATCTGCGGCGACAGCAGGGTGTAGTCGAAGCCGCGGTTGGGCTGCTCGCCATACAGCCAGATCGCCTGCGCCACCGGGTGCCCGTCCAGGAACGACAGATTGAGGCTGGGATCGGTGCCGTCGATGCTGACCCGCTCACCCTGGCCGAAACGGCGGTCGATGGTGACGCCGGGGATCTGCGCGAACGCCTCGGCGACGTTGGTGCTGGGAAACTTGCCGATGTCCTCGGCGGTGATCGCCTCGGACACGGTGACGTTGTTGCGCTTGGTGTCCAGCGACTTCTCCAGGCTGGCGCGGATGCCGACCACCTGGACCGCGTCCAGGTCGGTGGCGGCGGAATCGGCCTGCTGCGCCTGCGCGGCGAAGGCGAGGACGCTGGCGGCGATGGCCGCCGACAGGGCGGAATGGCGGTATTGCATGATGTCTCTCCCTCATCATTCAATGGATCAACGCGATTGCGCGGACGTCGGGCCGCGTGTCGGGGTTGCCTGTTGCCTTACTGCCTGGGGTGCGGATGCGGGCTGGAGTGCCGGGTGATGCGGAACGTGGAGGCCGTCCTGCGCTGCACGGGACGACGGGTGCTGACGGTGGTGTCGAGCGCACGCGCATGCCCGACTGGCCTCGACGCGTGCGGGGCGATCTCGCGTGATTCGGGAAGAGGCGCCGGCGAGGCTGCCCATTGCGGGTGATAGGACCACGCCCCGATGGCGGGACGCCGCGGAAACGGTGGCAGGGCACCGGGCGCGGCGTGCGCCGGCGACCTCGCGCTGGGCAGGGCGCGACGCCGTCCTTCGGAGTGCCACGACGTGCCGCGTGCGACACGCGATGCGTGCGAACGGATCATTGCGATCACATGCCTCCCTTGGCCCGCTTTCGCGCCGCACATGCGCGGCTACACCCCCGTGTGCGCCGATTCTTACGAGGCTATGACAACGATGTCAAGCCTTGGCAAGAAAATTTGTCTGGTTGTGGTTTTGCCGCTCAATCTCGGCACTGGATCCCGGAAAGGACGTTGTGGTGGAATGGGAATGTAGATTTATCAATCAGTTGCATCAGAGGCTGGAACAGTCCGTGGCCGTGCGTAAATGAGAATGCAGTGCGGTTATGCCGCGGCGCACAAATTGGTCTCGTTGTCACAATTGGTGCGGCATAGGTATCGTGACAACGATGCGTGGAAAACGCCGCGCCGGAAATATTTTGTCGGCGCATACAATTGATAAATAAGCGATTTATCGGAATTTGCGCGCAAGACCAGGGGTCATTGTGCGATTTCGTGCGGCACGGCGTTGACACAATCTTTCTAAGACCATAAGAATCGAAGCGCCTGGAATTGGTCCTTGCCAATTCGGGCCAGATTCGTCCAGCCGCACCATGCAGTCGCCCGTTCCGGGGAAGGGACGGGGACGCGCCTCCCGCAAGACCGGGCGCAGGAAACAGTCAGACGCTCCATTGGCTCCGTGTCCGCACGGACGGCATCGCCCTGCGCGTCGCGTGGGGCGCGATGGAGGGTGCTGCCTGCCGATCGCCGCCCTGGATGTCAGCCGTCGTCGTGCCGATCCGCCATCAACCAGGATAGCCCAATGCCACATGTCGCCCGCTCCCGTTCGCATTGTTGTCCCCTGTCCGCCCTCGCCAGCGCCATCGTGCTCGGCCTGCTCAGCGCCGCTGCGCAGGCGCAGGAAGCGCCCGCATCCGACGCGGTCTCCCAGCTCGATACGGTGACCGTCACCAGTTCCTACCAGAAGAGCCTGATCACCGCGCTGGACAACAAGCGCACCGACGCACGCATGACCGACGGCATCTCCTCGGAAGACATCGGCAAGTTCCCGGCCGAGAACATCGCCGAGGCGATCCAGCGCATTCCCGGCGTGCAGATCTCCACCATCAACGGGCGCGGGTCGACCATCAGCATCCGCGGCCTGGGCCCGCAGTATTCGGCCACCACCATCAACGGCCAGACCATCAAGAGCGCCGATTTCACCGACGGTTTCCGCTACGACATCATCCAGCCGGAAGTGGCTGCGGCGATCCAGGTGATCAAGTCGCCGTCGGCGGACATGGATGCCGGCGGGCTCTCGGGCACGGTCAACATCGAGACCACCAAACCGCTGGACTACAAGGCGCGCAAGCTGATCTTCTCGGCCAAGGAGCAGTACGCCGAATTCGCCGGCGGCGCACCGACGCCGAAGGGCGTGCTGACCTACATCGACCAGTTCCATCTCGCCGACGGCGGCGAACTGGGTGTGTTCGTCAACGCCGGCTACCAGAAGCTCAAGGACCGTGCCGACTACCTGTGGATCGACCGCTGGTACACCCAGGCCACCGACGACGGCACCCTGTACATCCCGCGCCGTCCGCGCTATCGCTCGATCGAGCGCGAGACCGACCGCAAGATGCTCACCGCCGGGCTGCAGTGGAAACCCAACGACCGGCTGGAGATGAATCTGACCGCGCTGTATTCGCAGGACAAGACCGACAACGACATGAACCAGTTGGTCTACTCCTTCGATCGCAATTACCTGAGCGTGCTGCAGACCGACGGCCTGACCGCGACCAAGGTGTCGGCCTCCAACTACTGGCTGGAGAACAACCGCCAGCTCGAGCGCCACGACCTGAGCTCGCAACTGCTGACCTGGGACGCGCGCTGGAAGGGCGACGCGTGGACATTCAGCGGCGTGGCCAACTACACCGAGGGCAAGACCGACGAGGACGAGCGTGCGGCGATCCTCGGCCGCAAGCCGACCGCGACGCTGTTCGACATGTCCAACCCCGGCGCGATCTCGCTGACCACGGACGCCGACGCCACCGACGCCAGCGCCTGGAACAAGGCCAACCTGGTGCGCGACGAATACCCCAACGGCGCGATCAACGCGCTGCGCAACAAGGAATGGTCGCTGCAGTTCGATGCGGAGCGTTACGTCGGCAACGGCTTCCTCGACGCGATCAAGGTCGGCACCAAGTTCCGCCGCGAGACCTTCGACCGCAACGTCTGGCGCCGCGACTTCCTGTACCTGATCAACTCCGGCGCGGTGTCCGGCTACGACATGTTCCCGGAGCTGTCGGCGGCCAGTTCCAACGTCAGCAATTTCCTCGACGGCAACCTGGCCTCGCAGAGCGACTGGGTGGCGCCGGACGTGTACGCCTACGCCCGTGCCCTGGCCGCCTCCGGCATCACCGTGCCGGTGCTGTTCGCGCCGCAGGCCAGCTACCACATCCGCAACGACATCTTCTCCGCCTACGCGTTGGCGAAGATCGATACCGACCTCGGCAGCATGCGCCTGCGCGGCAACGTCGGCGTGCGCTACGAGAACACCAAGCGCACCACCGACACCTACCTGACCACCGCCTCGCAGTACAGCGAGGACGCCAACGAGGTGGTCGGCACCGAGCGCGCGCCGTACGACTACCACAACTGGCTGCCCAGCCTGAACCTGGTGCTGGACATGCGCGAGGACCTGCTGCTGCGCTTTGCCGCCGGCAAGGTGCTGGTGCGGCCGATCCTGGACAGCAACACCGCCATCGCCACCACCATCTCCTCCGGCAGCAACACCGGCGGCACCACGACCTACGACGTGGCGCTGGGCCAGACCGATCTGAAGGCGCTGACCGCCGACCAGGCCGACCTCAGCCTGGAGTGGTACTACGGGCAGGGCGGCGGGCTGACCCTGGCCGGCTTCTGGAAGAACGTCAAGAACGGCACCTTCAACAGCATCGTCTGCCCGGCCACGTTCAACGGCACGGCGCTGTCCACCAATGGCGCCGGCGACTGCGTGGACGGTGGCGGCAACATCTACGAGATCACCGCCACCCGCAACGATCCCAGCAAGGTCAAGATCAAGGGCTACGAACTGGGCTGGACGCAATCCTTCGATGCATGGCTGCCGATCCAGGGCTTCGGCCTGACCGCCAACTTCACCCGGGTGATCCCGCAGCGCGACACCGACTTCAAGATCCGCAACCTGTCGGAGAAGACCTGGAACGCCACCGGCTACTGGGAGAACGCGATGTTCTCCGCGCGCGTGTCGCTGAACCACCGCAGCGAGTACGAGCAGGACAGCAGCGACAGCTTCTTCGCCCGCGAAGGTCACACGATGAAGGCGCGCACCCAAGTCGACGCGGTGCTCGGCTACCAGGCCACCGACACGCTCAGCTTCCAGCTCGGCGCGCTCAACCTGACCAACAAGAAGGAAGAGGCGTACAAGGACATCAGCAGCCGTTGGCAGATGACCGGGGTCACCGGCCGCAGCTTCTACGTGTCGATGCAGTGGGACATCCTGTGAGGGCGGCGCACGCGCCTGCGGGCTAGCGCGACCCTGGCCCGGCGCCGCGGTGGCGCCGGGCGGTCGTTCCGATGAGGACAAGCGCATGCAACGAAGAACCTTCCTGGCCGGCAGCGCCGGCGCCGGCCTGCTGCTGGCGCTGCCACGCGGCAGCCGCGCCGGCCCGGCGGCATCCACCGGCCTCGCCGGCGCCGGTACCGCCGCGCTGGCGGCCGTGCCGGGGGTGACCCTGGCGGCCGATCCCGGCCTGTTCTGCCTGGACGAGGGCTGGCGTTTCCACGAGGGCGACATCCCGTTTCCGCCGATCACCGGGCAGGACGCGAGCTACGACAACGCCAAGGCCGGCAAGGCCTGGGGCGCGGCCGCCGGCGATTTCGACGACAGCCAATGGCGGCAACTGCGGCTGCCGCACGATTTCGCGATCGAGCAGCCGATCGAGGCCAGTGCCAACGTGGCGCAGGGCTATCGCCGCCGCGGCATCGCCTGGTACCGGCGCAGCCTGCGGCTGGACGAGGCGCAGCGCGGCAAGGCGCTGGAACTGCGCCTGGACGGCATCGCCAGCCGCGCCACGGTGTGGGTCAACGGCCTGCTGATGGCGCGCAGCTGGAGCGGCTACGACGGCATCGCCATCGACATGACCGCGATCGCGCGCTACGGCCAGGATCTGAACACGATCGCGGTGCGCGTGGACGCCGAGGCGATGGACGGCTGGTGGTACGAAGGTGCCGGGCTCTACCGGCATACCTGGCTGGCGGTGCGCGACGCGCTGCATATCGTCGGCGACGGCGTGCATGCGGTGCCACGTGCCGGGGCCGACGATCGCTGGACGCTGCCGGTGACGGTTACCGTCGCCAACGTCGGTGAGCACGCCGATGCGGCACTGCTGGAGGCGACCCTGTACGACGCCCGAGGCACGGTGGTGGCGCAAGGCAGCAGTGCGCTGCAGGCCGGCGCGCTGGCGCAAGTGGAGGCCCAGGTCGTGTTGCAGGTCCGTCAGCCGCAGCGCTGGGACGTGGCCGCGCCACACCTGTACCGGCTCGCGACGGTGCTGCGCAGCGCAGGCCGCGAGCGCGACCGCCGCGAGTGCGCGATCGGCTTTCGCACGCTGCGCTTCGATGCGCAGCAGGGCTTCTTCCTCAACGAGCGGCCGCTCAAGATCAAGGGCGCCTGCCTGCACCAGGACCATGCCGGGGTCGGTGTGGCGGTGCCGGACAGCCTGCTGGACTTCCGCATCCGCCGGCTCAAGGCGCTGGGCTGCAACGCGATCCGCCTGCACCACGCGGTGGCCGCCGAACTGCTCGACGTGTGCGATCGCCTGGGCATGCTGGTGATGGCCGAGAACCGCGTGTTCAATCCAGCACCCGACTACGCCGCGCAACTGCGCTGGCTGGTGCGCCGCGACCGCAACCGCGCCTGCGTGTTCCTGTGGTCGGTGTTCAACGAGGAGCCGATGCAGGGCACCGTCGCCGGTTACGAAATGGTGCGCCGTGCCGTGGCGCTGGTGCGCACACTCGACGACAGCCGCCCGGTGACCGCGGCGATGAACGACGGCATGCTGACCCAGCGCAACGCGTCCCATGCGGTGGACGTGGTCGGCTTCAACTACCGCCAGTTCAACTACGACCGGGTGCATGCGGCGATGCCGCACACACCGCTGCTGTCCAGCGAGGACACCAGCGCGTTCCAGACCCGCGGCGCCTGGTTCACCGACATGGAGGCGCACGTCATCGCCGAGGACGATTCGGTCGCTGCGCCCTGGGGCGACACGCATCGCACGTCCTGGAAATTGATCGACGAGCGGCCCTACCTGGCCGGCGGCTTCGTCTGGACCGGCTTCGACTATCGCGGCGAGCCGACGCCGTTCGAATGGCCATCGGTGTCCTCGTTCTTCGGCATCATGGACCTGTGCGGCTTCCCCAAGGGCGCCTACTGGCTGCGCCAGGCGCAGTGGATCGACGAGGCGCCGGTGCTGCAGCTGCTGCCGCACTGGAACTGGCCGGGCCGAGAGGGCACGCCGATCAAGGTGATGGCGTTCTGCAACGCGCAGCAGGTGGAGCTGTGGCTCAACGGCCGCTCGCAGGGGCGGCAGGCGGTGGACCGGATCGCGATGAACACCTGGCAGGTCGTGTACGCGCCCGGCGTGCTGGAAGCGGTGGCGTATCGCGACGGGCGCGAAGTCGCGCGGCAGCGGGTGCAGACGGTCGGCGCGCCGGTCGCGCTGCGGCTGACCCCGGACCGCCCGCGCATGCGCGGCGATGGCCGCGATGCGCAACCGATCACCCTGGAGGCGGTGGATGCGCAGGGCCGCCATGTGCCGTTCGCCGATGCGCAGATCGCGCTGCAGGTCGAAGGCGGACGCCTGCTCGGCGTCGGCAATGGCGACCCGAACCGGCATGCGCCCGACAACGTGCCGCAGGTGCAGTTGTTCAACGGCCTGGCGCAGGCCATTGTCGAGGCCGGCAGCGATCGCCGCCAGCTGCGCATCGTGGCACGCACGCCTGGCCTGCGTGCGGCGCAGGCAAGTATCACGCTGGACGCGGCGGCGCCGCCGTTGTCGTTGCCGCCGGCTGCCGCGGCGATGGTGGTGGGCGGCTGGCGGCACACGCTGCCGTTCGCCACCCCGCCCGACCCGGCGCTGCCGCGCGCGCCCAACGACAACAACAGTTGGAGCTTTTGCCAGCCGGGCAACCTGGAGACGCGCGCCGAGCGCGACGGCTATGTGCTGTACCGGACCGCGTTCACGCCCTGGGCCGGGATCCAGCAGCGTGGTGGCCGGCTGCGGCTCGGCCGCGCGACCGGCGCGGTGCAGGTGTATCTGGACTGGCAGCGGGTGGCCGACGTCGCGGCGGGGCAGCCGGTATCCCTGCGGCTGCCGCCGGCGTCCGGCGAACGGGTGCTGGCCGTGGTGATGCAGGTGACGGCCGGAACGCCTTTCGGCTTCGACGATGTCGCGACAGTGGAGTATTGAGCCAATGAAGCATGCTTTCCGCCAGATCTTCCCGCATGGCCATGCCGGGCTGCGCCGCCTCCGGGCGGCGTCGGTGCGTGCGCATGTGGTGCTGTTGCTGCTGGCCTGTGCGCTGCTGGCGCCGGTCGCTGTCGCCGCGCCCGCGCAGGACATGCAGGGCGGCACCGCACGCGAGGTGCTGCTGCGCACGCTCGGCCCGCGCGCGGCCGAGCTGCAGCTGCAACGGCAACCGCGCGGCCGCGGCAACGACTGGTACCAGGTGACCGCCGAGGCCGGCACGCTGCGCGTGTCCGGGTCCTCGGACGTGGCGCTGGCGCACGGTGCGTACAGCTATCTGCAGTCGATCGGCGCGGCGTCGGTGAGCTGGGAAGGCAGCCGCGTGGCGTTGCCGGCGGCGTATGCCGACGTCCACGGCCCACGGATGGCCACGCCGTTCGCGCACCGCGCCTATCTCAACGTCTGCACCTACGGCTACACCACGCCGTGGTGGGACTGGGCGCGCTGGGAGCGCGAGATCGACTGGATGGCGCTGCACGGTATCGACATGCCGCTGGCGATGGAAGGCCAGGAGTACGTGTGGCAGGCGCTGTGGCGCGAGTTCGGCGTCGCCGATGCCGACCTGGCGCAGTACTTCTCCGGCCCGGCGTTCGCGCCATGGCAGCGCATGGGCAACATCGAAGGCTACGATGCGCCGCTGCCGCAGCAGTGGATCGAGGACAAGCACGCGCTGCAGCTGCGCATCCTGCAGCGCATGCGCGCACTCGGCATGAAGCCGGTGCTGCCGGCCTTCGCCGGCTATGTGCCGAAGGCATTCGCGCAGGCGCATCCGCAGGCGCGCATCTACCGCATGCGCGCCTGGGAGGGCTTCCACGAGACCTACTGGCTGGATCCGGCCGATCCGCTGTTCGCGCAGATCGCGCAGCGCTTCATCCAGCTCTACGACCGCACCTACGGCAAGGGCACCTACTACCTGGCCGATGCGTTCAACGAGATGCTGCCGCCGATCGCCGCCGACGGCAGCGACGCGCGCCTGGCCAGCTACGGCGACAGCACCGCCAACACCGCCAAGACCAAGCCGCCCGAGGTGCCGCCGACGCAGCGCGACAAGCGCCTGGCCGAGTACGGCCGCGCGCTGTACGCCTCGATCCACCGCGCCAACCCGGATGCGGTGTGGGTGATGCAGGGCTGGCTGTTCGGCGCCGACCGCCACTTCTGGACGCCGCAGGCGATCGCTGCATTCCTGCGCGAGGCGCCCAACGACAAATTGCTGGTGCTGGATATCGGCAACGACCGCTACCCCGGCACCTGGAAGCTGTCCGATGCGTTCGACGGCAAGCAGTGGATCTATGGCTACGTGCACAACTACGGCGGCAGCAATCCGGTGTACGGCGACCTGGCGTTCTACCGCGAGGACCTGCGCACGCTGCTCGCCGACAAGGACAAGCAGCAACTGGTCGGCTTCGGCGCCTTCCCGGAAGGGCTGCACACCACCTCGGTGGTCTACGAGTACATGTACGCACTGGCCTGGGGCGCACAGCAGCGCCCGCTGCAGGACTGGCTCGACGACTACACCCGCGCCCGCTACGGGCACACCTCGCCGGCCTTGCGCGCGGCCTGGGACAACCTGCAGGCCTCGGTGCTGTCGACCCGCTACTGGACGCCGCGCTGGTGGCGCAGCCGCGCCGGCGCCTACCTATTGTTCAAGCGGCCAACGCTGGACATCGGCGAGTTCGAGGGCGCGCCCGGCGATCCGCCGCGGCTGCGCCGCGCCCTGCAGCAGTTGCTGACGCTGGCGCCGGAGTACGCCGACGCGCCGTTGTACCGCTACGACCTGGTCGACTTCGCCCGCCACTACGCCACCGGTCGCGTGGACCTGCAGTTGCAGCAGGCCGTGGCCGCGTACCGGCGTGGCGACGTTGCGGCCGGCGATGCGGCGGTCGCGCGCGTGCGAGACGCGGTGATGCAACTCGACCGTCTGGTCGGCGGCCAGCAGGACACCTTGTCGAGCTGGCTCGACGCGGCGGCCGGTTACGCCAAGACCCCGCAGGACGCCGCCTACTACCGGCGCGACGCCAAGGCGCAGGTCAGCGTGTGGGGCGGCGAGGGCAATCTCGGCGATTACGCCTCCAAGGCCTGGCAGGGCATGTACGCCGACTACTACCTGCCGCGCTGGACCTTGGCGCTGCAGATGCTGCGCGAGGCAGCGGTCGCCGGCGGCAACGTGGACGAGGCGCAACTGCAGCAACGGCTGCGCGCCTGGGAGCGGGACTGGGTGGCGCGCGACACGGCCTACGTGCGGCAGGCGCCGGCCGATCCGGTCGCCGCGGTGCGCACGCTGCTGCACCAGGTGGATGCGCCATGAGCGCCGCGTCCGTCCGCCTTCCCGCCGCGGCGCCGCCGCGCGAACGCTTCCTGTCGCTGGACGTGTTCCGTGGCCTGACCATCTTCCTGATGATCCTGGTCAACACGCCGGGCGCCGGGGCCGATGCGTTCGCGCAGCTGCGGCACACGCCGTGGTTCGGCTTCACCGCCGCCGACCTGGTGTTCCCGTCGTTCCTGTTCGCCGTCGGCAATGCGATGAGCTTCGCGCTGGACCGCGGCCAGCCGCTCGGCGCCTTCCTGCGCCGGGTCGGCAAGCGCAGCGCGCTGATCTTCCTGCTCGGCTTCCTGATGTACTGGTTTCCGTTCGTGCACCAGGGCGCCGACGGCCACTGGAGCGTCACCGCGATCGACCAGACCCGGGTGCCGGGCGTGCTGCAGCGCATCGCGCTGTGCTACGCGCTGGCCGCGCTGCTGTGCCGCTGGCTGTCGCCGCGCGGCCTGCTGGGCATGTGCGTGGCGCTGCTGCTCGGCTACTGGGGCGCGTTGTACCTGTGGGGCCAGCCGGGCGCGGAGCTGAGCAAGCTCGGCAATGCTGGCACGCGGCTGGACCTGTGGCTGCTGGACCCGGCGCAGCTGTACCGCAAGGACGGCGGGTTCGATCCGGAAGGTCTGCTCGGCACGCTGCCGGCCACGGTCAATGTCATTGCCGGCTACCTGACCGGGCTGTACGTGCGCCACGCCGGCAAGCAGGCGCGCACGGTGCGCTGGCTGTGGCTGGCCGGTGTGGCGCTGGTCCTGCTGGCGCTGGCCTGGCAGCCCTGGTTCCCGCTGGCAAAGAAGCTGTGGACCGGCTCGTTCGTGCTGCTGACCGTGGGCCTGGACCTGCTGTTGCTGGGCGCGTTGCTGTGGGCGATCGAGGTACGCGGCTGGCAGGCCGGCAGCGGCTTCTTCACCGTGCTCGGGCGCAATCCGCTGGCGATCTACCTGTTCTCCGAACTGTTCGTGGTCTGCCTGCGGCTGGTCCCGGCCGGCGCCAGCGGCATGGACCTGTACCAGTGGCTGGGCGTGGAGGTGTTCCAGCGGCTGCTGCCCGGCCCCTGGGGCAGCCTGGCCTGTGCGCTGGCCTACACCCTGCTGTGCTGGGCGGTGGGCTGGTGGATGGATCGGCGGAGGCTGTACCTGCGACTGTGACCCGGCGTGCACGGACCGCGAATTGGTACTATATTGGACATAACGAATTCATGCGGACTGGAGAGCGCGCCATGACCAAGCCCAAGCCGCAGGCCGATCCGCGTCTGCATGCGCTGGCTGTGGACCCGGACGCGCCGACGCCGCTGTACCTGCAACTGGCCAGCAAGCTGGTGGAGGCGATCAAGGGCGGGCAGTGGAAGCCGGGCGAGGCGCTGCCGGCCGAACGGCAACTGTGCGAATACCTGCAGGTGTCGCGGGTGACCCTGCGCCAGGCCGTGGATGCGCTGGTCGAGCAGGGCCTGGTGTCGCGCCGCCAGGGTGCCGGCACCTTCGTCACCTCGCACATCCAGCACCAGCTCAGCGGCCTGGCCAGCTTCAGCGAGACCCTGCGCATGAAGGGGCTGGAGCCGGGCACGCGCTGGCTGGAGCGGCGCACGCGCCCGGCGCACGGCGAGGAGATCCTGCGCCTGGGCCTGTCGCCGGATACCGTGGTCGCGGCGCTGACCCGCCTGCGCAGCGCCGACGGCCGGGTGATGGCCTACGAGAAGGCGGTGCTGCCGCAGCACGTGGTGCCCGATCCGCACGCCATCGCCGATTCGCTCTACACCTACCTGGACGAGCGCGGCACCCCGGTGGTGCGGGCGCTGCAGTACTTCCGCGCCATCAACCTGCCGGCGCGGCTGGCCGGCCACCTGGGCATGAAGGAAGGCGAGGCGATCCTGCACGTGGTGCGGGTCGGCTATACCCGCGACGGCAGCGCGATCGAGCTGACCGACACCTATTGCCACAACGACTACTACGACTTCGTCGCCGAACTGCGACGCTGATCGCCGACCCCTGCGCCCACCCGGAGCACGCCCGCCCATGACCACCGCACGGCCCGCCAGTCCCTACGCCTCCATCGCCATCGTCGGCCTGTTGTTCTTCATCATGGGCTTCTTTACCTGGATTAACGGGCCGTTGATCCTGTTCGCCAAGGTCGCTTTCAACGTCAGCGACACGTTCGCGTTCCTCATCCCGAGCGCGTTCTACATTTCCTACTTCTGCCTGGCATTGCCTTCTTCGTTCATCCTGAAGCTGACCGGCATGAAAAAGGGCCTGGCGCTGAGCCTGCTGATCATGGCGATCGGCGCCGCCATCTTCGGCCAGTTCACCAATGCCCGGTCGTATGTGGGGGCGGTGAGCGGCATCTTCATCATCGGCGGCGGCCTGGCCTTGCTGCAGACTGCGGTCAATCCGTACATCAGCATCCTCGGACCGATCGATGGCGCCGCGCGCCGTATCGCGCTCATGGGCATCTGCAACAAGGTGGCCGGAGCGCTGGCCACGTATGGACTGGCGAAGGTGGTCCTGCACGGGATGGAGGATTTTTCGACCCGGATCGAACAGGTGCTGCCGGCGCAGAAGGAACTGCTGTTGCAGGAGTTCGCCGGTCGCATCCACGGCCCCTACATGGCGATCGCCGGCGTGCTTGCCGTGCTTTCCGTCGCCATCCTGTTTTCGCCGTTGCCCGAGATCAGCGCCGAGAAGGCGAACGCGTCGGCCTCCGACGAGCGCAGCCGCGACAGCATCTTCGCGTTTCCGCACGTGTGGCTTGGCGCGTTGTGCATCTTCGTGTACGTCGGCGCCGAGGTGATGGCGGGCGATGCGATCGGCATCTACGGCAACAGCCTCGGCCTCTCGCTCGACTACGCGAAGTATTTCACCATCGGCACGCTGGCCTGCATGCTGGCAGGCTACCTGGTCGGCCTGGTGCTGATCCCGAAGTACATCTCCCAGGAAAAGTACCTGTCCATTTCGGCAGGCCTCGGCATCGTGTTCTCGCTGTGCGCGATGTTGACCGGCGGCTATGTCTCGGTCGCGTTCGTCGCCGCGCTCGGATTCGCCAACGCCATCATGTGGCCGGCCATTTTCCCGTTGGCCATCAAGGGGCTGGGAAAGTTCACGGAGAAGGGCGCGGCGTTGTTGATCATGGGCATCGTGGGCGGCGCGGCGGTTCCGCAGCTGTTCGCCCATCTGAAGGAGTTCTTCGATTTCCAGGTGGTCTTCGCCGGCTTGATGATCGCGTGCTACCTGTACATCTTGTTCTTCGCACTGCGCGGTCACCGCGTGGGCCAGGGCGCGCGGTGAGCTGACGCGCTTTTTCTCCAACTCGGCAAACTCATTCCAATGCGCAGACCCACCATCAAAGACGTCGCCGAACGGGCGCGGGTGTCGCTGAAGACCGTCTCGCGGGTCATCAACAACGAACCCTCGGTGATGCAGGCCACGCGCTCGCGCGTGCTGCACGCCATCGCCGAACTCGACTACGAGCCGGATCCGTCGGCGCGCAACCTGCGCAGCGGCACGCCGTTCGTGATCGGGCTGGTGTACGACAACCCCAATCCGTACCACATCATCGGCGTGCAGAACGGCGTACTCGCTGCCTGCCGCGAGACCGGCTTCGGCCTGCAGATCCATCCCTGCGATTCCACCGCGCCGATGCTCGCCGAGGAACTGGCCGAATGGACCCAGCGCTCGCGCCTGGCCGGGCTGGTGCTGACCGCGCCGATGTCCGAGCGCGCCGACCTGGTCGCGGCGCTGGCCGCGCGCGGCATCAAGACCGTGCGCATCATCGCCGCCACCGAGGATCCGCAGGACGGCCCGTGCGTCTATGTCGACGACCGCGATGCCGCCTACGAGATCACCGAGCATCTGATCCAGCTCGGCCACCAGCGCATCGGCTTCCTGTGGGGCGGCACCTCGCACCGGTCCAGCGGCGAGCGCTATGCCGGCTACGAGGCGGCGCTGAAGGACTACGGCATCACCCTGGACAAGCACCTGGTGATCCCCGGCGACTACACCTTCGACGATGGCTTCCGTGGCGCGCGGCGGCTGCTGGCGCTGCGCGAACCGCCGACGGCGATCTTCGGCTCCAACGACGAGATCGCCGCCGGCGTGCTGGCCGCGGCCAAGTCGGCGGGCATGAACGTGCCCTACGACCTGTCCATCGCCGGCTTCGAGGACAGCCCGTTCTCGCGCCAGTCGTGGCCGCCGCTGACCACCGCCAAGCAGGCCACCGAGGACATCGCCCGCCACGCCGCACGGCTGCTGATCAGCCAGCTGCGCAGCGATGCCTACGAAGACCATCCGGCGCCGGTGCACAACCAGGGCTTCGTGCCGCAACTGGTGGTGCGCGGCTCGACCGCCCCCATGCAGCCGCATTCCCGCCGCTCCTCCTCCCCCGACCCCACATGACCCTGCCCATGGCGCTGCCCTCCGAAACCGACACCCTGATGTTCCGCGAAGCCGCGGAAGCCGCCGCGGTCATCGCCGCGCAGTTCGAACGCAACCACGCCACGGTGAGCGCGCTCGCCGCGTCGCTGCGTGCCGATCCGCCGCCGTTCGTGGTGACCTGCGCGCGCGGCAGTTCCGACCACGCCGCCACCTACGCCAAGTACCTGTTCGAGACCCAGCTCGGCGTGGTCACCGCCTCGGCCTCGCCGTCGGTGGGCTCGGTGTACGAGGCGCCGCTGCAACTGCGCGGGGCGCTGTACCTGGTGATCTCGCAATCGGGCAAGAGCCCGGACCTGCTGCGCAACGCGCAGGCCGCCAAGGACGCCGGCGCGCGCGTGGTGGCGCTGGTCAACGTCGAAGACTCGCCGCTGGCGCAACTGGCCGACACGGTGATCCCGCTCGGCGCCGGCCCGGAGAAGAGCGTGGCCGCGACCAAGAGCTACCTGGCGTCGCTGGCGGCGATCTTGCAGCTCGGCGCGCACTGGAAGAACGCTCCGGCGCTGCTGGGCGCGCTGCAGGAACTGCCGCAGGCCCTGCGCGCGGCCTGGCAGGCCGATTGGCGTTCGCTGACCGATGGCCTGGTCGAGGCGCACAACCTGTTCGTGCTCGACCGCGGCCTGGGCCTGGCGGCGGCGCAGGAAGCGGCACTGAAGTTCAAGGAAACCTGCGGCCTGCACGCCGAGGCCTACAGCTCGGCGGAAGTGAAGCACGGGCCGATGGCGCTGGTCGGCCCGGGCTTCCCGGTGCTGGCGTTCGACCAGCCGGACGAAGCGGGCGAGGGTACCCGGCGCCTGGCCGAGGAATTCCGCGGCCGCGGCGCGCAGGTGTGGCTGGCCAGCGCCGGCGGCGACCTGCCGCTGGTCGCTGCCCCGCACCCGGCCTGCGCGCCGCTGCTGGCGATCCAGAGCTTCTACCGCGCGATCAACGCCCTGGCGCTGCGTCGCGGCTACAACCCGGACCTGCCGCCCCACCTGAACAAAGTGACGGAGACCGTCTGATGACCACGGTGGCGCTGCGCAATGCCCGCGTGCTCGGCGAGGACGGTTTCCTCGATGGCGTCAGCGTGCTGTTGGAGGGCGAGCGCATCCTCGCCCTGCTCGACGACGCCGACCCGCGCGTGGCGGCAGCGCCGGTGCAGCACGACCTGGGCGGCGGCAGCCTGCTGCCGGGCTTCATCGACCTGCAGGTCAACGGCGGCGGCGGCGTGCTGTTCAACAACCGCACCGACGTCGAGGCGCTGCGCCGCATCGGCCAGGGCCATCGCCGCTACGGCACCACCGGCTACCTGCCGACGCTGATCAGCGACGACGTGGAGGTGATGCGCGCGGCGATCGCCGCGACACGCCAGGCCATCGCCGAGGGCGTGCCGGGCGTGCTCGGCATCCACCTGGAAGGCCCGTACCTGGCTCCGGCGCGCAAGGGGACCCACAACGCCGACAAGTTCCGCGTGCCCGACGCCGAGGAACTGGCGATGGCGACCTCGCTGGACAACGGCGTCACCCTGATCACCCTGGCGCCGGAACGTGTGCCGGCGGCCAGCATCCGCACCCTGGCCGCGGCCGGCGCGCGCGTGTTCGCCGGCCACACCGCTGCCAGCTACGAGGAGACCCGCGTCGGGCTGGACGCCGGCATCTGCGGCTTCACCCATCTGTACAACGCCATGACCCCGCTGCAGGGACGCGATCCCGGCGTGGTCGGCGCCGCGCTGGAAGACCGCAACGCCTGGTGCGGGGTGATCGTCGACGGCGTGCACGTGCATCCGGCCAGCCTGCGCGTGGCGCTGGCGGCCAAGCCGCGCGGCACCGTATTCCTGGTGACCGATGCGATGCCGATGGTCGGCGCCGACAGCCCCGCGTTCGATCTGTACGGCGAAACCATCACTGCCATCGACGGCGTGGTGCGCAACGCCGCCGGCGCCCTGGCCGGCTCGGCGCTGGACATGGCCAGCGCGGTGCGCAACAGCGTGCAGTGGCTGGGCGTACCGCTGGAAGAGGCCGCACGCATGGCCTCGCTGTACCCGGCGCAGTGCGTGGGCCTGGACCACCGCTACGGCCACATCGCACCCGGTTACCAGGCCGACCTGGTGCTGCTGGACGATGCGTTGCAGGTCCGGCATACCTGGATCGCCGGCGCGATGGAGTAAGCGGCTGCCGGCACCGCCTGTCGGTGCGCGTAGGGAAACATCGTGCCGCCGGCCGTGGATAGTTGCGGTAGCCTGGCGCCGGAGCATCGGCGATGCCGCGCCCTCGCCGCGCGGGCGCAGGCAGGCGCCAGCTCCGCTCCACCTCACAAGGAACGTTCGGTGATCTACGCGATTCAATCCTATGCCGCCGTGGGCGGATTCCGTTTCGGCTGCAGCCAGGCCCAGATCGCCAAGGCGCACGGTGCGCCGTTCACCACGGTGATCGACAACATCCAGAAGATCGTGACCGAGACACGCGAAGGCTGCGAACTGGTCTACGAACGCAAGGCGCTGTGCTACGTGACGCTCAACCGGCACGTGATCCCAATGGTCGAGGGAATCGCCATCTATGCCCCGGGCGCACTGTCGCAGTTGATGGCGCACGATCCCGATCATGCGATCGGGCCGCGCTACGCGCTGTTTCGCCGCCTCGGCATCTGCGTCGGCGGCCTCGGCGTCAAGCGCATTCCCGAAGGCAGGCTGGTCAGTGCCTTCGCCGAGGACAAGCGCGACTTCTTCGAATTCTTCGTCGCCGAGGACTGAGGCGCGCTAGTGCGACGAGTGGGCAGCGCGTGGATCTGCGCATCCACGTCACTCATTTGCCAGCGTAGTTGGTCTGAGAGGAAATGCCGACAACGCCGTTGCCAGCCGCTGCGCCATCCTGCTGTGCATGTCCGTTGAGCAAAAGATTAAAAGTCTTCTGGCTCCCGGCACGCGGTGTTGTCACCCGCATGCATTAGGATCGCGGGTGATCGCCACAGGGGGAGATCGTCATGCGCATCGTACGGAAGGTGCCGCGTTCTTGCGGCAGCGGTGAAGGGTGGTTCGACGGAATGTCGCGCGTCGTCGTGGCTTGGCGCAAGCAATGGGATGGCGGCGGCGATGCGCCGCGTCGCACGGCCGAGCAGCCGCAGGTGCAGATGTCGAAGCTGCCCGGCGCGGGCAGCATGCGCGCCGGGGCCGTCCTGCTGTTATGGGCCACGGCCTGGCCGACCTGGGCCGCGACGCCACCGGCGGCGTGTCGGCGGCCGGCGTTGCCGGTGGCGTGCGCCGGTCCGACCGCGGTCGGGCGCTTCATCGCCCGCAACGGCGGGCCCTGGCAGTCCTACGGGTTCGCCACGCCGCTCGATGTACCCGCGGGGCAAACCCTGGCCATCGCGATCTGCGGACAGGCCAACCAGGCCGTGCAGGATGCGCAGTGGCATGCGCAGCCGTCGTTGTTGCCGACGCTGGTGCACAGTGTCGGTGCGGACGCCACGCTGGCGATCCTGGTGCAGGACAGCGCCAACGTGGCGCTGGCCGGGCGATTGATCCTGGGCGAGGACACGCTTGCGGCCGACGGCAGCTTGCATGCGCCGGCGGGGCAGGTGCAGGCCGCGCTGATCGGCACGTTGGTCGACGGCCCCATCGCGCACGGTGCGCGTCTCGATGTGCGCCTGCGCGACTCGGCCAACGTCAGCCTGCAGACCGCGCAGAGCCACCTGCACCTGGGCGGCGGCAGCCTCAGCGAACGGCTCATCGCGCCACGCGATGCAGCGGTCGCGGCGGCCGACGGCGCCTGTCTCGCGGTCGCCGTGGAGCGCAGCGACCGGGTGCGCGGTGATCGTGGCCTGCTGACGATCGGCGGCGGCCGCTTGCAGGGTGCGCTGATCGCCCATCCGTTGCGCGGCAGCCATGTCGCCGTGCAGGCGGACGACGTGGCCACTGTGGCGGCGGACGAGGTCCGCCTGTTCGCCGGCCAGTTGCTGGATGAGGTGGTGCACGCCGGGCCGTGGCTGGGCGGCCAGATCGCGATCGGACTCGCCAACGTGGCCAATGTCGATGCGCGCGCACTGGACATCCAGGACGCGGTGCTGGTCGACGAACTGGTCGACGCCGGGCACGTGCAGGACGCGGCGATCGACCTGCGCCTGACCGATGCCGGCAACGCCAGCGTCGAGGGCGCGCTGCGCATCGGCGATGGCGGGCTGATCGACGAGCCGTTGGACGCTGCCGACCTGCTCGCGTCCGATGTCACGGTGACGCTGCTGCGCAGCGGCAATGCGGTCGCTGCCGAAGCGCGGATCGTGGACGGCGAACTGATCGACGAAGCGATCGATGTGGGGGCGATACAGGATGCGGTGTTGGCGGTGCGCTTCGAGGATGCCGGCAACCTGCACGCCGTGGCCGCGCGGATCGAGGAGGGCGAGCTGATCGACGAGGCGATCGATGCCGGGTCCATCGACGGCGGCACGCTCGACGTCGCGTTCGCGGACAGCGGCAACGTCACCGGCGACGCGCTGGCCGTCGTCCATGGCGAACTGATCGACGAGGCGGTCGACCTGCAGGGCCCGCTCGCCCGCGCGCAGCTGCGCCTGGACATGGCCGATGCCGGCAACGCCCGGGTCCAGGCACTGGACATCGTCGAGGGCGAACTCGTCGACGAATTGCTGGACATGATCGATGCGCGCGACGCCAGCGCGGAACTGCGCGTGCGGCGCAGCGGCAATGCCGGAGGCGCGCTATCGGCGTCGGCCCAGCGCGTGTCGATCGTGGATGGCGAGTTGGTGGATGAGGTGATCGACGCGGCAGGCACGCTGGACGGATTCGCCGGCGTGGTCGATCTCGGCGATGTCGCCAACGCGCGCGCCGCCAGCATCGCGCTGCAGGGCGCGCAGATGCTCGACGGCGTGGTGGACGCGGCGGCGCTGCGCGTCAGCGAACTCGGCCTGCAACTGACCGATGTGGCCAACGCGCGCTATCGGGACGCCTTGGACATGCAGGACAACAGCACGCTGCTGGGGGCGATCGCCGACGTGGACAGCCGCGATGCCGCATCGCAGATCGCCACGGTGGTCGTGGCCAGCGGGGAGGCGATCCAGGTGCCGTAGCGCGCGCCTGGCGAGCAGTGCGGCGGTCACCGCCGCCGCGTCGTTCGTCCAGGTGCGTCGTGACGGATGATGCCTACCCTTGCCATGATCAAGCGGGCACGTCATGGCCCCGTAGGAGCGGCTTCAGCCGCGACAGGCCTTCCCGATCATGCCGGTCGCGGCTGAAGCCGCTCCTACATGTGGGGCCATTAACTCGTACTGGATGTTCGCTTCCGTTGCGATGGCCATCCCCCCGGAAACCTGTCGAGGCTGATTCCACTCCTGCGGCGTGCCTGAGCAAGCGCGGCGTGGCAGCGATCAGGGCGTGTCGGCCTGCAGCTCCCGCCGCGCCGTGGCGATCGCCGCGATCCGCGCCTTGGCCAGCGCCTCGCCGATCTGCGGGCCGCTCAGCCCCTGTGCGGCCAGATCGCGCGCGTTCACCGCCAGTGCCGCCGCATGCAGGCGCTGCAGCGCCAGGCCCTGCGGATAATCGGCGTCCTCGCTGCCGAGGCGGCCGCGCTTGTCGGCCTCGCACACCGTCGCCAGCTGCGCGATGCGCTCGGGCTTGCGGAAACCGTCGCAGCGTTGCAGCAGTTCGTGCACGGTGCGGTCGCGCAACTCGGCCAGGCGATGCACGTTCAGATGCTCGCGGCAGGCGATCTCGGCCAATTGCCGGTGTTCCTGCGGCAGCTTCAGGCGTTCGCACAGCGCGCGCAGCGGTGCCAGGCCGCGTTGTTCGTGCATCAGGTGACGCGGCCATTCCTCCGGCGGCGTCAGCGCCTTGCCCAGGTCGTGGGTCAGCGCGGCGAAGCCGATCAGCGCGTCGCCCGGCGCCAGCCGCGCGGCCATGTCGCTGACCAGTTCCTGGTGGCGGCCGGTGTCGATCTCCGGGTGGTACTCGGCGCGCTGCGGCACGCCGTACAGGGCATCCAGTTCGGGCAGGACCCAGCGCAGCGCCTCGGCCTCGCGCAGCGTGCGCAGGAACGCCGATGGCTGCGCGGACGCCAGGCTGCGGCGCAGCTCCTGCCACACGCGCTCGGGCACCAGCGTCTCCAGTTCGCCGCCGGCGGCCATCGCGCGCATCAGCGCCATGGTCTCGTCGGCGACGCGGAACCCCAGCGGCGCCAGCCGCGCCATGAACCGTGCCGCGCGCAGCACGCGCAGCGGATCCTCGGCGAAGGCCGGGCCGACATGGCGCAGCACCCGCTGTTCGAGATCGCGCACGCCGCCATAGGGATCGACCAGGCGCCCGTCGGCCTCGTCGCGGGCGATGGCGTTGATGGTGAAGTCGCGCCGCTGCAGGTCCTCCTCCAGCGTCACCGACGGATCGGCCTGCACCACGAAGCCGTGATAGCCGCGGCCCGCTTTGCGCTCGGTGCGCGCCAAGGCGTATTCCTCGCCGCTGCGCGGATGCAGGAACACTGGGAAATCGCGCCCGACCTGCTTGTAGCCCAGGTCCAGCATCTGCTGCGGCGTGGCGCCGACCACCACCCAGTCACGATCGCCCGGCGGCTGCCCGAGCAGGGCATCGCGGACGGCGCCGCCGACGAGGTAGGTGTTCATTGCAAGCCGGGAATGGGGAGTCGGGAATCGGGAATGGTAAAAGCAAAAGCAGCTCGGCCAGGTCTGATGTCGTTCTGACCTGCGACCACCGGATGCAGGGTGGTCGCACGCGATGCGCCGTTGCGATTCCCCATTCCCTACTCCCCATTCCCGGCGGCCGCACCAGCGGCCGCGCACACGAACTTCTTCCGCGGCGCGTCCAGCTTGCCGAGCATGCGTTCGGTGACCGGCAGGGCGTCGCCGTTGAGGCGCCAGTCGTAGATCACGCTGAAGGCGAGGATGCGCGCCACGTACTCGCGCGTCTCCTTGTAGCTGACCGTCTCGATCCAGAAGTCGGGGTCGTGGCCCGGGCGCTGGGTCTGCCAGCGCGAGGCCGGGCCGGGGCCGGCGTTGTAGGCGGCGATGGTCAGGTAGGGCAGGCCGTAGGTGTTGAGCAACTGGCGCAGGTAGGCGGTGCCGATGGCGATGTTGGTGTCCGGGTCGTACAGGCTCGCTGCGCCGCCGTAGCCGGCCAGGCTGAGGGTGCGGGCGACGCTGGCGCCGGTGGCCGGGACCACCTGCATCAGGCCCATCGCATTGGCCGGCGAGCGCGCATTGGGATTGAACACGCTCTCGGCGCGGATCTCGGCGGCCACCCAGGCCGGGTCGATCGCGTTCCTGCCGGCTTCGCGGCGGATGGTCTCGGCGTGGTGCAGCGGGAAGCGCAGCGTGTACAGGCGCTGCTCTTCCGGACGCTTGCCCAGCCCGAACACCGCGCGGTCGAACCAGCCGTTGGCGCTGGCCACTTCCACCGCCAGGCGTCGCTGGGTGTCGTCGAAGCGGCTCAGCGCATCGTTCCACTCGGCCACCGCCCAGCCGGCGCGGTCGATCTTGAACAGCTCCAGCGCGCGGATCAGCGCCGGGTCGCGCGCCACCGCCGCCTGCGCCTGCGCGCTGTCGTTCGGTTCCCACGGGCACAGCGCATACGGCTGCTTGAGCCGGTCGGCGGCCAGGAAGCCGTGGAAGGTGGCGGAGCTGGCCGCCGCGCGATACAGGCGCTGCGCCTCGCTCGGATTGCCGGTCTTCTCCGCCAGGCGCGCTTCGAAGTACTGCCAGCGCGAATCGTTGCGCTGCGCCGGCGGCATCTTGCGGATCGCGGCCAGCGCCGCCGGCCAGTCGCCGCGCGCCATCGCCTCGCGCGCGCGCCACTCGTGCAGGCGTTCGTCGTAGGCGGACTCGGGCACGGCATTGAGCCGGCGCGCCGAATCGGGGCCGTACGAGGCCACCGTCCACAGCGCGATCTGGTACAGCACCGCGCCGCGCTGCGCCTCGCTGAACTGCAGCGCCTGGGCGAACTGCGGCAGTTGCCGCTCGGCGGCATCCGGGTCGGCCTTGGCCAGCTTTTCCAGCCCGTCCACCGCCACCTTGCGGCTGCGCTCGGTCCTGGGCCAGCTCAGTGCACGCAGATGCACCGCGTCCAGGAACGCGGCGTAGTCGTTGGCCAGCGCCAGGTCGGCGGCGGGCAGGCCGCGCGCGGCGGCGCGCATCACCGCCGGTTGCTGTGCGTCGGCGGCCGCTTCCACGCGCGCCCAGCGCAGCGCATCGGTCATGCCGCCGCGCGCCTGCAGCACCGCGAACACCGGATCGCAGGCGTCGGGCAGCGACTTGCCGGCGTTGCGCCACAGCGCCTGCGCCTCGTCCACCCACTGTGCGTCGGCGCGGCCGGTGGCCTGGCGCGCATTGAGCTGGGCGCAGCGCAGGCCGAGGTTCTCGGTGGGTTTCCAGTTCGCCAGCAGCGCCGGCCAGTCCTCGCGCCGCGCCAGCGCCGGCAGCCATAGCGCGCGGAAGCTCTCGGCCACCGGCTGCCCGGCGTAGCGCTTGAGGAAGTCCTGCGCCTGCGCATCGGACACCTTGTCGATGGTGCGGCGCAGGTTGGCGTACTCCAGCCAGCCGTACAGCGGATGCTGCTTGAACGCGGCGGCGCGGACCGGATCGAACCGGCCCTGCTCGGCATCGTCGATCGCCGAGCGGATCGCCGGGCGCTGGGCGTCCAGGGACTGGGCGAGGGCGGAAGCGGGGCCGCACAACGCGGCGGCGAACAGCAGAAGAGACGTGCGCAGGATCATGCGCGGGACTATACCGAAGGCCGATGAATCGCCGTGCCACGGGCGATGGTGGGCGCTGTCGTTGCGTTCGCTGTCGCGGCTGCGACGCCGTCGTGTCGTGTCGTCCGGGCGCGCCGGCGATTGCGCTGGATGCCGCGATGCCAACGTGCTGACGGACGCAGCGACGTCGTGTCAGTGCAATGCCCTGCAGCGGTTGCAGCTTGGCACCGCTCGCCGGGCCGGTGTCCGGTGCCTGCAGGGGCGGATGAGAGAGCGGGCGAGCCTCTTGTCGCAGATCGGCGCGGGCGCTTCGCTTCCGTACCCTCACCCCAACCCCTCTCCCGGGGGGAGAGGGGGCTCGGCTTCTCCCTTTTCCCATCGGGACCATGGCCCCCTTTTCGGGGGAAGGTGCCCCGCAGGGGCGGATGAGGGTGCGGGCGAAGCCCCTTATCGTCCGATCGTCGCGGGCGCTTCGCACGCCGGACCCTCACCCCAACCCCGTTACCGATGGGAGAGGGGCGTTGGCATTGCATCGCTGTTGGAGGACGTCTCTCGAGCCTGTGTCTACCAGATCGACCAGTCGCATCGATCGCCCACGCTTTGCCTGCCGGGCGCTTGCAGCCCGTTTACGATTTGTTTACAACGAATTCCACGCCGTCGCGGTGCAGGGGGTCGCAGCGGCCGACCCACATCCTTTCTGGAGAGAGAGACGGATGAACTTCCTGCACCGCCATCCTTTGGTCTTCGCGGTATCCCTGGCCCTGCTCGGTGGCGTCCCCGCCATCGCCGGCGCCCAGCAACAGAGCACCCCGGCCGCCCCCGGCGGCGCCACCACCCTGGACAGCGTGCAGGTCACCGGCACCCGCATCCGCCGCGCCGAAGTGGAGGGCCAGGTGCCGGTGCAGACCTTGACCCGCGCCGACATCGAACGCACCGGCCTGACCTCCATCGGCGATGTGCTGCAGGAGCTCACCGCCTCCGGCTCGGCCTTGAACGCCAAGTTCAACTCCTCCGGCAATTTCGGTTTTCCGCCGGACGGCAGCGGTGTCGGCGCCGGCTCGGCCCAGGTCGATCTGCGCCATCTTGGCGCCAAGCGCGTGCTGGTGCTGGTCGACGGCATGCGCTGGGTCAATGAATCCTCCGCCTCGGGCGTGGGCGCGGCCACCGACCTCAATACCATCCCGCTGGCCATCGTCGAACGCGTCGAGGTGCTGGAAGACGGCGCTTCCTCGCTGTACGGCTCGGACGCCATCGCCGGCGTGGTCAACATCATCACCCGGCGCAGTTTCGACGGCGGCCAGGTCACGCTGAACTACGGCGAGTACGACAAGGGCGACGGCGCCAGCAAGGGCGTGGACCTGGCCTGGGGGCACAGTACCGAGCGCACCAGCCTGTTCCTCGGCGCCAGCTATACCAAGCAGGACCCGATCTACGCACGCGACCGTGCGCAGTCGCTGTATCCGATTCCCGGCACCGGCCTGACCTTCGGCAGCTCGGCCACGCCGGACGGGCGCTTCATCTTCGTCGACCCCAACACCGGCGCCGAGCAGAACCTGACCCCCAACAGCGGCGTGGGCACGCCACGCTACGACGGCGCCGGCGGCTGTACCCGCAGCGACGACTACCACTGCTTCACCACCGCCGACCGCTACAACTTCGCCGCCTCCAACCTGCTGCTGACGCCGTCCGAGCGCAAGGGCGTGTTCGGCCAGTTCCGCTTCTTCTTCAACGACGACGTGCAGTGGTACCTAAAACTGCTCGGCAACCGCCGCGAATCGACCAACCAGGCCGCGCCGGAGCCGATCTTCCTCGGCCCCGACGCCGGCACCGGCAATCCGCTGGCCGACAACATCGTCATTTCCGCGGCCAACCCGTACAACCCGTTCGGCTTCGCGCTGGATTCGGGCAGCAACCTGATCATGATCGGGCGCCGCCCGGTGGAAGGCGGCGCGCGCGTGTTCGAGCAGCGCGTGGATACCCAGTACGTCGGCACCGGCTTCATCGGCAGCTTCGAGGGTGCCGACCGCACCTGGTTCTGGGACGTCAACGGCGCCTACAGCAAGAACAAGGCCGAGCAGACCAACTACGGCAGCTACAACATCTACAACATCAACCTGGCGCTGGGCGATCCGGCGGCGTGCGCGGCGGTGGCCGGCTGCGTGCCGCTGAACATCTTCGGCGGCGCCGGCAGCATCACCCCGGACATGCTGCGCTGGATCCAGCCGGTGGTGCACGACCGCAGCCAGAACGAACTGACCCAGTTCACCGCCAACCTCAGCAGCGACCTGTTCCGGCTGCCGGCCGGCGCGGTGTCCTTCGCCACCGGCGTGGAGTACCGCAAGTACGAGGGCTTCTACCGCCCCGATCCGCTGACCGTCATCGGCCACTACAACGGCGTGCCATCGCTGCCGACGCAGGGCAGCTACGACGTCAAGGAGGCCTACCTCGAACTGAGCGTGCCGATCTTCGCCGACTCGCCGCTGGGCGACAAGCTGGACCTGAGCCTGGCCGGGCGCTATTCCGACTACTCCACCTTCGGCGGCAAGTTCACCCCGAAGTACGGCCTGCGCTGGCAGGTGGCGCCGGACTTCGTGCTGCGTGCCAGCTATGCCGAAGGCTTCCGCGCGCCCAGCATCGGCGAACTGTATGGCTCGGCCGCGCGCGCCGACCTGACCCTGTCCGACCCGTGCTCGATCGGCCTGGGCGGCACCGCGCCGCGCGGCAGCGCCAGCAACTGCGCCGCGCTCGGCGTGCCGCCCGGCTACCAGCAGGCCAACTCGCAGATCTCGGTGACCACCGGCGGCAACCGCGCGCTGGAGCCGGAAAAGGCGCGCAGCTTCAGCGCCGGCTTCGTCTGGAGCCCGTGGTTCGCCAGCAATGTGCCGTGGTCGGACCGCTTCGACGTGGAGGTGACCTTCTACCGCCACGACATCGATGGCGCGATCCAGGCGATCAACGCGCAGACCCAGCTCGACCTGTGCGTGGACACGCTGTCGCCGACGTACTGCGACGGCATCACCCGCGCGTCCACCGGCGGCATCAACGGCTTCAACAACCGGCTCACCAACCTCGGCTCGATCAAGACCGACGGATGGGACGTGGACCTGTTCTGGACTACGCCGGAGACCGCCGCGGGCCGCCTGAAGGTCGGCTGGCAGAACACCTTCGTCACCCGCTACGTCGCCACCGGCGCGGCCGGCCAGGTGCAGCCGCAGCGCCCGGGCGTGGAAGTGGTGGACAGCTCCATTCCCGAGTGGACCAGCAACCTGAGCCTGGACTGGTCGCTTGGCCGCTGGAATGCGTCGTGGACGCTGCGGCACATCTCCGAGCTGACCGAACAGTGCGGCGATGCGGTCGCGTTCCCGGTGTGCAGCGACCCGGTCGCCGGCACCAACACGCTGGATGCGATCACCTACCACGACCTGCAGGTGGGCTACCGCTTCGACTGGCTCAAGGGCCTGACCCTCAGCGGCGGCGTCAACAACGTCTTCGACAAGGACCCGCCGATCTGCCTGTCGTGCTCGCTCAACGGCTACGACGCCTCCACCTACGGCATCCCGGGCGGACGTTACCTGTACGTGCGTGCGGATCTGAAGTTCTAGTCGCGGCCTGCGCGATGGCACCTGGCGGGAGCGCGCGTGCTCTCGCAGGGTGTTGCCGATGTGATGGGACGAGAGTTCCCGCGGCTAAAGCCGCGCCTACGTGGTGCAAGAACTGACCGGGCTGCCTCAGCGCAACAAGTGCTGCGGCACCTCGATCTCGGTCGCCACGGCGAGGTGGTCGGAGAACGCGGCGGGCACCGCACGCTGCGCGTTGCAGCGCAGGCCGTCGCTGACCAGGATGTGGTCGATGGCGCGCTGCGGGCGCCAGCTGGGGAAGGTCGGCACCACGCAGCCCGGCGGTTGCAGCCGGGTGCGCTGGTAGAGGAACTGCATTTCCGGGCGGTCGGCGACGCAGTTGAAGTCGCCCATCAGCACCACGTTGGGGTGATCGGACAGCAGCTCGGCGATGAAGGCCAGTTGCGCTGCGCGCGAGTTGGCGCCCAGCGACAGGTGCGCCACCGCCACCGCCAGGCCTTCGGCGCCGTTGCCGAACTTGGCCAGCAGCACGCCACGCCCGCCGAGCCGGCCGGGCAGGGCATGGTCCTGCACTTCCACCGGCTCCAGCCGGCTGAGCAGGCCGTTGGCGCTGGAGGCCACCCCGCCCACGCGGCGGTTCGGCTGGTGGCTCCAGTAGTTGAAGCCGGCGCGCTCGGCCAGGTAGTGGGTCTGGTTGGTGAAGCCCGAGCGCAGGCTGCCGGGGTCGGCTTCCTGCAGGCCGACGATGTCGTGGTCGCTGGCCAGCTGCGCGATCGCGTCCAGGCTGCTGCGCTTGCGCCCGGCCGGCAGCGCATGCGACCAGCTGCGGGTCACGTAGTCGCTGTAGCGGCGCGTGCTGGAACCGGCCTGGATGTTGGCGGTGAGCACGCGCAGGGTGCGGGTGGCGGGAGCGGTCACGGCGGGGCGGGCCGGGGCGGACGGCTTACTTGGCCATCGCCGCGCGTTCGCGCGCGATCAGGTGATCGGCGATGCGCAGCATGTCGTCGTAGCTCTTGCCCTTGACCAGGTACTTGCCGTTGATGATCAGCGACGGCGTGCCGCTGATGCCGCTGCGGGTGGCGAACTGCTTGGCGCGGTTGGTCTTGGTGGCCACCGCGAAGCTGCCCATGGTGTCGGCGAACTGCTTCGGGTCCACGCCGTACTTGGCATAGAAGTTGGCGATGTCCTGCACCGAGTCGCGGCCGCGCTCGCCCTTCAGGGTCTGGTCGACGTGGATGGCCTTGTACAGCGCATCGTGGGTCTTCTCCTGCACGCCCAGTGCCTCGGCGGCGTAGAACGCGCGGGCGTAGTCGTCCCAGGTGCCGCCGAACATCGCCGGCACATAGACGAAGCGCACGTCGGAGGGCAGGCCGGCCTTCCACGGGCCGATCAGCGGCTGGAAGCGCGCGCAGGCCGGGCAGACGTAGCCGAAGATCTCGGCCACCTCGATCTTGCCGTTGGTCGGCTGGAACGGCTGGCCGCCCGCGATGTCGACGTAGTCGGTGCCGGCGACCGGCTCCGGGCCGTTCGGGGTCTTGGCGGCGACCGGCTTGGCCGCGGCGGTGCTGTCGCCTTCGGCGGCGGCGGGCTGCGCGGCGGCATCGCCGGTGGTGGCCGCGGGAGCGGCCGGGGTCTCGGCGGGCGCGGCGGCGGCATCGCTGCCGGCGGCAGGCGCGGCCGGGGCCGCGGTGGTGCCGGAGGCGGGGGCGACGGTGTCGGCAGTGCCGTCCTGGGCCTTGCATGCCACCAGGATCGGCAGCAGGGCCATCAGGGTCAGGGCGAAGCGGGTCTTCATCGGCGACATCTCCAGCAGGATGGGGGAAAAACGCCGGACGCGCCGCAAGCGCGGTCCGGCCACCCCGTCATGATGCCATGGCGTGGATGAAGCGCCGTGCGCCGATTACTTGCCTGCGCGCTCGCGGGCGATCAGCGCGTCGGCGATGCGCAGCATGTCCTCGAAGTTCTTGCCCTTGACCAGGTACTTGCCGTTGACGATCAGCGCCGGGGTGCCGGCGATGTCGGCGCGCACGGCGAAATCGCGCGCGGCCTTCACCTGCGCGGCGACCTGCGGACTCTGGTAGGCGGCGATGAAGGCCTGCGGCTTGACCCCGAAGCCGGCGTAGAACGTGGCCAGTTCCTCCGGCGCCACGTTCTGCACCGGCACGCTGCGCTTGTCGTGGATGGCCTCGAACATGGGGCGGTGGCTGCGGCTCTGCACGCCCAGTTGCTGCGCGGCATAGAAGGCGGCGGCGAAGTTGTCCCAGTAGCCGCCGAACGCCGCCGGCACCAGGGTCAGGCGCACGTCCTTGGCCTGCTTGCCGGCCCATTCCTCCAGCAGCGGCTCGAAGTGCGCGCAGTGCGGGCAGGTGTAGCCGAACACTTCCACCACCTCGATCTTGCCGGCCAGCGGCGCGAACGGCTTGGGGTCGGCGATCAGCGTGTAGTCCTCGCCTTCCACCGCGGTGGCGGACTTGGGTTGCGCGCAGGCGCTCAACGGCAGCAGGGCGAGCAGGCACAACAGCAGGCGGGGCAGACGGTTCATGCGATCTCCAATGGCAAAAACGAACGCCGGTCGTCGGGACCGGCGCGAAGGGGAAACGGGCCGGCGCCGCTGCGGCGGCGCACGGTCAGGATTGTTGCGCGGGGGCCGGCTGCGGTGGCGTTGTCGCCGCCGGCGTCACCTGCGCGGCGGCCGCGTCGTCGGCGCGGTCGTGCAGGCCCTGCAGGTAGCTGCCCAGCGCCTTGATCTCCTGGTCGGTCAGCGGCTTGGCCACCTGCGCCATGATCTTGAACATCGTCGGGTCGCGCTCCTGGGTGGTGCCGGCCTGGTATTCCTGCAGGCGCCGCGCCACGTAGTCGGCATGCTGGCCGCCCAGGTGCGGGTAGGCCGGGCCGGGGTTGCCGGCGCCGGCCGGGCCGTGGCAGGCCATGCACGCGGGGATGCCGCGGCTCGCATCGCCGCCGCGATACAGCTGCTGGCCGACCTCGTAGAACTTCATGCCCGCATACGGCCCGTCGGCGATCACCGCGTCGTCGGCGATGCCGGCACCGGCCTTCTGTGTGGCGAAGTAGGCGCCGATGTCGCGCATGTCCTGCGCGCTCAACGGCTGCACGAACGGCACCATCGCCGCGACCGCGCCGCTGGTGCGTTCGCCGTGCGCGATCAGCGCCATCTGCCGCGCGCTGTAGCGCTCCATCTGGCCGGCGATGCGCGGATACATGGCGATGGCGGGATTGCCGTCCGGGCCATGGCAGGCGGCGCAGGCCGCGGCCTTGGCCTGGCCGGCCTTGGGATCGCCCCAGGCGGCCTTGCCGACGTCGCCCTCCAGCGGCGTGGTGCGCACCGGGGCGTTGTCGGGAATGGGAACCACCGAGGTCTGCGCGAACGCGACCGCGGCGGCGACGGAAACCGCTAGACCGGCAAAGGCAAGAACGCGAGCGTGGCGCATTGCTGAAGCTCCGTATGACCCGACCCTGCGGCTGCCGGGCCGGCGACCGCACTCGCGCGATTATCGGCATGCCGCGGCCTGGCGGTCAACGAAGCCCGCCCGGGGCCGCGGACGTGCGATCCTAGGCGGATGTCGCTGATCCTCGAACGTGCCCACTATCTGCTTTCCGCCCACAACGCCCGCCAGTTGCCGGACGACGGCGGCTGGGAAGTGGCATTCGCCGGCCGCTCCAACGCGGGCAAGTCCAGCGCGCTGAACGCGCTGACCCGGCAGAACGCCCTGGCCCGCGTCTCCAAGACGCCGGGCCGCACCCAGCAACTGGTGTTCTTCGAGGTCCAGCCGGAACGCTGCCTGGTGGACCTGCCCGGCTACGGCTACGCCAAGGTGCCGCTGGAACTGCAGGCGCACTGGCAGAAGTTCATCGACACGTACTTCCGTACCCGCGAGGCGCTGCGCGGGTTGGTGGTGGTGATGGACATCCGCCATCCGCTCAAGGACTACGACCGGCAGATGCTCGGCTACGCGGTGCAGCGCGGCCTGCCGGCGCATGCGTTGCTGACCAAGGCCGACAAGCTCGGCCGCGGCCAGCAGGCACAGGCGCTGCAGCAGGTGCGCAAGGAACTGTCCAGCGCGTTCGGCGACACGGTCAGCGTCCAGGCCTTCTCCGGCGAAACCCGCCAAGGCGTGGACGAAGCGCGCGGCATCGTCGGCCGCTGGCTGGGGCTGGAGACGGAGCCGCCCGCCGCGTAGTCAGTGCGGTGGCGCTGGGCGCAGCCTCGCGCGCCCGAACTCCGCGAGACGCTTCGCGCCGGACCCTCACCCCAACCCCTCTCCCGGGGGGAGAGGGGCTAGCGCTTTCCCTTCTCCCACCGGGAGAAGGTGCCCCGAAGGGGCGGATGAGGGTACGGGCGAAGCCTCGTGCACCCGAACTCCGCGAGACGCTTCGCGCCGGACTCTCACCCCAACCCCTCTCCCGGGGGAGAGGGGCTAGCGCTTTCCCTTCTCCCACCGGGAGAAGGTGCCCCGAAGGGGCGGATGAGGGTACGGGCGGAGCCTCGTGCATCCGAACTCCGCGAGACGCTTCGCGCCGGACCCTCACCCCCAACCCCTCTCCCGGAGGGAGAGGGGCTAGTACTAACTCCTTCTCCCGCAGGGAGAAGGCCATCCTCAACGCGCGGCCGGCAACGGCGAGAACTCGGTCGGCACCCAGGCGAACGCCTCGCCCTCGCGGCGGACGTGACCCAGCCCCGGGAACGGCAGGTGCGCGCCGGCCACCCACCAGCCGTGGTCCGCCGCCTGCGCCAGCATGCGCTTGCGCGCGGCGATCGCCGCGTCGCGGTTGCTGTCGGCCTCGTACGAGGCTTGCGGCTGCGCGAACTGCACCGCGTGGTAGTGCACCAGGTCGCCCCACACCAGCAGCTGTTGCCCGGCGCCGCCCTCGAAGCGATACGACACGTGCCCGGGCGTGTGCCCGTGGGTGTCCAGCGCGACCGCGCCGCCGGGTAGCGCATCGCCGGGACGGAAGCGGCGCAGCCGCTGCGTGGCCTGGTACGGCGCCACCGCCGCACGTGCAAGCGGGAAGGCGAAGCGCAGCATCTGCGGCGCGCCGGCCTCGCTGGCCGGGTCCAGCCAGTACGCGGCGTCGGCGGCGCTCAGCCACACCGTCGCCTTGGGGTAGGCGGGCTGGCCTTGTGCGTCCAGCAGGCCGCACAGGTGATCGGGATGGGCGTGGGTGAGCAGCACGTCGTCGACCTGCTCGGGCGCATAGCCGGCCGCGCGCAGGTTGGCCAGCACCTGGCCGAGCCCGGGGCCGAAGCAGGTGGCGGTGCCGGTGTCGACCAGGGTCAGGTGCGTGCCGTCCTGGATCAGGTAGGCATTGACCGCGGTCTGCAAGCCCTTGTCGTTCTCCGGCACGTAGCGGTGGTCGAGCAGGCGCGCGATCGCCGCCGGCGGAATGTTCGCCAATTGCGCGCGCGGCAGCGCGACGGTGCCGTCGAACAGGGCGGTGACGCGCAAGCGGCCGATCGCCTGGCGATAGACGCCGGGTACCTGCGTCGCGGTAGCGTCCGCCGCGGCGGCACGGGCGGGGGATGGCAGTGTCAGCGCCGTGCTGGCGATCAGGGCCAGCGCGCACAGCGCACGCAAGGGAAACACGGACATGGGGACTTCCTGGCAGAGCGGCAGGCGCCGCGGTACCGGCATGCTGCGCCTGCGTCGCTGCGCGATTCGCTCATTCCGCTGCGCGCGGCGCTCAAGCCGTCGCCGCTCAATTGCCGATGCTGGCCGGATCCAGGCCGTAGCGTTGCTGGAAGCGTTGGCTGAAGCTGCGTACCGAGCGGTAGCCGGCGTGCGCGGCGACCGTCTTCAGCGGCCAGCGCGTGGTGTACAGCAGCTGCATCGCATGCGCCAGGCGCGCATCGGCGAGCAGTTCGCGCAACGAGGTGCGTTCGCCGGCCAGGTGCCGGCGCAGGGTCGCGCCGCTGAGGCCCAGGCTGTCCTCGATGTCGCGCGAACGCCAGGCGCGTTGCGGCTGTGCGGTGATCAGGTCGCGCACCTGCGCGGCCACGCTCGGCGCCGGCGGCAGCAGCAGGCCGCCATGGCCACGCCGGCAGAGCGCCACCACCAGCGTCGCCAGTGCCAGCCGCGCCTCGGTGTAATGGCCGTCCTGCAGCGCCTGCCGCCATTGCAGCAGGGTGCTGCCGAACGCCTCGGCGCGCAGGCGTGCCAGTTCCGCGCCGGCAGCGGGCAGCGGCTCGTTCCACAGCATGCGTGCGGCGCTCAGCGCCTCCTCGCACAGCGGTACCAGCACGCTCAGGTACAGGCCGCTGTGCGGATCCGGGATGTTGACCACATCGATGCGGCAGCGCCGCGTCACCAGGAACAGGTCGCCCTGCACGAACTCCAGGGTCTGCGTGGCGGTGCGCACCTGCTTGCGGCCCTGCAGCAGGATCGCCAGCTGCGGCTGCGGAATCTCCACCGACCGCGCCCCGTGTTCGCGGCGCGCGGTGATGCAGGCGTAGCCGTCGGCCTGCGAGCAATCGGCCAGGCTGGCCAGGCGCGCCAGCAGCAAGGCGTCGGGGGAAGTCGTGTCGGCCATGGCCGTCATGCTAGCGCAGCGCGGCGCGCGTGCTCAGAGCAAAGCGCCGGGCCGCTGCGTCGCAGCCGGCAGGACCACCATGGCCACCACGGCTGCGCTGGTGCCGGCCTCGCAAACTGCCGGTCTCGGCGCGCCACAGGCCGCTTCCCCGCGGGTTGGCCGACCGCACCGCGGACAGGCGAGGCATAGCGCCTCAACGTGCATCACCCACTGTAGCCAGCGGCGATCGAAAGACCCCGAGCGCCCACATCAAGCCGGATGAGACTTCAGAGGGGCTGACAAAACGGCGCGAGCAGTCGCCAGGCGGGCGCGGACGGGCACAGGACTGCGATGTACAGCGCTACATGCGGATTTCGAGCGCTGCACGCGCCGGCCTGGCGGCTGCGCAGTCGTTTTGTTGGCCACTCCTACCTGGGAGGTTGCATGAGCTCGATGGTGATCCCGTCGGGTCCGCTGACGTAGGCAACGACGGTTCCCGCGCGTGGCCCGGCCTCGATCGGCCGCGGAGACCCTTTCAAGTGCCATCCCTGCGCCTGGATCCTGGCGACCGCCATGTCGATCTCCGGCACGGTGACGGCAAGATGGGCCGCGCCTATCGCGCCAGCGCTTGCGGGTGTCTTGCCCAACGTGCGGGCCGTCGAGTATTCCAGCAGTTCGATGGGAAAGCCGGCAGGCGAGACCACCAGCGCCATGCGGCAACGCGGATCGTCAACGCCCGTCACCTCGCGCAGGAAATCGCCGCCCATCTCGCCTGTGCGGACAAGTTCGAAGCCCATGGCCGCAGTCCAGAACGCGATCGCCTCATCCAGCGATGAAACGGAAAATCCCATGTGATCGATGACGAAGGTGCCAGTGTTGATTTCCAGTCCTCCAGGTCAGGTTCCGTTTTGAGCGATGGTCGTGCGCTTGCCTTGCATTTCGGGGAAACGGGTGTCGGCCATGCCGGTGATGTTACCCAGTACGGTGCGCGTCCGCTCAGACGTGCACGCCGAAGACATGGCCGATCGTGCCGCTGGCGAGCATCGCCGCAGCGCCCCAGAACACCACGCGCGCCGCGCCGCGCAGGCCCGAGGCGCCACCGGCGCGGGCGGCCAGCGCGCCGGTCAGCGACAGGCCGAGCAAGGTCGCCGCGCCGGTCACCCACAGTTGCCGGCCGTCCGGCGCCAGCCACGCGGCCACGATCGGCAGCGCCGCGCCGCTGCAGAACGCGGCCGCCGAGGCGGCTGCCGCCTGCAGCGGGCGCGCGCGCAGGCTCTCGGTGATGCCGAGTTCGTCGCGCGCGTGTGCGCCCAGGGCATCGTGCACGGTCAACTGCTCGGCGACCTGGCGGGCCAGGCCGGGATCGAGTCCGCGCTGGCGATAGATCGCGGTGAGTTCGTCCAGCTCGCTCTGCGGATCCTCGTGCAGTTCGCGCCGCTCCAGCGCCAGGTCGGCGCGCTCGGTGTCGGCCTGCGATTGCACCGATACGTATTCGCCGGCGGCCATCGACATCGCACCGGCGACCAGGCCGGCGATGCCGCTGGTCAGCACCGTGGCCGCCGACGCACCGCTGCTGGCGACGCCGACCACCAGGCCGGCCACGGACAGGATGCCGTCGTTGGCACCGAGCACGGCCGCGCGCAGCCAGCCGGCGCGGTCGGTGCGATGGCGTTCGGTGTGGGTCGGGCGCATGCGTTGCCTGCTGCGGGCGGTGAGAGAATCCGCAGCCTACCGAAGCCGGCGCCACGAGCGCTTGCTGCGTCTCACTCTCGACGCCGCCAGCTGCCGCGGCCATGGAATGCTGCAGTGCCGCCGGTAGCGATATGGGCCTCACCCCCGGCGCGTTATAGTGCGGGGCCTTGCGGTGCTGGCGGCCGGCCCCCACATCGCTTCACCCGTTGCGCGAGTCCTGCCCTTGTCGAGCCCCAGCCACGTTGCCGAGACGCCGATCACCGACCGCGCCGAACTGGTCCAGGTGCTCGCCTCCGGAGAAAAACCCGAAGCGCAGTGGCGCATCGGCACCGAGCACGAGAAGTTCGGCTTCCGGCTCGACGACCTGCGGCCGCCGACCTTCGACGGCGAGCGCGGTATCGAGGCCTTGTTGCTCGGCCTGACCCGTTTCGGCTGGGAGCCGGTGCGCGAAGCCGGGCACACCATCGCCCTGCTGCGCGATGGCGCCTCGGTGACGCTGGAGCCGGCCGGCCAGCTGGAACTGTCCGGCGCGCCGCTGCCAACCATCCACGACACCTGCGTGGAAGTGGGCGGCCACCTCAACGAGGTCAAGCAGGTCGCCGACGAACTGGGCCTGGGCTTTCTCGGCATGGGCTTCCAGCCGAAATGGCGCCGCGACGAGATGCCGTGGATGCCCAAGGGCCGCTACAAGATCATGCAGGCGTACATGCCCAAGGTCGGCGCGCTCGGCCTGGACATGATGACCCGCACCTGCACGGTGCAGGTCAATCTGGACTACGCCAGCGAAGCGGACATGATCAGGAAGTTCCGCGTGTCGCTGGCGCTGCAGCCGATCGCCACCGCGCTGTTCGCCGATTCGCCGTTCGCCGAGGGCAAGCCCAACGGCTACCTCAGCTACCGCTCGCACATCTGGACCGACACCGACGCCGACCGCACCGGCATGCTCGACTTCGTGTTCGAGGACGGCTTCGGTTACGAGCGCTACGTCGACTACCTGCTAGACGTGCCGATGTACTTCTCCTACCGTAACGGCACCTACGTGGATGCCAGCGGGCAGAGCTTCCGCGACTTCCTGCAGGGCAAGCTGCCGGCCTTGCCGGGTGCGTTGCCGACCCTGCGCGACTGGTCCGACCACATGACCACCGCGTTCCCGGAAGTGCGCTTGAAGAAGTACCTGGAAATGCGCGGCGCCGACGCTGGCCCGTGGGGACGGCTGTGTGCGCTGTCGGCGTTCTGGGTGGGCCTGCTGTACGACGATGCCGCACTGGATGCGGCCTGGGACCTGGTCAAGGATTTCAGCCTGGTCGAACGCCACGCGCTGCGCGACGGGGTGCCGAAGCTGGCGCTGAAGCTGCCGTTCCGCAACGGCACCGTGCAGGACCTGGCCGCCGAAGCGGTGAAGATCGCCCTGAGCGGCCTGCGCCGCCGCGCGCGGTTGAACCGCGACGGCCAGGACGAGTCGCGTTTCCTGGAACCGCTGGTGGAGATCCTGCACGCCGGCGAGACCGCGGCCGAGCGCAAGCTGGCGCTGTACCACGGCGCGTGGCAAGGCGACATCGACCACGTGTTCCGCGAATTCGCGTACTGAGCGTCGCGCCGCACGCCGGTACGCCAGCACGACGATGACCGCGATCGAGGGCATGGCGGGCCTGTTCCAGGACGAGCCGCCCACATGGGGCGGCCGTGGCGATCCGTATCTCTGGGAGGAAATGGCGTCGACCCTGGTCGGCGTGCCGCTGCCGGCGACGTCTGCACAGTGCGAGGCGCTGCTCGCCGGCACCTTCGCGCGCCTGGTCGGCACGGCGCTGGACGACGCCTCTGTCGAGTCGGTCTTCGTGCCGCGCCTCAGCCACGGCGGCATGTCCTCGGGGTACGTCAGCCTGGTGTTCTGGCGGGCGACCGCCATGCCGCTGTTGCGGGCGCGCCGTGCGGCGGCCCTGGCGCAGCGACGTGCGGGCGCCGCAGCGCTGCAGACGCTGCCATGGTGGCGTCGGCTATTCCGCTCGCGCTAGACGCCCTGTCACAGCCCATTCGCGCGTTGGGTGCGTCCCAGCCCGGGCGGCCGCGTGCCGATGGACTGCTGCTGTACGCCGCCACCGACCTGGCCGAACGCAATACCTTCGAGGTCGCGCGCTCTACTTGCCGGCCATGTGCTGATCGGCGACGACAGCGGCGGCCAGGCCGTGCTGGTCGCGCCGGCGCATCCGGTGGTGTACGACGTAATGTGGTTTCCGGCAGTCATTGCGTCGTGTCCGGTGCGCCGCCGCCAAGAGCCGGAGCGAAATGCGTTCCAATGCATCCATCCATCGCCGATACTGGACGCTGCAATCTTGTGGATGGTCCTGGGGGGAGGGGCTGGCATGACAGAACATGACTTTGTATGCGCCAATTGCGGGCAAGCGCACCCGGGGCTGCCTACGGACTGGGCTTTCGGATTGCCGGACGAGGTGTTTGCGCTGCCCTACCTGGACAGGTATCGCCGTGCGCGCTTCAACACCGACCTGTGTACCCTGGACGATCGGCGATTCTTCGTTCGAGGCGTGCTGAAAATCCCGTTTACGTATCGGGACGACGCATTCGCCTGGGGAGTCTGGGCTGAAGTGTCCAAGGAGGATCATGACTTCTATGTGGATCACTTCAATGACGCGCAGGTGCAAGGTCGGCGATTCTCTGGGGTGCTCGCCAACGCCATTACCGGGTTGAGCAACGCCGTAGGTCTGCCATTTTCGGTCGAACTGCAGGATCCCAGGAGCCGTCCCGAGTTTGCATTTCCGTCCTGTGCGGAGCATGCGCTTGCTGTGGACCAGCGCACTGGCATCGATGAGGCGCAGCACCACCGGATGCTGGAGTTGTGCGGGCATTTCAAGGACTCTCAACGTATGGACGTTACTCAGTAGGCTTCTCCTGAAGAGGTCGAGCCAATTGGGAAAGGCGCAGGGCGTTTGGTCTCTCGTAATCCGGAAGATGCCACGATCACGTCTTGGCACTTCTACAAGAATGCCGCAGGCTTCTTCGGCTTCGTGTCGCTTTTCGTCTATTGCGGCATTCTGCTCGCGCTTGGACCAGCTCCAGGCGCGGTGTTGTTCA
This sequence comes from Xanthomonas sp. PPL134, assembly GCF_040595915.1. Lineage (NCBI taxonomy): Bacteria > Pseudomonadati > Pseudomonadota > Gammaproteobacteria > Lysobacterales > Lysobacteraceae > Xanthomonas > Xanthomonas sp. PPL134. Next base: position 261,509 of record NZ_JAMDLL010000004.1, read on the forward strand.
TCGCATTGGGAATGCTTGCCACCTTCTTGATATCGGTGCGATCGGGCAAACGGCTTCTGCTGCTCCGGCGCATGCGGATGGCGCAACGTCGATAGTTCCTTGCATCGGCTGGCCTGGTTGCGGCCTCGTGCCTTCCATTGGCGCGCCTGAATGGTGATGACGGCGGCCACGGGGCAGGCGACAATGCCATACTCGTCTTTGGGGAGACGTCGTGCACCAAGCACCACCGCGGTCCAGTTTTGTCACCATCCTGGCCTGGATCTTCATCGCACTCTCCGGTTTCGGAACGGTGGTCGGCGTCATGCAGGTCTTCGTTCTGTTCGTCGTGTTCGATCACGTGCAGTTCGCCGATCTGATAAGGAGGCTTCCGCCAGAGATGCCGCCCACGACGGCCTTCATTTTTTCCAACTTCCGGTGGTTGTTTCTTGGAACTGTGCTGTTTTCGGTGTGGACCCTGGCGAGTTCGATCGGGCTTCTGCGGCGGCTGAACTGGGCGCGGTGGTGCTTCATCGGTGCCATGGTGCTGGTGATCGCATGGAATCTGGGCGGCGCAGTCGTGCAGGTGCAGATGATCGGGTTCATGCAGAAACAGCTCGCGCTTGCGCAGATGCACGGCGCGCCGGATATGCAGCCGATGATGTGGGCCATGGCGGCGATCGGCGTGGTGTTTGCTGCGGTCTTCGTCGCCCTGCATGGCTGGATCATCGCGCGCTTGCTTTCACGACCTGTCGCTGCTGAGTTTCGGCGTTCATTGCCGACGGTGGGCGGCAGCGGCGCGCCACCGAGGCGTTGATCTGCAGTTTCGTGCTTTGCAGTAAACGGTGCTTCAGGCAGGGGAAGGGGGACTCCATGGTGCGTGGTCGCCAGCGGCCTGCTGCTGGGCGGCTGGCTGTGCGTGCACGTTGTGCGGCGCGCGCGGGCTGCGCCGGTGGCGGCGCGTGGCGGTCGTTCTGGCCGGCGTCGTGGCGATGCTGCTGCGATGGAGCGGCTGCCTGGTTTTGGCGATTGCGTGGCTCTTCATGCGGTGCTAACACTGCCAGCCTCGGCGTATGCGCGCCGGGGCCGCGGTCCGCGGCGTCACGGACCAGCATCACCAGGGGACACCGATGACCGATCCATACAATTCCTCGCCGCCGCGCGCGGTGGCGGCTTCGCCGCTCACCGATGCGATGGTGACCACCGCGCTGGAGCTTCCCGGTTACCGCATCGTGCGCAACCTGGGCATCGTGCGCGGCATCACCGTGCGCTCGCGCTCCATCGTCGGCAATTTCCTGGGTGGGCTGCAGACCATCTTCGGCGGCAATATCACCATCTACACCCAACTGTGCGAGCAGGCGCGCCTGGAGACCTACCGGGACATGCTGCAGCACGCGCGGCAGATGGGCGGCAACGCCATCGTCGCGGTGCGCTACGACGCCACCGAGCTGATGGCCGGGCTGACCGAGGTGCTGTGTTACGGCACGGCGGTGGTCGTCGAGCCGAATAGGTAGGCGAAATTCAGCCTGTCGGGCGCCGGCGCACTGCTGATCAAACTTGGCTAGCACCGCTTGGTGCGTCAACGCGCATGCGGCCTGAGCCATCAGGCCGTATGCGCGTCCGGGGTAGTGAGCGAATTGCGCGGTGGCATCCGCCGATTCGGCGTTGTCGCAACCAGAAGCAGAAACCCTGCCAGGACCGCGACGAAGGCGAACACGCTGCCTTCCGGGCCCACTGCGCCCCCTGTGATCCAGTGTGCGTCGCCCGGGGTGAAGGTGAGAACATGCCCATCGACGTAGTAGCCGCTGCCGGACGCGCCAAAAATCGGGGCGCTCGCCCAGTTCCACCCCGTGTGATATCCAACCGACCACCAGAACGAGCCGGTGCGATACACCGCATAGGCCAGTAACACGCCCTGACAGAGAAGGCGGGTGAGCCATATTCCGGTTGCGCCAGGGTTGTCCAAATGCAGTGCGGCGAACATCAGGCCGGACGCGATGAGCGCTCCGCGCCAGCCAGCGAAGCGTTCGGCCACGACGAGGACTGCGACCCGCACCAGCAACTCTTCTCCAAGCGCTGCAAGCCCTTCGAAGGCGAGCCAGCCGCTTGCATTGCGCACGGTATCGGTGAAGGGCTGAGGTGACACCGACACACTGGCGTTTCCGGTGGCGATGATCGCCAGAATTGCACCGCTCATGACCGCCATGCCGATCGCCAGTCCCGATACGGCCATTTTCAGCATATGCGGGCCGAGTAGCGGAAATCCTCTGAACTTTCGGTTGAGCGTTTTATATACGAGGACCACGAGGAAAAAGTCCAGAATCAATCGCACTGCTCCGACCACCCCGAACGGGAGAAGGTGGATGGTATTTCCGGAGACGATGGTCAGATTCAGTGATGTTGCGATGAATCCATAGATGGCGCTTGCTAGCGGATTTATGAAGAAATATGCGGCAATGATCAGCGCGACGCCGGCAATGCTTCTCGCCTGATGGGCTGGCTCAGCGCCTGTTAGGTTCTTCATGGTTCTCTTGCCTTTTCTTCTCTACTGCGTCGTGCCAGTTGGACATCGATCGCGGGCTGCACGTCTTCGTGCCACTCGTCCAGATCGTAGATCAGGGGGGGGGCGAGCGGTGGTTCGTGAATCACTTCGGACTGTAGCGGAAGGGCGGGGCCGTGGCGGCGCCCGGCTCAGCCGCCCATCGCCTGGCACGGCAGCCGCACGCTGACCCGCAGGCCGCCCTCGGGGCGGTTGTCCAGGGCGATCTGGCCGCCGTGCGCCAGCACGATGCTGTGCGCCACCGACAGGCCCAGGCCGATGCCGCCGGTGTCGCGGTTGCGCGAGTTCTCGCCGCGGAAGAACGGCAGGAACAGCTTCTCCCGCTGCGCGGGATCGATGCCGGGGCCGTCGTCGTCGATCCACAGTAGGCACTCGCCGGCGTCGTGACGCAGCTGCAGGCGCGCGCGCTTGCCGTACTTCAATGCGTTCTCCACCAGGTTCATCACCATGCGCCGCAGCGACAGCGAATCGCCGTCGAGGGTGATGGCGTCGCCGAGCAGCAGGACCACGTCGGCGCCGGTGTCGCTGGCGTCGTCGACCACGCTCTCCACCAGCAGGCGGAAATCCAGCGGCGAGCGGGTGCCGCGGCGGCTGTCGTTGTGGATGAAGTCCAGCGCCGCGGAGATCATCGCCTTCATCTCGTCGATGTCGGCCATGGTCTTCTCGCGCAGCGGCGCCTGCAGGTTTTCCAGGCGGAACGCCAGCCGCGCCAGCGGCGTGCGCAGATCGTGGGCGATGGCCGCGACCATGTGCGTGCGCTCGTTGATCAGCCGGTTCAGGCGCGCCTGCATGGCGTTGAACGAGTCGGCCGCCTGCACGATCTCGCTGGGGCCGCTGCGCCGCAGCGGCTGCGCGTCGGGGTTGCGCCCGAGCTGGTCGGCCGCCTCGGCGAAGCGCCGGATCGGCGCCGACAGCGCCCGCGAGAACCACCAGGCCAGCGGCAGCATCGCCAGCATGCCGACCAGGAACAGCATCACCACCTGGGTCTTGAATGCGTTGGAGAAGCGGCGCGGCGGCGACATCACGCTGCGCCAGTGTCCATCGGGCTGGCGCAGCGCCGCGGTGAAGCCGTCCAGCAGCGGCACCGCCGGGGCGAAGCCGCGTTCGCGCCAGCCCACTGCGCGCATGGTCGCGCCAAACGCCTCGGTGTGCGGTGCCTCGCCCGGTGCCGGTGGCGGCTCCAGCGGCGGTGGTTGCTGCGCGTCGGGCGGAGGCGCCAGGTCGTCGGGTGCGGGGATGGCGTCGTCGGCAGCGAACGCATGCGGCGGCGGCGGCGGGCGCTCGCCCAGGCGCAGACGCAGGCGTTCCAGGCGGCCGTCGCTGTTGCGGTAGAAGCGCACCTGGTCCGGCGCCACCTCCAGCCAGTGCGCCATCACCCGTTCGGCATTGCGGTCGCGCACCTGGTCGCGCGCCGGCAGCGGCGCATGCGCCGTGTCCTGCACCTTGAGGGTCTGGGTGCCGGCCGGCATGCGCGTGCTGAGCAGGGCGATCACTTCCGGCGGGTGCACCGGCATCTCGTAGACCGGGGTGCGCAGCACCAGGGCGATGCCGATCAGCTGCGCGGTGAGCAGCGCCACCACCAGCAGCAGGAAGGCGCGGGCGAAGATCGGCACGCCGCGACGGGCGCGCGTGGACCCGCTCACAGGCGGGCGACGCTCGGCAGCAGCATGTAGCCTTCGTTGCGCACGGTGCGGATCAGTTCGGTCTGCACGCGTTCGTTGATCTTGCGGCGCAGGCGGCTGATCTGGCTGTCGATGGCGCGGTCGTAGACCTCGGTGTCGCGGCCGCGCGCGTAGTCGAGCAACTGGTCGCGGCTGAGCACGCGCTGCGGGTGTTCGACGAAGGTGCGCAGCAGCGCGAACTCGCCATCGGAGAGATTGATGAAGATGCCGGTGGGGTCGCGCAGGTCGCGGCGGATCACGTCCAGCCGCCAGCCGGCGAACTCGTAGACGTTGCCGCGCGCTTCCGGAGGCAGTGTCGCCGCCTGGCTGCGCCGCAGCAGGGCGCGCACCCGCGCCAGCAGTTCGCGCGGATTGCAGGGCTTGGCCAGGTAGTCGTCGGCGCCCACCTCCAGGCCAATGATGCGGTCGGTGTCGCTGCCCAGCGCGCTGAGCATGATCACCGCCGGCGCGCCGCGCTCGCTGGCGAGCTGGCGGGCGGCGCTGAGGCCGTCCTCGCCGGGCATCATCACGTCCAGGATCACCAGGTCCGGCTGGCGCTCGGCCATCCGCAGGCGCATCTCCGCCACGGTTTCGGCGGTGTCCACCTGATAGCCGTGGTCGCTCAGGAACTCGCTGATGAGTCGGCGCAGATCCGGATCGTCGTCGACGACCAGAATGAAGGATTTCATGTCCACGATCTTGAAGGGCGGCCACACGGGAGTCGCCCAGTCTAGACGTGGCCGCGGCTGCCTGGAACTGGGGGCGGGCAGGGACGTGGCCGCCGGAGCCGGGGCCCGCGCTTGACCGCATGGCCATCATAGGCAGCGCCGGCGGCGCGAACATGGCCGGTTCGTGTCTTGTGCCGACACGCATTGCCATGCGCCGGCACTAGCGCTGTCGCGGCCTCCGGCGGCGGCTGGGGCCGATCTGGCGGGCGTCGGCACGGGGCGGGCATTTCCTTTTTTTCGGTCACGCGGATACTATCCCCCAGTATAGTTCCCGGGTTCTTATCGCATGCCACACACCCCGCACGAGAAGAAACGCGTCCTGGCCCGCATCCGCCGCCTGCGCGGCCAGACCGAAGCACTGGAGCGCGCGCTGGAAGGCGGCGCCGAGTGCGCGGCGGTGCTGCAGCAGATCGCCGCCATCCGCGGTGCGGTCAATGGCCTCATGTCCGAGGTGATGGAAGCCCACGTCCGCGAAGAATTCGGCCAGCCGGCCAGCTCCGACGCGCAGCGCGCCGCGCGCGTGCGCGAGATGGGCATGCTGGTCCGCTCCTATCTCAAGTGATCCACACCCCACACCCAGTTCCTCAGCCAGGAGAAAGCGCATGAAATCCCGAGCCGCCGTTGCCTTCGAAGCCGGCCAGCCACTGCAGATCGTGGAGATCGATGTCGAGCCGCCGCGCCAGGGCGAGGTGCTGGTGCGCATCACCCACACCGGCGTGTGTCACACCGACGCGTTCACGCTGTCCGGCGACGACCCGGAAGGCATCTTCCCGGCGGTGCTCGGCCACGAGGGCGGCGGCATCGTCGAGGCGGTGGGCGAGGGTGTGACCAGCGTCAAGGTCGGCGACCACGTGATCCCGCTGTACACGGCCGAGTGTCGCAAGTGCAAGTTCTGCCTGTCCGGCAAGACCAACCTGTGCCAGGCGGTGCGCGCCACCCAGGGCAAGGGCCTGATGCCCGACGGCACCACCCGCTTCTCCTACAACGGCCAGCCGATCTATCACTACATGGGCTGCAGCACCTTCAGCGAGTACACGGTGGTGCCGGAAATCTCGCTGGCGGTGGTCAATCCCGAGGCGCCGCTGGAGAAGGTGTGCCTGCTCGGCTGCGGCGTCACCACCGGCATCGGCGCGGTGCACAACACGGCCAAGGTGAAGGAAGGCGACAGCGTTGCGGTGTTCGGCCTCGGCGGCATCGGCCTGGCGGTGATCCAGGGTGCGGTGCAGGCCAAGGCCGGGCGCATCCTGGCCATCGATACCAATCCGGGCAAGTTCGAGCTGGCGCGCAGCATGGGTGCCACCGACTGCATCAACCCCAAGGATTACTCCAAGCCGATCCAGGAGGTCATCGTCGAGTTGACCGACGGCGGCGTGGACTTCAGTTTCGAATGCATCGGCAACGTGCACGTGATGCGTTCGGCGCTGGAGTGCTGCCACAAGGGCTGGGGCGAGAGCGTCATCATCGGCGTGGCCGGCGCCGGCCAGGAAATCAGCACGCGTCCGTTCCAGCTGGTCACCGGCCGCGTCTGGCGCGGCAGCGCCTTCGGCGGGGTCAAGGGCCGCACCCAGCTGCCGGGCATGGTGGAACAGGCGATGCACGGCGAGATCGACCTCGATCCGTTCATCACCCACACCCTGCCGCTGGACGAAATCAACGAAGCCTTCCACCTGATGCACGAAGGCAAGTCGATCCGCACCGTCATCCACTTCTGACCCGAAGGTCAGTCCGGCGCGCGGCCGTTCCCGCGCAGTGCAGCGACGCAACGAACCCGGGAGGGGGCAAGATGAGTACTGTGACGATTCATCCGTCGGTGGATGCCGGCGTGCGTGCCGGCGCGGAGCAGTTCCAGGGCGGCACCCTGGAATGCCACTGCGCCAGCGACAAGGTGGTGGTGGAAGTGGCGGCGCAGACCGCACACAACCATGCCTGCGGCTGTACCAAGTGCTGGAAGCCGAAGGGCGCGACCTTCTCGGTGGTGGCGGTGGTGGCGCGCGACAAGGTCAAGGTGACCGCGCACGAGGAGAAACTGAAGGTGGTGGACGAGAGCGCGACCATCCGCCGTCACGCCTGCACCGGCTGCGGCGTGCACATGTACGGCCGCATCGAGAACACCGAGCATCCGTTTTACGGCCTGGATTTCGTGCATACGGAACTGTCGCCGCAGCAGGGGTGGTCGGCGCCGGGCTTCGCCGCGTTCGTGTCCTCGATCATCGAGAGCGGCACGCGGCCGGAGGCGATGGACGGGGTGCGCAACCGCCTGCGCGAACTGAAGCTGGAACCGTACGACTGCCTGTCGCCGCCGCTGATGGACGCGATCTCCGCCCACGTGGCGCGCAAGAACGGCGTGCTGCACTGAAGCCCGCTGCCGCGCGCGTCGCCGTTCGACGCGTCGCGGCATCCCGCCTGCGGCCGGTCGCGGCCGCAGGCCCACATTTCGGAACTGTCCATGGAACGTATCGAACACCACGCCTGCTGCGGCGGCTGGCAGGACGTCTATCGCCACGACTCGGCCGTGCTCGGCTGCCCCATGCAGGTGGCCGTGTATCTGCCGCCGCAGGCCGAGCACGCCAAACTGCCGGTGCTGTACTGGCTCAGCGGCCTCACCTGCACCGAGCAGAACTTCATCACCAAGGCCGGCGCGCAGCGCTATGCGGCCGAGCATGGGGTGATCCTGGTCGCCCCCGACACCAGCCCGCGCGGCGAGCAGGTCGCCGACGCCGAGGGGTACGACCTGGGCAAGGGCGCCGGCTTCTACGTCAACGCCACCCAGGCGCCGTGGGCCGCGCACTACCGCATGTACGACTACGTGGTGCAGGAACTGCCGGCGCTGATCGAGGCGCAGTTCCCGCACAACGGCCGCCGCGCCATCAGCGGGCACTCGATGGGCGGCCACGGCGCGCTGGTGATCGCGCTGAAGAATCCCGGCCGTTACCGCAGCGTGTCGGCGTTCTCGCCGATCGTCGCGCCGAGCCAGGTGCCGTGGGGCGAGAAGGCCTTCACCGCCTACCTGGGCGAGGACCGCGCGCAATGGCAGGCGTACGACGCCAGCGTGCTGATCGGCGGCGCCAGCGAACGCCTGCCGTTGCTGATCGACCAGGGCGGCGGCGACGAATTCCTGGACAAGCAGTTGCGCCCGCAGCTGCTGCAGGCGGCCGCCGAGGCCGCCGGCTATCCGCTGACCCTGCGCGTGCAGCCCGGCTACGACCACAGCTACTACTTCATCGGCAGTTTCATCGGCGAGCACATCGCCTTCCACGCGCGCGCGTTGCAGGACTGAGCGCGATGCGCTGGCGGTCGCGCACGACGCGACCGCCGGGCAGGATACTGCGGGCTTGGCGGCGGTGCCGGTGCACCCCGTGCCCTCCGGGCTGTCGCCGCTGCCGTGCCGTGCCGTGCGGTGCGGTGCGGTGGCGGGTGGCCGAAGGCGAGCGGCGCAGATGTGGGCTCGCCGGCCTGCACATGACAGCGCGGTGACCGCCACGGCGGCGGCGTGGCCGGTCTCGTAAACAAACGTGGGGGCAGCACCACCCGGCATGCGGTTGTGCGATCGCGTTCGCGCCTGCTGAGACGGGCGCTGGCTAGATTCCGCAGGGTTCGCCATCGCCACATCCCTGGACCGGAGCCGCGCCATGTTTTGCCGTCGCACCCTGCTGCTTCCCTGGCAGCGCTGGCGCAGCCCGCTCAGCGCCGTGGCGATGCTCGCCTGCACCTTGTTCGGCGCCTGCGTGGCGCTGGCGATCGGTGCGGCCACGCCATAGCGCAAGCCGCCGCTGGCTGCCGTCGGTCTGTCCACGCGCGCTGTCGGGCGCCGCCACTGCGGTGGCGGTGCGCCGCGGCCATCGTTGTGGCTGGCGACACTCGTGTGGATGCAGGTGTAGGGCCCCGCTTGGCGGGCGCGCAGGACGCGGTGCGGTCACCAGCCAGGCACACGCTGGCAGCGCGCGTGTCGCCTCGGCACTGCGGCGCGGCGCCGGACGTCCCTTTTCAGCGCGGCAGCCGCGCGGCCAACGTGCCGAGCCGGCGCATGGCCTGCTCCAGGGCGGGCGTCCACGGCTGGCCGCAGCTCAGCCGCAGGTGGTCGGCGTAGTCGCCGCGGCTGGAGAACAGATGCCCGGGCGAGGTGCCGATGCCCTCGGCGAGGGCGGCCTCGAACAAGGCCTGGCCACTGCCGGCGTCGGCCAGTTGCAGCCAGAGCGACAGGCCGCCGGCCGGGTCGCCGATGCGGGTGCCGGCCGGCCAGTGCCGCAGCACCGCCTCGCGCAGGCGCTGGCCGTTGTCGGCTAGGGTGCGGCGCAACTTGCGCAAATGGCGTTCCAGGTCGTGCCGCTCCAGGTAATCGGCCAGGGCCAGTTGCGGCAGGCTGGCGCCGCCGATGGTGGAGAAGTACTTGGCGCGCACCAGCGCGTCGGTCCAGGCGCCGCCGAGCAGCCAGCCCACGCGCAGGCCCGGCGCCAGCACCTTGGAGAAGGCGCCGCAGGTGATCACGTTGCCGTGGGTGTCGAAATGGCGCAGCGGCCGCGGGCGCTGTCCCGACCAGTCGAGTTCGCCATAGATGTCGTCCTCGATCACCACCGTGCCGTGGCGCGCACAACTGTCCAGCAGCGCGCGCTTGGCCGCGTCCGGGGTGAGGCTGCCGAGCGGATTGTTGAAGTTCGGCACCAGCACCGCGGCGCGCGCCGGGGTGCGCTGCAGCAGTGCGTCCAGGCGTGCGGCGTCGATGCCCTGGCCCGGCCGGTTCGGGACTTCCAGCACCTTCAGCCGCAGCGCCGCCACCGCCTGCAGGATGCCGTGGTAGGTCGGGGTCTCGACCAGCACCACGTCGCCGGGCGCGGTGAGGGTGCGCAGCGCCAGGCTGATCGCTTCCATCGCGCCGGCGGTCACCACCACCTCGTCGGCGGCCACGGCGGTGGCGCAGTGCGCGTAGCGTTGCGCGATTTGCCGGCGCAGCGCGGCATGGCCCTGCGGCGGCGCGTAGTCGAGCGCGGCGCTGCGCTGGCGGCGCAGTTGCCGCGCCAGTGCGCTGGCCAGGTGCACGCCGGGCAGCAGCGCCGCGGCCGGCGTGGCGGTGTGCAGCGGCACCAGGTCCGAGCGCGCGAGCATGTCCAGCACGCCCTGCAGCGCCGGATTGGCGACCGCGCCAGGCGCGCGCCGCCGGGTGCTGGCGCTTGCGCCGGTCGGTTGCGGTGTGGCCGCGGCGCGCACGAAGTAGCCCGAGCGCGGCCGCGCCTGCACTCGGCCTTCGCGTTCCAGTTGCAGGCAGGCCTGCACCGCGGTGGCGGCGCTGATGCCGTGGCCGGCGGCCAGTTGCCGGATCGACGGCAGGCGCTCGCCGGCGCGCAGCGTGCCCTGCGCGATCTGGTCGCGCAGCTGGCTGGCGAGGGCTTCGTACAGGCGCATGCGCCGACCTCATCTGTATCGGTCGATTTGCAGCGTATCTGACTCTGTGCTGGTCGCCCAGCCCGGCGCACACTGGCCGTGTCCTTTCCGATCCCGCGAGGCCGCGCGTGCAGCTGCCGTTGTTCATCGTCGATGCGTTCACCAGCGTGCGGTTCCGCGGCAACCCGGCCGCGGTGGTGCCGCTGCAGGCGTGGTTGCCGGATGCGCTGATGCAGGCCATCGCCAGCGAGAACAATCTGTCGGAGACCGCGTTCTTCGTGCGCGAGGCCGATGGCGCGTTCGCGATCCGCTGGTTCTCGCCGCTGCGCGAAGTGGCGTTCTGCGGCCATGCCACCCTGGCCAGCGCCTTCGTCGTCGCCACCCAGGGCCTGGCGCCGCTGCCGTTGCGGTTCCGCGCCGCGGGCGTCGGCGAACTGGCGGTGGACCGCGAGGCCGACGGACGCTTCGTCCTGCGCTTCCCGAACCAGGCGCCGACCGCGTTGGCGGCGGTGCCGCAAGCCCTTGCACAGGCGCTGTCGATCGCGCCGCAGGCGGCGTACCGCAACCCCCAGGCCTACATCGCCGTGTACGCGGACGAAGCCCAGGTGCGCGCGCTGGTGCCGGACCTGGGGCGGATGCTGACGCTGGCGCCGCGCGATGTCGCGGTCACCGCGCCTGGCCGCGAGCACGATTTCGTCTCGCGCTATTTCTGGCCGGCCAACGGCGGTGCCGAGGATCCGGTCACCGGCTCGATCCACGCCGCGCTGGCACCGCTGTGGGCGCAGCGGCTGGGCAAGCGCGACCTGCGCGCGTGGCAGGCCTCGGTGCGCGGCGGCGAACTGGAGTGCCGGGTACTGCCGGACCACGTGCAGGTGCGCGGCGCGGCGGTGCAGTACCTGCACGGGAGCATCGCGCTATGAGCGCGGCACCTGCGATATCGGCGAGTGCATCCCGGCGCGCGCTGTGGCAGTTGCTGCTGGCCGAGGTGCTGATCGGCTCGGTCGGCGTGTTCGTGCACGAGAGCGGCCAGGACCCGGTGACCGCGGTGTTCTACCGCTGCTTGTTCGGCGCGCTGTTCCTGACCGTGTGCGGCCTGCTTGGCGGTCAGTTGCGCGGGCTGTGGCGCGAGCGCGCGCTGCTGCGCGACGCCGCGCTCAGCGGCGTGCTGCTGGTGCTCAACTGGGTGGCGCTGTTCGCCGGCATGGCGCGCTCGTCGATCGGCGTGGCGACCATGGTCTACCACGTGTTCCCGTTCGTCATGCTGATCCTGGCGGCGTTGCTGCAGGGCGAGCGCAGCCGCCGTGCCGACCTGGGCTGGACGCTGCTGGCCTTCGTCGGCGTGGCCTGCTCGGCCGATCCGCTGCGGCTGTGGTCCAGCGCCGACCGTGGCTACCTGGGCGGCATCGCGCTGACCTTGCTGGGCGCGCTGCTGTGCGGGGCATCACTGCTGATGTCGCGGCGGATCAGTCGCGAGCGGCCACTGGCGGTGGTGACGGTGCAGTGCTGGGTCGGGGCGGCGATGCTGGCCGGCTTCTCCAGCAGTGCCGCGTTGCACCCCGGCCGCCACTGGTTCTGGCTGGTCGGCCTGGGGGTGATTCACAGCGGCGTGGTGTACGTGCTGTTCTACAGCGCCTACCGGCACCTGCATGTGGCAGCGATCGCGGTGGTCGCCTTCGTCTATCCGCTGGTGACGCTGCTGCTGGACTACCTGCTGTACGGCCACCGGCTGGTGCCGGTGCAATGGCTGGGCCTGGCGCTGATCGTGCTGGGCACGCTGGCGGTCAATCTGCGCTGGTCCTGGCCGCGCCGGGCGGTCGCCGCGTCCTAGCGCGGGCGCGGCAATACGGCCATGCGGCGGCCACCGCAGTGCGGTGGCCGTGCCGCCGGGCTCAGCGCACGTCGCGCAGTTCCCAGCCGCTGCCGGCGAGCAGGCGCAGGCGCTGCTTGAGGATGTCGCCGGGGACGCTGGTGGTGGCGGCCAGGTCGATGCGCAGATCGTCCTGGCGGCCGGTCACCCGTGCTGCCGGATCGGTCACGCCCAGGGCCGGATCGACCTCGTCCGGCTCCGGCTGCAGCGCGCGCCAGCGCTCGAACCAGGCCGGATCGCTCAGGGCGGCCTGCAGTTGTTCGGCGAAGGCGTCGGCGCCGTGCGCGGTGAAGCTCAGCGACGGATTACTGCCGCGGGCACGGGCGGGATCGGGCAGGCTGATCGAGTAGGTGACGGCCATGGGCATCTCTTGTGGGCGGTACGAAGCGGCGCAGCCTAGCAGAGCCGGCGGCGTGTCGTCGTCGACGCGGCCAACGGGCGGATCAGCCGAAGCGCAGCGCCTCGCCGGCAAAGCCCAGCACCAGCGCGCCCTTGCCGACGTTGACCATGCCGGTCAGGCTCATCACGCTTTCCAGCAGGTCCACGCCCTGGCGCTCGCAGGCCTCGCGCAACGCCGCATAGCCGGGCAGGGCGTGCAGGTCCGCCAGTTCGCCGCCATAGCTCAGGCACAGCGTGGGCGTCATCAGCCCGCTGGCCACGCGCTTGGCGGCCAGACCGAACAGCGTCTGCACGGCGTGGTCGAAGCCCTTGAGCTTGGCCACCGGCGCGGTCTCGCCGCGATGGCAGTGCAGCACCGGCTTGATGTCCAGGGCCGAGCCGAGCGCGGCGCTGAGCAGGCCGACGCTGCGGTCGCCCTTGCTGCGCGCGCGGCTGCGCAGGTAGTACAGGTCGCGCGCGATCATGTAGCCATGGGTGTGCTCGGCCAGCGTTTCCAGCCGCTCGCGCATCGCCTGCACGCTGGCGCCATCGGTACGCAACCGCACCGCCTCGACGGCGACCACCGCCTGTGCGGCGAATAGGTTCTGGGTGTCGATCACCCGCAGCGCGAACGGCGAGGCATGACCGGCGGCCTGGCGGATCGGCTTGTAGTCGTTGAGGATGGCGAAGCCGGCCTGCTGCGCGTGATCGTGGATCGGGCTGCGGGTCTTGGCGATGGTCAGGCAGAACACGTGGTCGTAGTCGATGACCAGCCTGCCCAAGAACAGTTCGCGGATCTGCGCCACGCTGTACGGCACGGTCTCGGCCTCGGCGCCGTGCGCGCTGACCTGCGCGTGCAGGAACTCCAGCGTCGCCGCCTCGTCGCGGCGATCGGCGAGCACCGTGCCGCCGAGGCGCACGCTGATCGGCAACACCACCAGGTCGTGCGCTGCGATGTAGTCCTGCGGCAGATCGCAGGCGGAATCTACGACGATGCCGATGCGCATCCGCTGGATCTCCGGGATTGGGAAATGTCGAGGGACATGGCGGCCACTCAGGCGCCCCGCTGCACGGCGGCCGGTAGCGTCGCCAGGCGCGCCATCTCGCCGCGCTGCAGCAGCTGCGGGTCGGCCAGCACCGCCCGCATCAGCGCGTGTGCGTCGTTGCCCCACAGCAGGGTGTCGTCGATCTGCAGCGTCGGCACGCCGAATACGCCGGCCGCCAGCGCCTGCTCGGTGTTGGCGCGCAGTTGCGCCTTGACCCGGGCTTCGGCGGTGGCCGCGGCCACGTCGGCGATGCCCAGCGCCTGGCCGACCGGCGCCAGCGCCGCGGCGTCGTCGCCGGCGTGGCCGTCGCGCCACAGCCAGTCGAAGATCGCATCGATGGCCTGCGGCGTGGTGCCCGCAGCGACGCACAGGCGCAGCGCCGTCAGCGGGTTGAACGGATGCGCCGGCGGGAAGCGCAGCGGCACGCCCTGTTGCTGCGCCTGCCACTGCACGAAGCGGTAGGTGAACTCGCGCTTGTGCGGCACCTCGGCCGGCCCGCGCGCCTGCAACTGCGCCAGCACCGCACCGAACACGATCGGCACCGGCTGGATCCGGGCGAATTCCGGAAGCGTTTTCACCTGCTGCCAGTGCAGATAGGAAAACGGCGAGATGAAATCGAAGTACCAGCGCAATCGCATCGTGCTTCTCCGCAATGACCTCTCAGCTTATCGCGGCGCCGCGCGCGCGGCGACTGCACGCCTGCATGCTGCAGTGCGGGAGGCCGGTGCCGTGTGGGCGCGCGCAGACAGCGCGGCGTAGACGATGCGCGGGCGAGAATCTCGCCGGCACGAGATACCTGTGAAGCGCCCCACGCCCGCGCCCTGGATCGCGGTAGCGCTATTGCGTTGGCGCATGGCGTGCGCGGGTCTTGTCATAGCTCGCGGCGCGCACGCCTTGCTAGCGTCCGTCGCGGCAGCACTGTCGCTGCCCCTGCACGCTCAGGAGAGACCGCCATGCACGCTTCCGCTCCCGTTTCCGGCGCCGCTTCGCCGCGCTTTCCCGTCACGCTCGCACGGTCGCTGCGCGGCCGCACACGGACCGTGCGCGCGCTGCTCGCCGCGGCCCTGCTCGCCGTCGCGCCGATGGCGCTGGCCGGTCCCTACCAGGTGTACGGCAACCAGTACGCCTGGGTGAACAACTTCAACGATCCCAACAACGTCATCCAGGGCACCTTCCACAGCGGCAGCACGCCGAGCATGACCGTGACCTTCAATTTCCCCAACGCCAGCCTGTACGGCTATCCGGCGATCCTGCGCGGCTCGCACTACGGCTTCAATCCCACTTCCGACCGCACCTTCCCGCGGCAGGTCTCGGCGCTGCGGTCATTGCCGGCGACCTTCGCGTACTCGTCCGGTGGCAGCAACCTGGGCGGCGATTTCGCCTACGACCTGTTCTTCCGTTGGGACAGCACGGTCTCCTCCAGCGCGATCCCGCAGACCGAAGTGATGATCTGGGGCGGCCACAACTCGTATCCGATCGGCACGCTCACCGCCAGCAACGTCATCAGCGCCGGCGGCTACACCTTCGATCTGTGGGAAGGCATGAACAGCGCCGCCGGCTACTACGTCTACACCTTCATTCCGCACAACACCGCCGGCCAGCCGACCCTGCCGAGCAACGGCAATCTCAACATCGACATCAAGCCGTTCCTGACCTGGCTGCACAATCACCGCGCGCAGGACGGACGCTTCAGCAATGCGATGTACCTGCACGTGGTCGAGGCCGGCTTCGAGGTGGTGCGCGGCAACGGCTGGGCCTGGATCCAGGCCAACATCGGCGCCAACTGAAGCCGCCGTAGGGCGCCGCCGGGCGCAGGGCGGCGGCGCCTTGCATCGCGCCGCGTTATGTCAGGCGGCGCGGGCGCTCGGCAGGAACGCGTCGGCGTCGCCAGGCGGCACGCCGTGGCGCACGCCCTCGGCATGTTGCCGGCGCGTCCCAGCAGCGGTGCCAGCGTGCGCAGGCAAGCGGCGTCTCTCCAGCGCCTCGCGGTGCCGCCTCACGGCGCGAGCAGTTGCACGCTGTCGAAGATCAGGCCGGGACCGAGGAAGCCGTTGTCCGGCGTGCCCGACGCGACCTCGATGTCCAGCGTGTTGAGGCCGGCCTGCAGGGCGCTGGCGGGAATGTCGAACAGATACGCCGTGTTGTTGCCGCGATAGGTGCCGCGGGTGATGCCGCGGCTGTCCGGCTGCTCCGGGCGTGGCGGCACCGGCCCGTTCCAGCGCGTGTTCACCCGCAGCTGCGGACGGCCGCCGGCCTGGGTGAGGGTGACGAACAGCCGCAGGCGATAGGCGTGGACCTGGTCGCGGCCGAGCACGAAGGCGATGCGGGTGGGCGTGTTGACGCCGCGCCATTGCGCTGCCGGGAACGCGTCGAGCGGGTCGCGGCCCACGCGATACGTGAGCGGCCCCCACGGCGCCATGCGCCGGTCGGAAGGATGCGCGCTCGCCAGCAGCGCGGCGTTGCGGAAGCCGGCCGGCGTGCCATCGGGATCGCCGATCTGCCAGATCACCTGGCCCGGCAGCGGAACCGCATGCAGCGCGGCCTGTGCGGTGGCCGCGGCCGCGATCTGCAGCGTGGCGTGGGCCACCTCCAGCTCGTTCTGGTACAGCGCGATGCGGTACGCGCCGGGGCGGATGCCGGCGATGCGGAAGCGGCCATCGGTGTCGGCCTTGGCCCAGTACTGCGCCTGCGCGTTGCGCAGGGCCACCACCGCCGGCTGCCCCACGGCGATGCCGGAGACCTGGCCGGCCACCGCGCCGCGCTCCGCTGCGCCCAGGAAGCCTTGCAGCCCCAGCGACGCGTCGACGAAGCGCAGGTCCGGCGGCACCTGCGCCGCCGCGCCGCCCTGGCTGAACTGCAGCACGTACACGCCATGCAGGCCGCCGCGGTACGGTTCGGTCTGGGTGTGGTTGGAGAACATGTAGTTGTACAGCTCGTGGGTGCGCGCGGTCCGTTGCGTGGCGATGTCCTTGAAGAACGGCCCGCCGGCGCTGTGTTCGCGATCGCCCATCCACATCCGCACGGCCACGCCGGGACCGCTGACGCCATGCACGGTGTCGTCGATCGCGCGCCGCGCCGAGTAGAACTTGGAGCTGGTGCGGCCGTCGGGCAGCAGGAACACGTCCTTGCCTTCGATCGCGGTGCCGACGTTGGAATCCGGTTCGCGCTCGGCGTTAGGCAGCTTGGCCGCGTCGAGCCGGGCGATGAAGCGCAGTTCGCCGACCGGCAGCAGGGTCGGTGCGTAGGTGGCCAGATAGATCGCGTCGCGTCCCTTGCGCGCCATGTAGTACTGCACCAGGTCGCCGGCGCTGGCCGAGACGACGATGGTGTCACCGACGGTGCGTGCGGCGACGCTGGCGCTGCCCAGGCCCGAGGCGATCTGCGAGTGCTTGGCTTCCGGGCTCTCCAGTTCGATGCCGCGGTAGCGCATGGAGACCACGTCGCCGGTGCGCGCGTCCACGCTGAACTGCAGTTCGGCGCCGCTGTCGACGACGAAGCGTTCGCCGACCCGGGCGACGCCGAAGCGGCTGGCCCCGGCCCATGCGGGCGCTGCACTGGTCAGCGCGAACAGGCACAGCAGCAGGCGAGGCAGGCGGGGCATGGCGGTGCGCGCAAGGGCAAGCAGGCGCACAGCCTACTGCGCGCCGGTGTGCTGCCGGCTGTCGCCGACGCGCGCCGGTCGGGTGGCGCTCAGCCGCGCGCGGTTGAGCGCGCGGCGAAGTGCTGTCGCCGGGCAACGGCAGCGTCTGCACGCTGCCGTCTCCGCGTCCCCGGTGGGCTAGTGGGTGTAGGCCTTCGGCAGCGCGCCGCTGTGCTGCATGTAGCGGTCGCGCAGTTCCGTCTGCCGTGAGCGCATCGGGATGGCACGGCCGCCCAGCCAGACCTGCTCGGCGTAATGCGCCACGTCCAGCGGGTCGCCTTCCCACAGCACCAGGTCGGCGAGCTTGCCCGGGGCGATGCTGCCCAGGCGGTCGCCCACGCCAAACGCCTCGGCCGGAACCCGGGTCAGGCCAGCCAGGGCGGCGTCCCACGGCAACCCGTGGGCGACCGCGTTGCCGGCCAGTTGCCGCTGCTTGCGCGCGTTGTGCGCGCCGTCGCCGCCCTGGGTGAAGCTCACCGCCACGCCGGCGGCATTGAGGCGTGCGGCGTTCTCCAGGGTGGCGCCGATCTGGTCGAAGCTGGCCGGCAGGTCGTCCAGCGCGTTGACGAACACCGGCACCTGCGCCTTCGCCAGTTCCGGCGCCAGCTTCCAGGCCTCGTCGCCGCCGGCGATGGCGATGCGCACCTTCTCGCGCTGTGCCCAACGCAGCAACTGGCGGATGTCGGCCGCGCGGTTCACCGTCACCACGATGCGGCCCTGGCCGGCGAGGTAGCGCGCCAGCACCGCGCGGCCGGCCGGGGTCAGCAGCGCGTGCGGCGAGTCGGCGGGCATGCGTCCGCGCGCCTCGGCCACCAGCTGGTCGAGCAGCATCCATTGCGCCGCGCGCGACTTGCCGCTCAGTTCCAGCGCATCGCTGCCCAGGTGCAGGTACAGCGCGCGCGGGCCGATCGGGTCGGCGCCGCCGTCCAGGCGCATCACCGCACCCTGGCCGGCAACGAAGGCGCCGCCGGTGTTGGCGCCGAGTGCGGTGAAGCCGATGCCCTCCACGCGCGCGACCGGGATCAGCACCGACGCGGGGTTGTAGGCCAGGGTCACGTCGAACTCCGGACGCATCGGCTGGTCGTGCGGCAGGGTCAGCGTGCTGTCGACGGTGGAGGCCTCGCCGGAGACCTCCTCGATGCCGATCTCGGTGATGCCGCCGAACAGCGCCGGGGTCAGCGGCCGGCCCTTGGCCTCGACCACGGCGACGCCGGCCGGCGCGCTCAGGCCGGGGCCGACCGCGCGGATCACCCCGCCCTGGACCAGTACGTCGGCATTGGCCAGGGTGCCGCGGGCGCTGGCGGTGTGCACGGTGGCGCCGCGGATCAGCACGTCCTGGGCGACGCCGGGCGCGCTGCCGAGCAGCAGGCTGGCGGCCAGGATCAGGCGCTGCGCCAGGCGGTGGGACGAGGATAGGGCGCGGTTCATGGGGCAGCCTCCTGGCCAAGCATGAAATCGGAGGTCGGTTGCAGGCGGCGATCGGCGCGGTCGTAGACCTGCGCTCCGTCGATGTAGACCTTGTCGGCCAGGGCGTAGGAGCTGAAGGGATTGCCGTTCCACAGCACCACGTCGGCCATCTTGCCCGGCTCCAGCGAACCGGTCTGCTTGTCGATGCCCAGCGCCTTGGCCGGATTGCTGGTCAGCCAGCGGATCGCGCGCTCGGGCGGGATGTCCATGCCGGCGCGGCGGCCGGCGGCCATCGCCTTGGCCGCTTCCTGGTTGAGCCGCTGGATGCCTTCCTCCGAGTCCGAGTGCACGATCGCGCAGCCGTTGGCCGGGCGATCGACCAGGGCGATGTTCTCCTGGATGCCGTCGAAGGCCTCCATCTTGAAGCCCCACCAGTCCGCCCACAGCGCGCCGCAGACGTTCTCCTGGGCCAGGCGGTCGGCGATCTTGTAGGCCTCCACGCCATGATGGAAGGCGGCGATCTTGAAGCCGAACTCCTTGGCCAGGTCGAGCATGGTGGTCATTTCGTCGGCGCGGTAGCAGTGGATGTGCACGCGGATGTCGCCGTTGATGGCGCCGGCCAGGGTGTCCAGCTTCAGGTCGCGCTTGCCGCCGCTGTCGCCGCTGCTGTCGTTGTCGCCGTTGCCGCGGCTCCACCAGTGGCGCTTGGGCGGGCTCTTCTGCTTGGGCGCGTTCTTGCGCAGGTATTCGCTGGCGTCGATGAAGGCGGCGCGGTAGCCGGCGACGTTGCCCATGCGCGTGGACGGGCCGCCCTTCTCGCCGTAGACCCGCTTGGGGTTCTCGCCGCAGGCCATCTTCAGGCCCCACGGCGCGCCGGGGAACTTCATCGCCTGGTAGGTGGTGGCCGGCACGTTCTTCAACGTGACGCCGCGGCCGCCGACCAGGTTGGCCGAGCCGGGCAGCACCTGCAGCGCGGTGACGCCGCCGGCCAGCGCGGTGCCGAAGCCGGGATCCTGCGGCCAGATCGAATGCTCGGCCCACACGTTCGGGGTCACCGGCGCGGTCGCCTCGTTGCCGTCGCTGTGCGCACTGACCCCCGGGCTGGGGTAGACGCCCAGGTGCGAGTGCACATCGATGATGCCGGGCGTGACCCACTTGCCGTGGCCGTCGATGCGGGTGGCGTTGGCCGGCGCGGCCAACGCGCGGCCGACCGCCTGCACGCGGCCGTCCTGCAGCAGCACGTCGGCATCGTCCAGGCGCTCGCCGGTGCCGGTGAGCACGGTGGCGTGTTCGATCAGCACCGGCACCGAGGGCAGCGCGCGGTAGGTGCTGGGATAGGGATCGTCGACAAAACGCGAGGCGGCAGCGGCCGGGCCGCACAACGCCACGCCCAGGCAGGCGAGCAACAGATGACGCATCGGATTTTCCCCGGAAGATGGACGCGGCCCTTGCGGCCGTGCCCGCACGCTAGCCCGAGCCGGCGCGCTTGCCAAGTGCGGGTGCGGCATGGGCATGGTGCGATGCACCGGATCGCGACGCGAAACCTGGTATGCAGACCGATTCCCGCTCATGGACACTGCGATGACCGACACCCCCGCGCGCACCGTCGTGGACTTCTGGCGCAGCGCCGGCCGCGAACGCTGGTTCGCCGCCAACGATTCCTTCGACGCCAACGTCCGCCAGCACCTGCTGGACGCGCACCATGCCGCCGCGCGCGGCGAACGCGGCGACTGGCTGGCCGATGCCGAGGGCGCGCTGGCGCTGCTGCTGTTGCTCGACCAGGTGCCGCGCAACGTGTTCCGCGGCAGCGCCCACGCCTTCGCCACCGACGGCCTGGCCGGCCGCTACGCCGATCAGGCGCTGGCGGCTGGCTTCGACCAGCAGGCCGATGCCGAGCTGCGGATGTTCTTCTACCTGCCCTACACGCATGCCGAGGACGCCGCGCGGCAGCGCCAGGCAGTGGAGCTGTTCAGCGCGCTCGGCGATGCCGAGTCGCTGCAGTGGGCGGTGGTGCACGAGGACGTGATCCAGCGCTTCGGCCGCTTCCCGCACCGCAATGCGGCGCTGGGGCGTACGACGACGCCGGAGGAGCAGGCGTTCCTGGATGCGGGTGGGTTTGCTGGTTGAGAGATGTCTGATGGAGAGAAGCTTGGTCGAGAGGGGGGGGCTACACGTTCAGCGCCTCATGTGCCTCGCGCTCCTTGTCGAACATCGGTGGAGACGTATCGCGGCGGCAATGCTTCGGCGTCCGCGTCCAGCGCGCCTGCAGACAGCGGGCATGGTGTGGGAGCGAGTTCAATTGCGACGAGCGGAGCCACGGGCGCGTCGCATCTCTTGCAGTCGGGACTGAAGTCCCTCCCACAAGGGACTGCCGGTCTTTGCCGCTGCCGGCAGCACTTGCACAAGACACCAAGCCGTCGCGCTCACGGTAGGAGCGGCTTCAGCCGCGACCGAGCCATTCCTGGAATGCCCGGTCGCGGCTGAAGCCGCTCCTACGGGACATTCGTGTTGTGGGCGATATCGCGACGCAGGCTGCGGCGCACGGGCACAAAAAAGGGCGATCTCGCGATCGCCCTTTCGACGCGTCCGCGCGGGGCGCGAACGACGTGGTCCCCGACTCAGTACTTCGGCACGCTGCCGTCGACCTGGTCGGTCCAGGCGTCGATGCCGCCGACCACGTTGTGCACCTTGGTGAAGCCCAGCGAACGGAAGTGCTCCGCCGCCTGCGCGCTGCGGCCGCCGCGGTGGCACAGGAAGGCCAGGGCGGTGTCCTTGGGCAGCGCTTCCAGTTGCGCGCGCTGCTCGCCGTCGAGGGTGCGGAACGGCAGGTTGACCGACGCCACCGCGCGCTCCTCCGGCGGACGCACGTCCACCAGGATCACGCTGCCGGCGCGCACCTGGTCGTCGGCGTCGCGCGGGCTGAGGTCCTGCACCGGCTTGGGCGCGTTGGGATTGTCGATGGCCAGGCCACGGCCGCGCATGTCGTCCACCCAGTCGATGGTGATGCCGTCGGCGCGGCGCGCGCTGCCCAGATCGAACTGCACGCGCAGGCCATTGGACTCGGCGGCGATGGCGTTGGGATCGGTCGGCGCCAGCTGGAAGTTCGGCTGGAACTGCGCGTCGATCGCCAGCGCCAGGCTCGCACCCGGGGCGTCGGCCAGCGCGCCGCGCAGCATCTCGGCGGCGGCATCGGTGATGGTGATCGACGGCGGGGTACGGTCCGGCGCCGGCACGCCGAGCAGCTCGCTCAGTTCGCCGCTGCCGGCCATCTGCAGGATGATGTCGCTGCCGCCGATCAGCTCGCCGTCCACGTACAGCTGCGGGATGGTCGGCCAGTCGCCGTAGACCTTGATGCCCTCGCGGATGTCCTGGTCGGCCAGCACGTTGACGTGGGCGAAGTCGACGCCGAGCTCGTTCAGCGCGCCCACCGCCTTGGCGGAGAACCCGCACTGCGGCATGCCCGGCTGGCCTTTCATGAACAGCACGACGCGGTTGGAGCTGAGCAGCGTTTCGATACGGGAGCGCAGGGCGGGGTCGAGGGACATGGCAGCAGTCGTCGCAGAGTCGGACCGGTCATTCTACGCCGCATGGCATCATGGGGCATGACAGTTCCGGAAACGCTGCATCGCATCCCGCGCCACCCGTACCGCTGGCTGCCCTGGGCATTGGCCTCGCAGGCGCTGGTGGCGGCGCTGTGGTGGGCCTACGGGTGGCGGGTCGGGCTGCCGGCGCTGCTGCTGTCGCACGCGGCGCTGGTGCTGCCGGTGTTCCTGCCGCGGGCGCGGCTGTACGCGCCGGTGCTGGACCGCCTGCCCGGCAACGCGCCGCGGGTGTGGCTGACCATCGACGACGGCCCCTCCGACGACACCGCGGCCATCCTGGACCTGCTCGACCGCCACCAGGCCAGGGCCACCTTCTTCCTGGTCGGCGCCCGCGCCGCCGCGCGCCCGCAACTGGTGGGCGAGATCCTGCGCCGCGGCCACGGCATCGGCAACCACAGCCAGCACCATCCGCAGGCCTGGTTCTGGGCGCTGGGGCCGCGACGCATGGCGCAGGAAATCGGCCAGGCGCAGCAGACGCTGGCCGCGATCGCCGGTACCGCGCCGCGCTGGTACCGCTCGGTGGTGGGCATGACCAATCCCTTCGTCGCCGCACCGTTGCGCCGGCATGGCCTGACCCGGGTGGCCTGGAGCGCGCGCGGCTTCGACGGGGTGCGTTGCGACCCCACGGTCACCGTCGCGCGCATCGCCCGCGACCTGCGCCCCGGCGCCATCGTGCTGCTGCACGAGGGGGCGGCGCACGGGCACAACCCCGCGATCGTGGAAGGCGTGTTGCAGGTCTTGCAGGCACGCGGGCTGCAGGCGGTGTTGCCGGATTGAGTTGGACTGCGTCGTGGTGCCGCGGCATCGCGACCCGCGGCATGCCCCCGTGCCGATCGCTTCGCCGCCGCGGGGATCAGCCTGGCCGGGCCATGCCGTAGGCGAGCAGCGCCGCCATCGCGCCGAGGGTGAGCAGGGCGCACAACAGACCGAGGATGCCGTAGCGCTTGTTGCGGCCAGGCTGCAGGCAGTTGCCGATGCCCAGTGCGATGGCGCAGACCTGCGCGATGGCGGTGAACAAGGCTAGCAGGCCGAGCAGCAGCGACATCGGTGCGTGCGGGCCAGCGGCGAACGTCGGGATGACGAAGAAGGTGCTGAGCACCAGTGCCGCGAGCAGCACCAACGCGCTGAGCAGGCTGGTCGCCAGGGACGCGATGCCCAGGCCGGAGCGTGGGCGTGGCGTGGGTGCGGTCATGCGGTGCAATCCGGGTGTGAACCGGCGCAGCCGCTGCGGCCGCTGCCGGCGCGGTGCAGCGCCAGCCTCAACGCGGCTCCGCCACGATCAGCCAGTTGTTGAACGGCGTGTTGCCGTACAGCGGCGCGAAGCTGGCGCGCAGGCCGGCGGCGTCGAGCTGGGCCTGCAGGCTGTCGCGGGTGGGGTAGGCCTTGGGCAGCTCCTGCATCCAGCCGGCCAGGTGCGCCAGCACGTCGGTGATGCGGCTGGTGCGGCCGCGACCGCTGGCATCGCCCAGGCCGCTGCGGATCACCAGCTTGGCGCCGGGGGTGAGCATCCGCGCCACGCTGCGGATCAGGTTGGACTGCATGTCGCGGTCCAGGTACTGCAGTACGTCCAGGATCGCGACGCTGCCGTGGTGCTCGGGCCAGGACTGGCCCAGGTCGACCACCGCGAAATGCGTGTCCTGCAGCCCGTTGCGCGCAGCGATGGCGCCGGCGCGGCGGATCTTGGCCGCATCGATGTCCACGCCGTGGTAGCGCTGGCGCTGGCCGTCGGCGCGCAGCGCGTGCGCCAGCAGGCCCAGCCCGCAGCCCAGGTCCAGCACCGGCGCGTCGGTGCCGCGCAGCGCGGCGAGCACGCCGGGATACAGCGGATCGGTGCGCAGCTTGGTGCGCGTGTAGTAGTAGTCGTAGCGATTGCCCAGCGGATGCGTGGGCAGGAAGGCGCGGGCGATGGCCAGGGCCTGCGGGCGGGTCATCGGCTGGGTGGTGCTGGCGTCGCGCAATGTCGGTCCTTGGCAGCGGGCGTACGCCAGCTAGGCTAACGCATCGCGGGCCGCCGGCAACAGCAGCGCGGTCCAGCGCGCATACATCGCTGCCGACGGATGCAGCCCGTCGGCAGCCAGCATCGCCGCGTCGCCGCCGCCATCGCGGCTGCAGGCAGTGATATCGACGAAGCGCACCGCGCGCGCGGCGCAGCAGGCCTGCGCCGCGGCGTTGAAGGCGTCGATCTGCACGGCGATGCGCGCCGGATCGTGCGCGGGCGGCTGTGCGAAGGCGGTCACGCCCCAGTCCGGGATCGACACCGCCAGCACCCGCTGCGGCCGCGTGTCGGCGAAGCCGATCGCGCGCTGCAGCAGCGCGTCGAACTGCGCGCGGTAATTCTCCAGCGGATAGCCGCGGTACTGGTTGTTGACGCCGATCAGCAGCGTCACCAGGTCGAAGGGACCCTGCGGGGCTGCCGCATCGATGCCGGCGTCCAGTTCGTCGGTGGTCCAGCCGGTGGTGGCGACGATCTGCGGATCGTCCAGCGCGATGCCGTCGCGGCGCAGCGCCGCGGCCAGTTGCATCGGCCAGCGTCCGTCGGCGTCCACGCCTTCGCCGATCGTGTAGGAATCGCCCAGCGCCAGATAGCGCAGCGGTGTGTGCTCAGGCGTGGCGAAACGGCCTTTGCTCATCTACGCAGAACCCGCAGCGGCCATGTCACCGGGAGACGCGATCCAGCAACGGCGCACGCTTAGCCATTCCCGATTCCCGATTCTCCAGTCCCCACTCACCGCCCCACAGCCGCCCGCGGCTTCAATGGCACCACCTTGGTGGCGTCCTCGGCGCGGCGCGCCAGCACGCGGTCGATGCGCGCGAACACCTCGCGCATCGTCGCCGCTTCCGGCAGCAGGGTGACGCGGAAATGGTGCCGGTAGGGCACGTTGAAGCTGGAGCCGGGCACCACCAGCACGCCTTCCTGTTCCATCAGTTCCAGGGCGAAGGCGTGATCGTCGAAGCCGCGCGCGGCGGCGCCGACCACGGCCGGGAACGCGTACAGCGCGCCGGCCGGCTGCACCAGCGACAGGTGTTCGCTGGCCGCGCAGGCCTCGATCACCGCGCGGCGGGTCTCGTACAGGCGGCCGCCGGGGGCGCACAACGGCGAGATCGTGTCCGGGCCGTTGACCGCGGCATCGATGGCGAACTGGCCGGGCACGTTGGCGCACAGGCGCAGTGCGCCGAGCAGGTCCATGGCGTTGCGGAAATCGCCGACGCGCTCGCTATCGCCGGACAGCAGCGCCCAGCCCACGCGCCAGCCGCAGGCGCGGTGCACCTTGCTCAGGCCGCCGAAGCTTATGCACGGATGCGCGCCGGCCAGCGGCGCCACCGACACGAATTCCGCGGCGTCGTACAGCACCTGGTCGTAGATCTCGTCGACCATCAGCAGCAGGTTGTGCTTGACCGCGATGGCGACGATCTTCTCCAGCAGTGCGCGCGAGTAGCTGGCGCCGCTGGGGTTGTTCGGGTTGATCAGCACGATGGCGCGGGTGCGCGAGGACACCAGCGTCTCGATCTCCACTGGGTCGGGCTGGAAGCCGTTCTCCGGCGCGCAGCGGTAGTACACCGGGCGGCCGTCGTTGAGGATGGTGGCGGCCGACCACAGCGGATAGTCCGGCGAGGGCACCAGCACTTCGTCGCCCGGGTTGAGCAGCGCGCGCAGCGACAGGTCGATCAGCTCGCTGACGCCGTTGCCGACGAAGATGCGGTCCGGGTGCGCGTCCGGATGCTGGCGCCGGGCGTAGGCCGCGGCGATCGCCTCGCGCGCCTCCGGCAGGCCCTGTTGGTGGGTGTAGGGATCGGTGCGGCCCATGTCGTCGGCGATCGCGCGCTGCAGGTGCTCGGGCGCACGGAAGCCGAACGCGCCGGGATTGCCGATGTTGAGCTTGATCAGCTTGCGCCCCTGGGCCTCCAGCTCGCGGGCTCGCCGTGCCAGTTCGCCGCGGATCTCGTAGCGGACTTCGGACAGGCGTTCGCGGATCGCGAGCGGCTTGATCGGCAGGGTGGGCATCGCATTGGCCGGTGGGGCGTGGGACCTGCATGGTAGCGGAAATGTGACACCACGGCGGGGCAGGGGGCGCCTCGGCAGCCGGTCGTCTACGGCGGCCGGCCGCTGCCGCGGGCGCCGCATCGGGCAAGACGCCGGGGATGGCCCGCGTGGCCGCCGCAGACGCATGCGTGGCCATGGCTGCGGCCTGGCGCTCACCGCGCGGCGTGGCACACCCTCTAGAATCCGCGCATGACTTCCTCCCCGGTCGACTTCGACGCGTTGCGCCCCATCGGCTGGCCCTGGCCCGGAATGCCCGAGGAGCCGGCCTGGCGCGCGCTGTTCGACACACATCCGCGGGCACGGCCGGCACGGGTGGTGGAGCAGCACCGCACCGGCTACGTGGTCGCCGATGCGGTGGACACCGGGTTCAAGGTCGAATCGCTGCCGGACTGGCAGCGGCCACGCTTTCCCAGCCACGAGCGCGCCGCGGTCGGCGACTGGGTGCTGCTGGAGGACACGCGCATCGTCGCGCTACTGCCGCGGCGCACCGCGATCAAGCGCGGCGCCGCCGGCGAGCACTATCACCAGCAGGTGATCGCGGCCAACATCGATACGGTGTTCATCGTCTGCGGCCTGGATGCGGACTTCAACCCGCGGCGGATCGAGCGCTATCTGCTGCTGGTGGGCGGCGGCGGTGCGGCGCCGGTGGTGGTGCTGACCAAGGCCGACCTCACCGAGTACGCCGACGATGCGTTGGCAGTGCTGGAGGAACTGGCGGCGCAGGCCATCCCGCTGCTCACGGTCAACGCGCGCGAGGCCGACAGCGTCGCCGCGCTGCAGCCGTGGCTGGGGCCGGGGCAGACCGCGGTGCTGGTCGGCTCGTCCGGTGCCGGCAAGTCCACCCTCACCAACACCTTGCTGGGCGTGCAGAAGATGCGCACCGCGGCGGTGCGCGCCACCGACTCGCGCGGCCGCCACACCACCACCCATCGCGCGCTGCTGCCGCTGCCGTCCGGCGCCTGCCTGATCGACACCCCCGGCATGCGCGAACTCAAGCCCACCGGCGAGGAAGACCTGGCCGAAGGCGCCTTCGCCGACATCGAGGCGTTGGCCGCGCAGTGCCGCTTCAACGACTGCGCGCACCTGGCCGAGCCGGGCTGTGCGGTGCAGGCGGCGATCGAGCGCGGCGAGATCGATGCCGCGCGCCTGGCCAACTACCTGAAGTTGCGCGAAGAAGTGGCCGGCGCGGCCGGCAAGCTGGCGCAGCGCCAGGCGCAGAACGCGGCCGCCGGCCGCAGCGGCAAGCCCAGCGGCGGCAAGCCGGGCGGCAAGCGCCCGCCGCCGCGCAACCTGCGCCGCTGACGCCGGCCGTGGCCAAGCGCGCGCTGCCGGTCGAGATCCGCCACCACGCCGCGCTCGATGCGCGGCTGGTCAAGGCGGTGCGCGGCATCCGCCTGCTGGCGCTGGCCAGTTGGCCGGTGGCGCTGCAGGCACCGTTCCTGGAGAGCGTGGCGCGCGGGCAGCCGCAGCTGCCGCAGGTGCAATATCCCAGGCTGGATTTTGCCGACACCCGCCGCGAGCTGGCCGCGATCGCCCAGGCCGCCGATCCGGCGCATCCGCTCGGCGCCTATCTGCAGGCCTCGGTGCACAGTTGGGATCTGGCCGCGGCCCTGCTGGAAGCGCTGGGCACGCCAGCGGTGGGCACGTACTCGGCGCAGTTGTTCGGGGTGCCGGACGACCCGATGCCCGGCCACGGCCCGACGACCCGCGAGGCGGCCGGCCATTTCATCCGCATCGCCCAGGAACTGGACCGCGAACTGTTCTCGGCCGAAGAGCAGGTGCCGGTGTCGGCCACCGCCTTGCGCCTGCTGCTGCAGCGCGACCTGGACGAATTCTTCGGCACGCGGGTGATCACGGTGGAACTGGATCCGGACCTGCTGGCCAAGGCCGCCGCCGGCGCGCAGCGCATCCGCCTGCGCTCCGGCGCGCACTTCAGCGACTACGACCGCGCGCAACTGTTCCACCACGAGGCGCTGGTGCATTCGCTGACCGCGCTCAATGGCCGGCAACAGGCGCAGTTGCCGAGCCTGGCGCTGTCCTCGCCGCGCACCACCGCCACCCAGGAAGGCCTGGCGACCTTCGCCGAGCAGATCACCGGCAGCATCGACATCGCGCGGATGAAGCGGATCAGCCTGCGCATCGAGGCGATCGCGCTGGCCCGCGACGGTGCCGACTTCATCGAGGTATTCCGCTACTTCGACGCGGCCGGGCAGGCGCCGGCGGAGAGTTTCTCCTCGGCGCAGCGCGTGTTCCGTGGCGTGCCGACCACCGGCGGCGCGGCCTTCACCAAGGACACCGTGTATCTGCGCGGCCTGGTGTCGGTGCACACCTTCTTCCGCCAGGCGCTGCAGCGCGACCGTCTGCCGCTGTGCCGCTGGCTGTTCGCCGGCAAGATGGCGCTGGAGGACGTGGCCGCGTTCGCGCCGCTGTTCGAGTCCGGGGTGCTGGCGCCGCCGCGCTGGTTGCCGACATGGGTGGCGCGCGCCAGCGGCCTGGCCGGGATGCTGGCGTTCTCGCTGTTCGCCAACCGCATCCGCATGGACCAGGTGGACTGAACGGCGCCACGTCGCGCTCACCCGCCGCGAATGCGTGGCTGCCGATACTGCGGCGTCCGGCCTGCCCCGCATGGCCGTTTCCCTCACGAGGAACCCCGCATGAAGATCCTGATGGTGCTGACGTCGCACGACCGTCTCGGCGACACCGGCCACAAGACCGGCTTCTGGCTGGAAGAATTCGCCGCGCCGTACTACACGTTCAAGGACGTCGGTGCCGAACTGACCCTGGCCTCGCCCAAGGGTGGGCAGCCGCCGCTGGACCCGAAGAGCGATGCGCCGGACGCGCAGACCGAGGCCACGCGGCGCTTCAAGGACGACCCGGCCGCGCAGCAGCAACTGGCGAGCACGCAAACGCTGGCGTCGGTGCGCATGGACGACTACGACGCGCTGTTCTATCCGGGCGGCCATGGCCCGCTGTGGGATCTGGCCGAAGACCGCGACTCCATCGCCCTGATCGAGGCGTTCGCGCGCGCCGGCAAGCCGATCGGTTTCGTCTGCCATGCGCCGGGCGTGCTGCGCCGGGTCGCCGCGGCCGACGGCACGCCGTTGGTGAAGGGACGCCGCGTCACCGGCTTCACCAACGGTGAGGAAGCCGCGGTCGGCCTGACCGAGGTGGTGCCGTTCCTGGTCGAGGACGAACTGCAGCGCCTGGGCGGCGACTACAGCAAGGGCGCCGACTGGAGCGTGCACGTGGTCGAAGACGGGCGCCTGGTCACCGGGCAGAACCCGGCCTCGTCCGAGGCGGCGGCCGAGGCGTTGCTGGGACTGCTGCGCGGGAAGTGAGCGCTATCGATCGCGAGGTTGGCAAGGCGACCGCCATCTCGGTGCGAGAGAGCACCGAGATGGCGGGGCGCAGGCGCAGCGGTTGAAGCGCACCTCTGGCAGCCGCGGTTGCAGCGCCTCGCTGGATCCACCTACGCGCTGCCTTCCTTAGGAGCGGCTTCAGCCGCGACAGGCGTTCCCATTAAAGCTGGTCGCGGCTGAAGCCGCTCCTACGACGCACATGTGCCACCGCGTACCAAGTAGGGTGCACGCCTGTGGGAGGGACGTCAGTACCGACTGCACGCACCCGCACGCGCAGATGTGCAGCAGCGGCGCGTACAGGCACCGCTGCTGTTCTCGGCTCAGCCCCGCCGCCACCAACGCAGGCCGTAGGCGGGCAGGATGCCGTCCCAGTTCGACAGTGCCGAGGGATCGCTGCCGCCATCGGCGATGGCCTGCCAGTCGCCTTCGCCCAGCGTGGTGGCGACATCCACTGCGATCGGTTGTGCGCTGAAGTTGTAGACCGCCACGAACGCCTCGCCGCGGGCCAGGCCAAGCAGCGCGGGATCGCCCAGCGGCAATGCGCGCAGCGGCTGGTCGGCGGCCAGCGCCGCGGTGGCGGCACGCGCGGCGATCAACCCACGCAGGCGGGTGTAGACCTGGCCGGGCAGGCTGTCGGTGTCGTGGCGTTGCGCCGCGCGCGTCCAGTCCATCGCTGGCCGATGCAGCCAGCGACCTTCGTGGCGGCGCAGCGGGTCGTCGCGGTAGGTCTCGTCGTTGCCCAGGGCCAGTTCGTCGCCCATGTACAGCAGCGGGATGCCCGGCATCGCCAGCGCCACCGCGTACAGCAGCAGCAGGCGGCGCACGCCCAGTTCCAGCGCGTCGCTGTCGCCGGCGGCCAGCGCCGCGGCGATGCCGGTCAGCGCAGCGCTCATGCCGTTGCTGCCATGCACGCCGTCGCCGCTGCTCTGGAACGCTTCGCCGCGCGCGTAGCTGTCGGCGGTGCGGCCGGCGTAGAACTGGGCGATGCGCGCCAGCGCGAACGGGGCCACGCCTTCGCCACCGGCGGCTTCGTGCTGCAGCACGTTCCAGCCGATGTCGTCGTGGCAGCGCACGTAGCTGAGCCAGCCGCAGGCCGGCGGCAGCGCGGGCGTGTGCGCGATCGCCGCCTGCACGATGTCGCCGCGCTGCTCGGCCAGCGCCACCCAGCCGGCCGCCATCAGCGTGCTGTGGTAGGCCAGGTGGCATTCGTGGCCGCGCGCGGCGCCGGTGCCGAAGTAGGGCGGCAACTGCGCCATCGGCACGATCGCCTCGGCCTTCAGCAGCACCGCCGGGGCCAGGATGTCGGTGAGCGCGCGCAGCGCCTGCAGGATGGTGTGCGCCTCCGGCTGGTTCATGCAGTCGGTGCCCGGGCGCTTCCACAGATAGGCGGTGGAATCCAGCCGGAACACCTCCACGCCCAGGTTGGCCAGGTGCAGCAGCGCCAGCGCCATCTCGCCGAACACCGCCGGATTGCTCCAGTCCAGATCCCACTGGTAGGGATAGAACGTGGTCCACACCCAGGCGTCGGCGCCCTCCACCCAGGTAAAGTTGCCCGGCGCGGTGTGCGGGAACACCTGGCCCAGGGTGCGCTCGTAGGCATCTGGCACGCTGCGGTCGGGGAAGTGGTGGTAGTAGTCCAGATGCCGCGCATCGCCACGCTTGGCCGCCAGCGCCCAGGGGTGGTCGTCGGCGGTGTGGTTGAGCACGAAATCGGCGCACAGGCTGATGCCCGCTGCGCGCAGGCGCGCGGTCAGCGCCGCCAGGTCGTCGGTGTCGCCGAGCCGCGGCTCGACCTGGCCGTAGTCGCTGACCGCGAAGCCGCCGTCGTTGTCGCCGTCGCGCGCGCGCAGGAACGGCAGCAGGTGCAGATAGCGCACACCCAGTTCCTGCAGGTAGGACACGCGTTCGCCGACGCCGTTCAAGGTGCCAGCGAAACGGTCCACATAGGCGCTGTAGCCAAGCATCGTCGGGGTGGCGAACCAGTCGGGCACGCGCTCGGCGTCGAGCTGGCGCAGCGCCGGCGGCCGCGCAGTGGCGGCGGCCGCCAGTTGCGTCAGCCACTGCGGCAGCCACTGCGCGAAGGCCGGATGCGCGCCGTACAGCGCGTGCAATGGGGCGAGCAAACGTTCGCCGTGGCGCTGCAGGCGCGGCAACAGCGCGGCGGCGGCATCCGGAGGCAGATGCGCCTGCCACAGGCTGTGGGCGAGCGCGGACAATGCGGAAGGAGCGGGTGCGGTCATGGGGGGCTTGGCCGCGCCCCGGGCGGGGCGCGGATGTGCGGTCCTCGTCAGAAGTCGTAGCGCAGGCTGATGCTGGAGGTGCGGCCCGGGATCGAGCGCGCGCGGATCACGCCGGAAGACGCATCGGCGATCGACGCTTCCTCCGCTTCGGTCAGGCCGAAGGTGTTGAACAGGTTGTTGACGTTGAGCGAGACGGTCAGCGCATCGGTGATGCGGTAGTCGCCGAACAGGTTGACCTGGGTGTAGCCGGGCATCTTCAACTGGTTGCTGTCCTGGGTGTAGGCCGAACTGGTGCCGATCGCGTTGACGCCGACCTGGTAGCGCTCGCCGCGGTAGCTCGGCGTCAGCTGCCAGACGAAGCGCGCCTGCCGACGCGGCGTGTTGCCGGCGTTGGCCGGGGTGATCTGGTCCTTGTCGATGGTGGCGTCGGTCCAGGTCAGGCCGCCGTTGAGGTTGAAGCCACCGGCGCGGTACGCCGCTTCCAGTTCCAGGCCATGCGCCTTGTAGGTGCGGTCGAAGAAGCGCTGGGTGGTCGCTTCGTAGTTCTGCTCCTGGGTGCGCGCGGCGAAGGCGGTGGCGAACAGGCTCAGCCCGCCGCTGCGCCACTTCAGCCCGCCCTCGAGCTGCTTGACCACGTTGACCGCCTCGTTGGAGAACACCGAGCCGTCGTCGCGGACCACGCCGAACAGCAGGCGGTCGGCGTTGGCGCGCGCGCCGCGGCTGTAGCGCGCGAACGCGGCCAGGTCGTCGTTGAGCATGTAATTGCCGCCGAACGAGTACGACAGGTAGTTCCAGTCGTAGCGCACCGGCTTGCGGTTGCCGTAGTCGATGGTCGCCACGCTTTGCTCCGGCGCCTCGATCACGCCGTCGCCGTTCACGTCGACGTTGCTGGCCAGCAGGCCGCCGGCGGTGTTGCCGCGCGCTCGGCCCATGTCGTAGCGCAGGCTGCCGTCCAGGCTCAGCGGACCCTGGTCCCAGCTCAGCGCCAGGTACGGTGCGTTGATGTCGTAGCGCACGTCGTAGTGACGGGTGACGTCCAGGCCCCAGTACGGCACACCGTAGGCGTACAGGCCGTCCTGCGAGCGCAGGCTGCCGTCGGCGGCGACCACGTCCAGCAGCCGCGGCCGGTGCGCCAGCGACTGCACGTAGGAATTCCAGGTCCAGTCCACGTCGATGGTCTGCCGCGAGGTGTACCAGCCGGCCTTGAGGTTGAGGTTGCCGCCGTCGCCGCTGCCGAAGTCGCGCGCCAGGCTGAGATCGTTGACCGCGTTGCCCAGGTCGTTGAGATGCACGTTGAACAGGTGCGTGCGCAGCGCCAGCCCGGTGTAGGCCTGGCCGGCGTTCGGGCCGTCGGCGTAGCGCAGGCCGGCGCCGGCGCCGCCGATGCTGGCGGCCAGCGCCGCGGCATCGGCGACCTGCGCCGGGAACGGCGAGACGAAGCGCCCGGAGGTGTCGGCGATGCGGAACTTGTCGGTCAGGGTCCAGCCGCCGCCGACATCGAACTGCGCCTCGGCGCCGAACGCGCGCGACAGCGGATGCATGCCATCGCCCAGTTCCACGCGCGAGGGTTTGTTGCCGCCGTCGAGGTTGGCGCTGCTGCGGAAGTACGGGCTGTACAGCGTGTCGGTGCCGGGGTCGAAACCGTCGATGCTGCCGAAGTGCGGCGCGCCGTCGCGGCCGCTGACCCGGGTCGGCACCGGCAGGTAACCGGCGGCGCGGTCGTTGAGGTACTTGGCGTAGACGCGCACGTAGCCGTTGTCGAACAGCCGGGTCAGGTTGGCCTTGATCTGGCCGCCCTTGTCGGTGGTGTAGCCGGCGTCGCGCACGCCGTCGCCACGCCGGTAGAAGCCGCCGACGTTGAACTGCCAGTGCTCGGCGAACGGCGCGCCGTAGTCGAAGTCCAGGCGGGTGTTGTCGTAGCCGCCCAGCCCGCGGGTGAGGCCGACGCTGCCGCCGGCGGTGTCGCCGGTCTTGCTGATGAAGTTGATGATGCCGCCCGGCGAGTTGCTGGCGAAGGTGGAGGCCGAGCCACCGCGGATGGCCTCGATGCGCTCCAGGCTGTAGTCGGCGCGCAGGAAGATGTCGGCGTTGCCGAAGGCGATGTCGCCGAACTCCAGCACAGGCAGCCCGTCTTCCTGCAACTGCAGGAACTTGGCGCCGCCGGAGGCGACCGGCAGGCCACGCACGGCGATGTTGGCGTTGCCTTCGCCGCCGCTGGATTCGGAACGGATGCCGGGGATATTGCGGAAGATCTCGGCGGTGCTGCGCGGTGCCGACTGTTCGATCGCCTCGGCGCCGACGGTGCTGACCGAGACGCTGGACTTGAGCTTGCTCTTGGGTGTGGCGGTGCCGGTAACGAACACCGAGTCCAGGCTGACCACGTCGCCCTGCGCCGCCGGGGCGTCGGCAGCGGCGGGCGTGGCCTGTTGCGCGAGCGCAGCCGGCGCGGACAGCGCCGCGGCGACAGCCAGGGCCAGGGTCTGCAGGCGGATCGAAGGGTGGTGCATCGCTGTCTCTCCCGAAGCGAAGTGGTGCAGTAGGTGGCGGCGCGCCACCGCCGGAAACGGGCAGGGCGCGGCACGGACGGTGGGTGCGGCGGGCTACAGATACGGCTGCTTGCAATCGTTTGCAATTTGCAGTGCAGCAAAGCCGGCAGCGGTGCCGATGGATTCCGATCAGGAAGAGACGGGGCATATCTTGCATGGTGCAGCGCAGCGTTACAAACGATTGCAGGCGCGGCGACACTCCGCTCCGCCGCTGCGGCACGCCTCCCGCGTGCCCGACCCGCCCCAGGCCGATGCCGATGCTGATGCGTTCCGATCGCCCCCTGCTTCCGCTCTCGCGCGTGCTGGCGCTCAACGCCGGTTTCTTCGGCGTGCAGTACAGCTTCGGGTTGCAGCAGAGCAACATGAGCCCGATCTACAACTACCTGGGCGCCGACCACGCCAATCTGCCGTATCTGTGGCTGGCCGGCCCGATCACCGGGCTGGTGCTGCAACCGGTGGTCGGCGTGCTCAGCGACCGCACCATGACCCACTGGGGCCGGCGCATGCCGTACATGGTGGTGGGCGCGCTGGTCTGCAGCCTGTGCCTGCTGACCATGCCCTTCAGCGTGGCGCTGTGGATGGCGGTGGCGCTGCTGTGGATGCTGGATGCGGCCAACAACGTGGCGATGGAGCCGTACCGTGCGCTGGTGAGCGACGTGCTGGCGCCGCCGCAGCGGCCGCTCGGTTACCTGACCCAGAGCGCGTTCACCGGCCTCGGCCAGACCCTGGCCTATGTCACTCCGCCGTTGCTGGTGTGGCTGGGCATGAACCAGGACGCGGCCAATGCCCACCATATTCCCTACGTCACCATCGCCGCGTTCGCGATCGGTGCGGGGTTCTCCGCCGCGTCGATCCTGCTCACCGCGCGCAGCGTGCGCGAGCCGGTGTTGACGGCGGCGGAACTGCAGCGCTTGCGCCGCGTCGCGGTCGGGCCGCTGGCGACGCTGCGCGAGATCGTCGACGCGGTGCGGCAGATGCCGCCGACGATGCGGCAGATGGCGCCGGTGATGCTGTTCCAGTGGTATGCGATGTTCTGCTACTGGCAGTACATCGTGCTGTCGCTGTCCACCACCCTGTTCGGCACCACCGCGGCCGATTCGCACGGCTTCCGCGAGGCCGGCCTGGTCAATGGGCAGATCGGCGGCTTCTACAACTTCGTCGCGTTCCTGGCTGCGTTCGCGATGGTGCCGGTGGCGCGCCGGTTCGGTCCCAAGGCCACCCACGCCGCCTGCCTGGTCGCCGCCGGCCTCGGCATGTGCCTGCTGCCGTCGATCCACGACCGCTGGCTGTTGCTGCTGCCGATGATCGGCATCGGCCTGGCCTGGGCCAGCATGATGGGTAATCCCTACCTGATGCTGGCCAACAGCATCCCGCCCGAACGCACCGGCGTGTACATGGGCCTGTTCAACCTGTTCATCGTGCTGCCGATGCTGATCCAGATCGTGACCCTGCCGCTGTACTACGACAGCCTGCTGCAGGGCGACCCGCGCAACGTGATCCGCCTGGCCGGCGTGTTGATGCTGTTGGCGGCGGTGGCGATGTTGTTGGTGAAGCGTCGGGAATGGGGAACCGGGAATGGGGAATCGGGAAAGCGCGGCATCGTGCGCTGAAACTCCGCGTGGTAACCGATTTTCAACTCCGCTATCTGCGTGCAATCCATTGCCAGGAAGCGCGCAATTCGAATGTAGAGCCCTAGGCCAGCTGATGCAGCGTCAGCGCGCGACCAGCGCTTTTCCGATTCCCCATTCCCGATTCCCCATTCCCAGCCTTCAAGCCGACTCCCGCACCACCAGGCTCACCGGCAGCTCCACCGAGTCGACCGGTGTGCCGGCAATCAGGTGCAGCACGCCGTCCACCAGCAGGGTGGCGGCCTGGGCCAGGTCCTGGCGCACGGTGGTCAGCGGCGGCTGGCTGTAGGCGGCGAGCGGAATGTCGTCGAAGCCGACCAGGGCGATGTCCTGCGGCACGCGATGGCCGGCTTCGATCAGGGCGCGGATCGCGCCCAGGGCGATCACGTCGGAGGCGGCGAAGACCGCATCCGGTGGATCGGTCTTCTTCAGCATCGCGCGGGTCAGGCGGTAGGCGTCCTCGCTGAGGAAATGGCTGCGCGCGTGCAGCCGCGGGTCGAACACCAGGCCGTGCGCGTCGAGCATGCGCCGGTAGCCGGCGAAGCGCGGCGCCACTTCCGGTAGTTGCTCGTCGCCGAGGAAGGCGATGCGCTGGCGGCCGTGCTCGATCAAGTGCGCGGTGGCCAGTTCGCCGCCGCGCAGGTTGTCGCTGCCGACGCTGGCATAGGCCTGGCCGTCGATGCGGCTGCCCCACACCAGCATCGGCAGGCCGCCGCGCGCGGCCGCGTCCAGCGAGGCGTGCTCGTGGCTCTGGCCCAGCATGATGACGCCATCGGCCCGGCTGCTGCGCGCCAGGTCCTCGACCCAGTGGTCCTGGTGCTGGTCCAGCTTGGACAGCAGCATGCTGTAGCCGCGCGCGGTCAGTGCGTCGGCGAGCAGCGCCAGCATGGTCATCATGAACGGGTCCGACAACGGCTGCTCGTGCGCGTGCATCAACGGCACCGCGACGCAGACGATGTTGGAGCGGCGCGAACGCAGGCTGCGCGCCACCGGGTCGACCCGGTAGCCGGCGTCGCGGGCGAGCTGCTTGATGTAGGCGCGGGTGCGTTCGGCGACCACCGGATTGTCGGCCAGCGCGCGCGACACCGTGGATTCGGACACGCCGGCCATGCGCGCGATGTCGGCCATCTGCAGGCGCGCGGCGGGCGCGCCGGGTTCGGGTTTGTCGGACATGCGGAGCGGGGCGCGACGAACGAAGCGGAAGTTGCAGTGTATGCCAGGCAGGCGGCGCGCCGCTTTGCGCGTCGCGGCCGCATCGCCGCCGCAGTGGTGGGCGCGTCGTGCCCGTGGGCGGCGCCACGCCGCGCCGGCAAGGTTCAAGCAGGGGGCGTGTCTGTGCGGCCCGTTGCCGTGTCACTGAGCCTGGCGCACGTCCCCGTCATGGCGCCTGCCTGCCGCGCGCACGCACAACCGCGGCGCGCACAGCGCGGGAGGCGAAGCATGTCTCAGGCCATGTGCAGGCCGCCGTTGACCGCGTAGTCGGCGCCGGTGACGTAGGCGGCCTCGTCCGAGGCCAGCCAGGCGCACAGCGCGGCCACGTCCTCGGGCTTGCCGAGCCGGCGCAGCGGCACCGAACTGGCCAGGCGATCGAGCACGTCCGGCGGGAAGCCGCTGATCGCCGCGCTGGCGATGTAGCCGGGCGACACTGTGTTGACGGTGACTCCACGCGAGGCCACTTCCTGCGCCAGCGCGCGGCTGAAGCCCTGCATCGCCGCCTTGGCGGTGGCGTAGTTGATCTGGCCGATCTGGCCCTTCTGCGCGCTGACTGCGCCGATGTTGACGATGCGGCCCCAGCCGCGCGCGGTCATGCCGTCCACCACCTGCTTGGTGATGTTGAACAGCGCATGCAGATTGCTGGCGATCACCGCCTGCCAGTCCTCGCGGCCCATCTGCCGGAACAGCATGTCGCGGCTGCCGCCGGCGTTGTTGACCAGCACGTCGATCTCGCCGACCTCGGCCTTGACCTTGGCGAACGCGGCCACCGTGGAATCCCAGTCGGTGGCGTTGCCTTCGGAGGCGATGAAGTCGAAACCGAGCTCGCGCTGCTCGCGCAGCCACGCCGACTTGCGCGGCGAGTCCGGGCCGCAGCCGGCGACCACGGTGTGGCCGTTGCGCGCCAGCTTCTGGCAGATCGCGGTACCGATGCTGCCCATGCCGCTGGTGACGTAGGCGATGCGGAGGGTCATGGCTTAACTCCTTCGGAGTTGGGAATGGGGAGTGGGGAATGGGGAATGGTGGGAAGCGGGGCCGCTCTTGCGATTCCCGATTCTCGATTCCCCATTCCCGGCAGCGCTCAAGCGGCCAACGGATACAGTGCGAATAACAAGCTGCCACCCATCAACACCAGCGAGATCAGCACCGCCCATTTCAGAGTGAAGCGCTGGTGGTCGGCGAAGTCGACCTTGGCCAGGCCGACCAGCAGGTAGGTGGACGGCACCAGCGGGCTGAGCAGGTGCACCGGTTGCCCGGCCAGCGAGGCGCGGGCCATTTCCACCGGGGTGATGCCGTAGTGGCTGGCGGCGTCGGACAGGATCGGCAGCACGCCGAAGTAGAAGGCGTCGTTGGACATGAAGAAGGTGAAGGGCATGCTGGCCAGTGCGGTGATCACCGCCAGGTACGGCCCCCAGGCGTCGGGGATCACCGCCAGGAAGCTGCGCGACATCGCCTCGACCATGCCGGTGTTGGAGAGGATGCCGGTGAACACGCCGGCGGCGAAGATCAGCGACACCACCGACAGCACGTTGCCGGCATGGTTGACCAGGCGCCGGCGCTGTTCGGCCAGGTTCGGGTAGTTGATCAGCAGCGCCAGCGCGAAGCCGATCATGAACAGCACCGGCATCGGCAGCACGCCGATCACCAGCGCGGCCATCAACGCCAGGGTCAGCAGCAGGTTCACCCACAGCAGCCGCGGCCGCTTGATGTCCTCGGCGTCCTCCACCGTGGGCAGCGCCTCGCCGTCGTCGGCCACGCTGCTGTCCATCCAGGCATCGCCGGGCAGCGTCACCACGCCGAGGCGGCGCCGCTCCTTCATGCCCAGGTACCAGGCCAGCACCAGGATGCCGGCGATCGCCAGCGCCATTGCCGGCACCAGCGGCACGAACACGTCGGCCGGGTCCACGTGCAGCGCGGTGGCCGCGCGCGCGGTCGGGCCGCCCCACGGCGTCAGGTTCATCACGCCACCGGCCAGGATGGTCACGCAGGTCATGTTCAGCGCGTTCATGCCCAGCCGCCGGTACAGCGGCAACATCGCCGAAACCGTGATCATGTAGGTGGTGGAGCCGTCGCCGTCGAGCGAGATCAGCAGCGCCAGCACCGCGGTGCCGACCACGATCTTCATCGGGTCGCCCTTGACCAGGCGCAGGATGCGCCGCACCAGCGGATCGAACAGGCCGGCGTCGATCATCACCCCGAAGTACAGGATCGCGAACATCAGCATGACGCCGGTGGGCGCGATCTTCTTGATCCCCTCCAGCATCATCTCGTTGATGCCGGTGCCGAAGCCGCCCGCCAGCGCGAACACGATCGGGACGATGATCAACGCGACCAGCGGCGACAGCCGCTTGCTCATGATCAGGTACATGAAGGTAATGACCATTCCGAAACCGAGCGCGGTCAGCATGGAAGTTCCTCAGGGTGGTGCATGAAAGAAGGCGGATCCCGCAGCGGAGATCCGAAAATCGAAAGCCGACCAGATGTCACATCGCGAAATGCCGCCGTTGCGAATCCCAAATCCCCACTCCCGAATCCCCGCACTCAGAAGTCATACTGGAAGCGTCCGGTAATCGCCCGCGTATGGTCCAGCGTCACGCCGGCCAGGTGGTCGCGGTTGCGGCTGTCGATCAGGTTGAGCATCAGCCGCAGGTTCGGCTTGAGATACCAGTTGCCGGCCAGCGTCCACGAGGCGGTGGAGGCGTCGAGCAGATCCGGCTGGCCGTCGCGGTGCTGCTCGCCCCACATGCGGTCGTAGCGCAGCGCCAATTCGAAGGCGCCGTACTTGTGGTTGACCTGCTTGATGCGGGTGAAACGCCCGGTCTTGCCGTCGTAGCGGCGCGATTCGCCGGTGGCGAAC
This sequence comes from Xanthomonas sp. PPL134, assembly GCF_040595915.1. Lineage (NCBI taxonomy): Bacteria > Pseudomonadati > Pseudomonadota > Gammaproteobacteria > Lysobacterales > Lysobacteraceae > Xanthomonas > Xanthomonas sp. PPL134. The sequence continues at coordinate 301,634 of NZ_JAMDLL010000004.1, forward strand.
CAGCTGACGAAGCCGTAGGCCGCCATCACGTCGGCACGCTGCGCACCATCGTCGAACACGCCGCCACTGAACTCGCCCTGCCACGACAGCGGGCCGCGCACCTGCGCGTATTCCAGCGACCACTTGTCCACGTCGGTGTCGCGGCCGTCGGCGAAGCGCGCCAGGGTGATGCGGCTGTCGTCGGACAGATGCCCGGCCGGGCGCGGGCGGATGCTCAGCGCCGGCGCGCCGCCGGCGCCGGGATGATCGTAGTGCTCGTGCGCCAGCGACAGGCCCAGGTGCAGCACGTCGCCGTCGCGCGCGCCCGGCGCCCAGGTGCCGCGGCCGCCGAACGCATGGCCGCGGACATTGGAGACGTCGATGCTCTGCAGGCTGTAGACGCTGGCGGCCCAGGTGTAGTCGGTGCCTGCGGCCTGCCACGACACCGCCTTGCGGTACAGCGGCGCCAGCGTACTGGCCGCGCCGCTGCGCTCCAGGAACTGGCCGAAGTTGGAGCCGGTGCGGTCGTCGAGGGTGAAGTACTGCTTGAACTGGCCCACGGTCAGCGTGCCGGCGCCGAATTTGCGGGTGATGTAGACGTCCTTGGCCTCGATGACCTTGCCGTTGAAATCGTCCTGCAGCCCGGCGAAATCGCCTTCGACCTTGTAGCCGAACCCGAACGCCTTGCCGGACACGTCCAGCCACAGGCGGCGGATCTCGGTGTCGTCGGGATTGGGCGTGCCGCGATGGTCGTTGTCGAAATGGGCGAAATCCCAGTGCAGGCGGCCACCGAGTTCGGCGGTCACCGGGCTGTCGTCGTCGGTGGCGGCGCGCGCCGAGCCGGCCAGGCACAGCAGCGCGCAGGCGCTGCCCCATGTCAGAGTCTTCAGTTCCACGTCCCCTCCCAGGTGCGTGTCGCAGCGATTGGATCGGTCCGCCAGCGATGGCCGCAGACCGGGATGGACGCAGCCTAGTCGGGCGTAGCTGTCATCGACCTGTCGGCGGTGGGGAATCGGGAATCGAGAATGGGGAATCGAAAAAGCACGTTCCCGGATGCGCTAGGCTTCTGCCGTTGCTGTTTCCATTCCCTATTCCCTATTCCCGATTCACCATTCCCGGCCCCCAATGCGCCTGCTCCTGGTAGAAGACAACGCCGATCTCGCCGATGCGATCGTGCGGCGCATGCGCCGCAGCGGGCATGCGGTGGATTGGCAGCGCGATGGCTTGAGTGCGGCCGGGGTGCTGCGCTACCAGCGCTTCGATCTGGTGGTGCTGGACATCGGCCTGCCTGGGCTGGACGGGCTGCGCGTGCTGGCCGGGCTGCGCGAGCGCGGCGATACCACGCCGGTGCTGATGCTGACCGCGCGCGACGGCATCGAGGACCGGGTGCAGGCGCTGGACGTGGGCGCCGACGATTACCTGGGCAAGCCGTTCGATTTCCGCGAGTTCGAGGCGCGTTGCCGGGTGTTGCTGCGGCGCAACCGCGGCCAGGCCAGCGAGGTGGTGCAGCTTGGCGGTTTCGCGTTCGACAACGCCGCGCACAGTGTCAGCCTGGACGGCACGCCGATCGACTTGCCCAATCGCGAGTACCGCCTGCTGGAGATCCTGATCGGCCGGCTCGGCCAGGTGGTGGGCAAGGACGAGATCGGCAACGGCCTGTTCGGCTTCGACGACGAGGCCGGGCCGAACGCGATCGAGCTCTACGTCGGGCGCCTGCGCAAGAAGCTGGCCGCCGCGCCGCTGCGCATCGTCACCGTGCGCGGCGTCGGCTACAAGCTGGAGGCGGACGCGGCGCCGCCGGATCCGGCGGCAGCGTACGGCGATGGCTGAGGCCGCGCCGCCGGCGCCTTCGATCCGGCGCACGCTGCTGCGCTACCTGGGCGCGTTGTCGCTGCTCGGCGCGGTGGCGCTGTTCTTCGTGGCGCGCGATTACGGCCAGCGCGCCGCCAACCGTTCCTACGACCACCTGCTGGTGTCCTCGGCGCTGTCCATCGTCGATTCGGTGGCGCTGGCCGGCGGCCAATGGCAGGTGGACCTGCCGTACGCGGCGCTGGACCTGCTGGCGATGGCGCCGGAGGACCGGGTGTTCTACCGCGTGTTCGATGCGCGCGGGCGCACCATCACCGGCTACGACGACTTGCCGGCGGCGCCGTCGCTGCCGCGCGCCAGCGCACCGCCGCGCTTGTTCGACGCGGTCTACAGCGGCGAGCCGGTGCGCTTTGCGGTGGTGTCGCGGCGGGTGTCCTCGGCGGCGGCGCAGGACCAGGTGTGGGTGCAGGTGGGGCAGACCCGCCGCGCACGCGAGGCGCTGGCGCAGGACGTGGTGCTGCACGCACTGGTGGCGATCGCACTGCTGTCGCTGCTGGCGTTGGCGCTGGTCTGGCTGGGCGTATCGCGCGCCTTGCGCCCGTTGCGCACGCTGGAGCGCGAGCTGTCGCGGCGCGAACCGTCCGAGCTCAAGCCGGTGGTCGCCACGGCGCCGCAGGAGATGCAGCAGATGGTGGCGGCGCTGAACCGCTTCATGGCGCGCCTGGCCGGCAGCAACGAAACCTTGCGTGCGTTCATGGCCGAGGCCGCGCACCAGATGCGCACGCCGCTGGCGGCGCTGCGCGCGCAGGCGCAACTGGCGCTGGACGAGGACGACCCGCGCGAGATGCGCCGCAGCCTGGAGGCGATCGAGCGCAATGCCACGCACATGAGCCGCCTGCTCAACCAGTTGCTCAGCGATGCCAGCGTGATCCACCGTTCGAACCTGCAGCGCTACGCCAGCGTCGACCTGGCCGAGGTGCTGCACCAGGCGCTGCACGAGGCCGTGCCGCAGGCCGCGCCGCGGCCGCGCGTGCAACTGGCCGTCGCCAGCGAACCGGCGCTGGTGCGCGGCGATGCGCTGCTGTTGCGCGAGGCGATCAAGAACCTGATCGACAACGCCTGCAAGTACGGCGGCGATGGCCCGCTGCAGGTCGCGCTGACCTGCAATGCGCGCGACTGCGTGGTGACCGTGGCCGACCACGGTCCCGGCATCGCCGCGGCCGAGGCCGAGCGCGTGTTCGAGCGCTTCGTGCGCGGCGAGGGTGCGGCCGCTGGCGGCGCCGGACTGGGCCTGGCGATCGTCAAGCGCGTGGTCGAGGCCCATGGCGGCCGCATCGACCTGTCCAATCGCGTGGGCGGCGGCCTGATCGCCAGCCTGCACCTGCCGAGGTTGCATCCATGAGCCTGCCCATGCTGCTGTGCCGACTGCCGCTGCTGTTGACCGTGCTGCTCGCAGGCGCCGCGCTGGCCGCGCCCGGCGACGTGCGCCGCTTCCCGGCACAGGGCGCGGCCAGCGCGCAGCTGTGCATCCAGGGCTCGACCGACATCGAAGTGTTCGCCGCGGTGATCGGCGATTACCAGCGTCTGCATCCACAGACCGAGGTGGTGTACCAGGACGCGATCGCCTGGGACATCTACCAGCGCTATCTACGGCCGGGCCCGGGCCCGCGCTGCGCCGATCTGCTGATCAGCGCCAGCATGGACCTGCAGACCAAGCTGGTGAACGACGGCCACGCGCTGGCGCACCGTTCGCCGCAGACCGAGGCGCTGCCGGCGTGGGCGCAATGGCGGCACGAACTGTTCGGCATCAGCTACGAGCCGGTGGCGATCGTCTACAACACCGCGCGGCTACCGGCCGCGCAGGTGCCGCGCACCCGCCGTCGCCTGCTGGAACTGCTGCGCGCACCGGGCCAGCCGCTGCGCGGACGCATCGGCACCTACGACGTGGAGCGCAGCGGCGTGGGCTACCTGTTCGCGACCCAGGACAGCCAACTCGGCAGCATGGCCGGGGCGCTGCTGGCGGCGATGGGCGACAACCAGGTGGTGCTGGAGGAGCGCACCGGCGTGCTCCTGGACAAGGTCGCGCGCGGCGAGCTGCTGCTGGCCTACAACGTGCTGGGCTCGTATGCACAGGCGCGCATCGATGCCGGCGCGCCGCTGGCGATCGTGCAGCCTGAGGACTACACCCTGGTGGCGCTGCGTACCGCGGTGATCCCGCGCGACAGCCCGCATGCGGCCGAGGCGCGACGTTTCCTGGACTACCTGCTGTCGCCGCGCGGACAGCAGGTGCTGTCGCGCGAGGCGCGGCTGCAGCCGATCCTGCCGCAGCCGGGCCGGGTGGCCCAGGGTGGGCCGGCCGCCGCCGCGGCGTTCCGCCCGATCGCGCTGGGCCCGGGGCTGCTGGTGTACCTGGATGCGCTGAAGCGGCGCCAGTTCCTGGACGCCTGGCGCAGCAGCATGCAGCAGGCACCGCCGCGCTGAGCGGCGGTGGCGTTCAGCGCGCGAAGCGCGGCTGGCGCCCGGGCGAACACAGCACGCGCACGCTGTCGCCGAGTGCTTCCGGCGCGCCGCCGGCCAGCAACGCGTGCAGGCGCGGCCGGTCCGGGGCCGCGCCCGGCGCCAGCCCGACCCAGGCGTCCTTGCCGGCGCCCTTGGCGGCGTAGAGGCAGCGGTCGGCCAGGCCCACGCTCTGTTCCCAGTCGCCCAGCGCCGGCCACGCGGCAACGAACGGCCACGGTGCGAAACCGATCGAGCAGCTCAGGGTCAGTTCGCGCTCGGCCAGGGCGAAGCCCTGCGTCGCCACCGCCGCGCGCAGGCGTTCGGCTAGGTCGCTGGCGGCGTCCTCGCGCGGCAGGCGCGTGACCAGCAGGAACTCCTCGCCGCCCCAGCGCACCAGCAGGTCGTGCTCGCCGCACAGCCCACGCAGGCGATCGGCGCAGTGCACCAGCGCGGCGTCGCCGGCCTGGTGGCCGTAGTCGTCGTTGATGCGCTTGAAGTTGTCCACGTCGATCATGAAGAAGTACAGGGCATCGGCGCTGCTGCCGTCGTCCAGCGCCGCCAGCAGGGCCGGGCATTCGCGGGCCAGCCAGTCCTGCAGTTCGCGGCGGTTGGCGACCTGGGTCAGCGGATCCAGACGCGTGGCCGCCTGCAGGCGCGCGTTGCTCTGCAGCAGTTGCTGGTTGGCGCGTTCGAGCTGGCGGGTACGCTCGGCCACGGTCAGGTTCAGCAGTTCCACCATGTCGCGTTCGCGGTTGACCGTGCGTCGCACGCGATGCAAGACCAGCCCGAGCAGCGCCAGCCCCAGCAGCACGTAGCCGGCGTAGGCCAGCGGATGCCGCCAGGGCGGTGGCAGCACCTCGATCTGCAGCCGCCGCGCGGCGCCGAACTGGCCGTCGCGTCCGGCCGCTTCCACCACCAGGGTGTAGCGGTCCGGCGGCAGATGGCTGACCGAGAAATCGCTGTGCGCGGTCTGCGGATACACCCAGCCCTTCTGCAACCCGTCGACGCGGTAGCGCAGGCGCGCGGTGCCCGGCGCGGCGAAGTCGATCGCGGTCATGCCGAGGGTGAACACGTTGTCGCGGTGGTCCAGGGCAATGCGCTGCGCGTAGACCACGTCGCTCTCGGCCTGGTTCTGGCTGCCGTTGCGGTCCTCGCCGGCATTGAGGATGCGCAGGTCGGTGAGCACCGCGCGTGCCTGCGGGCTGCGCAGCGGCAGACGCGTGGGATCGATCACGTCCACGCCCTGGGTGCCGCCGAAGTACAGCAGGCCGTGTGCATCGCGATAGCCGCGGCCGCTGTTGTATTCCTGGTTCTGCAGGCCGTCGCGGCGGCCCAGGCTCTGCACGATGCGGGTGCGCGGGTCGAGCACGCTCAGGCCGTTGTTGGTGCTCAGCCACAGCCGCCCCTGCGGATCCGGCAGGATGGTGTAGATGACGTTGCTGCTGAGGCCCTCGCGGTCGCTGTAGCGCAGTGCCACGTCGCGCTTGAGGTCGATGCGGTACAGCCCGCCGGAGAAGGTGCCCACCCACAGCACGCCGTCGTGTTCGTACAGCGACCACACCGAGGGATACAGGGTGCTGCCGCGCGGGCGGTAGGGCTCGGCGGGACGGCCGCTGCGCATGCGCCACACGCCGCAGTCGTTGCAGCCGATCCACAGCGTGTCTTCGCTGTCGCGGTAGACCCGGGTCAGGGTGTGTCCGTTCAGCGGCGCCCAGCGCGGATCGTTGCGCACCTGGCCGCCGACCACGCGGCTCAGGCCGCGGCGGGTGGCCACCCACAGCGTGTCGCCTTCCAGCAGCAGATCGTTGATGTGCTCGTCGGCCAGCCCGCCCAGGCGCCGCAGTGCGCCGCTGCGGTCCAGGCGCCACAGCCCCTGGCGCGTGCCCAGCCACCAGCCGTCGCGGTCGGCGGCGATGCTGCGGATCGCCTGGCTGGCCAGTCCCGGCACCACGCGCCAGGCGGCGCGGCTGCCGTCGCGCAGCAGCAGCCCCTGGTCGGTGCCGATCAGCATGCGTTCGCCGTCGCGCCAGATGCTGCGCACGCTGCTGCTGGGCCAGTCGCGGGTGTCGCTGACGCGCTCCTCGTCGTTGCGGATCACCGCCGACAACGGCCGCACCCGGTACAGCCCGGCGGTGTAGGTGCCGATCCACCAGGTGCCGTCGGGGGCCTGGTAGAAGCGGATGATGGCGCTGTTCGGCGCTACGTCGAAGCTGAGCCGCTGCGGCGCATGCCGCGCGCTGTCCAGTTGCGTCACCGTGGCATTGGTGGTGCCGACCAGCACACGGCCATCGTGCAGCCGGATCAGCGCGCTGAGGTCGCTGCCGCCGGTCAGCAATTGCGCCGGCGTCCAGTGCGCCAGCACCGCGCCGCGCGGATCGAGCTGGAACAGCCCGCCGCGCGCCGAGGCCAGCCACAGCCCTTCCGGGCCGGACTGCAGGCCCACGCATTCGTCGATGCCGGGCGGCGCCGGCAGTGCCTCGCGCGCGTCGCGGCTCAGCCGCCACAGCCGGCATTGCCGGTCCAGCGCCACCGGTTGCTTGCCGTCCGGCATCCAGGTCAGGCCCACCACCGGCGCATCGCCGCCCAGCGGGCGTGCCCGCTGCAGGTCGGTCTCGACCCGGTCCGCACCGCGTTCGGTGCCCAGCCACGCGCCGCCCTGCGGATCGATCAGGATCTGGGTGATGCGGTTGTGCGACAGGCCCTGCTTCGCGCCGAGGCGGTGGTGTTGCCAGGTGGCCAGCTCGATCACTTCCAGGCCGGCATCGTTGGTGCCCAGCCACAGGCGGGTGCCTTTCGGCTCGAAGCCGAGGCTGTCGATGCTGCTGCTCAGCAGGCTCTGCCGGCTGTCGCTGCCGAGTTCGCGTCGGTAGGCGCGGAACAGATGTCCGTCGAAGCGGTTCAGGCCCTCCTGCGTGCCCACCCACAGGAAGCCCTGGTCGTCGCTCTGCAAGGCGTTGATCGACAGCTGCGACAGGCCCTCGTCCAGGCCGAAATGCTCCAGGCTGCTGGGCAGGTCGTCGTCGTTGGCCGTCACCGCGGCGGCCGCGGTCGGCGCCAGCGCCAGGCACAGGGGAAGGCAGCGCGCGGCCAGCGGCAGGCGGCCCAGCAGGTTGGAGAGCGAGACGATCACGCCGTCTTATCGGCCATTGTGGTGCCGGTCTTGAATACGCGGCCGTCGGCGTCTTGCCGTTGGCGGTGGCGGGTGGGTGCTTGCGATGCGTGCGTCCGGTGCGCAACGCGCCGAGCTGCGCCGGGTGACGCGCCACCGTTGACATCCCGCAGCTCGACCAAGGCCGCCACCGGCTGCGTCGCTGACCGATAGGCTGCACGCACGCTCGGCATCCATCCGCGCCGCACGTACACTGCATGTCCTGCGCGCTGTCCGCGCCCACCCGACGCCGCGTTGCGGCGTCATGCCAGCCGCCTCACGCCCATGGATGCCCCGACGATCCTGGTCGCCGACGACCACCCGCTGTTCCGCGCCGCCGTGCTGCACGCGCTGCGCCAGGCCTTGCCGCGCGCCCTGGTGGTGGAGGCGGCCAGCGCCGCCACCCTGGACGCCGCGCTGGCCGCGCAGGCCGATGCCGACCTGATCCTGCTGGACCTGGCCATGCCCGGCGCGCGCGGCTTCTCGGCCCTGCTGCACGTGCGCGGCGAGCGTCCGGACGTGCCGGTGGTGGTGATTTCCTCCAACGACCACCCGCGGGTGATCCGCCGCGCGCAGCAGTTCGGCGCGGCCGGCTTCATCCCCAAGTCCTCGCCGGCCGAGACCATCGGCATCGCGGTGGCGGCGGTGCTCGATGGCGGCACCTGGTTCCCGCCGCTGACCGCGGCGCGCTCGGAGGCCGACGCGCAGCTGGCCGCGCGCCTGGCGCAGCTGACCCCGCAGCAGTTCCGGGTACTGCTGTGCCTGGCCGACGGCCTGCTCAACAAGCAGATCGCCTACGAGCTGGGCCTGGCCGAGAACACCGTCAAGGTCCACGTCACCGCGATCCTGAAGAAGCTTGAATGCCACAGCCGCACCCAGGCGGCGGTGCTGGTGAAGGCGCTGGAGCCGGAAGGCGAGGCCTGAACCGGGCGCCGGCGGGGGGCGTTTTCCGCGGCGCCCGGATACGCGATGCTATGCGCCGATGCCCGCGCCCCCTGCGGGCGGAGACCACCGGACCATGCCCACCACGACCATCCGCAACGAGCAGACCGCCCACTATCCGTTCCTGCAGGAGATGCTGGACGACGACTACTTTCCCCCGTCGCTGGTCGGCAAGGGGCAGAAGATCCTGCTGCGGTTGTGCGAGGCGATCGAGGCGCAGGAACCGGCGGACCTGGCGGCGCTGTACCGGCTGACCCATGCCGCCACCGAGGAATTCAACAAGCTGGCGCTGGAGTTCGAGGCCCACGACAGCGAGATCGAGACCTCCGCGCGCGAGAACATCGGCGTGGATTTCCTGCACATTGCCAAGGCCTACGGTTTCGACGACGCCGACGTCGAAGAGCTGATCGCCCCGCGCGAGTGGTAGACGCACCGCTGCGTAGCCGACCCTCACCCCAACCCCTCTCCCGGGGGGAGATGGGCTAAAACACGACGCTCCGGCTCTTCCTTCTCCCCTCGGGAGAAGGTGCCCCGCAGGGGCGGGTGAGGGTGCGGCGGCCAGGGGCTTGCTTCACCGCCAGGGCAGCGGCGAGGCTGGCGCGCCAACTGCGGTCAGGTCTAGCGTTGCGCTGCGCGCCCCGACCCTCACCCCAACCCCTCTCCCGGCGGCAGAGGGGCTAAAGCGCGACGCTCCGGCTCTTCCTTCTCCCCTCGGGAGAAGGTGCCCTGCAGGGGCGGATGGGGGTGCGGCGGGCAGGGGCTGCTTCACCGCCAGGGCAGCGGCGAGGCTGGCGCGCCAACTGCGGTGAGGTCTTGCGTGGCGCTGCGCGCCCCGACCCTCACCCCAACCCCTGTCCCGGCGGGAGAGGGGCTAAAGCGCGACGCTCCGGCTTTTCCTTCTCCCCTCGGGAGAAGGTGCCCCGCAGGGGCGGATGAGGGTACGGCGGCCAGGGGCTGCTTCACCGCCAGGTCAGCGGTGAGGCTGGCTCGCCAACTGCGATGAGGTCTTGCGTGGCGCTGCGCGCCCGGGCCCTCACCCCAACCCCTCTCCCGGCGGGAGAGGGGCTAAAGCGCGACGCTCCGGCTTTTCCTTCTCCCCTCGGGAGAAGGTGCCCCGAAGGGGCGGATGAGGGTACGGGCGCCAGGTTTCCTAGCCGCCAAAGTACCGCGGCCAGACATCCAGCCTCCACAACACGCCTCACCCACGCCGCAGCAGCATCTGCGTCATCAGCGCGCGCAGGGCCGGGGCCCGGACCGGTTTGGCCAGGAAGCCCCAGCCGCGTTCCTGCGCCAGGGCGCGCAACGCCGGATCGGCTTCGGCGGTGATCAGGATCACCCGTGGCTCGGCCTGCCAGCGTGCGCACAGCTGCGCGAACAGGCTCGGGCCGTCGCGGTCGCCCATGCGCACGTCCAGCAGCACCAGTTCGGGCGCCTGCGCCGGCTGCGCCGTGGCCAGGGCCTGCTCCGGGCCGGCGGCCAGTTCCACCTGGCAGGCCCAGCGCGTCAGCAGGGTGCGGCTGGCCTCGCAGACCCGCGGGTCGTCGTCGATGCACCACACGCGGCAGCCGTGCAGGATCGGGTCGTCGCCGTTGTCGCTGGCCATCGCCGCCGGCGCCTGGCGTTGCGCGGCAGCGGCATCGCCCAGCGGGACGGTCACCGAGAACACGCTGCCACGGCCCAAGTGCGAGCGCAGGCCGATGCGATGGCCGAGCAGGCGGCCGATGCGCTCCACGATCGCCAGGCCGAGGCCGGCGCCGCGGTCGTTGGCGACGCCGTCGCCGAGCCGGCGGAATTCCTCGAAGATCTCCTGCTGCAGGGCGTCGGGAATGCCCGGCCCCTGGTCGTGGACCTCGATGCGCAACTGCGCGCCCTCGCGCCGGCAGCCCAGCAGCACGCGCCCGCGCGGGGTGTAACGCACTGCGTTGGACAGGAAGTTCTGCAGGATGCGCCGCAGCAGGGTCGCATCGCTGCGCACCGTGGCGCGGGTCGGCACATAGTCCAGGCGCAGGCCGCGACCTTCGGCGACGATGCCGAACTCGCGCGCCAGGGTCTGCAGCAGCGGATCCAGCGCCAGGTCCTGCACCTGCGTCTTCAGCGTGCCGGCCTCCAGCCGCGAGATGTCCAGCAGGCTGTTGAGGATCGCATCCTGCGCCGCCAGCGCGTTGTCGACGTGGTCGGCGATCTGCCGCGCATCGGCGTCGTGCAGCTTGCCGCGCAGCGCCGAGACGAACATGCGCGCGGCGTTCAGCGGCTGCAGCAGGTCGTGCACCGCCGAGGCGACGAAGCGGGTCTTGTAGCGGTTGGCGTTCTCGGCCTCGCGCTTGGCCTCGGCCAGGTCGCGGGTGCGTTCGGCGACGCGGTGCTCCAGCGCGTCGGCCAGCGAGCGCAGTTCGCGCGCGGCGTTCTTGTAGCTGGTGATGTCGGCGTAGCTGGTGACGAAGCCGCCGTCGGGCAGCGGATTGCCGCGGATTTCCAGCACCGTGCCGTCGTCCTTCTCGCTCTCGCGCATGTGCGGGCGGCCGCTGCGCAGGTGGTCCAGGCGGCGCTGGATGGCCGCTTCCACCGGGCCGGGCCCGAGCAGGCCGCGACGCGCGTTGTAGCGGAACACGTCCTCGATCGGCCGGCCGACGCGGATCAGTTCCGGCGGAAAGCGAAAGATCTCCAGATAGCGCGAATTCCACGCCACCAGGCGCAGTTGCGCGTCGATGATCACCACGCCCTGCGGCAGGTGCTCCAGGCTGCGGCTGAGGCCGGTGTCGGCCTGCTGCGCGGCCTGCACGATGCCGTCCTGGGCGGTACGCAACTCCTGTGCATGCTGCTGCAGCAGCGACTCCAGTTCGCGCCGGCTGCGCTGGCGCAGCCGCGCCAGGCGCTGGCGCTGCTGGAACAGCAGACCCAGGAACGACAACGCCAGCCAGATCCCGGCCGCGGCCAGCGCGGCGGCACGGCCGGCCGCGCGGCTGCCGCCGATGTCGTGCAGCAGGTGCAGGCGCCAGCCGCTCTCCGGCAGCGCCATGCTCTGCCACAGCAGCGGCGCCGGTTGCGCCGGCGTGTCGATGCGCATCACCTGGCCACCGTCGTCCAGCGTCTCCAGCACTCGCCGTTGCGCCGGCAGCAGGGTCTGTTGCGCGTACTGGCGGGTGGCGAGCAGTTCGTCGCGCTCGTGCGCGCTGAGCGGCTGCAGCTGGCGGTAGCGCCAGACGTCGCGGCTGGACAGGAACACCACGCCATGGCGGTCGCTGACCAGCACCACGTCGGGCACGCGCAGCCATTCGTGCTCCAGCGCGGCCAGCTCGATCTTGATCACGATCACCCCCAGCGGACGCCCGCGTGCATCGAGGATCGCCTGCGAGAGGAAGTAGCCGGGCACGCCGGTGGTCATGCCGATGCCGTAGAAGCGGCCCTTGCCCTGCGCCAAGGCCTGCTTCACGTACGGGCGGAAGCTGTAGTCGGCGCCGACGTTGCTGCTGGCGAGGCGCCAGTTGCTGGCGGCCAGGGCCACGCCGTTGGCGTCGATCAGGGTCAGGGTCGAGGAACGGGTGACGTCGTTGGCACGTTCCAGTTTCAGGTTCAGTTGCCGCTGCGTGGCCGCGTCCAGCGGGTGGGTCAGGGCGTCGCGCAGTTCCGGATCCAGCGCCAGCACCTGCGGCAGGGTGCGGTAGCGGTCGATGCGCTGCTGCAGGGTCTGCGCATACAGCTCCAGTTGCTGGCGCAACTGCACGCTCTCGGCGCGCAGGGCGCGCTGCTCGGCGACGTGCTGCGCCGACAGCATCGCCAAGGCCATGCCGCCGACGATGACGACCAGCAGCAGGACGAGGCGGCGATGGCGCAGGAGCGAGGGCATGCGGAAGAATGCGGCGACCGGGACCGCATCAGCTTAGAGGGTGCGATGCCGTTTGCGGCATGCGCTGGCGCTGGCCGGTGTCGCGGATCGCCTGACGAGAGGACCCGGCCCGGTCAGGCCTGGACGGCAATCGCGTCAGCGGGTGTTGCCGGTGGCGACCCGCGGATACGCCGCGGACACACCATGGACGGCGAGGCCGGCGTGCACGCGGGCCGTCGGCATCGCCGGCGACCCGCGCTGCGGTTCCTTGCACGGTCGCTGCGGCTGGCGCCGCAGTACGCACGCCGGCCGATCGCGTCGGATCGGCCGGCGTGCGACGGCTCAGAACTGGACCTGGGCGCGGACGTCCAGCGAGTTCGGCTTCAGGTGCACGCCGGCGCGTTCGGCATCGGCGCGCACGTAGTTGACCTGGAACTTGAAGTGGCTGGTCAGGTACCAGTTGGCGCCGAAGGTCCAGTCGTGCTGGCGGCCGCCGAGCACGGTGCCGTCGTCCAGGTCCAGGCGGCTGTAGCGCGCCAGCAGCTCGACCGCGCCGTAGGCGTTGGCCGGCTTGATGTTGCCGACGTTGCCGGCGCTGTACGGCCGCGATTCGCCGGTCAGCACGTAGCTGGCGAACACGTACTGGCCGTCGGCGGTGTAGTCGGGGCGGCCGTTGTCGCGGGTTACGTCGGCGCGCAGCGCCTCGCCCTGCATCGAGAACGGACCCTTGATCCAGATCGCCTCCAGGCCGGTGCGGCGCACCTGGTCGACGTCGACCAGCGTGCCGGAGTCGATCAGGCGCACGTCGGTCAGGCCGGCTTCCGGACGCGCGCGGAAGCGCGCGCGCGGGCTGAAGCTCACGTCCAGGCCGTTGTGGTAGCCGCGCGGATTCTCCTGCGAATAGGCCAGGCCCAGGTGCAGCACGTCGCCCTCGGCCTTGAACGGGGTCCACACGCCGCGCACCGCCTGGGTGGTGCCGGGGTTGTCGCCCTGCAGGTCCTTGCCGCCGTAGGCGCCGGCCTGCAGCAAGTATTGCGGACGCTCGAAGGTCCACTCCACGCCGGTGCGGCGGCCCTGGTAGATCGCCTGCACCGGCAGCGCCACTTCCAGGAAGCTGTCCGCACGCGAGCTGGTCACGCCTTCCAGGCCCACCGGCACCTTGATGTAGCCCAGCCGCACCTTGCCGTAGTCGGCGCCGAACAGGGCCTTGGTCTCGAAGCGGAAGAACACGTCCAGCCACAGCTTGGCCTGGAAGTCGAAGTACACCATCGCGTCGTACACGCCCTTCTTCTTCAGCGTGGCGCCGAATTCCTTGCGCCGGAACGCGTTGTCGTCCTCCAGGCGGCCGTCGTCGTTGGAAAAGTTGTTCCAGTCGTAGGCGTAGTTGCCGGTCACGGCCAGTTCGGTGCCGTCGTTGAAGGCGACCTTGGTCGGCCAATTGTCGAAGTTGTTCGCGGCGACGGCGGGAGCGGCGGCGGTCAGGCCCAGCGCGGCGAAGAGAAGGGTGTGGCGCATGATGGAGTCGTCTCGGTAAGGAATGAAGGCGCGGCAATCCCCGGCCGGGCTGATGGTGCGATGGCGCGGGCAGTGCGGTGGCGGGTCGCACGCGAACGGCGAGGCCGCCGCGATGCGGACACGGTGCCGGACGTAATTGCCCCCTGCATGCAATAGCGGACGCGCCCGGCCGTTCTTTACGGCGATGTTGCAATTCCTGCGGCGCCGCCTCCCCTGAGGACGCGCTGCGATGGCGACGGCGCCACCACATGCCGCGAGGGCGGCGTCCGTAGGCGGCGTTGCGTGACAGCCCTTCCGTGAGCGTACCGCGCCACTGTAACCGCGTCGACATGGCCAGGCGCCGGGCCTAGTACCAATAGGTTATCTGCTTAGACGCCGGCGACGCGTACAAAGGCAGCATTCCGCGACCCGCGTCGGGTGGGCGGACCGTCCCGGAGCGCAAGCCATGCATATTCCAACCTCGCCGGCGGGTCACGCGCCCCGGCATCTGCCGTTCTACCGGCAGCTGTACTTCCAGGTGGTGGTCGCCATCGTCCTCGGCGCCATCCTCGGCCACTTCGAGCCGGCGTTCGCCGAGAAGCTCAAGCCGCTGGGCGACGCCTTCATCAAGCTGGTGAAGATGATCATCGCGCCGGTGATCTTCCTGACCATCGTCACCGGCATCGCCGGCATGACTCACCTGAAGACGGTGGGCCGGGTGTTCGCCAAGGCGATGGTGTATTTCCTGTTCTTCTCCACCCTGGCGCTGATCGTCGGCATGATCGTCGCGCACGTGGTGCAGCCCGGCGCCGGCATGAACATCAATGCCGCCGACCTGGACCAGAGCGCGGTGCACAGCTACGTGGAGAAGTCGCACGAGCTGACCCTGGTCGGCTTCCTGATGGACATCATCCCGAAGACGCTGCTCAGCCCGTTCGTCGGCGACAACATCCTGCAGGTGCTGTTCGTGGCGGTGCTGTTCGGCGTGTCGCTGGCGATGGTGGGCGAGCGCGGCAAGCCGGTGCTGAACCTGCTGGAGGCGCTGGTGGCGCCGGTCTTCAAGCTGGTGCACATCCTGATGAAGGCCGCGCCGATCGGCGCGTTCGGCGCGATCGCCTTCACCATCGGCAAGTACGGCGTGGGATCGCTGGTCAATCTGGCCTGGCTGGTGGGTTCGTTTTACGTGACCTCGCTGCTGTTCGTGCTGGTGATCCTGGGCGCGGTGGCGCGCCTGTGCGGCTTCTCGGTCCTCAAGCTGATCCGTTACCTGAAGGCCGAGCTGCTGCTGGTGCTGGGCACGTCCTCGTCCGAATCGGCGCTGCCCTCGCTGATGGAGAAGATGGAAAAGGCCGGTTGCCAGAAGTCCGTGGTCGGCCTGGTCGTGCCCACCGGCTATTCGTTCAACCTCGACGGCACCAACATCTACATGACCCTGGCGGCGCTGTTCATCGCCCAGGCCACCAACACCGAACTGACCCTCGGCCACCAGATCGCGCTGCTGCTGGTGGCGATGCTCAGTTCCAAGGGCGCGGCCGGCGTGACCGGCGCCGGCTTCATCACCCTGGCGGCGACGCTGGCGGTGGTGCCGGAAGTGCCGGTGGCCGGCATGGCGTTGATCCTGGGCGTGGACCGCTTCATGAGCGAGTGTCGCTCGCTGACCAACTTCATCGGCAATGCGGTGGCCACCGTGGTGGTCTCGCGCTGGGAGAACGCGCTGGATCGCGACCGCCTGCGCATCGCCTTGAACGGCGGCGAAGAATCGCTGCCGGATGTGACGGTCGATCCTGTCGCCACCCCGACCCGCTGAGTTCGCTGCAACCTGGACGCGCCGGCACTGCCGGCGCGTCGCGTTTTTTCCCGGTGCCCGCGGCCCTGGTGACAGCCGCCAGACAGGACCGCTCCTGCTGCTGGGGGTAGAATTCCGGGCCTCCGCGCCTTTCGACAAAAGAAGCCCTCGATGTCAAACGACGATTTCAAACAGGCCGCCCTCGACTATCACCGTCAGCAGCCGCCGGGCAAGATCAAGGTCTCCGCGACCAAGCCGATGCTGACCCAGCGCGACCTCTCCCTAGCCTATTCGCCGGGCGTGGCGTTCGCCTGCGAGGCCATCGTCGCCGACCCGAAACAGGCCAGCGAACTGACCGCGCGCGGCAACCTGGTGGCAGTGATCAGCAACGGCACCGCGGTGCTGGGCCTGGGCAACATCGGCCCGCTGGCGTCCAAGCCGGTGATGGAAGGCAAGGGCGTGCTGTTCCAGAAGTTCGCCGGCATCGACGTGTTCGACATCGAGATCAACGAGAACGATCCGGACAAGCTGGTCGACATCATCGCCAGCCTCGAGCCGACCTTCGGCGGCATCAACCTGGAAGACATCAAGGCGCCGGAGTGCTTCATCGTCGAGCGCAAGCTGCGCGAGCGCATGAACATCCCGGTGTTCCACGACGACCAGCACGGCACCGCGATCATCGTCGGCGCGGCGGTGCTCAACGCGCTGGTGGTCACCGGCAAGAAGATCGAAGAGGTCAAGCTGGCCACCACCGGCATGGGCGCGGCTGGCATCTCCTGCGTCAACATGCTGGTCTCGCTGGGCCTGAAGCCGGAGAACATCCTGGCGCTGGACCGCGACGGCGTGATCCACACCGGCCGTACCGACCTGGACCCGGACAAGGCGCGCTACGCCCGCGACACCGACAAGCGCACCCTGGCCGAGATCGTCGAGGGTGCGGACATCTTCCTGGGCCTGTCGGCCGCGGGCATCCTCAAGCCGGAGATGGTGGCGACGATGGCGCCGCAGCCGGTGATCTTCGCCCTGGCCAATCCCAATCCGGAAATCACCCCGGAAGCGGCCAAGGCGGTGCGCCCGGACGCGATCATCGGCACCGGCCGTTCGGACTACCCGAACCAGATCAACAACGTGCTGTGCTTCCCCTACCTGTTCCGTGGCGCCATCGACGTCGGCGCCACCGGCATCAACGAGGAGATGAAGATCGCCTGCGTCAAGGCGATCGCGGCGATGGCGCGGCGCGAGGCCTCGGACCTCGGCGCGGCCTACGGCGGCGAGACGCCGAGCTTCGGCCCGGACTACCTGATCCCGCGGCCGCTGGATCCGCGCCTGCTGGTCGAACTGTCCTCGGCGGTGGCGCAGGCGGCGATGGATTCGGGCGTGGCCACGCGGCCGATCACCGACATGGCCGCCTACCGCGACAAGCTCAGCCAGTTCGTCTACCGCACCAGCCTGATGATGAAGCCGGTGTACGACCGCGCCCGCGCCGACAAGCAGCGCGTGGTCTATGCCGAGGGCGAAGAGGAAGTGGTGCTGCGCGCGGTGCAGAGCGTGATCGACGAAGGCCTGGCGTTCCCGATCCTGATCGGCCGTCCCGACGTGATCGAGGCGCGCATCAAGCGCCTGGGTCTGCGCATCACCGCCGGCGTGGATTTCGAAGTCACCAACATCCACGACGACCCGCGCTTCAACGACTACTGGCAGTACTACCACGCGCTCACCGAACGCCGAGGCGTCACCGTCACCGCGGCCAAGGAACTGATGCGCTCGCGGCCGACGCTGATCGCGGCGGTGATGGTCGCGCGCGGCGAAGCCGATGCGCTGCTCACCGGCGTGGTCGGGCGCTTCCACAAGAAGCTCGGCTACGCGCGCAGCGTGATCCCGCTGGAGCCGCGGGTCAGTTCGACCTCGGCGATGACCGGCGTGATCAACCAGCAGGGCGCGTTCTTCTTCGTCGACACCCACGTGCAGGAAGATCCGAGCGTGGAGCAGATCGTCGAGGCCACGCTGCAGGCCGCCTATCGCCTGAAGCTGTTCGGCATCGAGCCGAACATCGCGCTGCTGTCGCATTCCAACTTCGGCAGCCACGATTCGCGCGACGCGCTGAAGATGCGGCAGGTGCGCGAGGCGCTGCTCAAGCGCAAGCCGGAACTCAACATCGACGGCGAGATGCAGGGCGACACCGCGTGGGACGAGGCGCTGCGCAAGCAGATCATGCCCAACAGCACGCTGAAGGGCCGCGCCAACCTGTTCGTGTTGCCGAACCTGGAAGCGGCCAACATCGCCTACAACCTGGTGCGCGTGTTCACCGATGGCGTGGCGATCGGCCCGATCCTGATGGGCATCTCCAAGGCGGTGCACATCCTCACCACCAGCGCCACCTCGCGCCGGGTGATGAACATGACCGCGATCGCCGCGGTCGACGCGCAGATCCGCAAGCAGCTCGAAGCGGAGAAGTAAGCCGCCGCAGCGGCCTCCGCTGAACACCGGCCCGCGCGACAGCGGCGCCGGTGTGGTGCAGGCGCTCCGGCACTGCCGCGGGGCGCACACCTCGCCCGCTCGGCCGCCTGACTGCCTCCCGGCCGCTCCAATGAGGGGTACGTGCGTTGTGCGCGAACTCGACGCGCCAGGGGCGTGGTTGGGGGGGCGTGCCTGGAAAAGGCGTGCGCGAGCTGGCTGGAAAAGAAGGGGGGGGGCGATCGCGCGCGTGGATCAGCGTCGGAGTAGCACGGCAGCAGTCAGGGCGTCTTCGTTGTGAGCGGCGCCGATTCGCAACGGGTCAAAAGGCGGGGCTGAAAACGCTTTCATACGCAGGCGACAAGCAGTGTCGCGGTGCCATTCGCGCCATCGCGCGCAGCCGGCACGCGGGCCGCGCGGGGTCAAGCCGGGGCACGGGGAGCGACGCCAGTGGCGCCGCGCCGCACTCAGGCCATGCGCTTGCCTACCGGCAACGGCAGGCTGTCGCCGTCGGTCTGGTTCAGCTTGGAAGGCTTGCCAGTCAGCAGCACATATGCGTCGACGCCAGTAAGTTCGGCGATCTTCAGCAAATGCCGGGCATTGGGGACAGAACGATTGTTCTCCCAGTGACCCAGGGTGCTATGCGCCACGCCCAGCAAGGCGGCAAGCTCGCGCAGTGTGAAACCGGCATTTCGCCGCGCCTGCATCAAACGCACACCTATATCCACGAGACACCTCAAAGCGGCATGTCGGCGCCGCGTGACACCAGCATAGTGCTGCGTTCGTCCTGCATCAAGCGAATAGGAAAGGCGCGTGAAAGGACCTCGTCGCGGTGGCCCCGGGAGACCCGCGCCGGGCCCGGGGCGGGCTGCTAGAATCGCCTGTCCCCTTCGCCGTGTCCCCACCGCCATGAGCCATACCGCCACCGCGCCCGCCAACGCCCAGACGCGCTACGAGGTGCGCCGCGCCGACCTGCCGCTGAGTTGCCCGACGCCGGAGATGGCGCTGTGGAACTCGCACCCGCGGGTCTACCTGCCGATCGAGGACGAGCCCGGCCTCGAAGCCAAGTGCCCGTACTGCGGCGCGGTCTTCGTGCTGGTCGACTGACCCGGGTTCGATGCACCGCCTGACCGTGGTGCAGCTGCTGCCGGCGCTGGAGTCCGGCGGCGTCGAGCGCTCCACGCTGGAAATCGCCCAGGCCCTGGTCGATGCGGGGCACCGTGCCCTGGTGGTCTCGGCCGGCGGCCGGCTGCTGCCCGCGCTGGCCGCCACCGGCGCCGAGCACATTGCCCTGGACATCGGCCGCAAATCCTTGCTGACCCTGCGCTACGTGCCGGCGCTGCGGCGCCTGTTCGCGCGCGAGCGCGCCGACATCGTGCACGCGCGCTCGCGGCTGCCGGCCTGGCTGGGCTGGCGTGCGCTGCAGGGCATGCCGGCGGCGCAGCGCCCGCGCCTGGTCACCACCGTGCACGGGCTCAACTCGCCCAGCCGCTACAGCGCGGTGATGACCCGCGGCGAGCGGGTCATCTGCGTATCCGAGACCGTGCGCGCCTACGTGCTGCAGCACTATCCGCAGACCGATCCGGCGTGCCTGCGGGTGGTGCCGCGCGGCATCGATCCGGCGCAGTTCCCGCGCCGTGCCTGGCCCGATGCGCAGGCGCGGGCCTGGGCGGCCAGCCAGGCGCCAGCGCTGGCCGGGAACGGGCCGCTGCTGTTGCTGCCGGGGCGCGGCACCCGCCTGAAAGGCCACGCCGACGCGCTGCGCCTGCTGGCGGCGCTGCGCGGCGACGGCCGCGACGCGCGGCTGTGGCTGCCCGGCGCACGCGAGGCCGGGCGCGAGGCCTACGTGCGCGAACTGGAGGCCGAGGCGGCGACGCTCGGCGTGGCCGACGCGGTGGCGTTCACGCCGCCGACCGCGCGCATCGCCGAGGCCTATGCCGCCAGCGACCTGGTGCTGCAGCTCTCGCGCAAGCCCGAAGCGTTTGGCCGGACCGTGGTCGAGGCGCTGGCGGTCGGGCGGCCGGTGCTGGGCTGGGCGCATGGCGGGGTCGGCGAATTGCTCGCGCAGCTGCAGCCCGCCGGCGCGGTGGCGACCTTCGATGCCCAAGCCCTGCAGACCGCCGCGCGCGCGCTGCTGGCGCAACCTCCGGCGCCGCCGGCGGCGCTCCCCTACACGCTGCAGGCCATGCAGCGCAGTACCTTGGCGATCTATGACGAACTCCGGCCCTGACGGTTCCCTGTCCGCTTCTGCCTTGCCCGAGGTCCGCGAGCGCTGGGCGCCGGTCTGGGTGCTGCTCTTCGTCGCGCTGTGGCCGGCGCCGGGCCTGGCGGCCGGGGTGCTGGCGCTGGGCGCCCTGGTCACCCTGGCGCGCCTGCTGCACAGCCGCTTCCGCGGGGGCGGGCGCCTGCTCAGCGGCCCGGCCTGGGCGCTGACCACGCTGCTGTTCTTCGCCTACTGGCTGCCGCAGCCGTTGTCGGCACTGGGCGCGGTGGACGTGCCGCTGGCCCTGCGCGAATCGGCGGTGGACCTGCGCTTCCTGCCGTTCCTGTGGCTGGTGGCGATGGCGGTGGCGACGCCGCGCGGACGCCGCATCACCTTCAACGGCCTGGCGGCGATCGCCGCGCTCTGGACTGTGGACGCACTGGCGCAGGCGCTGTGCGGCACCAGCCCGCTGTTCTGGTCGATGGACCAGTTGAAGTGGGCGATCAGCCACCACGGCCTGTGCACGCCGCAGGAGATCGCCCTGGCCGATCGCCTCAGCGGCGTGTTCGGCCCGTGCAACCTGAAGTTCGGCCAGGTGCTGGCCAGCGTGTCGCCGTTCCTGTTGTGGGTGGCGGCGCGCCGCGGCGGTGCCTGGGGCTGGCTGCTCGCCGCGGCCGCGGTGGGGGTGGTGCTGGTGCTGGCGGGATCGCGCGCCTCGTGGATCACCTACGCGGTACTGCTGGTGCTGTCGGGCTGGCGCCTGCTCGGCGCGCGCAAGCTGCTGGCGCTGGGTGTGGCCGCGTTGCTGGTGGCCGGGGTGCTGGGCGTGGTGTCGCCGCAGGTGCACGACCGCTTCGAGCGCACCGCGCGCGCGCTCAGCGGGCATCCGGCCGACCTCAATGCGGCGCTGACCGGGCGTGCGCAGATCTGGACCGCGGCCTGGTGCATGATCCGCCAGCACCCGATCAACGGCGTCGGCGTGCGCGGCTTCCGCGAGGCCTACGTCGGGTGCGACCCGGATCCGACCCATGCCGGGGAATGGGGACGCGAGCCGGCGTTCCATGCCCACCAGATCGTGCTCGAAGTGCTCGCCGAGACCGGCGTGATCGGACTGCTGCTGTGGCTGGCCGGTGCCGCGCAGGCATGGCGCGCCTGGCGCTACGCGTCGGCGCAGGCGCGCGAACGTGCGCGGCCGGCGATGCAGGCGTTGCTGATCACGGTGTTCCCGTTCAACACCCACCTGGCGTTCTACTCGTCGTTCTGGGGCGGGCTGACCATGCTGTTGATCGGCCTGTACGCCGGCGCGCTGCTGGCGAACGACCCCGAGCCGGGCGAGCGCGCCGACGCCGCGGCGCCGCGCTGAGCGCTCAGCCGGGCTCGTAGAAGTCGCTGCGGCCGCCGGGCTGGCGCTTGAAGCGGCGGTGGATCCACAGGTACTGCGCCGGCGCCTCGCGCACCATCGCCTCGATCGCGGCGTTGACCCGCGCGGTGTCGGCGACCATGTCTTCCGACGGAAAGTCCTCCAGCGGCGGCGCGATGCGCAGGATGTAGTCGGCGCCTTCGCGGCGGTGGAAGTACGGCACCACCGCGCAGCCGGTCAGCCGCGCCAGCTGGTGGGTGGCGGTGATGGTGGCCGCGGGCATGCCGAAGAACGGCACGAACACCGTGTCCTTGCCGCGCATGTCCTGGTCCGGGGCGTACCACAGGAAGCCGCCGCGCTTGAGATGGCGCACACTGCCGCGCAGGTCCTCGTTGGCGAACATGGCGGTGGCGTAGCGCAGGCGCCCGCGCTTGACCGCCCATTCGAACACCGGATTGCGGTGGCGCCGGTACATCCCGGCCAGCGGCACGTACTGGCACAGCAGTCGGCCGCAGATCTCCAGGGTCATGAAGTGGCCCGATACCAGCAACACGCCGCGGCCCTGCGCCTGCAGCGCCTGCAAGTGTTCCAGGCCTTCGATGCGGGTGCGCCGGCGAATCGCGCCGATGCCGCCCCACCAGGCGCGGGCGAACTCGAACACGCCCACGCCCAGCGCGTCGAAGCTGTCGCGCAGCAGGCGTTCGCGCCAGGCCGCGCTCTGCTCCGGGAAGCACAGTTTCAGATTGACCTCGGCGGCATGCCGGCGGGTCCCGGCCAGGCGCAGCGCCAGCCAGCCGATGCCGCGGCCCAGGGCGCGCTGCAGCAGCCAGGGCAGGCGTGCGGCGATCACCGCCAGGCCGAGCAGCAGCCAGGTGAGCCAGTGGCGGGGCGAGCGCGGCGGCGGTGCGGCGTGGGTCGCGGAGGCGGGCGGAGTGGGAGCGGCAGACATGCGCCAAGTTTAGCCGGGCACGCGCACGGCCGCGTCGGCACGCGCGGCGATCGTCTGCCGCCGCCCGCGCGCAACCGGCTATGCTGTCCGGATGCGCAACGATTTCATCGAGCGGCTGCTGCGCGGCCTGTACTCGGCCGTGCTCTATCTGCTGCTGCCGGTCACCGTCTATCACCTGGTCTGGCGCGGCTTCCGCGTGCGCCAGTACTTCCAGCGCTGGGACGAGCGCTACGCCTCGTATTCGCAGGCGCGCGGACGCCCGCGGGTCTGGCTGCACGCGGTCTCGGTGGGCGAGGTCAACGTCGCCGCGCCGGTGGTCAATGCGCTGCGCGCGCAGCGCCCGGACATCCGCTGGGTGATCACCACCATCACCCCGACCGGCTCGGAGCGCGTGCGCGCGCTGTGGGGCGATGCCCTGGACCACGTGTATCTGCCCTACGACGTGCCCGGCAGCGTCGGCCGCTTCCTGCAGCATTTCCGCCCCAGCCTGGCGCTGATCCTGGAGACCGAACTGTGGCCGAACATGTTGTTCGGCTGCCGCGACCGCGGCATCCCGGTGTACGTGCTCAATGCGCGGCTGTCGGCGCGTTCGCTGCGCGGCTACCGGGTGCTGCGGCCGTTGATCGGGCGTGCGCTGCGCACCGTCACCTGCGTGGCGGCGCAATCGCAGGAGGACGCCGAGCGCTTCGTCGCCCTGGGCGCGCGCCCCGAGCAGGTGCGTGCACTGGGTAATCTGAAATTCGACATCGCCGCGCCTGCGCACCTGCCCGACGTCGTCGCCGCGTTCCGTACGCGCGTGCCGGCGACGCGTCCGGTGTGGATCGCCGCCAGTACCCACGATGGCGAGGAGGCGGCGGTGATCGAGATGCACCGGCAGCTGCGCCGGCAGTGGCCGGACGTGCTGCTGTTGTGGGCGCCGCGGCATCCGGAACGTTTCGCCAAGGTCGAGGCGCTGGCGCGCGACCAGGGCTGGCGGGTGGCCACGCGTCGCCAGCAGCAGTGGCCCGGCGCCGACGATGCGGTGTTCGTGATCGATACGCTGGGCGAACTGATGGGCTTCTACGCCTGCGCCCAGGTGGCCTTCGTCGGCGGCAGCCTGCAACCGATCGGTGGGCACAACCTGCTGGAGCCCGCCGCCGTCGGCACGCCGTCGGTCACCGGGCCGCACCTGCACAACTTCTCCGAGATCTCGCGGCGCATGCGCGAGGCCGGCGCGGTGGCCATCTGCGAGGATGCCGGCGCCGTGTGCGCCGCCCTGCAGGCCCTGCTGGCCGATGCCGAGGCGCGCAAGCGCATGGCCGAGGCCGGCTGCGCGCTGGTCGAAAACGGCCGCGGCGCGCTGCAGCGGACCCTGCAACTGATCGCGCCGCATCTGCCGCCGCTGGCGGGCGCGGCGAGCGTGGAGGACTGACCTGCGTCGCTCGGGATGCGCGCGGCCATAGGAGCGGTTTTTGCCGCGACGGCATCCTTTTCGGGTTCCAGGCAGCCGGTTGTGGGGGCGACTTCAGCCGCGGCGCATGACACTCTCCGTTCGCCCATCGCATCCCCTCCCATGGCACGCGTCGGGACTGAAGTCCCTCCCACAGTACAGCGGGCTGCCGGCGTGTTGCGTCATCGGCCAGGGCGGCGTTCGCTCCGCCAGAGGGAACACCACAGGGGCCACGCTGCATGGCGCATGGCGCGTGTCGCATCGCGACGCGCGCCCCGTAGGAGCGGCTTCAGCCGCGACCCGCGCGCAGGCAACGGCGCGCCTCCCGCTGCTCCCAAAACAAAAACGGCGGACCCGAAGGCCCGCCGTTTCGGTGTTCGCGCCAGCGAACGCGTTTACTGCGTGCTGTTGGCCGAGTTGAGCTTGGACTCGGCGCTCTGGGTCAGCAGCGCGTTGATCGACTGCACCTCGGCCACGTCCAGCGAGCCGAGCGCCTGGCTCAGCAGCAGGCGGTTCTGCAGGAAGTTGTAGCGCGCCTGTGCGTAGGCCAACTGCGCCTGGTACAGGGTGCGCTGGTTCTGCACCACGTCCAGCACGGTGCGGGTGCCCACTTCCAGGCCGACCTGCGAGGCATCGAACGCCGCCTGTGCCGAGACCACCGCCAGCCGCCGCGCCTCGATCTCGCTGATTCCGGCCACCACCGTCTGGTAGGCGTTGCGGGTGTTGCGGTCGAGCGCGCGCTTCTGCAGCTCGTAGGTGTCCTGGGCGATGTCGCGCTGCGCCAGGGCCTGGCGCACGGCCGACTGGGTGGCGCCGCCGGCGAAGATCGGGATGTTCAGGGTCAGGCCGATGGTGTTGCTGTCGGCACGCGGGGTGCTGCCGCTGCCGGAGACGCTGTCGCCCCAGTTCGCGTCGCGGCCGGCGCTGGCCGACAGGTTCAGCGTCGGCAGGTGCCCGGCGCGTGCCGCCGAGACGCTGGCCTCGGCCGCCTGCACCTGGTACTGGTAGGAACGCAGCGACGGGTTCTTGTCCAGCGCCGAGGCGATCAGGCTGTCGATGTCGCCGCCGGTGGCCGGCAGCTGCGGACGGAAGTCCTCCGGCAGGCCGCGCAGGTCGCGTACCGGCTGGCCGGTGATCTCGGTCAGCGCCTGGTACAGATCCTGCAGCGAGTTGCGTGCGGTGATCGTGTCGGCGCGGGCCTGGTCGTACTCGGCGCGCGCTTCGTGCACGTCGGTGATCGGCGCCAGGCCCACTTCCAGGCGCTTGTCGGCGTAGTCGAACTGCTTCTTGGCGGCGGCTTCGTTGGTCTCGGCGGCGACCAGCGACTCGATCGCCACCAGCACGTTGAAGTAGGCCGCCGAGGTGCGCACGATCAGGTCGTCGTTGGCCGAATCCAGGGTGTAGTCGGCGGCCAGGCTGCGCGCCTTCTGCGCGCGCAGGTTGGAGAACTGCGCGAAGTTGACCAGGGTCTGCTGGCCCTGCACCGCATAGCTGCGGCTCTTGCCGGTGCCGGACAGTTCGCCGCCGCCGCGCTCGACCTCGCTATGGTTGCGCTGCAGCGACGCGCTGCCGTTGATCTGCGGCAGCAACGCGGCGCGCGCCTGCACCTCGCCTTCCTTGTCGTACAGCCGGGTCGATTCCGCGGAGGCCAACTGCGGGTCGCTGTTGCGGGCCATTTCGTAGACTTGCAGCAGGTCCGTGGCGTTGGCGGCCAGCGGAAACAGCGCGGCGGCCAGCGCCAGGACGAGGGATCGGCGGATCATTGCGGCTTCCTTGATGGATCAGAATGTGAACTGGGGGACTGGCGCTGCGCCTCGCAGGTAATACGCCAGGTCGGTTTCGAACAGCGATTCCGTGCGCGGGGCGCCGGCGTCGGCATGCACCAGCACCGCTTCCATGACCGGCGCGCGGCCGCGGATCGCGAACAGGCGTCCGCCGGGGCGCAGCCATGCCAGGAACTGGGCCGGGATCTCGGTGACCGCAGCGGTGACGCAGACCACGTCGAAGCGGCGCTCGCTGTTCCAGGCGAAGGCGTCGGCGGTCTCGATGCGGACGTTGCTGCCCAGGCCGGCGGCGTCCAGGTTGGCGCGCGCGGCGGCGGCCAGGGCCGGCTCGATCTCCAGGCTGACCACCTCGCGGCCGAGTTCGCCCAGGCAGGCGCCGACGAAGCCGCTGCCGGTGCCGATCTCCAGCACGTCCTCGCCCGGCTGCACGTCCAGGGCCTGCAGCATGCGGCCCTCGATGACCGGCTTCATCATGTACTGGCCGTGGCCCAGCGGAATCTCCAGGTCGGCGTAGGCCACGGCGCGGTGCGCCGGCGGCACGAAGGTCTCGCGCGGCAGCCGCGACAGCACGTCGAGCACGCGCAGGTCGAGCACGTCCCAGGGACGGACCTGCTGTTCCACCATCTTTTCGCGGGCTTGGGAGTAGTCGATCGTCATTTCGGGCATCCAACGCGGAGGGCCGGGCATTTTAGCCGGCACGGAGGCCGGGCGTATGCCGCAGCATCGCCGCCGGACGGCCCGGCGCGCAGTGCCGGAAGTCATCGGCGCCGGGGAATGGCCTGGCGGCCGGGCTAGCGCGCCGCATAGGCACGCAGGAAGAAGTCGATGCTGGCCTCGACATGGGCGCGGATCCGGTCCTGGCCGGCGTCGCGGCACAGGCCGCACATCATCAGCGAGTACAACTCGCCCTTGACCAGGCAGAAGAACTGCGAGGCGGCCAGGTTCAGGTCGGCGATGTCCAGTTCGCCGGCGGCGACATGGGCCTGCAGCAGCCTCGCCAGGTCCTGCTGGGTGCGCTTGGGGCCGGCGTTCCAGAACATCTCGCGGACGTGGTCGTCGCCGGTGCCGGGGGTCAGCATCATGCGGTGGGTGGCCATCGCCGCCTCGCTGCTGATCATGGCGAAGAAGGCCAGGCCAATGTCCAGCAACTGGGTGCGCAGGGGCCCCTTCAGCGCGTGCCCGAACAGGTCGTCCGGCAGCAGCGCCTGGCATTGCGCGCGCACCGCCTCGGCGAACAGGGTTTCCTTGTCGCCGTAGTGGCTGTAGACGGTGAGCTTGGAGACGCCGGCGCGGGCGGCGATGCCGTCCATGCTGACCCCGCCGAAGCCCAGTTCGGTGAACATCTCCCGCGCGGCCTCCAGGATCGCGGCACGTTTGCCCATGTCCTTGGGGCGACCGGGCCCGGCGGGACGCGAGGAGGATTTGGCGGAGGCGGCGGGCGATTTGCTGACCATGGTGGCAATACTAGACCAGTCGGTTCGATATTTATACTAGACCCGTGGGTTCATTATTGTGACGCTGCGTTCGGCCATGTTGCGCGTGACGCCGGCGGAGGTGTGCCTCGGCCGTCCCTGGGCGGCCCCGGCCGTCAGGAAGTCCCTGACATCGGCAGCGAACAGGCGGTGATAGATTAGCCATCTGCCCACAGGGGGTTGCCGCGCGCCGTTGTCGGTGTGATTCGGGAAGGGATGGAACACGGGGATCGGCGTCACGGTAGTCGCGACGGCGCGCATGCGCTGTGTCACCGCGTGGGTGTGATGTTGTGCCTGTTGCTGGCGCTGTGGTGCACCAGCGTCGTCGCGCGCGCCGCCGAACCGGCCGCGCCGCTGACCGAGCGCGCCGTGCTCGACCGCCCGGTGGTCGCGCGCTGGACCATGGAAGAGGGGCTGCCGCACAACCTGGTGCACGCGTTGGCGCAGGACCGCGACGGCATGATCTGGGTCGGCACCTGGGAAGGCGTGGCGCGTTTCGACGGCCGCGCCTTCACCGTCTTCGATCGGCAGAACACCCCGGGCATGGAGCTGTCGGGGGTGTTCGCGCTGCTCGCCGACGCCGACGGCGGCATGCTGGTCGGCACCGCCTACGACGGCGTGTTCCGCTACGCCGCCGGGCGCTGGGAGCATCTGGGCGATGCGCGCGCGCAGCGGCTGCGGGTCACGGCGATGCTGCGCGACGCCGACGGCGGATTGTGGGTCGGCAGCGAGGACGGCCTGTTCCGGATCGAGGCCGACGGCCGCCTGGTCGACGTTGGTGCCGCCGCGGGGCTGGGCAAGATCCGCATCGCTGCCCTGCTGCGCTACCGCGACGCGGTGCTGGTGGGCACGCCGCAGGGCCTGTTCCGGATGACCGCGCACGGCACGCGGGCGCAGCGCTGGGGCGCGGCAGCGATGCGCACGGCGTCGATCCGGCGCCTGGCGCCCGACCGCCAGGGCGGCCTGCTGGTCGCCAGCGACGAAGGCGTGTTCTGGCTCGGCGCCAACGGCGGCCTGCAATGGCTGCGGCGCGGTCAGCGCGTCGATGCCGCGCTGCAGGACCACGATGGCCAGCTGTGGATGAGCCTGTCCAGCGGGCAACTGCTGCGGCGCGCCTCCAACGGCGCCAGCGAGGAAGTGCTGTCGATCTCCGGCGTGGTCAGCCCGGCGCTGATCGAGGACCACGAGGGCCTGGTGTGGGCCGGCAGTACCGACGGCCTGTTCCGCGTCGCCAAGGGCGATGCCGGCGGCCTGACCCGCCAGGACGGGCTCGGCAGCGACTACGTGCGGGTGGTGCAGCAGAACGCCGATGGCGCGATCTGGATCGGCCATGCCGCCGGCCTCGACCGCTGGCAGGGCGGCCGCATCCGTGCGCTGCGCTTGAGCGAGCGCCCGGGCCGCGATCCCTCCGTGCTGGCGCTGGCCGCCGCCCGCGACGGCGGCATGTGGGTCGGCACCTACGACCAGGGCGTGCTGCTGCTGTCGGCCGACGGCGCAATCCGGCAACGCCTGGGCGTGGCCGCGGGCGTGCCGCGGACCATGGTGCGTGCGCTGCTGGCCGATGCCGACGGCGGCCTGTGGATCGGCGGCAACGAGGGACTGCTGTATCGCAAGGGCGAGCGCACGCGGGCCTACGGCACCGCCGAGGGCCTGCCCGGGCGGCAGGTGCAGGCGTTGTACCGCGACCATGCCGGGGTGCTGTGGATCGGCACCAACCAGGGCATCGCCACGCTCGCCGCGGACGGTACGCTGCAGGCGCGGCCGAGCGGCCACGGCTTCCCGGCGCAGAACGCCTTCGATTTCCTGGAAGATGCCGACGGCACCCTGTGGGTCGCCAGCGACCGCGGCCTGCTGCGCCTGCGCGGCGGGCAGTGGCGCATCTACGACCACAGTGTCGGGCTGCCGCGCGACAAGCTGTTCCGGCTGCTCGACGACGGCAACGGCACCCTGTGGGCGAACAGCAATCGCGGCGTGCTGCGCATCGCGCGTGCGCGGCTGGCGGAACTGGACGCCGGCCAGCGCAGCACCCTGGCGGTGGACGTGGTCGACCGCAGCGACGGCATGCCCAGCGGGCAGGGCAACGGCAGCAGTGCGCCGGCGGGCTGGCGCAGCCGCGACAGCGTGCTGCTGATCCCGACCTCGGCCGGGCTGGCGCTGATCGATCCGGCGCTGCCGAGCCGGCGCAACGTGCGTGCGCCGCCGCTGGTGATCTCCCATGTGCAGGTGGACGGCGTGGCGCAACCACTGCGCGGCGACTACCGCCTGCACGGCGGCGTCGCCCGCCTCGCGATCGGCTATGCCGGGCTGAGCTTCCGCTCGCCGGACAAGGTGCGCTATCGCTATCGCCTGCATGGATTCGATCGGCAGTGGGTCGACGCCGGCAGCAGCGAGGAAGCGGTCTACACCAACCTGCCGTCGGGCAGCTACCGCCTGGACGTGCAGGCGATGACCAGCCCGCTGGACTGGTCGCGCAGCGAGCGCATCGGCAGTGCCTCGCTGCGCCTGCAACTGGTGCCGCCGTTCTGGGAACGCTGGCCGTTCGTGGTGCTGGTGGCGCTGGGTGCGACCGGCCTGCTCCTGTGGTGGTACCGCGGCCGCAGCCGCCGTTACCGGCGCCGCCAGCGCCGGCTCAACACCATCATCGCCGAGCGCACCCACGAACTGAAGGCGAAGAACCTGGCGTTGAAGCTGGCCAACCTCGAGCGCGAGGACCTGGTGCGCAAGCTCGCCTACCAGGCCGGACACGATGCGCTGACCGGCCTGCCCAATCGGCGCACCGGCGATCCCTACCTCAACGCGGCGCTGGAGCGGGCGCTGAACACGCGCACGCCCCTGTGCGTGGCGCTGCTGGACATCGACCATTTCAAGAAGATCAACGACGCCTACGGCCACGAGATCGGCGACGAGGTGCTGCGCCGGGTCGGCGAGGCGCTGCGCGCCAGCCTCGGCGAGCAGGCCTTCGCCGCGCGCCATGGCGGCGAGGAGTTCCTGCTGGTGCTGCCGGGCCTGGACCAGGAGCCGGCGCACGCGCGCCTGGACGCGTTGCGCCTGCACATCGCCGATCTGGTGCTGCACGACGACCACGGACGCGCGGTGCGCTTTACCGCCAGCATCGGCTTCGCCTGCCTGTCGCCGGCCCTGCGCACCCGCCGCGACCTGCTGGTGCAGGCCGACAAGCGCCTGTACCAGGCCAAGCGCGAAGGCCGCGACCGGGTGATCGGCTAGGGCGGTGAGGCGGCGCAGGCGCGGCGCGTGGTCCGCGCGGTGGCGTGGGATTGCGCAGGGGTGATGACGCAGGCGCCACGCAGGCGCACTGAAGAGAAATGGCGGCGCTCCACACCCGCCGCATCGTCGCGGCGGGCGGGAGGCGGCCGGCGCCAGTGGCGCCGGCGCGGATCAGCCCTGCAGGCGCTGCAGCACCGCCTCGGCCGCGGCCTCGGTGGAGATGCCCTGGCCCGGTGCGGCAAGGTCGGCGGTGAACGCCTGTGCGTCGAGCGCGGCATTGACGGCCTGCTCGATCGCCACGGCTTCGGCTTCCAGACCCAGCGAGTGGCGCAGCAGCAGCGCCGCGCTGAGGATGGTCGCGTAGGGATTGGCGATGCCCTTGCCGGCGATGTCCGGCGCCGAGCCGTGGATCGGCTCGTACAGGCCGATGCGGCCTTCGCCCAGCGAGGCCGACGGCAGCAGCCCCAGCGAGCCGGCCAGCATCGAGGCTTCGTCGGTGAGGATGTCGCCGAACATGTTCTCGGTGACGATCACGTCGTACTCGCGCGGCTTGGCCAGCAGGTGCATGGCCATCGAATCGACCAGTTGGTGTTCCAGGCGCACGTCGGGGAATTCCTCGCGGCCGATCCGCGCGGCGACGTCGCGCCACAGCCGCGAGGTTTCCATCACGTTGGCCTTGTCCACCGAGACCACGTGGTTGCGGCGCTGCCGGGCCAGGCGGAACGCGCTGCGCAGCACCCGCTCGATCTCCGCGACGGTGTAGCGGCACAGGTCGCTGGCGTCGCTGGGGCTGCGGGTCTTGTCGCCGAAGTAGATGCCGCCGGTCAGTTCGCGCACCACCACGATGTCCACGCCCTGCAGCAGGTGCGGCTTGATCGGCGAGGCGTCCAGCGCCGCCGGGTGCGGCTTGACCGGACGCAGGTTGGCGAACAGGCCCAGGCCGCGGCGGATCGCCAGCAGGCCCTGCTCGGGACGTACCTTGGCATTCGGATCGGACCACTTGGGTCCGCCGACCGCGCCCAGCAGCACCGCGTCGGCGCGCTGGCAGGCGGTCAGCGTCGCCGCCGGCAACGGCTCGCCGTGGCGGTCGATGGCGATGCCGCCGATGTCGTGTTCCTGGAACTGGAAGTCGTGGCCATGGCGCGCGGCCACGGCGCGCAGCACCGCGACCGCGGCGGCGGCGACTTCCGGACCGATGCCGTCGCCGGGCAGGACGACGATGTCAGCGTGCATGGGTGGCCTCGTAGCGTTCGATGTCGGGTTGGCGCAGCAACAGGTAGCCCATCTCGTCCACGCCCTCGAGCAGACAGGTCTGCGAGAACGCGTCGAGCGAGAAGGCGTAGACGCGGCCGTCGGGCGTGCGCAGTTCGCGCGCGGCCACGTCCACGGTCAGTTCGTCGTCCGGGCGCTGCATCAGCGTCTGCACGTCGTCCTCGGCCAGCACGATCGGCAGCAGGCCATTCTTGAGGCTGTTGTTGCGGAAGATGTCGGCGATCTCGCTGCTGACGATGGCGCGCAGGCCCAGGTCGGTCAGCGCCCACGGCGCATGCTCGCGCGAGGAGCCGCAGCCGAAGTTGCGCCCGGCCAGCAGGATCTGGCGGCCGGCGTTGTGCGCCTGGTTGAAGGCGAACTCCGGGTTCGGCGTGCCGTCGGCCTGCCAGCGCCAGTCGTTGAAGGCGTGGCGGCCGAGGCCGGCGCGTTCGGTGGTGGACAGGAACCGTGCCGGGATGATCTGGTCGGTGTCGATGTTGGTCTGGCGCAGCACCACGCTGCGCGAGGTGAGGGTGGCGAAGCCGGCCATCACGGGGTCTCCTGGGAAGCGACGGCGTCGGGGGCGGGCGCCGCGGCGTCGGCCGCCGGCGGCAGTGCCGCAGGCGGCACATGCGGCGGCAGCAGCGGCTGATGGCGGTGCGCGAAAGCGCGGGTGGTGGTGGCGACGAAGGTCAGCGTGGCCGCGAACGCGGCGATGTGCGATGCCATCACGCGACCTCCGCGAACAGCGCGCGCGGATCGCTGACCCGGCCGTTCACCGCGGCCCAGGCCGCGGTCAGCGGCGAGGCCAGCAGGGTGCGCGAGCCCGGGCCCTGGCGGCCTTCGAAATTGCGGTTGCTGGTGCTCACCGCCAGCTGTCCCGGCGCCACCAGGTCGCCGTTCATGGCGATGCACATGGAGCAGCCCGATTCGCGCCATTCCGCACCGGCCGCGCGCACCACCTCGTGGATGCCCTCGGCCTCGGCCTGGCGCTTGACGATCTCCGAGCCCGGCACCACCAGCATGCGCACGTGCGGCGCCACCTTGCGGCCGCGCAGCACCTGCGCCACGTCGCGCATGTCGCTGAGCCGGCCGTTGGTGCAGGAGCCGACGAACACCACGTCCACCGGCGTGCCGATCAGCGCATGTCCGGCTTCCAGATGCATGTAGTGCAGGCCCTTCTGCGCCGCCGGATCCTGCGCGGCCGGGATCGGCACGTCCACCGCGATCGCGGTGCCGGGGTGGGTGCCCCAGGTCAGGGTCGGGCGGATGTCGCGCGCGTCGATGCGCACCTCGGCGTCGAAGCGCGCGCCGGGATCGCTTTGCAACTGCGACCAGCGCTGCACGGCGGCCTCGAAGTCGGCCCCCTTGGGGCCGCGCGGGGTCTTGGCGACCCAGTCGAAGGTGACCTGGTCCGGCGCGACCATGCCGGCGCGCGCACCGGCCTCGATCGACATGTTGCACAGGGTCATGCGCTGTTCCATGTCCATCGCGGCGATGGTGGAACCGCGGTACTCCAGCACGTGGCCGGTGCCGCCGTTGACCCCGATCACGCCGATGATGTGCAGGATCACGTCCTTGGCGCCGACGCCGGGCGCCAGCGGCCCGTCGACGGTGATCGCCATGGTCTTGGCCTTGCGCTGCAGCAGGCACTGCGTGGCCAGCACGTGGCCGACCTCGCTGGTGCCGATGCCGAACGCCAGCGCGCCGAACGCGCCATGGGTGGAGGTGTGGCTGTCGCCGCAGACGATGGTCATGCCGGGCTGGGTGAAGCCCTGCTCCGGCGCGATCACGTGGACGATGCCGCGGTTGTCCGAGCCCATGTCGAACAGTTCGATGCCGTAGTCGGCGCAGTTGCGCGCGAGCATGTCCACCTGCGCCTCGGAGGCCGGGGTGTAGTACGGCAGCTTGCCGTCGGCGCCGCGCGGCAGGGTCGGCGTGGAGTGGTCCATCGTCGCCTTGGTGCGGTCCGGCCGGCGCGGCGTCAGGCCGCGCGCCTTGAGCTCGGTGAACGCCTGCGGCGAGGTCACTTCGTGGATCAGGTGCAGGTCGATGTACAGCACCGCCGGGGCGGCGGCGCTCTCGGGGACGACGACGTGCGCGTCCCACAGTTTGTCGTACAGGGTGCGGGGAGTGGCGGACATTGCGGAACTACCTGGCAGGAAAGCTGGGCGGGAAGGACGGGCGAAGGCGAGCGTGCACCACGACGATGACCGTGCGGTGGCGGCTCAGGCCAGCGCGTCGGCGGCGCCGACCGGCGCGCCCTGGCGCTGGCGCAGCACGCGGTTGGCCACGTCCAGCCAGGCCAGCGCGCTGGCCTCGATGATGTCGCGGCTGGTGCCGGTGCCGTCGTACTCGACCTCGCCGTGGCGCACGCTGAGGTTGGCCTCGCCGCGCGCGTCGGCGCCGATGCCGACGCTGTGCACCTGGTAGCTGTCCAGCACCAGCTGCACGCCGGTGGCCGCCGACAGCGCGGCGAACAGCGCGTCCACCGGGCCGTCGCCCTCGGCGCGCTCGCTGACCCGCTGGCCGTCCGGATCGGACAGCTCGACCTGCGCGCTGGCGCGCTGACCGCGGTCGCTGACGGTCATCGACGACAGCCGGTAGCCCTGGCTCTCCGGCGCGTCCTGCATCATCGCCTGCAGGTCGGCGTCGTTGACCACGCGCTGCTGTTCGCACAGCGCCTTGAAGGCATCGAAGGCGATGTTCAGTTCGGCCTCGTCCAGCACGTAGCCCAGCGCGCGCAGACGCTGCTCGACCGCGGCGCGGCCGCTGTGGCGGCCCAGCACCATCTGCGAGGACTCCCAGCCCACGTCTTCGGGGCGCATGATTTCGTAGGTACCACGGTGGCGCAGCATGCCGTGCTGGTGGATGCCCGACTCGTGGGCGAAGGCGTTGCCGCCGACGATCGCCTTGTTGCGCTGCACCGGCATGCCGACCAGGCGCTGCAGCAACTGCGAGGTGGCGACGATGCGCGGGGTGTGGATCGCGGTGTCCAGCTCGTAGAACGCGTTGCGCACCTTCAGCGCCATCGCGATCTCTTCCAGCGCGCAGTTGCCGGCACGCTCGCCGATGCCGTTGATGGTGCATTCCACCTGCCGCGCACCGCCTTCCACCGCGGCCAGCGAGTTGGCCACGGCCAGGCCCAGGTCGTTGTGGCAGTGGGTGCTGAAGACCACCCGGTCGGCACCTGGGACGCTGGCGATGATCCGCGAGAACATGCCGCGGATCTCTTCCGGGGTGGTGAAGCCGACCGTGTCGGGCAGGTTGATGGTGGTGGCGCCGGCGGCGATCGCCACGCTGGCGACCTCGGCCAGGAAATCCTCCTCGGTGCGGGTGGCGTCCTCGGCCGAGAACTCCACGTCGTCCACGTACTGGCGCGCCAGCGCCACGTGCTTGCGCACCGATTCCAGCACCTGCTCGCGGCTCATCCGCAGCTTGTGCTCGCGGTGCAGCGGGCTGGTCGACAGGAACACGTGCAGGCGCGGATTGGCCGCCGCTTCCAGTGCCCGCGCCGAGGTCTCGATGTCGGCGGCCAGGCAGCGCGACAGCACCGCCAGGGTCGGCGTGCGCAGCTCGCGGCCGATCAACGCCATCGCCTCGCGGTCGGACTGCGAGCTGGCCGGGAAGCCGGTCTCGATGATGTCCACGCCCAGCTCGGCCAGGGCGCGCGCCATCACCAGCTTCTGCGGCGGGGTCATGCTGCAGCCGGGGGATTGCTCGCCGTCGCGCAGGGTGGTGTCGAAAATGCGGATGCGGGGGGTCTGGGAAGAAATGGAAGTGTTCACCAGATGGGTTCCTCTACGGCGGCGGTGGCTTGCGGATGGGGATGCGGGGACGACGCGATGCGGGCAGGAGCGGGCGGGGCGGGACGTTGGCTGCGAAGTCGCTCGGCGCTGCGGCGGCGCGGCTTGCGCGGCGGGCGCGGGCGCACCTCCGACAGCAGCGTCGCCAGCACGCCGGCGTCGATGTTGCCGCCGGACACCACCGCGCACTTGCGCTTGCCGGCGACGCGGCGCCCGGCCGCCAGGGCCAGCGCGCCGGCGCCCTCGGCGATGACGTGCTCCTCCAGCGCCAGGCGGACCAGCGTTTCGCGCAGTTCCGCCTCGCGCACGATCACCACGTCGTCGAGCAGGCTGGCGCACAGCCGGCGGGTGATGAACCCGGGGATTTTAACCTTGACGCCGTCGGCCAGGGTGGGGACGGGATCCACGGCGCGGATGTCGCCGCGGATCGCCCGCGCCATCGAATCCACGCCCTCGACCTGCGCGCCGACCACGCGCACGCCCTGCGAGCGCAGCGCCAGGGCCACGCCGGAGGCCAGGCCGCCGCCGCCGATCGGCACGATCACCACGTCCGGGGCGTGCGCGGCCAGCTCGATGCCGACGGTGCCCTGGCCGGCGATCACGTCCGGGTCGTCGAAGGCGGACAGGAAACGGTAGCCGTTCTGCTCGGCCAGGTCGCGGGCGAAGGCGAAGGCCTCGTCGTAGCTGTTGCCCTGCTGGCGCACGGTGGCGCCCCAGTGCGCGACGCCGGCGATCTTGGTCTGCGGCGCGCCGTGCGGCATCACCGTGATGGCCTGCACGCCCAGGCGGTGCGCGGCCCAGGCCACGCCCTGCGCGTGGTTGCCGGCGGAGGCGCAGATCACCGCGCGCTCGTCGCCGCGTTCCAGCCCGGCCAGCAACGCATTGAGCGCGCCGCGGACCTTGTAGGAACCGGTGCGCTGCAGGTTTTCCAGCTTCAGCCAGACGCCGAAGCGCTCGGCGTAATGCACCGGCGTCGGCGGCAGGTAGCGGCGCAGCCGCGCCTGCGCGGCCAGCACGTCGGCCACACTGACGGCGACGTGGCCTACATCCGGCTCCTGCGCAGGGCGACCGGCATCAGACATGGTAGGGCCGGGAGTGGGGAGTGGGGAGTGGGGATTCGCAGCGGGAATCCTGGGCGCGAGCGCGAAGAAGTGACCTCCATGGAAGAAGGCGCCTCCGCATGGTCGGGTGGCGTTGACGCGTCATGACAGCGACGACCGTGCGGCCGCCTGCTGGGAATCCCGATTCCCCCCTCCCCGATCCCGGTCCCATCACGCCACCCCATCCAGCGCGGTCACGCGCACCGATTCGCAGTCGTAGACCTTCTCCATCTGCAGGCGCAGGGTCTCGCCAGGGCGGTTGCCGTCCACCACCAGTTGCAGGTGCCAGCGGCCGGCGTCCTCGGCCACCGGCGCGCCGCTGATCGAGATCGGCGCGAAGCCGCGGCGTTCGGCCATGCCGATCGCGCGCAGCAAGGCGCCGTCGATCGGTTTCAGCACCAGGTCAAGCTGGTAACGCATGTGTCGTCTCCTGGCGCTGGGCGGCGGGATTGCTTTCCAGCATGGTGCTGTTGGCGGTGTTCGGCGGCACCAGCGGCCACACGTTGGCGCGCGCGTCGATGGCCACGTGCAGCAGCGCCGGGCCCGGCTGCGCCAACAGCTCGGCCAGCGCGTCCTCGACCTGACCGCGCGCGGAGATGCGCTTGGCCGGGATGCCGAACACCTGTGCCAGCGCGGCGAAATCCGGGTTGTCGGACAGGTCGATCTCGCTGTAGCGCTCGGCGAAGAACAGTTCCTGCCACTGCCGCACCATGCCCAGCGAACTGTTGTCCAGCAGCACGATCTTCACCGGCAGCTTGCAGCGGGCGATGGTGACCAGCTCCTGCACGTTCATCATGAAGCTGCCGTCGCCGCTGACCAGCACCACGGTGCGGTCCGGGCAGGCGAACTGCGCGCCCATCGCCGCCGGCAGGCCGAAGCCCATGGTGCCCAGCGCGCCGCTGGTCAGGTGATTGCGGGGGTGGTTGAAGCGGCAATGCTGGGCGACCCACATCTGGTGCTGGCCGACGTCGCAGGCGATCACGGTGTCGGCCGGGGCCAGTTCGCTCAGCCGCTTCAGCAGGCCGGGCGCGTAGATGTCCTGCCCGGGCGCGTCGTAGCGCGCGCCGAACTTCTCGCGGTGGCCGACGCAGCGGGCGTGCCAGGCCTCGCAGGTGCTGGTCGCCGCGGCCAGCGCGCGCAGCGATTGCGCCACGTCGCCGGGCACGGCGATGTCGGCCTGGCGCAGCTTGGAGATCTCGCAGGCGTCGGCGTCCAGGTGGATGACCCGCGCGAACGGCGCGAATTCGGCCAGCTTGCCGGTGGCGCGGTCGTCGAAGCGGGCGCCGACCACGATCAGCAGGTCCGACTCCTGCACCGCCATGTTGGCGGCGCGGGTGCCGTGCATGCCCAGCATGCCCAGGTAATGCGGATGCGCGTGCGGCAGCGCACCCAGGCCGCGCAGGGTCAGCACGGTGGGGATGCGGGTGGCCTCGACGAACTGGCGGAACGCCTCCACCGCATCGCCCAGGGCGATGCCGCCGCCGCCGTAGATCACCGGCTTCTCGGCACCGGCGATCGCCGCCAGCGCCTCGGCCAGCACCGCGTCCTGCGGCGCCGGCGGGGTCGGCACTTCCGCCGGCACGTGCGCGGGCAGATGCGTGGCATCGGCCAGTTGCACGTCCTTGGGCAGGTCGATCAGCACCGGGCCCGGCCGCCCTTCGCGGGCGATGCGGAACGCGTCGCGCAGCACCTGCGGCAGGTCGTCCACGTGCCGCACCAGGAAGCTGTGCTTGACGATCGGCAGGGTCAGCCCGAACACGTCCAGCTCCTGGAACGCATCGGTGCCCAGCAGCGGCGTGGCGACCTGCCCGGTCAGGCAGATCATCGGCACCGAGTCGAGCATCGCATCGGCGATGCCGGTGACCAGGTTGGACGCGCCCGGACCGGACGTGGCGACGCACACGCCGACCCGCCCGCTGGCGCGGGCGTAGCCGTTGGCGGCCAGCGCCGCGCCCTGCTCGTGGCGGACCAGGATGTGCTTGAGCTGGCTGTCTACCAGCGCGTCGTAGAACGGCATGATGGTGCCGCCCGGATAGCCGAACAGCGTGTCCACGCCTTCGGCTTCCAGGGCCTGCGTCAGCCAGCGCGCGCCGTTGCGGGGCGTGCCGTGAGCGGAGGAGTTCATACGGTGGCGACCTTTCGGTGGAAGCGGGTGGGGGAGCCGCGGGTTACGCGGCCTTGGTGCCGCCGGCGGCCGGGGCGGCAGCGGCGTCGCCGTTGAGCCACACCATCTTGGCGCGCAGCTGCTTGCCGACCGTTTCGATGGGGTGGTCCAGGTCGGCCTGCTTGAACTTCGTGTAGTTCGGCAGGCCAGCGTCGTACTCGGCCACCCAGTTCTTGGTGAAGGTGCCGTTCTGGATGTCGGTCAGCACGTCGCGCATGCGCTCCTTGGTCGCCGCGTCGATCACCCGCGGGCCGCTGACGTAGTCGCCGTACTGCGCGGTCTCGGAGACGAACTCGAGCATGCGGGTGATGCCGCCTTCGTAGAACAGGTCGACGATCAGCTTCAGTTCGTGCAGCACTTCGTAGTAGGCGATTTCCGGCTGGTAGCCGGCTTCCACCAGCACTTCGAAGCCGGCCTGCACCAGCGACGAGGCGCCGCCGCACAGCACGGCCTGCTCGCCGAACAGGTCGGTCTCGGTCTCTTCCTTGAAGGTGGTCTTGATCAGGTTGGCGCGCGCGCCGCCCAGGCCGGCGGCGTACTCCAGCGCGAACTGCTCGGCCTTGCCGCTCTTGTCCTGGTACACCGCCCAGATGCACGGCACGCCGCGGCCGATCTCGTACTCGCGGCGCACCAGCGCGCCCGGACCCTTCGGCGCGACCAGTACCACGTCCAGGTCGGCGCGCGGCTTGATCATGTCGAAGTGCACGTTCAGGCCATGCGCGAACAGCAGGCAGGCGCCCTGCTTCATGTTCGGCGCCAGCACTTCCTCGTACAGCTTCTTCTGCACCATGTCCGGGGTCAGCACCGCGACCAGGTCGGCGTCCTTCACCGCCTCGGCGGGGCTCTTCACCACGAAGCCGTCGGCCTGCGCCTTGGCTTCGGTCGGTCCGCCGGCACGCAGGCCGATGGTGACGTCGAAGCCGGACTCGCGCAGGTTCAGCGCGTGCGCGCGGCCCTGGCTGCCGTAACCGACGATGGCGATCTTGGTGGTGGGCTGGGCGGAACTGGTCATGGGGCGGATGTCCTTGAACGGTGTTGGAGTGAAGGGGGTCTTGCATTCGCGATCACTGAAACGAAAAACCCCGCGCCGTTGCCGGTGCGGGGTCTGATCGAATCCTGGCTGCTTGTCGCTTACACGCCGGTTCGTCCCGCACTTGTGGGCGAGGTAATAAGCACGAGTACGAGGAGCGACGCCGCAGCGTCCGCGCGCAGGGCGGCGGGCTGGAGGGTCGACTTCGGGCGGGTGTGGCGTTGCAACATGCAGCGAGATAACCATGGGCTTTGCGCGACTGTCAACTGTGTTGCGGGCCTGCGTGGGCGAATGTGCCGAAAGCCGCGCCAGTGCTGCTTGGTTACGCATGAAACGGAGGGCGCGCAGGCGGCGAACAGCGCCAATTGCGCGGAAATCCGGCCGTCGCGACGGCGCGATGTGCCCGCCTGCGCGGCGGCGCCGGCCGCACTCGGGTACGGTGGGCGTTCCCTGTTCTTCCGGAGAGCCGCGCATGTCCGTTTCGCTTCCTTCCCTGGCGCGCCTGGCGCTCGCGCTGGCGCTGGCGACGTCGGTGCCGGCGCAGGCCGCCGACCGCATCACCGGACAGCCGTTCGCGACCCGCTCGGAAGTGATCGCCCCGCACGCCATGGCCGCCACCTCGCAGCCGCTGGCCACCCAGATCGCGCTGCAGACCCTGCACGACGGCGGCTCGGCGGTGGATGCGGCGATCGCCGCCAACGCCGCGCTGGGGCTGATGGAGCCGACCGGCAACGGCGTCGGCGGCGACCTGTTCGCCATCGTCTGGGATCCGAAGACGCAAAAGCTCTATGGCTACAACGGCTCGGGCCGCTCGCCGAAGGCGCTGACCCTGGCCGAGTTCCAGCGCCGCGGGCTGACGGAGATCCCGGCCACCGGCCCGCTGCCGGTCTCGGTGCCCGGCGCGGTCGACGGCTGGTTCGCGCTGCACGAGCGTTTCGGGCGCAGGACGATGGCGCAGGACCTGGCCCCGGCGATCCGCTACGCCCGCGACGGCCATCCCGTCGCCGAGACCATCGCCTACTACTGGGACCGCTCGGTGCCGCGGCTGTCGCAGTACCCCGGCTTCAAGGAGCAGTTCACCATCGACGGCCGCGCCCCGCGCAAGGGCGAGCTGTGGAAGAACCCGAATCTGGCCAACACCTTGCAGCAGATCGCCGACGGCGGCCGCGACGCCTTCTACAAGGGACCGATCGCGCGCACCATCGATGCCTACTTCAAGGCCAATGGCGGCTTCCTGCGCTACGAGGACCTGGCCAGCCACCACGGCGAATGGGTGGAACCGGTGTCCACCAACTACCGCGGCTACGACGTGTGGGAACTGCCGCCCAACAGCCAGGGCATCGCCGCGCTGCAGATGCTCAACATCCTGGAAGGCTACGACTTCTCCAAGATCCCGTTCGGCTCGGCCGAGCACGTGCACCTGTTCACCGAGGCGAAGAAGCTGGCCTTCGCCGACCGCGCGCGCTTCTACGCCGACCCGGCGTTCCAGCCGGCGCCGTTGGCGCGGCTGATCTCCAAGGACTACGCCGCGCAGCGGCGTGCGCTGATCTCGATGGACCGCGCGCTCAAGGAGGTGCAGCCGGGCACCCCGAAGCAACTGGAGGAGGGCGACACCATCTACCTGACCGTCGCCGATGCCGACGGCATGATGGTGTCGCTGATCCAGTCCAACTACCGGGGCATGGGCAGCGGCATGGCGCCGCCGGGGCTGGGCTTCATCCTGCAGGACCGCGGCGAGATGTTCGTGCTGCAGAAGGACCATCCCAACGGCTACGCGCCGGGCAAGCGTCCGTTCCAGACCATCATCCCCGCGTTCGTGACCAAGGACGGCAAGCCGTGGCTGAGCTTCGGCGTGATGGGCGGGGCGATGCAGCCGCAGGGACACGTGCAGATCCTGATGAACCTCATCGATTTCCACATGAACCTGCAGGAGGCCGGCGACGCGCCGCGGATCCAGCACGACGGCTCCACCGAACCGACCGGGCAGGCCACGGCGATGCGCGACGGCGGCGAACTGAACCTGGAGACCGGCTTTGCCTATGACACCATCCGCGACCTGATGCGCAAGGGTCACCGGGTGATCTTCGCCGACGGTCCCTACGGCGGCTACCAGGCGATCGCGCGCGACCCGGACAGCGGCGTGTACTACGGCGCCTCGGAAAGCCGCAAGGACGGGCAGGCCGCCGGCTACTGAGGCCGGCCACGCGCGGCGAGGTTCATGCCTGTTCGCGGGGCGGCGCCGGGTCGGTGCCGTCGCGCTGCGCCTGCGCGGCCTGTTCGCGCGCGATCCATGCCTCGATCATGTGCCGCGCGCGCTGCGCCTTGCGGCGCTCGCGGTTGGACTCGGCGTCGAGCACGCGGTACAGCGACACGATCACCAACACCATCAGCAGGGCGAACGGCAATGCCGCGATGGTGATCATGCCCTGCAGTGCGTCCAGGCCGCCGGCCAGCAACAGCACCGCGGCGATCAGCGCCACCGCCACGCCCCACACCAGCTTGCGCGCCAGCGGCGGGTCGCCGGCTTCGTCGGTGGACATGCTGGCCAGCACCAGCACCGCCGAGTCGGCGGAGCTGACGAAGAAGATCATCAGCAGCAACAGCGCCGCGCTCGACAGCAGCAGCGAGCCGGGCAGGCTGTCGAACAGCGTGAACAACACCGTCTCGTAGCCGTTGTGCAGCGCCTGCAGCATGTCGACGTGACCGAACAACTGCGACCACAGCGCGGTGCCGCCGAACACCGAGAACCACAGGAAGCCGAGCAGGGTCGGTGCCAGCACCACGCCGACGACGAATTCGCGCACGCTGCGGCCGCGCGAGACGCGGGCGATGAAGGCGCCGACGAACGGCGCCCAGGCGATCCACCATGCCCAGTAGAAGATGGTCCAGTCCGCCACCCAG
Source organism: Xanthomonas sp. PPL134 (assembly GCF_040595915.1). Taxonomy (NCBI): domain Bacteria; kingdom Pseudomonadati; phylum Pseudomonadota; class Gammaproteobacteria; order Lysobacterales; family Lysobacteraceae; genus Xanthomonas; species Xanthomonas sp. PPL134. The sequence goes on from NZ_JAMDLL010000004.1 coordinate 344,242, forward strand.
CGGCTGCCGGAAAACGGCGACATGCGCAGGCTCATCGTCACCAGCTGGTTGAGGTAGGCGCCCAGCGTGGTGGTGAAGGTGTCGAAGATGAAGCCGGTGGGGCCGAGCACCAGCACCGCGGCCAGCAGCAGCGCCGCCAGGGCCAGATTGAAGTTGGACAGCCACTTGATGCCGCGCTCCACGCCGCTGCTGGTCGAGGCCATGTACAGCACGAAGGCCACCGCGATCACCGCCATCTGCACCGGGATGCCGGCGTGTACGCCGAACACGCGTTGCAGGCCGGCGGCGATCTGGATGGTGCCGAAGCCCAGCGTGGTGGCCACGCCGACCGCGGTGGCGACCACGGCGGCGATGTTCACGCTCTGTCCGATCCAGCCACGGTGGTGGCGGCCGATCACCGGCTGCAGCATGTCGCTGACCAGGCCGCGGCCGTTGCGGTTGTACTGGAACCAGGCCATCGCCAGGCCGATCAGGCCGTAGGTCGCCCAGGGATGCAGGCCCCAGTGGAAGAACGCATAGCGCATCGACGCGCGCGCCCCCTCCATGCTCTGCGGCGCCAGGCCCTCCGGCGGCTCGAGGAAGTGCGAGATCGGTTCGGCCGCGCCCCAGAACACCAGGCCGATGCCCATGCCCGCGGCGAACAGCATCGACAGCCAGCTGCCGCGCGAGAAATCCGGTTCGGCGTCTTCGCCGCCGATGCGCAGGGTGCCGAAGCGGCCGAAGGCCAGGTACAGCAGGAAGCTCAAGGTCAGGAACACGATCAGCAGGTACATCCAGCCGGCGCCGCGGACCACCTCCACCAGTGCCCCCTGCACCAGCGTATTGAACGGCCCCGGCGCAATGCCGGCGATCAGGACCAGCAGCGCCACCAGGGCGATGGAAATGCGGAACACCATTGGGGGAGCGTCTCCAGTCGTGGATCGGGCAAGCGCGCGCCGGCGTTCGCGCACGCGGACAGGGATGCCGGCGCGGGTGCGCAGCCGCGTGTGGGCCAATGCGGCGAAGCGCGGTGCCGGCGCGTTGATGCGGCGCACCAATCCAGCCCTCGGTCTCCGAGATCGCACCGGGCTGGGGCGTGGCCCGATCCTCGCGAAGGCGGTGTCATGGCCGCGTCGTCATCCTGTCTGCGGCCACGCCGCAGCGCTTGATGAGGATTCCGGTTGCGACGGCTGCCACTGCGAGCGCAGGGTGGGAGCCGATACCATGGGCGCAGCACCGAGGGAGACGACGATGGCCTTGTTCTCACGCAGTCCGGAAGTCGATGCTGCACCCGCGGCCGGCTTGCCGGACGCCCCGATCGCCCTGCTGCGGCTGGAACCGGACGGCCGCATCAGTGCCGCCAACCGCGCGGCCCTGGACCTGCTGGGAGTGACGGCGCAGACCTTAATCGGCGCCACCAGCGAGGCGATCTGGGGCCTGCCGCTGGCCGCCCTGGTCGACGCCGAAGGCAGCTGGCTGGCGCCGGGTGCAGATCCCACGCGCCGCGTGCGTTACCAGCGCGATCGCGATCGCGGCGGCCAGGGCTGGCTGCTGTCGCTGCCGCATCCGGAAACCGCCGCGCTGCTGCGCGATGTCGCCCTGCTCGGCGCCGGCCAGGCGCAGGGCGCGATCAGCCCGGCGCTGCAGGCGCTGGCGCAACGGGTCCACGAGGGCGCGGCCGCGCAGGCGCTGCTGGATCGGGTCGGCGAGCGGCTGACCGGCTGCGATCTGGACCTGGGGCTGCAGACGCCGCTGTCGGCGCAGGAGACCGAGGCGATGCCGGGGCGGCGCCTGTCGGCCGGCTTCGGCAATCTGGCCGAGGCGATCCGCCAGGCGGTGGCGCTGTCGCTGCAGATCGCCGCCGACGTGCCGCACGTGGTGGCCGAGAACGACGAGCTGGCGCGGCAATCGCAGACCCAACTGGATGCCTTGCAGACGGTGCTGGCCACCACCCGGCAACTGCTGCAGGGATTGCACGAGATGGATCGCGACCTGCGCGCGGTGATCGCAGTGGCGGCCAGCGCCGACGACAGCGCACGCCAGGGCGTGGAGGCGGCGCGGACCCTGGGCCAGGCGATGCAGGAGGTGGCGCGGCGTTCGGCGCGCGCCAACCAGGTCATCGAGGTGATCGATTCGGTCGCGTTCCAGACCAACATCCTCTCGATCAACGCCAGCATCGAGGCGGTGCACGCCGGCCCGGCCGGGCGCGGCTTCGCGGTGGTCGCCACCGAGATCCGGCAACTGGCCGAACGCGCCGCCACCGCGGCGCGCGACGTGCGCAGCATCATCGGCGAGACCGGTGTGGCCCTGCAGGACAGCGCGGCCTCGGCGCAGCGCACCGAACAGGTGCTGGGCGGCATCGGCGAACTGCTCGGCCGCGCCAGCGCGGCGATGGACGCGGTGGCCGGTCGCATCGCCACCCAGAGCGGGGAAATCGGCGGCATCGACCGGGCCGTCGAACACGTGGTCGGACTCAGCCGCAGCAACCTGGAGCATGCCGCGCGGGTGGTGCAGCGCAGCGCCGACCTGGCGGCCGGCAGCGAGACCCTGCACGACTGCGTGAACCTGTTCCGCTTGCCGGCCGATCCGATGCAGCAGCCTCGGCATGCGCGGGTGCGCGATCTGGCCAGGGCCGCCGCCGTCGGTATCGGCCAGGCATTCGAGGCCGCGCTGGCGCGGGGGCGCATCACCGAGGATGCGCTGTTCGCCACCGACTATGTCCCGGTCCCGGGCGTCGACCCGCCCAAGTACCGCACCGCCTTCGATGCGCTGTGCGACGAACTGCTGCCGCCGCTGCAGGAGCCGTTGCTGGCCGCGCATCCGTGGATCGTGTTCGCGATCTGCGCGAACGTCGACGGCTACGTGCCGACCCACAATCTGCGCTTCAGCCAGCCGCTCAGCGGCGACCGCGCGCGCGATCTGGTCGGCAACCGCACCAAGCGCATCTTCAGCGACCGGGTCGGCCGCAACGTCGGCCGCCACACCGAACCCTATCTGCTGCAGGTCTATCGGCGCGACACCGGGCAGATCCTGTTCGACCTGTCGGTCCCGGTGCAGGTGCGCGGGCGCCACTGGGGCGGGCTGCGCGTGGCCTACGTGCTCGAGTGAGCCCGCGCGGCACGCGGGCAAAAAAATGCCGCCGGCAGGGCCGGCGGCGATGAGAGAGAGCCCTGATTCTTGTGCGTGCAGGCTAGGCCGGCCAGGTGGCCGCGGTTTGTCGCCGGCGGCGTGGCGTGTGGCGGTGCTGACACATGCGCATGGCGGCTGTGCCGGCGTTCAGGCGCGCCGGTTGGCGGCCAGCGGCGGAAACGGGTCTAATAGCCGCAGAAGCGGGGGTACCGCCGGCGCAGGCCGCGGTTGAGACAGTCCCTTCGAACCTGATCCGGTTGATACCGGCGTAGGGAAGCTTCGCAAGTCCGCCGCGGGCGCCTGTGCGCACGTGGCGGGCCCGCGCCGCCGCTTCGTCCGAGATGCGAGTCCGCTCGCACCCGTCCCGCCTCCGCCGCGGGTCACTTGAACCAGGACGAACGCCGATGAACGCCGTACCCAATCCGCTGCAGCAGCAGACCGATACCTTGTCCGCGGCGGTGACCCGCCCGATTCCCGGCTCGCGCAAGATCTTCGTGCAGGGCTCCCGCGCCGACCTGCAGGTGCCGATGCGCGAGATCGCGCTGACCCGCACGCCCACCGTGTTCGGCGGCGAGGAGAACGCCCCGCTCACCGTCTACGACACCTCCGGGCCCTATACCGATCCGCAGGCACGGATCGATCTCGGCGCTGGCCTGGTGCCGTTGCGCGCCGCCTGGATCGCCGAGCGCGGCGACAGCGTCGCGCTGGCCGGGCTGAGTTCGCAGTTCGGCCGCGCGCGCGAGGACGATGCACGCCTGCAGGCGGTGCGCTTCCCGGCCCGGCGCCTGCCGCGGCGCGCCCGCGATGGCGCCAACGTCACCCAGATGCATTACGCGCGGCGCGGCATCGTCACCCCGGAAATGGAGTTCGTGGCGATTCGCGAGAACCAGCGCCTGCAGGACCTGCGCGATGCGCAACTGCGCGTGCAGCATCCCGGCGAGGCGTTCGGCGCCGCCATCCCGCAGCAGATCACGCCCGAGTTCGTGCGCGCGGAGATCGCCCGCGGCCGCGCCATCCTGCCGTGCAACATCAACCACCCGGAAAGCGAGCCGATGATCATCGGCCGCAACTTCCTGACCAAGATCAACGCCAACATCGGCAACAGCGCGGTCAGTTCCGGCATCGCCGAGGAAGTGGAGAAGCTGGTGTGGGCGATCCGCTGGGGCGGGGACACGGTGATGGACCTGTCCACCGGCAAGCACATCCACGAGACCCGCGAATGGATCGTGCGCAACGCGCCGGTGCCGATCGGCACCGTGCCGATCTACCAGGCGCTGGAGAAAGTGGACGGCCGCGCCGAGGAACTGACCTGGGAGATCTTCCGCGACACCCTGATCGAGCAGGCCGAACAAGGCGTGGACTACTTCACCATCCATGCCGGGGTGCTGCTGCGCTACGTGCCGCTGACCGCGAAACGCGTCACCGGCATCGTCTCGCGCGGCGGCTCGATCCTGGCCAGGTGGTGCCTGGCGCACCATCGCGAGAACTTCCTCTACACCCACTTCGAGGATATCTGCGAGATCATGAAGGCCTACGACGTGGCCTTCTCGCTGGGCGACGGCCTGCGCCCGGGCTGCATCGCCGACGCCAACGACGCGGCGCAGTTCGGCGAACTGGAGACGCTGGGCGAATTGACCAGGATCGCCTGGAAACACGACGTGCAGACCATGATCGAAGGCCCCGGCCACGTGCCGATGCAGTTGATCAAGGAGAACATGGACAAGCAGTTGCGCGAATGCGGCGAGGCGCCGTTCTACACGCTGGGACCGCTGACCACCGACATCGCGCCGGGCTACGACCACATCACCTCGGCGATCGGCGCGGCGATGATCGGCTGGTTCGGCACCGCGATGCTGTGCTACGTCACGCCGAAGGAGCATCTGGGCCTGCCCAACCGCGCCGACGTGCGCGACGGCATCATGGCCTACAAGATCGCCGCGCACGCCGCGGACCTGGCCAAGGGCCATCCCGGCGCGCAGGTGCGCGACAACGCCCTGTCCAAGGCGCGCTTCGAGTTCCGTTGGGACGACCAGTTCCATCTCGGTCTGGATCCGGAGAAGGCGCGCGAGTTCCACGACGAGACCCTGCCCAAGGACGCGCACAAGCTGGCGCACTTCTGTTCCATGTGCGGGCCGCATTTCTGTTCGATGAAGATCACCCAGGACGTGCGCGACTACGCCGCCGAACACGGTGTCGACGCCGAGGCGGCGCTGCATGCCGGCATGGCGGAGAAGTCGGCGCAGTTCCTGGCGGCCGGGGCGCAGGTGTACCGCGCCGAGTGAGGTGCAGCGGTCGGCGTGCGGTCCCGCCGACCACTGACCACTGACCAATGACTTGGCGCTTGCGGTGGCCGCATGCGCTTGTGCGCCGCCACGCCTGGGGTGCGCAAGCGCGGCAGGTGCGGCGTGCGTCCAGGGTCATGACCACGGCGCCTTGCGCGCGCACATTTATGATGCGCGCTGGTCGCCACAGGGAATGTCTCATGCTGCGCTATGCGTTCGCGCTGCGTCGCCATCCGTCCGCACTGTTGCTCGCGGTGCAACTGCTGGGCGTGCTGCTGTATCCGTGGATGGAGGACACCGCGGCCGGACGCGCGCTGTTCGGCGCGTTCGGCATCGTGGTGCTGGCGCTGGCGTTATGGGTGGTCAACCGCGGGCCGTCGGCGCTGTGGATCGCCTGCTGCCTGGCGCTGCCGTCGGTGGCGCTGTCGATCGCCGCGGCCCTGCTCGGCAACCCGGCGATGACCGCCTGGGCGCAGTTGCTGGAAAGCCTGCTGTACTTCTATACGGCCGGCAGCCTGATCGCCTACATGCTGCAGGACCACGTGGTGACCCGTGACGAGCTTTATGCCGCCGGCGCCACCTTCACCCTGCTGGCCTGGGCGTTCGCGTTCGTCTTCGCGGTGTGCCAGCAATGGTGGCCGGGCAGCTTCACCGCAGCGGTGGACGCAGCCTCGCCGCGGACCTGGATGGAATTGCTGTATCTGAGCTTCAGCGTGCTGTCGGGCGTGGGCTTGAGCGACGTGGTGCCGGTGCAGCCGTTCGCGCGGGCGCTGGTGATGATCGAACAGTTCGCCGGTGTGATGTACATCGCGCTGGTGGTGTCGCGCCTGATTGGGCTCAGCGTCACACGTCAGATGAAGGTGTGAACGTGGCGTAAAAAAAGCGCGCCCAGGGGCGCGCAGTCATGGAGCGATTATGTGAATTTCGTCGGCGGAGAGAGAGCCTGGATGCGTCGTCGCGGTTGGCGACGGCGACGACTAGAGTAGAATTCGCCGACATGCCGCGCTTGGCGGCATCCGCTGCCTCGTTTTGCCGAGTTTGCTCGTTGGCCTCTGTTGCGAGGCCACGCGTGGCCGCGCCGCCGCCGCATCCGCGGCACTTTCCTCACGGCGTTCTTCGTTGTCCAACATGGTTTCCTCATCGTTCGCCACACCGCCGCTTCCGCATCGGATGCAGGTCGGCGATTGCCTGGTGCTGCTGTCCTTGCGGGAAGTGCATGCGCCACGCGCGCGCCGACCGCAACGGCTCACGCCCAAGGCGATGGGCGTGCTGCGGGTGTTGCTGGCGCAACCGGGCCAGGTGGTGGAGCGCGAGGCGTTGTTGGCGCAGGTCTGGCCGGACACGCAGCCGACCAACGATGTGGTGACCCAGGCCATCACCCAGTTGCGCAAGGCCTTCGCCGCAGGCGAGCGCGGCGAGGCGCCCGTGTACATCGAGACCCTGGCCAAGAGCGGCTACCGCCTGGTGGCGCCGGTGCAGGCCTTGCCTGACGTCGAGGCCGAGGCCGAGGCGGGCATGGCGGTGGCCTCGCCTGCTGACGCAGATGCGGACGCGGACGCCGCCAGTGTGCCGGCCGCCGTCAGCGTGCCGGCGGCGCCGGCCGCGGTGCGACGGCGCCTGCCGCCGTGGCTGGCCGCCGCCGCCGGTGCGGCCGTCATGCTGGTTCTGGCGCTGGCCTGCTGGTGGTGGTTCGCCCGCGAACCCGTGCCTGCCGACAGCGCCGAACAGGAGCGGGTGCTGGGCAGCCCCAAGCGGCCGTATCGGCTGATCACCGCCACCTCCGGATTCAAGCTGGAGCCGGCGCTGTCTCCGGATGGCGCGCAGGTGGCCTATGCCGCGCGCGCCATCGGCAGCGACGGCACGCAGTTGCTGGTGCAGCCGACCAGCGGCGGCGCCGGCAGTACCACGCCGCGCTCGCTGGGCGTCCCGGCCCGCGGCGAGTCCGACCGGCTGCCGGCCTGGTCGCCCGATGGCACGCGCATCGCCTTCGCCCGCCTCGGCGCGGAGCGGCAGTGCCGGGTCATGCTGGTGCAGGCCGACGGGCGCACGCCCGCGCGCGAGGTCGCGCGCTGCGACGACAGCGAATTGCTCAGCTTCGACTGGACCCCGGACGGCCATGGCCTGGTGTTCGGCAGCATGAACGGGCGCCCGGCCGCGCGCGGCATCCGCGTGCTGGATCTGGACAGCGGGCGCTGGAGGGCGGTGGATTATCCGGTCGCCGCCGGCGATTTCGATTACGCGCCGCGTTACTCGCCGGACGGCAAATGGATCGCCTTCGTGCGCAATCCGCAGATGGGCGGGCTGTGGCGGATGCCGGCCGCAGGCGGCACCGCCGAGCCGCTGACCCATGAATTCGCCGAGATCCGCGGCTGGGACTGGGCGCGCGACGGGCGCGGCATCGTGTTCGGGCGCCGCGTCGATGGCGAGACCCGGCTGTACCGGCTGGACACCCAGACCCGGCGCCTGCGCGACCTGGGCCTGAGCGATGCGCAGGCGCCGCGCCTGGCCCGCGACGGTGGCAGCCTGGCGTTCGTGCACCGGCGCCCGCAGTTCGCCGTGTACCGCATCCCGGCCGGCGCGGCGGACGTGCCCCGCGAGCGCCAGCGGCTGTTCGCCTCCACCGGCCGCGACGGGCAGCCGAGCATCGCGCCGGACGGTCGCCAGCTCGCCTTCACCTCCGACCGCGACGGCAGCTATGCACTGTGGTGGGGCGACGTGACCCAGCCGGCCTCGCTGCGGCTGATCGAGGGCGTGCGCCCGGAAACCCGGCAGCCCCTGTCCTGGTCGGCCGACAGCCAGGCGCTCCTGGTCAGCGGCCGCGATGCGCAGGGCGCGTCGGCGATCTACGAGGTACGGCCGCAGTCCGGCAGCGTGGCGGCCCTGCCGGTGCCGGCCGGCGAGCCGCTGCAGGCGCTGTACACCGCCGATCCCGGGCAATTGCTGGTGCTGCTGGGCGAGAGCGGGCGCACCCGCCTGCAGCTGTACGACCGGCGCGCCGTGCCGTGGCGACCCTTGGCGAGCCTGCCGGACGTGTCCCAGGTCCGCACCGATCCCGCCACCGGGCAGATCCTGTTCACCCGGCTCGCACGCAGCGGCCTGTGGCGCGCCGACGCCGGCCTGGACCTGGCCAGCGTGCGTGCCGTGGACGACACCCTGCCATCGCTGTGGCGCTACCGCAGCTGGGCGCTGGGGCCCGATGGCGCGGTGCATTACCTGTTCCAGACCGGCGAATGCGCCAGCCGCCTGGCGCGGATCGGCGGCGGCCTCGGTGCCAGCGTGTGCCTGGACCGCGACCATTTCAGCGCGGTCAACGGGTTCAGCATCGACCCGCGCAGCGGCGACGCCTATGTGTCGCTCGCGATCGAGGACGGCAGCGAGATCGGCTTCATCCGGATGCACGAGCAACCGGAATGGTTCTCGACCATTTCGCACAACTGGTTGATTCGCAAGGACATATAGGTTTCGTAAGTTGTTCGTAAGGGCGTCGTGGCGATTTCGGACAAATATCGCCGGGCCTTCCTGACCTGTCGCCACATTCGGCAAAGACTGCGCACCGGTTTACGTCAAACAGGTGCTCGGATGCGGCAATCTTTCCTGGTCGATCATGGACAACAGCTGGTACTGGACGCGGACGACGCGCCCGCCGGTCCCGCCTGCTTGGGCGCGGCCCGACTGGCCAGCGTGCAGGCGTCGGCGAACGCCTTCACGGTCTGGCTGCAGTTGCGCGGCAGCGCCTGGATCGAGGCCAAGGAGGGGCGTTTCGCCTTGCGCCGCGGCCAGTGGCTGGCCTTCGAACGCGATTCGCGTCCCCTGCTGCAGACCGACCGCGACGGCCTGTGCATCGGCCTGAGCCTGGACGGTGAGGCGCTGAAGGCCTTGGGGCGCATGGCCGACGAGACCCTGTATGCCGGGCGCGGCGAGCTGTCGTTGCGCGAGACGCGCACCGCGCTGCGCTTGTGGCGGCAGGCGGCGGCGAGGCCCGGTGATGCCTTGGCGATGCGGCCGGTGCTGCTGCATCTGGCGTCCATGCAGGGCGAGTTGTCGCGCCGCGTGCAGCGCTGTCCCGGGCGCTCGCGGATGCGCAAGCGCCAGGTGTTCGGGCGCATGCAGCGCGCGCGGCTGTATCTGGACGGCCATCGCGACCGCGTGGTGCGGATCAGCGAACTGGCCGAACTGACCAACTTCTCCGGTTGGTACCTGTCCAAGACGTTCCAGAGCCTGTACGAGGAAAGCCCGCAGGCGCTGTCGGCGCGCCTGCGCCTGGAGCGTGCGGCGGATCTGCTGCGCGAGACCACGATGATGATCGGCGAGGTGGCCGCGGCCAGCGGGTTCGACAACTGCTGCAGCTTCGCGCGGGCGTTCCGTGCGCGTTTCGGGGTCTCCGCCTCGCAATATCGGCATGGCACTACCGTGCCGCCAGAATCGGCAAAGTCTGCGAGCGGCAGCGGCAAAGCAGCCGCGCTCACCGGAACGTAACGTGCCGAGGGCGTCTTAACACGCCCCTAACGTTACCCTGGAGAGATTGATGAACCTTCGCACTCCCGCAGTGCGGCTGGGCTTGCTGCCCGCCAGCATCGCGATCGCGTTGACGCCGGCGATTGCCGGCGCGCAAGAAGCCGCCGCCTCGTCCACCACCACGCTGGACCGGATCGAAATCACCGGTTCGCGCATCCGTAGCGCCGACGTCGAAACCCAGCAGCCGATCCTGACCCTGGACCGCCAGGCGCTGGAGCGCCAGGGCTACACCTCGGTCGCCGACGTGCTGCAGAACCTGACCTCGGCCGGTTCCCCGGCGATCTCGCGCGCCGACGCGCTGGCCTCCGGCGAAAACGTCGGCGGCTACTACGTCGACCTGCGCAACCTCGGCGCCGAGCGCACCCTGGTGCTGCTGAACGGCAAGCGCCTGGGCGCCACCACCTCGGGCCTGCAGGACCTCAGCCAGGTGCCGATGGCGGCGATCGAGCGCATCGAAGTGCTGAAGGACGGCGCCTCGTCGATCTACGGCTCCGACGCCATCGCCGGCGTGGTCAACATCATCACCCGCAAGCGCTTCGACGGCGCCGAGGCCTCGGCCGAGTTCGGCCAGTTCGGCGAAGGCGACGGCAAGACCTCGCAGTACTCGTTCACCATCGGGACCCAGGGCGAGCGCGGTGGCGTGGCGCTGACCGCCGAGTACTCCAAGCAGGATCCGGTGTTCGCCAAGAACCGTTGGTTCAGCCGTGACGGCAGTCGTGGCCCGAACTCCACGCCGAGCAGCTGGAGCCCGATCAGCCAGAACGGCAGCTGGTGCAACCCGCTGACCGTCGATTGCTCGGATCCGGACGTGGCGGTGTGGCAGACCCTGAACCAGGGCGGCAACCCGAACAACCCGGCCGACTACCACCCGCTGACGGCGGCCGAGCGCGCCAACTCCAACCAGCAGATGATGGTGCAGACCGGCGTCGAGCGTAAGTCGGTGTTCGCCAACGCGAACTACGACCTGACCGACTCCATCGTCTTCAACGCCGACGTGCTCTACAACGAGCGCACCACCGATCAGCAGATCGCCGGCTACCCGTACCAGTCCGCCGCGTTCGGCACCCCGCTGGCCGGCGACAGCGCGTTCAACCCGATCGGCCAGGACATCGACTTCCGCCGCCGCCTTTGGGAAGTGCCGCGCACCACCGAGAGCAAGCTGAAGACCACGCGCTTCGCGCCGACCATCAGCGGCTCCTTCGAGTTCGCCGACAAGAGCTGGGACTGGGACGTCGGTGCGCTGTGGAACCGCAACGAGAGCACCAAGACCGGTCACGGCGACATGAGCCTGATCGCGGCGCGCCAGGCGCTGGGTTCGTCCTTCATCAACGCCAACGGCGTCGCCCAGTGCGGCACCGCCGCCGCGCCGGTGTCGCTGAGCGCCTGCCGTCCGTGGAACCCGCTGCTGCCGTACGGCGTGGCCGGCCCGGGCTCGCTGGCCGATGCGGACACGCAGGCCTTCCTGTTCCCGTACTTCACCGACACCGGTCTGACCAAGACCACCAGCTACACCGCCAACCTGAGCGGCACGCTGGCGACCCTGCCGGCGGGCGACCTCGGCATCGCGGTCGGCTACGAGCACCGCAAGGAAGAAGGCCGCTTCTCGCCGGACGCCTTCGCGCAGTCGGGTGAGAGCACCGGCCTGGGCGCCAAGACCACCGCCGGCAACTACGATCTGGACGAGTTCTACCTCGAGTTGAACGTGCCGATCCTGGCCGACATGGCGTTCGCCAAGCAGCTGACCCTGAACCTGGCCAGCCGCTACTCCGACTACAGCAACTTCGGCGACACGGTGAACTCCAAGTTCGGCTTCACCTGGAAGCCGATCGACGAGCTGCTGGTCCGCGGCACCTACGCCGAGGGCTTCCGCGCCCCGACGATCAGCGATCTGTACGGCGGCCTGAGCAGCAGCTTCGAGTCCTACGTCGATCCGTGCGGCGTGGGCGCGCCGAACAGCGTCAACGGCAATGCGGCGTGTTCCGCGGCCGGCGTTCCGGTCGGCTACACCCAGCTGGGCCAGGGCTACGTGCCGTGCACCACCTATCCGTGCCAGACCCCGGACGAGTTCATCAGCGGTTCCAACCCGAACCTGAAGCCGGAAACCTCCACCAGCAAGACCGCCGGTCTGGTGTGGAGCCCGCGCTGGGTGCAGGGCCTGGACATCTCGCTGGATTGGTACCGCTACGAGATCAAGGACATGATCATCGCCGATAGCGTGGACCGCATCCTGCGCGACTGCTACGTGCTGGGCAATGCCGAGCGCTGCGCCGGCGTGACCCGCGCCGCCGACGGCCACATCTCGGCGATGACCTACGGCGTGGCCAACCTCGGCCAGATGGAGACCGAAGGCTACGATCTGGGCATCCGCTACCGTCTGCCGGAAATGGCGTTCGGCAAGATCATGATCGACTGGCAGACCAGCTACGTCAGCAAGTACGACGAAGCCGGCCAGAACGCCGCGGGCGACAACATCACGATCGGCCGCGTCGGCGAGCCGGGCATCTTCCGCGTGCGTTCCAACCTGGGCGTGAACTGGGCGATGGGCGACTTCGGTGTGAACTACACCCTGCGCTACTACTCCGGCATGAAGGAAAGCTGCATCTCGCTGGCCACGGACTACTGCGATGCGCCGGACCACTTCGCCAACGGCGAATCCGATCCGCTGCGTCACACCGGCTCCAACACCTTCCACGACCTGCAGGTCAACTGGAAGGCGCCGTGGGACGCGACGATCGCCATCGGTGCGAACAACGTGTTCGACCACCGCGGTCCGCTGATGTACTCGGCCCCGGACAGCAGCTTCGCCTACTACGGCGGCTTCGACATCGGTCGCTACGTGTACATGAAGTACACCCAGCGCTTCTGATCGAGCTGTTGGCGTGACACGAAGACGGGCCGCAAGGCCCGTCTTTTTTTTCACCCAACTGAGGGGAGGCAGGCACACGGCTGACCCGATAAGGTTGGGGCTGTCGAGGCTGCCGCGATGGCGCCTACGTCTTCCTCAAGATCCGCGCCGCCTTGCCCGGTGTCGGGGGAAACATGCTTGATGTCTGGTATGAGCGCAGCGGCCCGCCTGGGCAATGCGTCACCGTCTCCATGGCGGCTACCGTTCTACGAAAGGAGTTGGTTGAGGCTGGCGTACTCGAGGCCAGCGCAGGGCACGCTGGAAAAGTTGCCGGCCAGGAAGCGCTCGACACTGCCCACGGCGGCACCGAAAGAGTGCTGGAACAGCGCCGGGCCGGCGCTGATCCGACGCACACCGGCCTCGCGCAATGCTTGCAGCGGCGGTAGCCCGGGAACGGTCATTACGTTGAGCGGCATCGGGACTCTTGCCGCGATTTCGGCAATGTCCTTGAGAGCGGTGATGCCTGGCACGAAGCCGCCGTCTGCACCTGCGCGCCGGTAGCAAGACAAGCGGTGGATCGCCATGTCCACCCCATCACGCCCGGAAGCGAGGCCGCCCAAGTAAACGTCGGTGCGTGCATTGATGAACAGAGGCGTGTCGCCGAGAGCCTGACGGGTCATGCGGATCTTCTCCATCAAAAGCTCGGGCGTACCTGCACCATCTTCCAGATTGATCCCGACCGCACCGATGGCCGCGATTTCCTTTGCCAGCTCCGCCACGGCGTGCGGGTCGTCGCTATAGCCGTCCTCCAGATCGATACTGACCGGAACTGACGAGACACGGGCAATGGCGCGTACCTGATGCAGTAGTGCATCGAGTGGTAGTGCACCGCCATCGGCATAGCCGCAAGCCCAAGCCAGAGCCGCGCTGCTGGTACCGATGGCTGGAGCGCCTGCCCGTTGCCAGAGTGCTGCGCTGACGGCATCCCAAGCGTTGGCGATTAACAGGGGGGTGTGGGTGCGATGAAGGTCTAAAAACCTGAAAAAAGCGGGTGCGCTCATGACGTGTTGCCTTAGGCGGACGAGTGGCCGAAATGTGGCATCGGCCGCGCTAAGTGTCTTGCCATTTTCGGACATCAACCTCGACAAACCGAAGCCTCACCTAACGCTTGACTCGGTCAACTTGGCCGCGGCAGCGGACAGGCTCGGCCTGAATGAATCATCAGGCCGCTGCACTTGTAGCTGCCGCACCTATGCGATTGGCGAGGCGTGCCACCACCGGGCATGCCGCGGATGCGTGTTGGCGCGAGTGCACCAGCGTTCGGTGCTGCCGCTGCAAGGCCTGCAGCATCCGCTCCCGGTGTACGAGGCCTTGCTGGACATGGCGCGATGGGCCTGCAGCACGAGCGTCTCGCCGAGGTGTACGAGCAACGCAAGCTTCACCAGGCTGGGCAGTGACTGGCCGGCTCTGGTGCAGCAAGCGGTGCGCGAGGGCGCCCGCTTCGCCGACTTCCTGGAGCGTGCGCTCGCGAGCGGGCGGCGCGCGCGCACCACGGTCGGTCTTACGCCGAGGTCAGCCCCATCAGGTTCTCGGCCTGCTCGCGCCAGGTCGGCAACTTGCCGAGCATGCCGGTCTTGGCCAGGTATTCCTCGTCGACTTCCGAGCCGCTGGCCAGCGCCATCGCCACGTGCACCGCGCCGGTGACCCAGAAGCTGCGGGTGCTGGAGCGCTGGGGCTGGCGATGGAAGGCCACCGCCTCGATGATCGGCATCGGCAGGCCCCACAGGCCGAGCAGGTAGGCACCGGCCTCGGCATGGCCCGGCCGGGTGTCGTCGTCGCCGGTGGGCGGCTCGCGCTCGTCGCGCACGCCCGGCAACAGCAGGCCGATGTCGGCCAGCAGCGCCGCGGTCGACCCCAGCTCGACGCTGGAGGTCGGCAGCATCTTCGTGGCCAGCTTGGACGCCAGCAGCGAGCGCTGCTGCAGCGCGTTGCGCTCGGCGTTGGACAGCGCCTGCACCGAGAACACTTCGCTGGCCAGGACCAGGTCGCGCAGGGTGGCGGTGCCCAGGCGGGTCACGGCGGTGCGCAGGTCGGAAATGGTGCGGCCGTTGGAGAAGAACGCCGAATTGCACAGCTGCAGCACCTTGGCCGCGATCGCCGGGTCGGCCGAGACCAGCTTGGCCAGGTCGGCGGCATTGCTGCCTTCGTCCTGCTCCAGCGCGTGCATCAGGCTCAGGTAGAGATGCGGCGGCGAGGGCAGCTTCTCGATGCGGCCGATGCTGGAACGCAGGCGCGGGTTGCCCAGCAGTTCCTGCAGTTCCTCCAGGCTGGTCACCGCCTCCAGCAGCATCTCCGGCGACAGCGGCAACGGCAGGAACCGGTGCGCCACGCCGATGATCCGCGCCGGCGGCGCGCGGTTGCTCTGCTCGGCTTCGATCAACGCGATGCGGATGGTCTCCGGGCTCAGCGTGCGGATCTGGCCGAGCAGGGTGGCCGTGGTCAGGTCCGGCAGGGTCGGCGCGGCGATCACCGCATCCAGGCGCACGGTGGCCGCCGCGGCGATGGCGGCATTGCCGTCGGCGACGCTCTGGACCTGCCAGTCCTCGCCAAGATCGCGAATGTATTCAGTGACTTCGGACGGAAGGCTGGCTTCGTCGCCGACGAACAGGATGCGCAAGAGACTGTCCCCCAAGAAGAGCCAGGTCGCGGACGGACCGGGCTCGGTGATGCCATGGCGCAATGTACCGCAAACCCCGAAGGGCGGCGCCCCGGCAACGGCAAAACGTGAAACGGGTCAGCCACGGCGGGGCAGGGCCCCGCCACGGCGAGCGGCTCAGGCGCCGGCTTCGAAACGGGTCACGGACTCGCGCAGGATGCGCTTGGCCTCTTCGGCGTTGCCCCAGCCGTCGAGCTTGACCCACTTGCCCTTCTCCAGGTCCTTGTAGTGCTCGAAGAAGTGGCCGATGCGTTCCATCCAGTGGCCGGACACCTGGGTGATGTCCTCGATGTGCGCATAGCCCTGGAACACCTTGGCCACCGGCACCGCCAGGATCTTCTCGTCGCTGCCGGCCTCGTCGCTCATCTTCAGCACGCCGACCGGGCGGCAGCGCACCACGCAGCCGGGCACCAGCGGCAGCGGCAGCACCACCAGCACGTCGGCCGGGTCGCCGTCGCCGCACAGGGTGTTGGGCACGTAGCCGTAGTTGCAGGGATAGCGCATCGGGGTGGAGAGGATGCGGTCGACGAAGATGGCGCCGCTGGCCTTGTCCACTTCGTACTTGACCGGTTCGGAATCCTTGGGGATTTCGATGACGACGTTGATTTCTTCCGGCAGGTTCTTGCCGGAGGTGACCAGTTCCAGACCCATGCGCTAGCTCCAGTGGAGTGGCTTCTAAAGAGGCAGGCATTCTAGTCGGTTGGCTGTTGCAATGCAGCGCACGCCCGTTCGGAGGATTCCTACAGCGGTTTCGGACTCCATACCGGCCCGCATGGGGCGCAGTCCGATGGTGCCGGCAACGGGCGGCGGCGACCCTGTGGCCACTGTCCCCCATCAAGGAGCAAGACGATGAACGGAATCCGGCGATCGATGTGGCCGCTGCTGGCGGTGCTGGTCCTGGCCTGCGGCGCTGCGCAGGCACAGCAGGCGCAACCGACCTACGTGGATGCGATGGACTACCCGGCACCCGGCGAGGGCTGGGAGGCGTTCGCCGACCTGGAGCAACGGCTGGCGCACGACTTCGACCGGCTGTGCGGCGACACCTTCTGCGAAGGCGACTACAGCGACTATCGGCCGCTGCGCTATCGCTGCTCGGTGCGCCAGCGCGACGGGGTGATCGGCGAGTGCATCTGGAGCTTCGGTGCCAGCGAGGCCAGCATCGATCCGGACAGCGGCCAGGTGGTGGTCGATGCGCGGCTGTGGCATTGCCGCACGCCACTGCAACCGCAGACCCGGCTGCACGCGCTGTACACGGCGCTGTCGGGCGAGCGGCCGCTGTTCGCACCGCTGCCGCGCAGCGAGCGCAGCATCAACGACGGCCTGATCGACTGCCTGTAGCCAAGCGCGTCCTGCGCAGCGGGCGTCGGCGTGCGCCGGCGCCCGCTGTCCCCCGGCTACAGCAGCGGCACCAGCAGCAGCGCCACGATGTTGATGATCTTGATCAGCGGATTGATCGCCGGCCCGGCCGTGTCCTTGTACGGGTCGCCGACGGTGTCGCCGGTCACTGCGGCCTTGTGCGCCTCGCTGCCCTTGCCGCCGAAATGGCCGTCCTCGATGTACTTCTTGGCGTTGTCCCAGGCGCCGCCGCCGGTGGTCATGGAGATCGCCACGAACAGGCCGGTGACGATGGTGCCGATCAGCAGGCCGCCGAGCGCGCGCGGGCCCAGCAACAGGCCGACCACGATCGGCACCGCCACCGGCAGCAGCGACGGCACGATCATTTCGCGGATCGCCGAGCGGGTCAGCATGTCCACCGCGCGGTCGTACTGCGGCTTGCCGGTGCCCTGCATGATGCCGGGGATCTCGCGGAACTGCCGCCGGACTTCCTCGACCACCGCGCCGGCGGCACGGCCGACCGCTTCCATCGCCATCGCGCCGAACAGGTAGGGGATCAGGCCGCCGATCAGCAGGCCGATGATCACCGTGTGGTCGGACAGGTCGAAGGCGAAGGTCTCGGTGGGATGCGCGGCGCGCAGGTTGTGGGTGTAGTCCGCGAACAGCACCAGCGCCGCCAGCGCTGCCGAGCCGATCGCATAGCCCTTGGTCACCGCCTTGGTGGTGTTGCCGACCGCGTCCAGCGGATCGGTGACCGCGCGCACCTCCGGCGGCAGTTCCGCCATTTCGGCGATGCCGCCGGCGTTGTCGGTGATCGGGCCGTACGCATCCAGCGCCACGATCATGCCGGCCATCGACAGCATCGCGGTGGCGGCGATGGCGATGCCGTACAGGCCCGACAACGCGAACGCGCCCCAGATCGCCGCGCACACCGCGATCACCGGCAGCGCGGTGGACTTCATCGAGATGCCGAGCCCGGCGATGATGTTGGTGCCATGCCCGGTGGTGGAGGCCTGGGCCACATGCTGCACCGGCTTGTACTGGGTGCCGGTGTAGTACTCGGTGATCCACACGATCAGCCCGGTCAGCACCAGGCCGATCAGCGCGCAGCCATAGAGCTTGCCGGCACCGGCGGCGGTGTCGCCCATCAGCTGCTGGGTCACCGGCCAGAACGCCAGCGCCGCCAGCACCGCCGAGACCACCACGCCCTTGTACAGCGCGCCCATGATCGAGCCGCCCGGGCGCACGCGCACGAAGAAGGTGCCGACGATCGAGGCGACGATCGAGACCCCGCCCAGCACCAGCGGATACAGCACCGCGTTGCGCCCGGCCTCGGCGGCCATCAGCCCGCCCAGCAGCATCGTCGCGATCACCGTGACCGCATAGGTTTCGAACAGGTCGGCGGCCATGCCGGCGCAGTCGCCGACGTTGTCGCCGACGTTGTCGGCGATCACCGCCGGGTTGCGCGGGTCGTCCTCGGGAATGCCGGCCTCGACCTTGCCCACCAGGTCCGCGCCGACGTCGGCACCCTTGGTGAAGATGCCGCCGCCCAGGCGCGCGAAGATCGAGATCAGCGAACTGCCGAAGGCCAGGCCGACCAGCGCATGCAGGCTGTCGCCGACGCTGTGGCCCAGCCACTGCAGCAGGCCGTAGTAGCCGGCCACCCCGATCAGGCCCAGGCCCACCACCAGCATGCCGGTGATCGCGCCGCCGCGGAACGCCACCGCCATGGCCGGCGCCAGCCCGCGCCGCGCCGCCTCGGCGGTGCGCACGTTGGCGCGCACCGACAGGTTCATGCCGATGTAGCCGGCGACCCCGGACAGCACCGCGCCGATCGCAAAGCCCCCGGCGGTGTACCAGCTCAGGAACACGCCGACCAGCACCAGCAACACCACGCCGGCGATGGCGATGGTCAGGTACTGGCGGTTGAGGTAGGCGCGAGCGCCTTCCTGGATCGCATCGGCGATCTGCCGCATGCGTTCGTTGCCGGCAGGCTGCGCCAGGATCCAGCGCGTGGAGACGATGCCGTAGAGCACCGCCAGAGCCGCGCACGCCAGTGCCACGGTGACCGCATATCGTTCCAACATGACCCCTCCCAAGGATGTGGATGGCGCCCAAGCGCTGGACATACCGAGGGATCACACCGTAGGAGCTGAAGCATGCAACGACTCCGCGGCCACAACGCGCGCCGCTGGTGCGTATCGCAATGTCATCTGGCCTGAACGTGGGCGAGTATGCGCCTGGCTCCGTGATGCCGCCAGCGACCAGGCAGGGCGTCGCACTTTTGGCGTCCGGTTCAGTCTGCGCATGGCAGCGTGGCGCATCGCTTCCCAGGAGCCTTCCGATGCAATCGACGATTTCCCCGCGGCTGCGCGCGCGCGCCTCGATCCTGGCCATCGCCCTGTGCGCGCTGGCGCCGCTGGCCGCGGCGGCCGCCGACCCGACCCCCGAGTTGCAGCGCCCGGCCAGCGCGCCGCAGGCGGTAGGCGTGGTCCACACCATTCGCCAGATCCCCGAGGCCTGCGTGCGCTTCGAGGGCGAGTACACCGGCGATGCGGCGCAGCCCTACCGTTTCTCCGCCGTGCGCAGCAGCCCCACCTGCCAGCCGCGCGCCAAGCTGGTCGAGTTCGACCAGGCCAAGCCCAGCGAGGCCACCGGCTGGAAGTTCAACGATCTGATCCGCGTGCCCAGCGCGGCCTGTCCGTCGCAGCAGGCGGTGGTGCGGGTGTGGCGCAAGCCGATCGCACTGAACACCGAACGCGATGGCCAGGGCCAGTCGCGCATCTATCTGGAGGAGGCCAAGCAGCAGGCGGCCGCCGGCAAGGTCGCGCAGGTGCCGCAGTTCACCGCGCAGATGACCGTGGAAGGCAAGGCCTGCCGCTGAGCGGGCGGGTTGGCTGGGCCCGGCGTCTCGCCTGCACGGCGGGGCGGCACGGTCGCGACTGCGGCAGCGTGTGTACGCGACGAGGACGGAGCTGCGGTGACACGGCCCGCGCCGGCGGACGTGAGGTATCGACGCGTGCGTCAATCGGCGCTCAGGCCAGGCTCCCCGGCGTGGCGCGTCGCGCTATTTGGTTGCCGATCCGGCGCATGCGGTGTGTGACCGCCCGTCTCATCGGCTGACGTCGTGCCGATGTGCCGCCGCTGCCATGCGTCGGCGACGTCGCCCATGGTCTTGGCGACGCCATTCCTGATCCAGGCCATGAACGCGCGATCGAAGGCGAAGCCGTCGCCACATGCCGCAACGAGAAAACGACGCACGTTCTGCGTGTTGCGGTAGCGCCCATCCACCGGCGTCGCGCGCGTGATGGTGTCGCTGTGCCAATCGAAGCCCATCGTGGGACTCTCGCTGGTGCGGTCTTCGCGCTTGCCGCCGTGCATGCCGGCCATCTCGGACTTTGTGGGGGCGCTGGCATGCGTGCCGTCGTGCCAGCGCGTGGTGAGCGAGTGGGGTCTGCCATGCCTCCGTCGCCGCGCTTCAGGCGTTGGCACCTGTCCCGCAGCGTGCCGCGCACCGGCGCGCGCCGGTCGCGGCACAAGGGGGGCGTGCGCGCGCGTTGTCAGCCCTCCCAGGCCGGCAGCTTCTTCTTCACCGCCACGTTCTTCAGTGCCACGTACTTGGGCAGGCCATCCGTGCCGTAGGGCAGCGGCGCTTCGCCGCGGATCAGCGGCTGCAGGTAGCGGCGTGCCTTCTCGGTGATGCCGAAACCGTCCTTGCGCAGGAAGCCGGCCGGCATCTTCTTCTCGTGGTTGGCGACCTTGGCCAGCGGCGCGGCCTCGATCTTCCAGCGGTACGGCGCGTCGCTGCTGCGCACGATCGCCGGCATCACCGCGTTCATGCCCTTCAGTGCGAACTGCACCGCGGCCTTGCCGACCGCCTGCGCCTGCTCCCAGTCGGTGCGCGAAGCGATGTGGCGGGCCGAACGCTGCAGGTAGTCGGGCAGGGTCCAATGCACCTTGTAGCCCAGTTCGGCCTTGACCTTGCCGGCCAGGTAGGACGCCACGCCGCCGAGCTGGCTGTGCCCGAACGCGTCGGTGCCGCCGCCGGCATCGGCGACGAAGCGCCCGTCGGCGGTCTGGATGCCCTCGCTGGCCACCACCACGCACCAGCCGACCTTGTCCACCACCTTGCGCACCTGCGCCAGGAACGCGGCCTCGTCGTAGGCGCGTTCGGGGAACAGGATGATCTGCGGCGCGTCGTCCGGCGATTGCGCGGCCAGGCCGGCGGCGGCCGCCAGCCAGCCGGCATGGCGGCCCATGGCTTCGTAGACAAATACCTTGGTCGAGGTCTCGGCCATCGCCGCCACGTCCAGCGCCGCCTCGCGCACCGACACCGCGGTGTACTTGGCGGCCGAGCCGAAGCCCGGGCAGGTGTCGGTGACCGCCAGGTCGTTGTCGATGGTCTTGGGCACGCCGATGCAGTGCAGCGGGTAGCCGAACGCCTGCGCCAGCTGCGACACCTTCCACGCGGTGTCGGCCGAATCGTTGCCGCCGTTGTAGAGGAAGTAGCGCACGTCGTGCGCCTGCAGCACCTGCAGCAGGCGCTCGTACTTGGGGCGGTCGGCCTCCAGCGACTTGAGCTTGTAGCGGCACGAGCCGAACGCGCCACCGGGGGTGTGGGCCAGCGCGGCGATCGCCGCCGCCGACTCCTTGGACGTGTCGATCAGGTCCTCGCGCAGCGCGCCGAGGATGCCGTTGCGCGCGGCCAGCACCTTGACCTTGCGCGCCCGCGCTTCGCCGATGACGGCGGCGGCGCTGGCGTTGATGACGGCGGTGACGCCGCCGGACTGGGCGTACAGCAGGGTGCCTTGGGCCATGGTCGGGGTTCGCTCCTGGGGTGGGGACATTGCCGGGACATTGCCTGGATGCGGTAAGCTGGGGATCTTGCGGTGCAGCGCAGGCGTGGCCCCCGAGTCTAACGCCGCCGGCCGCGCACGGTACTTTCCTCGAGGAGTCAGGTTGATGCGATTGGTTCTGTTGGGACCGCCCGGATCGGGCAAGGGCACGCAGGCGGCCCGCCTGAAGGACAAGCTGCAGATCCCGCACATCTCCACCGGCGATCTGCTGCGCGCCGAAGTCGCCGCCGGCACCCCGCTGGGCGTGCAGGCCAAGGAAGTGATGGCGCGCGGCGATCTGGTTTCCGACGACATCCTGCTGGGCATGCTCGAATCGCGCCTGGGCCGCGACGACGTGCGCAACGGCTTCATCCTCGACGGCTACCCGCGCAACCTGGCCCAGGCCGGCGCGCTGGACGAACTGCTGGCCAAGCTCGGCCAGCCGCTGGACGCGGTGGTGCAGTTGGACGTGGCCAACGAGCTGCTGGTCGAGCGCATCGCTGGCCGCGCCAAGGCCGAAGGCCGCGAGGACGACAACCCCGAGTCGGTGCGCAAGCGCCTGCAGGTCTATACCGATTCGACCGCGCCGGTGATCGGCTTCTACGGCAAGCGCGGCACGCTGGCGCGGGTGGATGGCGTCGGCTCGCTGGACGAGGTGCTCGCCCGCATCCTGGCGGCGATCGGCCGCTGAGGCGGCACACACGCCGGCGCCCGCGACGGGCGCCGGACGTGCAGATGGTGCGGGATCCGACGATTGCGCGTCCCCGTTCACGACGCGCAACGCCCGTAGGAGCGGCTTCAGCCGCGACGGGCATTCCCGGGAAAGCCCATCGCGGCTGAAGCCGCCTCTACGAAGGTAAGCTTGTCTCCCGCCGCCGCACAGCGAGTGATCGGCCGTGGGCGCGCAGGCCGCTTGCCATGGGGCCTGAGTCGATAAAAAAGTGCCAGCGAGCGGGCTTGCTCAGGGCCCCACGACATGAGCTCCCTTGGGGATGGTCTCTTGGGGAGTAGAACCACAGGGTGTCGAGGCTGGCCCGTTCATTCTCGGCGTCGGCTCCCGACTTGCCTATCGGGAACTTTACCCAGCCGATGTGGGGGATTCCCTACTTGACGGCGCAGCGGCGCGCTTGCCCCGAAGCGATCCCGTGCGGGGCCTGTCGCGGCCAACGGCCGGCACAGTGCTGGTTTGCGTGCGTCGGGGGATCGGCGACAATCGGGCCATGAGCAAGATCCATATTCTCGGCATCGCCGGTACGTTCATGGGCGGTGTCGCCGCGCTGGCGCGCGAACTCGGCCATGCGGTCGAGGGCAGCGACCAGGCGATCTATCCGCCGATGTCCACGCAACTGGAGCGCCTGGGCATCGCGCTGAAGCAGGGCTACCTGCCCGAGCACATCGCCGCCGACTGCGACCAGGTGATCGTCGGCAACGCGCTGTCGCGCGGCAACGCCGCGGTCGAGGCGGTGCTCGACGCCGGGCGCGCCTACACCTCCGGGGCGCAATGGCTGAGCGAGCAGGTGCTGCCGGGGCGCGACACCCTGGCGGTGGCCGGCACCCACGGCAAGACCACCACCACCAGCATCCTGACCTGGCTGCTGCAGGCCGCCGGGCGCGAACCGGGTTTCCTGATCGGCGGGGTGGCCGAGGACTTCGGCGTGTCCGCGCGGTTGGGACGGGCAGCTGCCGAACCCGCATCCGGCGCTGCGCACCACGTTCTCCCGGCGGGAGAAGGGAATCGAGTGCCGGAGCTGGCGGAGCGGCCGCTGTTTGTCGTCGAGGCCGACGAGTACGACACCGCGTTCTTCGACAAGCGCAGCAAGTTCGTGCACTACCGGCCGCTGGTGGCGATCCTCAATAACCTCGAGTACGACCACGCCGACATCTTCCCCGACGTCGCCGCGATCCAGCGCCAGTTCCACCACCTGGTGCGGACGGTGCCGCACCGCGGCCGGCTGATCGTCAACGGCGAGGACGCGCACCTGCGCGAGGTGCTGGCGATGGGCTGCTGGACCCCGGTGGAACGCTTCGGCTTCGATCCGGCCTTCGAGTGGAGCGCACGCCTGCTCGCCGCCGACGGCAGCCGTTTCGCGGTGCTGCACCAGGGCCGCGAACTGGGCGAAGTGGACTGGCCGCTGCTCGGCCGCCACAACGTGATGAACGCGCTGGCCGCGCTGGCCGCCGCCCATGCGGTGGGTGTGGCGCCGGCGCAGGTGATGCCGGCGCTGGCGCGCTTCCGCAGCGTCAAGCGGCGCCTGGAGGTGCTCGGCCAGGCGCAGGGCATCACCGTGTACGACGACTTCGCCCACCATCCCACCGCCATCCGCACCACGCTGGAAGGCCTGCGCGCCAAGGTCGGCGCGGCGCGCATCGTGGTGGCGATGGAGCCGCGCAGCAATTCGATGCGGCTCGGCGCGCATGCCGAAGCGCTGGCGCCGTCGCTGGAGGCCGCCGACGCGGTGGTGTTCCTGCAGCGGCCGGAGCTGGCCTGGGACGCCGGCAAGGTGATCGCCGCGGTGCGCGGGGATGCCTGCGCGGCGCCCGACGTGGACGCCTTGCTGGCCGCGCTGCAGGCGCAGGCGCGCGCTGGCGACCACGTGGTGTTCATGTCCAACGGCGGTTTCGACGGAGCGCCGCGGCGGTTCCTGGCGGCGCTGCAATGAGGGCGGCGGCGCACGCCGGAACGCGGCCGTGAGCGATGCGCTGGCGACGCTGCCGCTGTTCCCGCTGCATGCCGTGCTGCTGCCCGGTGCGCCGATCAAGCTGCGGGTGTTCGAGCGCCGCTACCTCGACCTGGTTCGCGACTGCGGCCGCAACGACAGCGGCTTCGGCGTGTGCCTGATCCTGGATGGCGCCGAGGTCGGCGCCCCGGCGGTGCCGGCCGCGTTCGGCACCGAGGCGCGGATCGTCGATTTCGACGTCGGCGCCGATGGCGTGCTGGTGCTGAGCCTGCGCGGCGCGCGCCGCTTCCATGTGCTGCGCAGCCGGGTCCGCGACAACGGCCTGGTGGTGGGCGACGTGCGCTGGTGTGCGCCTGACAGCGACGACGCACTGCGCCCGCAGCACGCGCTGCTGGCGACCGTGCTGGACAGCATCCTCGACCAGGCCGCAGCGGTGTATCCGGTATTCGGCCCGCGCCTGCTCGACCAGGCCGCCTGGGTCGGCTGGCGTCTGGCCGAACTGCTGCCGCTGGACGAACGCCAGCGCCTGTCGCTGTTGCAGGAAGACGATCCGCACGCGCGACTGGAGCAGTTGCTGGGCTGGATTCCGTAGTGCCTGGTGGGATCGGCGGCGCCGTGCCCGGCTTCCTCGGAGCCGCCGCGCGGCACCCGGGCGCCGCAGTCATGTCGGGTAGCTGCGCTGTGCCGACGCCGTTTCGCTTATTCAGCTTCAGTCCTAACAGCGTGCGCGAGTCTTGCTGCGATCCGTCTGCGGTGCCGCGGCCGGGGATCGTTGTACATCGCTTCCACATCCTGTCGAGGGTCCAGATATGACGCGTGCGTTTCTCTTACTGATGCTGTCCGCCGCAGGCGCTATCAGCCTGCCGGCCGTCGCCGCACCTGCGCCTGTTGGAGGCGGCGGCGACTGTGCGCGTGGTTCCATTGCCCTGGTCACCGGCGATGCCGACAAGCCCGGCGTGAAGACCTGCCTGACCGCGGGCATGACGCGGTTCGTGCTCAAGCGTGGCCAGGTCGCCGCCATCGTGCTGCCTGAGAATGCGACCACGGGGATGTCGTGGGCGCTGCGGCGCCTGCCTGCACCGCTATCGCTGCTCGACGTCGAGCATGGTCAAGATGCGGCCTGCGGCGCGGGGATGGTGGGATGCGGCGGCAGCGTCACCTACACCTTTAAGGCGCTGGAACGTGGCGACGGCGTGGTCGACCTGAATTATGGTCACCCGTGGGAAGACCAGGCGGTGGAGTCGCGTTCGGTGAAATTCGTGGTGAAGTAGCGCCCGCTGGCGCGACCGTGGATGCTCGCCGCAGGCGGCGAGCGACCTTGAAGCGGTGCAGGTCGGCCCGGCAGGGGCCGACCTGGCCGGCCGCGGCTAGGGCGACGGCGTTGCCTCGCCGTCGCTGCGCACCAGCAGCACCGGGATCTCGCTGCGGCGGTGCATGTCCTTGCGTGTGGGCAGGGCGTGCAGCGCTTCGGTCACCGCGTTGAGCGCCGGATCCGCGCCGCGCAGCGGGCGCCACAGCCCGATCAGGTCGAAGTGGCGTTCGTAGCGCAGGCTCTGCGCGCTGCCCAGCCACAGCGGCACGTTGCCCGGCTGCAGGCGGGCCGGCGCCGGCCACAGGCGCAGCGCGTACAGCTCGTCCGGATTCGGGCCGGGCCGCAGCATCAGCAGTGATTCCACCCGCGTGTCCAGCGTCGCCGGCAGCACCGGCACCTGTGCCGGCGTGGCCTTGTAGTCGAGCAACTGCAGCGCCTGCTGCCAGCCGGCCTGCGGCTGCACGCGCCAGCCGGCCGCTTCGAGCTGGCGCTGCAGCGGCGCCAGCGGTCCGGCCACCTGGATGTCCAGCGGCCAGCGTTGGTCGTCGTCGAACTCGTTGCGCCGCGACGGCAATTGCCGCCAGTCGCGCTGCCACCAGGCCGCGTCGGCCAACTGCGTCAGCTGCGGCGGCGGCGGTTCGAACTTGGCCAGCTTGTGTTCCAGCTGGCGCGGCGCGTACCACAGCGCGGCGATCGCGAAGCCGCCGTAGAACAGCCAGGCCAGGGGCTTCATCCAGAACCCGCGGTTGAAGCGGCGGCGGTAGGCGATGCCCAGCACCAGCAGCCAGAAGATGCCGAACAGCATGCCGCCGATCACGTCGCTGAGCCAGTGCGCGCCCAGGTACAGGCGGGCGAAGCCGATCAGGGTCACCACCGCGCCGGACAGCAGGTACGGCCACACGCGCGAGCGCCCCGGCAGTTCGCGCGCGATCAGCACCGCGAAGAAACCGAAGCTGATCGTGGCCATGGTCACCGCCACCGAGGGGAAGCCGAAACCGCTGCTGGCCGACGGCGGGCGCACCACGTGCACGGTGGCGCCGAGCAACTTGGTCAGGGCCAGGCCGAAGGCCAGCGCCGCCAGCCAGTGCGCCGCGGCCATCCAGCGCCGGCGCCAGGCCAGGTAGAGCAGGCCCAGCGCGGTGGGCGGCACCAGCACCTGCCAGTTGCCCAGCGAGGCCAGCGCGGTCATCGGGTAGTCGGCCAGCGGGTTGCGCAAGGCCAGCATCAGGTCGTGCACGGCCAGGTCCAGGCGCAGCGGCTCGCCGTGCGCCACCACCACCATCAGCAGCGCGAACCAGCCCCAGCCCAGCGCCAGCAGCATCACCGCCAGCATCGCCAGCGGCACCGACTCGCGCCGCTGCGGATCGAACACCGCGATCGAGTAACGGCCCAGCACCGGATGCCGGCGCGACCAATCCAGGCCGCGCGCCAGCAGCGCGTCCATGTGTCCGGCCGACCAGCGATAGCCGTACAGCACGATCGCCCAGACCAGGCCCAGCGCCAGCGCCAGCAGGCCCACGACCAGGAACAGGCGGCCGGCGACCGCGGCGACTGCGTCGTAGGCCTGGCCCAACAGCCAGCCCGGCCCCAGGAACAGCAGCGCCCAGGTCACCGCGGCCACGCTGCTGGGCAGCAGATAGCGCCGCAGCGGCATCTTCATCATGCCCGCCACCGCCGGCACGAACGGACGGATGGCGCCGACGTAGCGCGCCACCAGGATGCTCTTGAAGGCGTTGCGGCGGAACATCGCCTCGCCGCGGTCGAGCAACTGCGGGTAGCGCTTGAACGGCCAATAGTTGCGCAGCTGATGGCCCCAGCGGTAGCCGACCCAGTAGCTGACCGCATCGCCGATCAGCGCGCCGAGCGCGGCGCTGATCACCGCATACGGGCCGGAGATCTGGCCCAGTCCGATCAGCACGCCGATCGCGAACAGCAACGGCAGCGCCGGCACCAGCGTGCCGAGGATGATGACCGCATCGCAGAACGCGATGGCGAAGATGACCGCGCCGGCCAGGACGGGGTGTGCTGCGATCCACTCCAGCGTGGCATCGGTCCATGAGGCATTCATCGGGCGATTATAGAGGGAGCA
Organism: Xanthomonas sp. PPL134; assembly: GCF_040595915.1. Classification (NCBI taxonomy): domain Bacteria; kingdom Pseudomonadati; phylum Pseudomonadota; class Gammaproteobacteria; order Lysobacterales; family Lysobacteraceae; genus Xanthomonas; species Xanthomonas sp. PPL134. Next base: position 371,957 of record NZ_JAMDLL010000004.1, read on the forward strand.
CGATGACCGTCCGTGCAAGCGACCGCGCTGCCGAGCGTGACCGCTTCCTGGGCCTGCCTGCGCTGGCGTCGGGCGAAGGCGAGGCGGCGAGGCCGCCGCCGCGGGTCACGCCAAGGGCGGCAGCAGGTTCAGCAGCAGCACCATGCCCAGGCCGACCAGCGCCACGATGGATTGCACCACCGAGATCGTCTTGGTGGCCTCGCCCATGCTCATGCCGAAGGATTCCTTCACCAGCCAGAAGCCGGCATGGTTGGCGTAGTTGAAGAACAGCGAACCGCAGCCGATGGACAGCGCCAGCAACGGCAGGTTGAGCGTGGGCTCGGCGCTGCCGAGCGGCGCCAGCAGCCCGGCGGCGCCGACCACGCCGACGGTGGCCGAGCCGGTGGACACCGACAGCAGCATCGAGATCAGCCAACCCAGCAGCAGCGGCGACAGCGCCAGCTGCTGGCTCATGTGCACGATCGCATCGCCTACGTGCGCATCGGTGAGCACCTGCTGGAAGGCGCCGCCGCCGGCGATGATCAGCAGCACCCCGGCGACCGGCTTGACGCTGTCGCCCAGGGTCTTGCGCAGCGCGGCCGGCGCGCCCGGCCGCAACGCGACCTGCGCGAACAGCACCCCGAGCAGCATCGCGACGATGGGATGGCCGACGAAGGCGGTGGCATGCAGCACGGCCGAGTCCTTGCGCAACACCATCTCGGCCACGGCGTGGCACAGCATCAGCAGGGCCGGCGCCAGCGCCGCCAGCACGCCCAGGCCGAAGGCGGGCGGCGTGCGGTGCGTGGACGCGCCGTCGTCGGACGCGTACTGCGCCAGCAGCGCCGCATCCGGTTCGGCCTGGATGTGCCGCGCGATGTAGCGGCCGTACAGCGGGCCGGCCAGGACGATGGCCGGAATGGCCGCGATGAAGCCGTAGAGCATGGTGGCGCCCACGCTGGTCCCCAGCGTGGCGATGACCGTGAGCGGGCCGGGATGCGGCGGCACCATGCCGTGCATCGCGGCGAGGGCGGCGATGACCGGGACGCCCACGTAGGCATAGGCCGAGCCGTTGACCTGACGATCCGCTTGCAGCTTGCGGGCCACGCCGAAGATCAGCGGCAGCAGGATCACCAGGCCGACTTCGAAGAACATCGGGATACCGACGATGCAGGCGACGCCTGCCATGGCCCAGGGCAGCGCGCGCGGCGAAGCGCGGCGCAGGATCGCGTTGGCCAGCGTGTCGGTCACGCCTGCCTGGGCCAGGAGTTTGCCGAGCATCGCCCCCAGCGCCACCACCAGGCCGACCGCCCCCAGGGTCTTGCCCGCGCCCGTGGCGACGGCATGCAGCAGCGCCTCCATCGGCATGCCGACGACCAGGCCGGTGACCAGCGACACCAGCAGCAGGGCCAGCAACGGATGCAGCTTGGGGCGTGCCACGATCAGCAGGACCAGGGCGATGACGCTGAAGAGCGCGGTGAACAGCAGGAACAGGTCGTTGGAACGCATGGGGGGCGCTGTCGCGTGGATCGGCCGCAAGCTTAGCCTGCGCCACCGCCTGAGCGCCGGACGCTTCCGGCGAGATCGTGTGATGCCGCGGCGGACGGCGCGCCGCCGGCAGGGACGAGGCGGCGACGGGCCTGAGTCGCCTCGCAAGCGGCAGGGGCACGTTTACACTGGCCGGATGCCTGCCCCCGCTTCCCGCACCGTGCACATCCTCAAGGCCGACAGCTTCGGCCGCATCCTGCTGCTGGGCGAGGGCGAGGCGCGTTTCGTCCGCCGCGACCTCACCGCCTCGCCCTGGTGGCTGCGGCTGCCGGCGTGGTGGCTGGCGCGGCGCGAGGCGCTTGCCCTGCGCCACCTGGACGGCATGCCGGCGACGCCGCAACTGCGCGGCTGGGACGGCACCTTCCTGGACCGCAGCTACCTGGACGGGGCGGCGATGTACCAGCGGCCGCCACGTGGCGACCTGGCATATTTCCGCGCCGCGCGGCGCCTGCTGCAGCAGGTGCACCGGCGCGGCGTGGCGCACAACGATCTGGCCAAGGAGGCGAACTGGCTGGTGCTGGAAGACGGCAGCCCGGCGTTGATCGACTTCCAGCTCGCCGTGCGCGGCGCACCGCGCGCGCGCTGGATGCGCCTGCTGGCGCGCGAGGACCTGCGCCACCTGCTCAAGCACAAGCGCATGTACTGCGCCCACGCCCTGACCCCGGTCGAACGGCGCCTGCTCAAGCGCCATTCCTGGGTGCGCGACCTGTGGTTCGCCAGCGGCAAGCCGGTGTACCGCTTCGTCACCCGGCGCCTGCTCAAGTGGGAAGACAACGAGGGGCAGGGACCGAAGCCCTGAAGGGCCGGGAGTGGGGAATGGAGAATGGAGAATGGGGAATGGGGAATGGGGAATGGGGAATGGAAAAAGCGGAATCCGCGTGCGTCTGGTCTGACGAGGCACGCGACGAGAAGGCGCTAAGCTTTTTCCATTCCCGGTTCCCCATTCTCCATTCCCACTCCAATGACCCTCAAAGGTAAAACGCTCCTCATCACCGGCGCCTCGCGCGGCATCGGGCTGGCGATCGCGCTGCGGGCCGCGCGCGATGGCGCCAATGTGGCGATCGCGGCGAAGTCGGCGGTGCCCAATCCCAAGCTGCCCGGCACCATCCACAGCGCTGCGGCGGCGGTGGAGGCGGCCGGTGGCCGCGCGCTGGCGCTGAAGTGCGATATCCGCGAAGAGGAGCAGGTGCGTGCGGCGGTGGCGGCGACGGTCGCGGCCTTCGGCGGCATCGACATCCTGGTCAACAACGCCAGCGCGATCTGGCTGCGCGGGGCGTTGGAGACGCCGATGAAGCGCTTCGACCTGATGCAGCAGGTCAACGCGCGCGGCAGTTTCCTGTGCGCGCAGGCCTGCCTGCCGCATCTGCTGCGCAGTGCCAACCCGCATATCCTGACCCTGGCGCCGCCGCCGTCGCTGGATCCGAAGTGGTGGGCGCCGCATACCGGCTACACCCTGGCCAAGATGGGCATGAGCTTCGTCACCCTGGGCCTAGCCGGCGAGTTCGGCCCGCAGGGCGTGGCGGTCAATGCGCTGTGGCCGCGCACGCTGATCGCCACTGAGGCGTTGAACATGATCCCTGGCGTCGAGGCCGGCAACGGCCGCCGCCCGGAGATCATGGCCGACGCCGCGCATGCCGTGCTGACCCGGCCGGCGGCCGGTTTCTACGGCCAGTTCCTGATCGACGACGCGGTGCTGGCCGAGGCCGGCGTGCACGATCTGTCCGGCTACGCGCTGGATCCCTCGCAACCGCTGCTGCCGGATCTGTTCCTGGATTGAGACCCGGTGGCGACGGGCGCGGCGGATGCGACGCGGCGCGTGTTCCGGACGCTGGGAGGCCGCGATCGCAACGCGCTGCGTGTGGGTGGCGGCGCGCTGTAAAGACGCTCTGTTCCATCCAGTCGTGGTCGGTGCCGCAATGACCAAGCGCGGCGCGGCTATGCTGCCGGGGTCTTCATGCCACCGCCGCCCATGCCCGCTCCAGTCGCCGTCGCCCTGCCGCGCCTTCCCGAGTCCCGCCACGCCGTCCATGCCGATCTCAGCGACAATGAGCGGCACATGCTCGATCGCCTGCGCCTGGCCGGCACCGCCACCCGCGCCGATCTCAGCCGCAGCACCGGGCTGACCGTGCAGTCGGCGGTACGCCTGGTCGATGCGCTGGCCGAGCGCGGCCTGGTCGCGATCGGCGCCTCGCTGGCGCACGCGGGCCGCGGCAAGCCGGGCGCGGGCATCGCGCTCAATCCCGGCTACGGCCATACCGTCGGCTATGCGATCGCCACCGATGCGCTGTCGCTGGCGCTGCTGGATTTCAGCGGGCAGATCCGCGCCACCGCCGAGCATGCGCTGCGCTCGACCGAGCCGGCCGCGCTGCTGGCGCAACTGCGCGAGGCCGATGCCGCGCTGACCGCGGCCGCTGGCGCCGGGCTCGGCCCGCGCTTGGGCGCGGGGGTGGCGATGACCGGCTTCTTCGTCGAGGATGGCGTGCACATGAACCCGCCCGAGCCGCTGCGCGCCCTGGGCGCGCTGTCGATCGGCGACTGGCTGGCCGAGGCGCTGGGCTTGCCGGTGTGGGTGGACAACGACGGCACGGTGGCGGCGGCGGGCGAGAGCCTGCTCGGCATCGGCCGCCAGTACCGCGACTTCGCCTACCTGCATTTCAACTACGGCCTGGGCGGCGGCGTGGTGATCGATGGCGCCTGCCTGCGCGGGGCGCACGGCAACGCCGGCGAGTTCGCCGGCATGCTGCCGCAACAGGGGCTGGAGCGCGGCACGCTGGAGCTGTTGCGGCAATTGCTGGCCGAGGACGGTATCGCACTGCCCGACATCCGCGCGCTGCTGGCGGCCTACGATCCGGCGTGGCCGGCGATCGAGCGCTGGATCGCACGGGTGGCGCCGGGCCTGTCGCTGATCGTGTCGGCGATCGTGGCGATCTTCGATCCGCAGGCGGTGGTGTTCGGCGGGCGCATGCCGCGCGAGCTGGCGACGCGGCTGATTCCGCACGTGCGCATCGACAACCAGCCGCGCCGCGGCCAGGCGCGGCCGTTGCCGGTGCTGCTGCCGGCCGCCGCCACCGCCGATGCCAGTGCGGTGGGCGCGGCGGCGCTGCCGCTGAAGGCCTGCTATTTCCGCTGAACCGGTGCTGCCGCGGCGTCGCCATGCCTGCACGGCGCCGGCGCTACCCTATGCGTCCTCCCCGCGCGCCGCCGCAGTACCGCGCGCGCCCCATTCCCCACCATCGGAGTTGTCACGATGAAATACCTGCACGCCATGATCCGCGTCCACGACCTGGAGAAGACCAGCAAGTTCTTCACCGAAGGCCTGGGCCTGCACGAGACCCGCCGCATCGAGAACGAAGCCGGCAAGTTCACCCTGGTGTACTTCGGCGCGCCGGAGAACCCGGAAGTCGAAGTCGAGCTGACCTACAACTGGGGCTCGGACGAGGACTACGGCAGCGCCCGCAACTTCGGCCACCTGGCCTTCGAAGTCGACGACATCTACGCCCTCTGCGCGCACCTGCAGTCGCTCGGCGTGACCATCAACCGGCCGCCGCGCGACGGGCGCATGGCCTTCGTGCGCAGCCCCGACCTGATCTCGATCGAGTTGCTGCAGAAGGGCGAGGCGCTGGCCCCGGCCGAGCCGTGGGCGTCGATGCCCAACACCGGCGTGTGGTAAGGACTCAGGGCGCGGTCTCGGGCAACGCCTGGCCGCAGCCCCGGCAATAGCCGGCGTTGCGGTCGTGGCCCTGCAGGCCGCAGCGCGCGCAGGTGCGTTGATCCGGCGCGCGGCGGCGGTCGGCGTCGCGCAGGCTGTTGGCCAGTTCGGCGGTGTAGATGCCGGTGGGCACGGCGATGATGCTGTAGCCGATCAGGATCAGCACCGAGGTGATGGCGCGGCCCAGCGGCGTGAGCGGGGCGATGTCGCCGAAGCCGACCGTGGCCATCGTCACCACCGCCCAGTACATCGCGGTGGGAATGCTGGTGAAGCCGTTGGCCGGGCCTTCGACCACATACATCAGCGCGCCGAAGATCACCACCAGGGTGATCACCGTGAACAGGAAGACGAACACCTTGCGCCGGCTGCGCCATAACGCATCGACCAGCATGCGGCTTTCTTCGACGTAGCGGGTCAGCTTGAGGATGCGGAACAGCCGCAGCACCCGCAGCACGCGCACCACCAGCAGCGTCTGCGCACCGGGCAACAGAAACGAGATGTAGGTGGGCAGGATCGACAACAGGTCGATCACGCCCCAGAAGCTCAGCGCATAGCGCAGCGGCCGCTTTACCGTGGCCAGGCGCAAGGCGTACTCGACGGTGAACAGCGCGGTGAAACCCCACTCGAGCACGTACAGGGTGCCGGCGTGACGGCTGTGCAGCGCCGGGACGCTGTCGACCAGGATCACCGCAACGCTGGCCACGATCGCCGCGACCAGCAACAGGTCGAAGTTGCGCGAAGGCTTGGTGTCGTGCCGATAGATGATGTCGAACCAGCGGCGCCGCCAGCCGTGCTCGGTCGCCGGGGCGAGCTGGGAATCGAGGAAAAATCGCATGCGCCCATGCTACCCGAGCCGCATTGCAGTGGCGGGCGCGCGCGCAGCGCGACAGTCGGCGGCGTGCGGGCCGGCGTGTGCTGCCGCAGTGGGCGGCGCCACCCCGGTCGTTGCAGGCGGCCGCCGGAGGTCCGGGCAAGCGCTGCCGGCGGTCTCTATAATCGGCGCTTTCCCCGCAGGACTGCCTCGATGACCGCTTCTTCCGCCGCGGAGCTGATCGCCCTCGGTCAACGCTACAGCCTGCCGATCTACCGTCCGCGCCAACTGGTGCTGGAGCGCGGCCAGGGCGCCCGGGTCTGGGACAGCGAGGGACGCGACTACATCGACCTGTCCGCCGGCATCGCCGTGTGCGGGCTCGGCCACAACGATCCGGACCTGCAGGCGGCGCTGCTCGAACAGGCCGGCAAGCTGTGGCACACCAGCAACGTGTTCTACAGCGAGCCGCCGCTGCGCCTGGTCGAGGAACTGGTGGTGGCCTCGCGCTTCGCGCACAAGGCGTTCCTGTGCAATTCCGGCGCCGAGGCCAACGAGGCGGCGATCAAGCTGGTGCGCAAATGGGCCACCGCCCAGGGCCGCCCGCCGCAGCGGCGGGTGATCGTCACCTTCCGCGGCAGCTTCCACGGCCGCACCCTGGCGGCGGTGACCGCCACCGCGCAGCCCAAGTACCAGGAAGGCTACGAGCCGCTGCCCGGCGGTTTCCGCTACGTCGACTTCAACGACATCGTGCAGCTGGAAACGGCGATGGCCGCCGGCGACGTGGCCGCGGTGATGCTGGAGCCCGTGCAGGGCGAGGGCGGGGTGATGCCGGCGGCGCCGGGCTTCCTGGCGCAGGTGCGGGCGCTGTGCGACCACCACGGCGCGCTGCTGGTGCTGGACGAGATCCAGTGCGGCATGGGCCGCACCGGCACCCTGTTCGCGCACTGGCAGGACCAGGTGACGCCGGACATCGTGACCCTGGCCAAGGCGCTGGGCGGCGGCTTCCCGATCGGCGCGCTGCTGGCCGGGCCGAAGGTCGCCGAGACCATGCAGTTCGGCGCGCACGGCACCACCTTCGGCGGCAACCCGCTGGCCGCGGCGGTGGCGCGGGTGGCGCTGCGCAAGCTGGCCTCGACGGCGATCGCCGCCAACGTCTCGCGGCAGTCGGCGGCGCTGCGCAAGGGCCTGGCGGCGCTCGACGAGGAGTTCAGGCTGTTCTCGCAGGTGCGCGGCCGCGGCCTGATGCTCGGTGCGGTGTTGAATCCGGCGCATGCCGGGCAGGCCGCGACGATCCTCGACCACGCCGCCGCGCACGGCGTGCTGACCTTGCAGGCCGGGCCGGACGTGCTGCGCTTCGTGCCGGCGCTGAACCTCACCGACCAGGAACTGGCCGAAGGGTTGCAGCGGTTGCGTGCGGCGCTGCGGGACTACGTCGGCACGCGCTGACCGTCACTCCGACAAGTAGGCATCGCGCCAGCGGTCACGTCACGTGCAGGCAAGCGCCTGTGGGAGGGACTTCAGTCCCGACGCGATGACCGGTGGCTGCCGCAATGCGGGAGCGATGGCCTCTGGGGTCCGCGAGGCCATCGCATCGCGCGTCGCGGCTGAAGCCGCTCCCACGGTGTGCATCGCGCCAGCGGTCACGTCACGTGCAGGCAAGCGCCTGTGGGAGGGACTTCAGTCCCGACGCGATGACCGGTGG